>CAYVYW010000001.1:0-73036 GCA_964456065.1 uncultured Geobacteraceae bacterium
AAAAGTCAGGTGCTCTACCATCTGAGCTAGCGGCTCAAAGGAATCTCTATTTACACCTTTTTAGAAAAGAGTGTCAACTCTTTTTTATACTCCAAACGGATTTTTCAACATCATGGTCTGATCCCGGCGGGGGCCGACGGAAACCATAACAATCGGACAGCCCGCCAACTCTTCAAGGCGCTTGACATATTTCTTCGCCTGCTCGGGTAGGTCCTCAAAACGTGACACCGAAGAAATGTCAGTATTCCATCCAGCAAACTCTTCATACATCGGTTCGCAGTTTTCAAATACTTCTAGCTTAGCCGGTAAGGTCTCCAGCTCCTTACCCTCAAAGCGGTATCCCGTACAGATTTTTATGGTATTGAACGAACTTAGGACATCAAGCTTTGTCAAAGCAATGCCCGTCAAACCATTAATGCGGACAGCATAGCGAATAACCATGGCGTCAAACCAGCCACAACGCCGAGGACGTCCTGTTGTGGCACCAAACTCACCGCCGACCGCACGTAGTTGCTCTCCGGTGTCATCAGTAAGTTCAGTTGGGAAAGGGCCTGAGCCAACGCGAGTGACATATGCTTTTGAGATACCAATTACCTCGTGTACTTCACGGGGCGAAACGCCCGTCCCGGTAGCGGCACCGCCGGCACAGGTAGAAGAGGAAGTTACAAACGGGTAGGTGCCATGATCAACATCCAGCAACGTCCCCTGAGCCCCTTCGAAAAGCAGCCGCTTACCTTGTGCAATTGATTTTGCCAAAACCAGCGAAGTATCGGCCATGTAGACTTTCAGCTCCTGTGCAAAGTCTTGGTACGCACGGTAAATTTCATTATAGCCGAAGGGCTCGGCACCTAAACGTTCGAGAACGGCATTTTTCTCTTCGAGGTTTTCACGAAGTTTTCGCGAAAAAGTGACAGGGTCGATGAGGTCCATTAAACGAATACCGCGGCGGCCAATCTTGTCCTCATAGCATGGTCCAATACCACGGCCTGTGGTGCCAATTTTCTTGTCGCCGCTTTGGGCTTCACGGGCGATGTCAAGGCGCTTGTGGTACGGCATGATGATGTGAAGAGACTCTGAAAGCAATAAAGTGCCATCATCTTGCAGGCGACCTGCATCTTTAAGCTTCTTGACTTCCTGAATAAAGACCTCAGGATCCAGAACTACCCCGTTGCCAATGACACAACGCTTGCCGGCATGCAATACCCCTGAAGGGATGAGGTGTAAAACAACCTTCTCATCACCAACCACAAGGGTGTGGCCTGCGTTATTACCACCTTGGTAACGAACAATCTCATCGGCGAACTCGGTATAGATATCAACAACCTTACCCTTGCCTTCATCGCCCCACTGGGCACCAACAACCACGACATTAGCCATAAAAATGAACGCTCCTAACCGTTTCTTACTATTGTTACTATAGTTTCAAGAGACTTATCATCACGAAAGTGCTGTTTATGCATATCTGAACACTTTATCAGATCGAAACCACCGTCACTCGTGGGGTGAATCACAAAAGGGATACCATGTGCCTGGGCATATGCGAGCCCTTGCTGATAGCTATCTGCCTCCAATGATACGGCAGAAAGGTCTCTATCTCTCAGTTGCTGGCTCAGCTTCAAATACATCGCATCTAAGCCAAGCACCACAATATGCGGAGCCGGCTTCTGCATAAGCCCCTGCTGAAGATCAAGCACCTTAGCAACAGCCCCCACATTGCACGTGAATCCTGTCGCCGGCATATCAACACCATAATTCTGCATAAGTGTATCATATCTACCACCAGAAAACAAAGCTTCACCAATCTCTGGGGTAAAACCTTCGAAGGTAATTCCGGTATGATAGTCGAGCCCCCTCGTCTCACCAAGATCAAACGTTAAGTACTTGGCGATATTCACACCAGATGCGAGGAGCGTCTCTATAATGCGTTGGAGGTTATCAAGCGCCGATTGCGTTGTGGGGTTCCATGAAAGGGAGCGGGCTTTTGCTAGCGTTTCTGATCCACCAAAAAGGCGGGTTAAGGCTAACAATTGTTTCGTATCAGCATCTGGACAGCCGGAAGACTCGATATATTGCTGAATACCGGTTTTATCCTTGAGGGAAATAGCATCCATAACAGCACTGTTTTCAGACAGCCCAAGCGCAGCCAAAACCCCTTTACAGATACCAGCATGGCCGATGTTGATGGTAAAGTTCTTAAGGCCGAGCTTCTCGGCTAACTGTGTAACAATGAGCAGCATTTCAGCATCTGCTACAGGAGAGGGGCTTCCAATTAATTCAGCGCCAGCCTGAAGGATCTCACGCTGTTGCCCGCTTTGTGATTCTGTATGCCGTAATGCCACACCACTATAACTTAAACGGTGTGGATAGGGTAAGGAGTGCATCCGCGTCGCACTGACTCTCGCGAGCTGGGGCGTTAAATCCGGGGGAACCGTCATCATACGCCCCGATTCCCAGTCATCAAACCTGAAAGCCTTGCCGACTAAATCCCGACCACCACCAAGAGCAACAACATCTTCAAACTCAAGACGTGCAGGGAATACCAATTGATACCCCCAATGGGCGCTTGTTTCTAAAACCGTCTCCTCGATATATCGAATACGCGTTGCCGTACCATGTAGCCTATCCGTAACGCCCCTTGGCAGACAAACAGAACTTGATTGCGTCGACATTACTCAACCTTCTTGATAATGATTGAGCTCATGGCGGCGTCACCCTTAAAAGGGTCCTCCCTTTGCACGAGCTGTAACTGGTAGAGCGTTTTCGTTTTAGGGTCATACTCAAAATCGGGCATGTAACTCTGCGACTCTTTGGTCCGCCATACTTCTTCTAAGGCACTTCCGTTCCAGGCAAAATTATACACAACACCCTTTTTGTAGGTTCTGGAATCACCAACAACAAAAGTACCATCATTGTAGCCAACCAGAAGATCCTGTGAATCAGTTACCTCAACACGCTGATTCATAAAGAACAGGCGGTACTCTTTCCCAGTTTTTGTAATATTTGCGACATCGCGAATTGAGTAGGAAAGTTCAGAGCCACCGAACTTATCATTGCTTTTCCAAATAGGCTTCGATGCTGCATCATAGACGACAAGGTAACCGTTATCATCATAAACTATGGTTAAGACCTCTCCAGACTGATCAGTAAACTGATTAAAATTATAGAGGCTTCCATAGCGGGGCAACAACACCTTGCGTCCTTTTAAAAGTCTTTTACCATCCCATGATGCTTCGTAGACATCGCCATAATAACGCTCTGATTCGCTCCCTTGCTCTTGAATATAAAGTTTAGCCGTCTTCCCACTCAAGCGGACTGCACGGGCATAAAAAGGTTCTTTAAGAGCTATGGGTTGAAGTTTCGCCTGTGCATATTCGTAAATGGCGGTATAAACCGTATTCATGTGTACATATGTTACCGCAAGCAGCGTTTTAGCATGAGAAACTTCAGGCACTATATCAATATTTATTATCTGACTTCCCACTTCTAACTGCGTCTCAGTTGAACTTTTACGCGTCTCTAAATCTATTATCTTTATATTTCTGCTACCTGTTAAAGCCATAGCTTTACCATCGGGTAAAAGTCTTACCAAATTGAAACCGCCTTGCATACGAGGTACAGCAACAAGTTTTTCCTTCGTCATAGATTGCTTCGCATAAACGATATCTTTATTGGTATCTCTGTTTTTGTATAACAAAGCACTTCGATTCGGTTGCGCGTTATTCTTGACGTCAGACTTTGCTACTTTAGGAATCTTTCCAAGCTCAGTAACGAGTGATTTAGCTATAGAATCAGAAAGGCTAAACAGCGGTATTTGCTTATCAGAGCCCGTCAACGCCTTGCGCGCTATTACTTTTTTGTCAGCATCTAAAATTAACACATCGAGACTATATTGAGAGCCCAAGGCTACAAGAGTACCCCGTAATGTAATTTGTGCATCGGCTTCAGCATGCACAGGCAAAACGTTCTCACTTGAAAGCCTTGCGGAAAGCAGTGACTGTAAAACCATACTAGTCTCTTGTTTATCGAGACCTGAGCCGATAACCGTAAAAGGCGCAACAAAAACACGAAGCCCTTCAGCTGAGGCTGTAGTACCAACGCTAACTATTAAACATACCAGAATGATTTTGAGATATTTTATCATCTGCCCCTCGCAACATAACCGTCGATTTTTCAGCGTATATACAATATCAAATACCATCTTTTAATCAACTTAAAATGTTTACCTTTGTAGCTAGCTTATAATCTGTCCGGTTTATCGTACTCCCCACATGGGGGTGTTAGATGAATCGGACACAATGGTTAGAGGAGACCAAACAGATGCGTTTTGAAGAAGCTTATCGTGGCTGGTGTGAGCATCGTCTGAGCCAAGAGGAGGCGGCTCTGATTCTTGGTGTGAGCGATCGTAGTTTCCGTCGCTATATTAACCGTTATGAGGAGAGTGGCCTTTCTGGGCTGAGCGACAAGCGTTTGACGCAAGTATCCCATCGTCGCGCTCCGGTGGACGAAGTTATTGCGCTTGTAGATGTTTATACCAATCATCACCAGGGTTGGAGCGCCAGTCACTTTCACGACTGGTATCTAAAGCAAGGAGGCATTCGCAGCTACACCTGGGTAAAGGATCATCTGCAAAGAGCAAGAGTAATTCCTCGTAAGAAGCGTAAAGGAGTCCACCGCAAGCGCCGTGAAGCATCAGCTCTTCCTGGTATGATGATTCATCAAGATGGTAGCACCCATGAGTGGGTACCCGGTCAACGTTGGGACTTAATCAGCACGATGGATGATGCCACCAATAATCACTATTCGATGTTCTTTTGTGCTGAAGAAGGGACCATAAGCAGTTTACGAGGGGTACAGGATGTTATTGCCTCCCATGGTCTGTTCTGTAGTTTTTACTCTGACCGCGGGAGTCACTACTGGCATACTCCTGCCGCAGGAGGGAAAGTTGACAAGGCAAATCTGACACAGTTTGGTCAGGCCTTAGGACGCCTTGGTGTTACGATGATAGCTGCTTATTCACCAGAAGCCCGTGGACGCTCTGAACGAGCTTTTGCTACCCATCAGAGCCGTCTGCCTAAAGAGTTGGCCCTGATGAATATTACTACGATGACAGAGGCCAATCGCTATCTGCAAGAGACCTATCTCCCGGCCTTCAACAAAAGATTCACCCATGCCGCACGGGAGGAAGGAACAGCATTTACACCGTATATTGGACCACCACTCAAGGATACTCTCTGTGAACGCTATGAAAGAACTGTTGGATGCGACAACTGCGTCAGCTTCGAGAATAAAATACTACAGATTCCAAAGAGTGATTATCGATGCAACTACATAAGAGTAAAAGTCTGGGTGCATGTACATATTGATGGAACCTTAGCTGTCTTTCATGGTCCAAGAAAACTTGCTGATTATGACTAACAAGAAAAAAAGGGGCTCATTACATAATGAGCCCCCATAACATCCACCTACTACATTTAGTTAGAAGCTAAAACGGATACCGGCACGTGCAGTATACGGGTCTTTACCTGCATACTCGCTATCAAGGCTTGCATATCCAGCTTGTGCCAACACAGTCATATTAGGATAAAGCTTATAGGCAATCTCACCGTTTACTTCAGCAGCGGTAAAGCCTTTTACAGTATCAGTGGCAGCCTCATTAGCCCAACGTGCGCCTACATTCACTTGTGCACTTAATTTGTCAGACAAGCTCGTTGCATAACCAACATGCAGAACGCGGAGGTTAGTAATATTAAACATATCATTACCACCTATAAAAGAACTTGTAGAAGTTACGTTATGTGCAGTATTACGGACAATAAGCATCATTCCCGAGTCATTGTAAGTAGTTACCCCTGTGTTTTTCCAGGCGCCGTTATCGACTCCATCATCATCACCTGATGCATACAAGTAACCTGCTTTAATCGTACCGCCAGCGGCCTTCATGGATGCCCTTAAATTATAGGCTAGCCCCTCATAGTGAGCCTGATTCGCGCCAGCTTTACCGTTCTGCATAGCAACAAAACCTGCCAAATCAATTCCAGCTACTTTAGTTGCACCAGTCAAAGCAACGGTATGAGCGGTGTTATGGTCTGTTGTTACTGTGTTATTAAGCAGATAGTATGATACTCCAACTTTCGTATCTTTATTAAGAGCGTAATTGGTATCTAAGGAGTAAAAATCAGTATTCTGATCACCAACAAACGAGCCAGTTCCAGCGTCAAGCAGCTTATTGTCGGCATAGCGAGCCATACCTAATTTTGTTTGAACTCCGGCAATGGCAGTGTTTACATAAACACCTGGGACATCCGCATCAATAACAATACCAGCAAGAGCATCTTTGTAAGCTTGCAGACCTATTGTAACATTAACGCCCTTAACTGCATTAAAGTCCAGATATGCATGCTTTGTTAAAATATTCAATCCATCCGTATCCAAATCAGAACCGGCAACGTCCGGGGTTTTGCCATCATTGTCTACTAGTGTATCCTTAGCACCCCATTTATTGTTAATTTCGAAATGGGTAACTAATTTAAGGTCGTTACTTGCCTTAGCAATGTACTGAAGCCGTACACGTTGCTCAAGTGACTGATCTGCCTTGTTAGTTTGCACTGTAGTAGGGTTAATTGTGCCGTTGTAGTTAGCGAAAATTGCATTAAAGTTGTAAATCCCGTGGAACTCGTTCTCCAGAGCCATGGCCGGCAGTGCGGTAACTGCGGTCAGGGCGCCTGCTGCTGCGATGGTGAGCATTTGCTTTTGGAACTTTGTCATGTGGTACTTCCTCCTTTGTGGGGTTAGGTCCTGCTTTAAATGTTAATCTATTGAACTAGTTCTTTGATTACCGTTTAATCACATATGCTTTGTTTCTTAGCATATCACCACCTTTCTGAATTTTAATAATTACAGCAAGTTATGGCGCAGATCAATATATTCAACTAGTTATATGTTTTATTTTTTTCAGTATTTATACCATAAATAAAACAAGTGTCAAGCACTAAAATACACTATCTTGTGCCGCAATTCCTTATTCCGTACCGGTTTCAATGACCTACCTGGCAAAGCTCGGTTAAAACACCATGGCTGCTCTTTGGGTGCACAAAGGCAATTTTCGTCCCATGGGCGCCCTGGCGTGGCTCTTGATCCACCATACGTGCCCCTTCTTTGAGCATGTGCTGTATAGCCTCCGCCACATCCAGCACCTCATACGCGATGTGGTGAATACCGGGGCCGTTCTTCTCCAAAAACTTTGCAATGGGGCTATCAGGGCTTGTGGGCTCTAGAAGTTCTATCTTGGATTCCCCAATACCCAGCATAGCCACCCGTACTTTTTGATCGGCAACCTCTTCAATGCCACAAAACGGCATATTGAGGCCATCGCGGTAAAATGGCAGGGTTGCATCCAATGATTGCACAGCAATGCCAATATGGTTAATTTTCTGTAACATGATTCCCCCTACAATTTTCTGAATACATCAAGAAGGCGTCTCGAAGCTGCCGATGGTGTTGTTATGCCACTGGCAACATTATCTTCCATCTGCTGGTATATCCGCTTGACCTGCCCGTTATGCATAAAAAGTCTTTTCAGGTCGTCCATCACAAGGGCCCACATCCAATCAACGGCTTGACGCTTTCTTGCCTCTTCAAACTCACCACTGGTCTGCATGGTTTCTTTGAATGCAAGCAACATGTCCCAGATAGCAGCAACACCTTCCTGCTTCAGGGCGCTCACCGTATGTACCGGCACCTGCCAGTTTTTACTTTTAGGCCTCAGGATATGCAGGGCATTTTCATACTGCCCTTTTGCCAATAGGGTTTTCTGCGGGTCGATGTCAGCCTTGTTGACAACAATGGCATCTGCCAGTTCCATAACCCCTTTTTTAATCCCCTGCAATTCATCACCGGCAGTGGCAAGCTGCAGTAACATAAAAAAATCTACCATCGAGGCAACGGTCGTCTCAGACTGACCAACACCAACCGTTTCCACAATCACCACATCAAACCCGGCGGCTTCACAGAGCAGCATGGTCTCCCGTGTCCGCCGTGCCACACCACCCAGCGTCTCACCAGCAGGTGATGGTCGAATAAAGGCCTTCTCATCCCGCGCAAGTTCTTCCATGCGGGTCTTATCCCCTAAAATACTACCCCCCGTAATTTGGGAGGAGGGGTCCACGGCAAGAACCGCAACTTTATGTCCCTTGCCGGTCAAAAACGTACCAAACGATTCAATAAAGGTACTCTTACCTACGCCAGGAACACCGGTAATACCAATGCGCAGGCTGTTACCACTAAAGGGCAGCAGTCGGTCTAAAAGTATCCCAGCCTGCTGAACATGTTCCGGCTTGGTGCTCTCAATCAGAGTAATACCCTTGCCGATGGCACGAATACTACCCTGACGGATTTGTCCGGAGAGCGTTTCTACATCCATTAGTGCTTCCGCTTAGCCTTTATGGCAGCCAGCGTCTCTGCTGCTGAACGGGTAATCGGCGTGCCCGGTCCAAAGATACAGGCCGCCCCTGCCTTATACAATTCATCATAATCCTGGCGGGGGATAACCCCGCCACAGACAACAATAATGTCATCGGCGCCAAGCTTTTTCAGCTCATCCACCAGCTGTGGCACCAGTGTTTTGTGGCCGGCGGCGAGACTTGACACACCAACGACATGGACATCGTTTTCAACGGCCATCTTTGCAGTCTCGGCCGGCGTCTGGAAAAGAGGTCCCATATCCACATCAAAGCCAACATCGGCATAGGCGGTTGCAATAACCTTGGCGCCGCGGTCGTGCCCATCCTGCCCCATCTTGGCCACCAGAATACGGGGACGGCGACCTTCTTCTTCTGCAAAGCGATCGACATCGGCCTGGAGGGACTTAAAATTCTCATTCTCTTCGAACACTTTTCCGTATACTCCCGATACCAGTTTGATCTCTGCCTTGTGGCGACCGAAGATTTTCTCCATGGCGTCTGAAATTTCGCCAACGGAGGCGCGCTTACGGGCGGCTTCAACACAGACCTCCAAAAGGTTACCACTGCCCCCCTCAGCAACGGCAGTAACTGCCGACAATGCCGCCTGGCAGGCAGCCTCATCGCGCTCTGCACGGAGTTTTTTCAGGCGGGCAATCTGGGCTTCACGTACCGCCGTGTTGTCAATATCAAGGACATCAATCTGCTTTTCATCTTTCAGGATATACTTGTTTACCCCAACAATAACATCAAGGCCGCTATCGATACGGGCTTGTTTCCGAGCTGCCGACTCCTCGATTTTCAGCTTCGGCATACCGGACTCAATCGCCTTTGTCATCCCCCCCAGACCATCGATCTCGCTCATCAAGGCACGGGCCTCGGCAATCAATGATGCCGTCAAGCTCTCCACATAGTAGGAGCCTGCCAGTGGGTCAACAACCTTGGTTATGCCGGTTTCTTCCTGAATTACCAACTGGGTGTTACGGGCAATCCGAGCTGAATGGTCGGTCGGAAGTGCAATCGCCTCGTCAAGGGCATTGGTGTGCAGGGACTGGGTTCCGCCCAATACCGCTGCCATGGCTTCGATGGTGGTCCGGATAACGTTATTGTACGGGTCCTGCTCCGTCAAACTCCAGCCCGAGGTCTGGCAATGCGTCCTGAGTGCCAGGGAGAGCGGATTTTTCGGGTTAAACTGAGACATAAGCTCCGCCCAAAGGAAACGAGCAGCGCGCAGCTTGGCCACTTCCATAAAGAAGTTCATGCCAATGGCAAAGAAAAAGGAGAGGCGTGGTGCAAACTGATCAACTTCCAGTCCTTTGGCAAGCGCCGCCTTTACATACTCAACACCGTCGGCCAGCGTGAAAGCAAGCTCCTGGACGTTGTTGGCTCCTGCTTCCTGAATGTGGTAGCCACTGATGGAGATTGAATTGAACTTCGGCATGTATTTACTTGTATACTCGATAATATCCGCAATAATCCGCATCGAAGGGGTCGGCGGATAGATGTAGGTGTTACGAACCATGAACTCTTTAAGAATATCATTTTGGATAGTGCCGGCCAGGCGGTCCTGGGAAACCCCTTGCTCCTCAGCAGCAACGATATAGAGAGCAAGAATCGGTAAAACAGCACCGTTCATCGTCATGGAAACGGAGACATCCCCAAGGGGGATATCTTTAAAGAGCACTTCCATATCAAGAATGGAATCAATGGCAACACCGGCTTTACCAACATCACCAACAACCCGAGGGTGGTCTGAATCATAGCCACGGTGAGTTGCCAGGTCAAACGCAACCGAGAGCCCCTGTTGGCCGGCAGCCAGGTTACGGCGGTAGAAGGCATTCGATTCTTCAGCCGTTGAGAACCCGGCATACTGACGAACGGTCCAAGGGCGGCCGGCATACATGGTCGCTTTAGGGCCACGCATAAAGGGCGAGAAGCCCGGCATGGTGTCGATATTTTCCAGCTTTTCAAGATCAGTCAAGGTATAGAGCGGCTTGACCTGAATCCCCTCAGGGGTATCCCAGAGCAGACTGTCGGTGCTGTCCTTTTTTATCTCTTTCGCTGCCAGCTTTTCCCACTCGGTGGTGGTTTTTGTATCGAATGATGCCATAGTCGCTACCTCGCCTCGTCGTGTCAGAGTCTCTGCATCAAAGGCCCCAGGACTTTGGTCATGGAGCCTTACCATACGTACAGGAACATGCCGGAGGCGCCCATGCGCCTCCGGCGGTTTCATCACTACAGGATACCTTTTAAATAACCGTTGGTGCTATCACGACGCTCTTTTTCCAGAACGGCCGGATCAACATCAACCATCTTCTCATCAGGAGTGATCTTAAAGAGCTGCTGCCCCTTCTGAACGATGGTCCCCTCTGCTCCTTCAACGGTAATCTTATCAATGGTACCGGAGAACGGTGCACGAACCGTGTTAAACATCTTCATAACTTCGATGATGTAGAGCGGCTGATCCTTCTCGAAGTGCATCCCTTCGTGAACAAACAGAGGCAGCCCGGGGCCTTCCTGGCCGTAGTACATACCACCGCAGACGGAAACGATTTCATCTGCCTTGGTTGCAGGCGGCGGAACCAGAATTTTTTTCATACGATTTTGCAGCTCAGGGTCAGTCAGGTAATCCGGGATAACAATCTCAAGGTCATCCAGAACACACATATCCCAGAACTTGGTGTTGATACCGACCAGGAAGAGCATCCCCAAAAGTTCCAGGCCGACCTCATGGCCATAATGAGCTGAGCGGATTTCTTCCCAGGTCGTGGCGTCAAAACCACCCTGCGGCTTTTCCTTCTGAAGAATTAC
Organism: uncultured Geobacteraceae bacterium; assembly: GCA_964456065.1. GTDB lineage: Bacteria > Desulfobacterota > Desulfuromonadia > Geobacterales > Pseudopelobacteraceae > Trichlorobacter. Next base: position 11,268 of record CAYVYW010000001.1, read on the forward strand.
GTTCAGTTTATCGTATTCGTCCTTATCAAGACCAAAATGCTCACGGATGGTCTGGTAGAAGGAAATGGCCTGCGTTAAAAGCTCATTATCGTGATCCCAGATAATTTCTGCAGCCGGCTTGTGGGGACGGTAATCCATGTGCAGATAATCATAGGTGTCCTTCAAAACACCTAGCGGGTTACGCAGCCAGACCACTTTCCCTTTTTCAAGCTTAAAGTTCTTGGTGTTCAATGACAACCAACCTGAAAGCAGATGCGGGTCGCCCAGCAGGCGCTCCATCGGACGGGTGATCAGAGTTCCCTTACGGTCCAAGAGGCTCGACATATTTTTCAGTTCTTTTGCCAGAACATCCGGCTGGTCAGCAAACTGCTCATTGACCTTCTTGGCGTAATGCTTCTTCATCTGGAAGAAGGCATGGACAACATCAAGCTGATTTGCCGCTTCCTTCAGCGTCCCAACCAGAGTCAAATACGGTACGACAAAGCGGGTGGTCGGCTTTGCCATAACGTTGCGTCCCAAGAACCAGTTCACCAGTCCGTAGTGGAACTCAAGGTTGGTGGCCAGTGAGCTACCACGTAACGTCGTACTGCGCAGAACTTTGGAGAGGCACTCATAGCTATCCAGGCGGTCAACACCCTTAGTCAGCAACAAGGCGATGTTAGAGTCATAGGCTCCGGCAACCTTGTACTTCATGAACTGGTTGGTGTCCGGGTTCAGCATGCTGATACCCTGGTCGTCACGGATTTCACCGGCAATCGGCTTAGACCAGTAACGGATCATACCACCGGCGTGTGGTGACAAGGAGGCATCAGTTGCGTTCAGACGGGCTTCAACCGAAGCGTCGAAACGAACCACACGCTCAGGCTTCGGCAGGCGGTCTTTATGGAGGGCCAAAAGTGCCATGGCCTCAACCAACGACTCCACGATGAAGAAGTCATTTTTATTCTTGGGGTTGGTAAACTTCAGGCTGTAGCAAAGCTCCGTAACACGGTGCTCAACCTGAATACGGGTGTTCACTTCCATAAAGTAGTGCCGGTCACGGTCAACAATACACTCGAAGGTGGAGGCGGAATCAAGAGCAACAGCCTGGCCGAAACGTGCAGCCTCTTCCTCCATGCGCTTCAGAACTTTCAAGTCAGATTCAAGCGCCTTCACTTCAAGCTTCTTGCCGGCGGCCTTGGCCTTGGCAATGGCGGTCAGCAGTCCCTCTTGCGTAACGGAAACTTCTAAAAGCTTCTGCTCATGCATCTGCAAGGAGCAGTCACGACCACCAAGGGCAACACACCAGCTGCCGTTACCCAGGAGCTGAATTTCATTATGGCGGGTTTGCTCAATATTGAGCTCAATCAGAACGTTTTTGTTGTCGCCAACACCGTTGGCTTTTACTTCGTTCAGGATTTCGCGGACCATGGCAGGTGCCTCAGCGGCAGCCTTGGCAATGGCTTTCTCGTCAGCGTTTTTTAACGCCAAGAGGTTAGCACCGAGAATCCGCTGCCCTTTACCACCACCACCACCGATTGCCTTGAGGCGGAAACGGCTGCGGGGGTAGTTACGGAACAGTTCCGTAACTTCTGCCTGCACCTGAGCGCAAAGTTCATCGATAGTAAAAAGGTCCAGTCCTTTGGCATAGGAGGCCATCAGAATCTGATCCGCCAACTGCTCAAGAGGCTGCTTGGTGTTCTTCAGGGTCGCCGAAGAAAGCTCTATCCCCTTGCTCTTGGCCATGGCCAGCATCTTGTCACGGGTGCTGTACTTCTTAACCAGGGTCCGGGCGGTTACGTTATCAATACCAGGGGTGGTACTAACGTCAACCTGTTGAGCCGTACGCTTTGCTTCATCTTTCTTGCCGGCGCGCCCCTGGGTTAAGCTGCAGGGACCAATGAACTTTAAGCCGGCCTGCTCGATGCAGGTAACAAACTCTTCATCCTCTGCCATGAAACCATAACCGGCAAAGATTGAATCGTAGTTATTATCCTTCGCGATGCTGATAATCTGTTGCATCCGCTCAACACGCTCTTCTTTACTTGCCCCCGTGTAGTCTGGTACGCGATGCACCCGCTTGGAGTCAGTCAGTTGACGCAGTTCAGGAGCCAGGGCGTTCGGATAGACTATGGAGTCTTTTTCGGAGAGCAGGATACCGTAATGGCTGATTCCCATCTCTTCATAAACGTCCATCGCCTCTTTCCGAATCGGTCCGCGGCAAACAATCAGTGGCTTTAGGTCTTCGCAGGAGAAGGAACGAACCCACTCCGAGTCGGCATTTTTCAGCCGGCGGTCACGGTGGATCAGTGGATTGTGCTTATAGTAATCAGTCTGTGGCATGATGGTATATCTCCAATCTACGATGATTTCAGTGAACGTTTAGTGGAACTCGCGCTGTACCGACTGCATCGCGCTCGGCTTATAGTGGCGGAGCAGGAAGTTCATATTCTCGCCAAGCACTTTACGCAGGTCGGTCGGCATGACCAACGAAGAGATCGAGCCCAAGGCCAGACCTTCCTTCGGGTTCATAAGTTCCTTCTCATAGCGCAGATTGAGAGCTGCTTCCTCAAGCTTGAGCCAATCCGCAACATCCTTCTCGGCATCACCAGCGGCAGCACCTGCCTCCATACCAGCGGCAACACGATCCTGGACGCCCTGCTGCACACGACCTTTTACAGAGGCGCGCAGCTTACGCAGCTCATCTTTATAGACGAACTCTTTGCCGGCAGGACCCATAACGGCCAGACGGGTTGTCGGCAGAGCCAGAACAAGGTCTGCACCGGTCGGGTAGTTATTGTAGGATGCGTAAGCACCACCGAAGGCATTTCTGAGAATCAGGAGAATACGTGGCGTCCGGATATCAACGATGGAATCGAGCATGGCGCGACCGGCATGGACAATACCACGGGCTTCCTGCTCACGACCCGGCAGGAAGCCGGTCGTATCTTCCATAAAGATCATCGGGATATTGTAGATGTTACAGAAACGGTTAAAGCGGGCAATCTTCAGAGCCGAATCCACCGAAATCTGACCGGAGGCAACGGCTGAGTTGTTGGCAACGAAGCCGACAACATTACCACCAAGACGGCCAAAGGCGGTGATGGCTTCACGGGCACGGTTTGGTTGTACCTCAAAATAGTCACCGTGGTCACAGATCTGCTGAATCAAAATGGAAACATCAAACGGTGTATTGAAGCCGGTTGGTGAGTTAAAGGCTTTCTTTAAAAGGGTGTTAATCTCCCAAGTCTTACGATCGATGGGGTCAGAAGTGCTCTGGAAAGGTGCCATAACACTGTTGTTGCTTGGCAGGTAGCTTAACAGTTGAATGGTTGCACGCAGGGCGCCAACTTCATCCTCAACGGTCAGGTCAGCAACACCGGAAGCGCCGTGTACCAACGGGCCGCCAAGCTCCTCCGGGGTAACATCCTCACCAAGAACGGACTTAACAACACCCGGTCCGGTCAAACCAAAGAAGGTATCATTTGGCTGAATAACAAAACTTCCCTGACGGGGGAGGTAGGAACCACCACCGGCGTTGAAGCCGAACATGTTCATGATGGAGGGGACAACGCCGCTTATTTTACGCAGCGCCGTAAACGCCTCAGCATAACCGTCAAGACCACCAACACCGGCCGGAACGAAGGCCCCAGCCGAATCGTTCATACCGACAACCGGAATCCCTTTTTCACCGGCCATCTGGAACAAGAGCGCCAGCTTACGACCGTTAGTGGAGTCAATGGAACCGGCACGGACCGTAAAGTCATGGCCATACAGCGCAACGTCTCTGCCCTGGACGTTCAGAATCCCCGTCACCAAGGAGGCACCGTCTAGATTCTTACCCCAGTTCTGAAACAGGATGTTTGGCTCCTGCTCGGTTAGAACCTTGATGCGCTCCCAGACCGTCATACGCTTCTTAAAGTGCTGTTTCTCAATCTGGGCAATGCTAACCGACTTGATCGGGCGCTGGATGAGGTCATGCCCCTCCTTCATCGCCTCCTCATAGCCGCCCTTCTTCCCCGGGATTTCTCCTGGAATGGTGAACTCGACGGTTTCTGGCGGAGCAAACGGGTTCTTCAGTGAGGGTTTAATCGCTTTTTTGGACATCTGAACCATCCTTCCTCTGCAGTGTGATCTACGACGCTATAAAAGTAATCGTGAAAGGGTTAGATGCCGAGCGTGGCTAACGAGCCACGACGGCTAAGACCTGCACCTCGGCACCATCTTTGGAAAGCAGGCGATGCCGCAGGTTTGAATCGAAATAAACGCAGTCCCCCTGGGTAAGCTCAAAACGCTCATCCTCAAGCAGGAGTTCAGCGGTACCCGACATAATGAAGAGGAACTCCTCACCATCATGACTGTAGAGGTTTTCTTCTGCCGGTTTTTCGTGGACCGTCAGTAAAAACGGCTCCATCTTTTTGTTCTGCTTCCGCCATGACAGGGACTCGTAGGTATACCCTTGGCTGGTACCAGCCCTCGAGATGACCCGTGGCATCATCTTACGCTCATTCCCCTTAACAATCTCATAGCGGCACTCTTCCTCTTCCTCAGCAAAGAAGTGCCCAATCTTGACGTCAAAAAAACGTGCTATTTTCGACAAGGTGGCTATGGGGGGCGATACGTTGTTGTTCTCAATCTGGGAAATAAGAGCAGGTGAGAACCCGGTTTCGCGAGCGACGGCCTGCAGGGTCAGCTTTTTAGCCAGTCGTAATTTCTTGATTTTTGCGCCTATGTTGAAATCGCTACTCATCACCCTATCCTGTGGGAATATAAACCTGTTTTGGTGCGCTGTTTGTATACAAAACCCATTACAATGTCAATAAAAGAGTTTTACTAGCAAGAAATTGATTTTAGCGCGGTTAATTTTTTTCAGCACTGCTAAAATACCTTGTTATTCATCCAAGAGGCGCCGCGCCAAGAGCTCAACCGTATGGACAACCTCCACGGTTGAGCCATGCTGTTTCAGGCCGTCATCCAGCTGCATCATACAACCGGGACATCCGGTGGCAACAGCTGCCGCACCGGTGGCCATAATGGCCTCACTCTTTGTATCATTTATTTTCATGGAGGAACCATAGTGGTAGACGTTGAAGGTACCACCTAAACCGCAGCAGCGGTCAGCCCCCTCCATCTCCACCAGTTCGAGACCCGGCGTCCCCTTCAGCAGCTCACGCGGTTGTGCCGAGAGCTTATGGGTCCGTAAGTGACACGGGTCGTGGTAGGTAATCAGACCGGCCGCCCCGGCACCGGTCTCCTCAGGATTAAGCCCAAGCTGATGGAGCAGCTGGGCAGCATCCATGGTTTTTGCAGCAAGCCTGTCTAAGCGCTCCCGCAGTTCGGGACTGCGCTTTCCAACTACCAAGGGGTAGAGACGGTGCAGAGCACCACCGCAGGTCGCACAGGCACTCACCACATAGTCAGGTTGATGGCGCTCCATGGAATCGAGGTTCCGCTCCGCCAGCGACTTCACGGTTTCAATATCACCACCCGACATACCAGGCAGTCCACAACACTGCTGGTCCTTCGGCAGAATAATGGTACAGCCCATGTGCATAAGAAGCTTAATCAGTGCCACCCCAACCCGTGGATACACAAAGTTGGTCATACACCCGACAAAAAATGCCACCCGCGGTTTACCTGGCTGACCGGGGATAACCTCCGGATAGCGCTCAAGTAAGGCCGTCTTTGCAATGGCAGGGATATAGCGTTTGTCCCCCACAAAGGGGAGCGGGAAGCGAAGCCGGAGTCCCGAGGTTTCGGGGACTTTTTTGAAGAAAAGCGGGCCAAGCACGCCGGCAGCCTTCGCACCGAGCTTCATACGGGTTCGGCTTTGTATAACCTGCCCAACCGCCTTATGGAAGGTAGTCAGACCACGCTTCTTTGCCAGCGCTTCACGGGCAGCCACCACAATCTCATCCGTCGGCACACTGTTGGGGCAGCGGTCAACACAGCTGCCACACAAAAGGCACTTGGACATCGCTTCATACATCTGGTCATCTAAATCAACATCATCCTTCAAAAGGTGCTGCACCAGGGCCAGCTTTCCCCGTGCCGTGGCAGGCTCCCGTTCAAAAGCACTAAAAGCCGGGCAGTTTGCCCGGCAGGTACCGCACTTAACACACCCTTTCAAAACATCTTCAATCCGTTTGAGCGGGTTCTCTGTATGGTCATCAGCCATGGCGGCAGACCTCCGATTGGTACGTCACGATGGAAACAGGTGACGATATAAAATAGCAGTATAATATATTATGGATTGGTTTGCCTAGTAGGTAAGGCGGATTTCCGCCTCAGGGGATATAGCTTGTTGCGGCAGCCAGAGCACGCTCCGCCATTAAAGCCTTGCGCTCCTTTTTACGGTGCCGCTCGGTCAAAGGAGGGAAAAGGCCGTAGGTTATATTGGATGGCTGGTAGGTATGTACATCCGACCCAACCGTGTAGTGCTGTATTGCACCAAGAGCCATCTGGCGGGGGGGGATTTTAGGCGATTCACCCTTGGTCAGCGAGGCCGCATAGCAGCCGGCAAGAAAACCACTGGCCGTTGATTCGACGTACCCCTCAACACCGGTAATCTGCCCGGCAAACAAAATGGAGGGATTCGTGGCAAGCTGGAGGGTTGGGGTTAATAGGGCTGGTGCATTTATAAACGTATTACGGTGCATAACACCATAGCGCTCAAAAACAGCCTCACCAAGACCTGGAATCATACGTAAAACACGACGTTGCTCAGGCCACGTCATCTTCGTCTGGAAGCCGACGAGGTTGTAACGACTTTTCTGGAGGTCTTCGGTACGGAGCTGTACCACCGCATACGGTTCCTCTCCAGTCTTTGGGTCGGGGAGCCCAACCGGTTTCATCGGACCAAAGCGCAGCGTATCATCGCCCCGTGCCGCCATCTCCTCAATCGGCATACAGCCCTCAAAATGTACCGCCTTTTCAAAGGCATGGGGCTGAATAAGCTGCGCCCCCTTCAGGGCCGTCACGAAAGATCGGTACTGGCCTTCATCCATTGGACAATTGAGATAGTCATCCCCGTCCCCCTTACCATACCGTGAAGCGGCGTACACAATCCCGTCATCAAGGGACTCGGCTGAAACGATCGGAGCCACCGCATCATAGAAGTATAGCCGCTCCCCCACCAGACGCTGCAGGGAAGCCGCAAAAGCGTCACTGGTCAGGGGACCCGTTGCAATGATTACTAAAGGATGATCAGGCACATCCAGGCACTCCCTTTCAACGACCGTTATGAGGGGACAAGAACGGACAGCGGACGTTACATAGGAAGAAAATGCCTCCCGGTCAACAGCGAGAGCACCACCGGCCGGAACAGCCGTAGCATCGGCCGCCTCCATAATGAGCGAAGCAAAGCCACGCAACTCGGCCTTCAGCAAACCAACCGCATTGGTCAAGTCGGCCCCTCGAAAAGAGTTGGAGCAGACCAACTCCGCCATACCGGGCAGCTGATGAGCCGGTGACAAGCGGTGTGGCTTCATTTCATAGAGGGTAACCGCGACACCTCGGCGTTGCAACTGCCAGGCAGCCTCACACCCCGCAAGACCAGCCCCCACTATGGCAACTGGGGTCATGCCGAGGTCCATCCACATCCCTCTTTTGGGCATTTAAGGAACTCACCCTTACGCTTATAAACTTTCTTGACGACCACGGGATGCCCACAGGTGGGGCAGGGGGTCGCCACCGGCTCATCCCAGAGAGCATACCGGCAATCGGGGTAGCGGTTGCAAGAATAAAAGAGCTTGCCGTAGCGGGACTTTTTCTGGGTTAACTCACCCTGCTGGCATTCCGGACAGGAAACGCCAGTCCCCTTCGGCTTCTCCAAAGGCTGAATATTTTTACAGTCAGGATAGCCGGAGCAGGCAAGGTATTTTCCGTAACGGCCCTGTTTTACAAGCATCGGCTTATTACAGAGCTCACACAACTGCTCAGAAAAAACCGGCTCCTCAACCGTTCCATCCTCAGCGAGGTTGCGCGTATAGGTACATCCCTCTTTAAAACCGGTACAGGCAATGAACTTTCCCCGCCGGCCGAGCTTAATGGCCAGGGGGCGGCCACAGTCGGGACAGACCTCATCCATAGCCTCCGTGGTAAGGGAATCCTTACTTACCTCTGCTTCCTTTTGCTTGAGAAGCGTAATGAACGGCTCCCAGAATGTTTGTAACAGCGGCTGCCACTGCAGCTCGCCCCGCGCCACCTGATCGAGTTGTTCCTCAAGGCCGGCGGTAAAGTTATAGTCAACATACGTGGTAAAATGCTGCGTCAAGAGATCATTCACCACCATCCCCACATCCTCAGGGAAGAAGCGACGCTTGTCCAAACGAACATACTTGCGCTCCACCAACGTGTTCAAAGTGCTGGCATAGGTTGAGGGGCGCCCAATCCCGTACTCTTCAAGAGTCTTAACAAGGGTCGCCTCTGTATACCGCGGCGGAGGCTGGGTAGTATGCTGCTCGGCCACCACTGCTGCAAGGGCGACCGGGTCCTTTTCCACCAGTGGCGGCAATAACCCTTCCTTCTCGTCATCGGCATCATCTTTCCCCTCGATGTACACTTTCATATAACCAGGGAAGGTCAGTACCGAACCGGTTGCCCGGAAGATATAGGGGCCACCAGTAGCAGACACCGCAATATCGACTGCCGTCTGGTCAAGGCGGGCGTCGGCCATCTGGCAGGCCACCGTCCGCTTCCAGATCAGGTCATAGAGCCGAAACTGATCAGGGGTTAAAAAGCGCTTTAAGTCCTGGGGTGTTTTTTCTAAATAGGTCGGCCGAATTGCCTCGTGAGCCTCCTGGGCGTTTTTTGACTTGGTTTTATAATGACGTGGCTTGGAGAGTGCATAGTCAGGGCCATACACCCCTTGAATAAGGTTTTTGGCTTCTGCCAAAGCTTGGGCAGAGAGGTTAACACTGTCCGTACGCATATACGTAATAAGGCCGACCGTACCACCTTCGCCAATTGCCACACCCTCATAAAGTTTTTGTGCTGTGGACATGGTCTTCTTGGCAGAGAAACCAAGTTTACGAGAAGCCTCCTGCTGTAAGGTGGACGTGGTAAAAGGGGGTGGTGGTGTGCGCTTAGCCTGCTTTGCCGTTACACGATCAACAGCAGCACTGCCAACGGCAATGGCGTCTCGAAGGCTGCTTGCCATGGCCTTATCAGATATGGAGAACTTTTCAAGTTTCTTACCATTAATCGTGGTCAGGGTGGCATCAAAGCTCGCACCTGCCGCGGTGGTAAAACTACCCTCAATCGTCCAGTACTCCTGTTCACGGAAAGCCTGTATTTCTTTTTCACGATCGCAGACCAACCGCAGGGCAACCGATTGTACCCGACCAGCAGACAGGCCATATCTGACCTTTTTCCAAAGGAAAGGTGACAGGGTGAAACCAACCAGGTAGTCCAGAATGGATCGGGCCTGTTGCGCATCGACCAGATCTGCGGCAATTGCCCGTGGGTTCTGCACAGCGTGGATGATGGCATCCTTCGTTATTTCATGAAAAACCACCCGCTCCACCGGGATACGGGGCTTACGGTCAAGACCGAGTGCCGCCACCAGATGCCATGAAATTGCTTCCCCTTCACGGTCGGGGTCAGTTGCCAACAGGAGTCGGTCAGCACTCTTTAGAGCCTTTTTAATGGCATCAAGGTGTTTTTTACTCTCAGGCAGTACTTGATAGTTCGGTACAAAGCCATGTTCCACATCCACCGAGCCCTGTTTACTGGGGAGCGCCCGAACATGGCCGTAGGATGCCAACACCTGATAGTCCTTACCCAGGAACTTTTCAATGGTCTTGGCCTTAGCGGGAGACTCCACGATTACGAGATGTTGAGGCATACTATCATGATCCTTTACGGATTAATTCTCTGGTGCACACGGCTGAGCCGTGGGGTGCACCATAGTACAAAGCAGGCGGGCTCGTCAATTCCCCTATTCTATGCCACCTTAAGAGACTCTATCATCACAAGTGTACAAGAGCACCGCGCTGTGGTAGTATGCTCCTCCCGACCGTCGTCATAAAGGCTTACCTTTTTGTACACGGCACCAGATGAATCAGGAGCCATCCCGTGTCACGAAGCATCCCGAATCGCCCAGAGCTGCTTGCGCCAGCTGGAACCATGGAAAAACTGATTTGCGCCGTTCGTTTCGGCGCAGATGCTGTATACATGGGTGGCCCAGCTTTTGGGCTGCGCAACATGGCGGGCAACTTCAGCATTGAGCAGATGCCCGAGGCTCTGGACTTTTGCCACCGCCACAACGTACGCTGTTTTTTAACCATCAACAGCTATCCGCCGAATTATCGACTTGCAGAGTTGGAGGAATACCTCCACACGCTGGCGCCTTTGCCTTTTGATGCCTATATTGTTAGTGACCCCGGCGTTCTCCGTATGGTACGTCACATTAGCCCTGAGCGGGAAATCCACCTCTCCACCCAGGCAAATACCATTAACCGGGAAAGCGCTTTATTCTGGCAGGACCTTGGAGTCGCCAGAGTCAATCTGGCTCGGGAAATGACTCTGGAGGACATCCAGGACACCATCAAGCATGTCAGCATCCCCTGCGAGGTTTTCGCCCATGGGGCTCTCTGCATTGCCTACTCCGGCCGCTGTCTCTTAAGTAGCGCCATGACGGACCGAAGTGCAAACCTTGGGGAATGTACACAGCCGTGTCGCTGGAAATATACCCTGGTTGAGCAAACACGACCTGAGCAGGCGTTCCCGATTGAAGAGGATGTTGATGGCACGTTTATCTTTAACTCGCGGGACCTGTGTCTGCTTGAGCACCTCCCGGAACTGGTAGATGCAGGAGTTGCATCCCTTAAACTTGAGGGGCGCATGAAGGGAGTGCACTATCTTGCCAGCGTGGTGAGAGTCTATCGGGCTGCCATTGATCGCTACTGTGCTGACCCGGCGAACTACCAACCCGATCCAGCCTGGCTTACGGAGCTGGACACCATCAGCAACCGCGGCTACACCACCGGTTTTTTGTTTGGCAATCCCCGCGATGTCGGCCAAACATATCATGCCGGCTATCACCGTACCCATCAGTTAGTGGCGGTGATTGAAGAAATCATTACCCCAGGCCTAGCGCTTGTCATGGTCAAAAACCGCTTTTCAGAAGGGGAGTCTTTTTCACTGATTGGCCCAGGCATGCGCAATGCAAGCTTCACGGCCACCGCCCTCAGGCAACGCACGGCACTGGGTGAGGAAGATCACCGCCAGACCGTCCACCCGAACATGCTCGTGGTCATGGAGGTACCCGTAGAAAGTGCTGCGGGGGATCTGATCCGACGCGAAGAGGACATCCCGCCATCAGCCACAGAGCCCTGTCACACCGGTTGCAGCTGCTAAGGAAACGACGGAAAAACGTATGAGCACAACGACACTGCATAAACTACCACCGCAAAGCATCGAAGCCGAGATGTCTGTTCTTGGCGGCATCCTCATTGACAACGATGCCATCAACAGAGCGCTGGAGGTTATACAACAGGACGATTTCTACCGGGAGTCCCATCGCCGTATTTTCTCCGCCATGTTGGAGCTATCAGAACGGCGGGAGCCCTGCGACCTCATAACACTCAATGATGTCCTGCAACGCAGAGGTGATTTGGAAACCTGTGGCGGGGCGGCCTACCTGACCACCCTGGTTGATTATGTGCCAACCGCCGCCAATATTGTTTATTACTGCAAAATTGTGAAGGAAAAGGCCGTCAGCCGACGCCTCATTAGCGTGGCAACCGAAATAGCAACCAGAGGGTATGAAGAGAAAGGGGATGTGGACAGTTTACTGGACCATGCCCAAAAAGCGCTCTTTGAAATCGGCGAGAACAAGCTGCGCCCCCAGTACTATCCGGTGAAAGATATCATCAAGGGGGCCTTTAGCCATCTGGAAAGCCTTTATGAACGGAAAGAAGCCGTCACTGGCGTCCCTTCGGGCTTTCTGGATCTGGATCAGATGACCGCCGGTTTTCAACCGGGCGATCTTCTTATTATTGCAGCCCGCCCTTCCATGGGAAAAACGGCACTAGCCCTTAACATTGCAAGTCACGCTGGCGCCGAAACAAAACAGGCCGATAAGACACCGGTCGTTATTTTCTCCTTGGAGATGAGTAAGGAACAGCTTGTTACCCGCTTTCTTTCCTCAATCGCCCGCGTTGACGCCTCAAAAATGCGCACCGGCCACTTTAGCGATGGTGATTGGCCCAAGCTGCAGCATGCTGCCAGTATACTCCATGAAGCACCCATTTTTATCGATGACACACCGGCAATTTCAGTTTTGGAACTCCGTTCAAAAGCACGGCGCTTAAAGAGTGAACATGGACTTGGCATGGTAATCGTTGACTACCTGCAGCTCATGCGTGGTGGCGACGCCCTCGAAAACCGGCAGCAGGAGATATCCGACATCTCACGTTCTTTGAAGGCTCTGGCCAAAGAACTGCACGTCCCGGTTATCGCCCTCTCACAGCTTAACCGCAGCCTTGAAAGTCGTGGCGACAAACGCCCCATGATGAGCGACCTACGCGAGTCCGGCGCCATCGAACAGGATGCTGACGTTATTATGTTTGTCTACCGTGAAGCGGTCTACTGCGAACACTGCAAGAAAAAAGACGGTAGCTGTACCGCCAACCATGAGCGTTCAGCCGAGATTATTATCGGCAAGCAGAGAAATGGTCCCATCGGTACCGTTGAAATGACCTTCCTCGGCGAATTTACCCGTTTTGAAAACAACAGTAAGCGGTCTGATCCCCACCATTGAGCCCCTTGCGCCAAACGGGGTTCGATGGTAATAAGAAGCTTTAGTATCTAGTGCTCCAGCACCTAATGAAAGAGAGGACCTCCTGATGGCAGCACCATCCCACCATCGTCTTATTATTCTGGGCTCCGGCCCTGCCGGTTATACCGCAGCGGTTTATGCTGCACGCGCCAACCTGTCTCCCGTCCTGATTGCCGGCCTGCAGCCAGGCGGCCAGCTGACCACCACCACCGAAGTCGATAACTGGCCTGGTGACCCGGAGGGTGTCCAGGGACCAGACCTTATGGAGCGCATGCGCCAGCATGCCGAACGCTTCAGCACAGACATCATCTATGACATGATTACGAAAGCCGACCTAACATCACGTCCTTTCACGTTAACCGGTGATAGCGGCAGCTATACCTGTGATGCCTTGATTATCGCTACGGGGGCTTCAGCTCGCTACCTAGGCCTACCGTCAGAGGAAGCCTTCAAAGGCAAAGGGGTTTCTGCCTGTGCAACCTGCGACGGGTTCTTCTACCGCAATAAACCAGTCGCCGTCGTCGGCGGGGGAAACACTGCCGTAGAAGAGGCGCTCTACCTAGCGAACATCGCAAGCCATGTCACTATTATTCATCGGCGCGATCAGTTCCGTTCCGAGAAAATCCTGGCGGACAAACTTAAGCAACGGGCGCTTGACGGTAAAGTAACCATTAAATGGTTCTCCACTCTCGATGAAGTTCTGGGCGACAACTTGGGCGTTACTGGTGTGCGTGTTAAAGATGTACAAACCGGTGCAACCGAGGAGATTGCTGTTGACGGTGTTTTCATCGCCATCGGCCACGCACCAAACACTGCCATATTCGATGGGCAGTTAGCCATGGATGGAGGATATATCCTGACCCGTCAGGCTGAAGGCTTTGCCACACAAACCACTGTTCCTGGCGTCTTCGCCGCCGGCGATGTGCAGGATTATACCTATCGACAGGCCATTACCTCTGCAGGAACCGGCTGCATGGCAGCCCTTGATGCTGAGCGCTATCTGGATGGTCTGGCGGGCTAAAGGGCATGTCATCACATCAGGAAACGCCCGCCATAGCGTCAGATTTAGAAGAACTGCTGGGACAGGTCCGCCGCTGCATCGGTGACAATCAGCGCTTCCTTGACGACCTCTGCCATGAGAACGATGAGCATGAGCCTGTTGAAGACGTCATGCCGGCAGCAGGGCAGAATTTTTTCGAAGAACTTTAACAAAGACTTGTCTGAAGAATAATAAAAGGGGTGCTACCACTATGATGGTAGCACCCCTTTTTAGCTATGAAGACTATTTCTTAGTGTTTCGCCGGCTTTGCTCCGCTTGCCCGCTCTTCACCCTTTATACCAACGTGACAGGTGGCACACTGCGTGTTGGATGCAAAAGCAATCGAACCGTTATGGCAGGCACCACAGTATTTCCCCTTATATAACGACTCCATAACAAAGTCATTATTCTCTTGGGCCTTCTTTGCTTTCATGGCAAACAGGCGTGGATGGCATATGGAACAGGACATCCCTTTCTTGACATGGGCAGTATGGGAGAACTCAACACCACGAACCGGTTTGTCAAAAAAGATCGACTTCTCAGGATAACTTGCTGCGGCGGCGACACCGACCATGATCCCGGATATGGCGAGTACAGCAGGTAGTGTGGAACGGATTTTCATAATAGCTTACCTCGTTATCAGTGGTTGGTATCATTAGCCCTTGGTATAGAAAACATTCGGACGTGTCCCCGCCTCGGGACGCAGAACCCAAACGGCCCGCTCGATTTGATGCACAATCTTAAAGGCGCGATCATTTTGATCCGAGAGATCGCCAAAAACCCGTACATCAGCTGGGCAGGCATGGGCACAAGCGGTATCTTTTGCACCGGTGGCAAGACGTGTATCGTAACAGAAGTTACACTTGTCAACCGCATGGCGGTGCTCATCGAAATAACGCGCATTGTAGGGGCAGCCCTCTTGACAGGTCAAGCAGCCGATGCATTTCTTAACATCCATCAAAACGATACCGGTCTTCTTGTCCTTATAGGTCGCCTTAGTGGGGCAAACCCGCGTACATTGTGGCAGGTTACATTGATTACAAAGGACAGGAATGAACTCCCGCTTACCACCGAGTGCATCTGGCGTTTCCTTTTCCAAGATGGTCGTCCGGTAGGCGCCATGGGCATCAGGGACATGATTGGTCTGCTTACAGGCCAGCACACAGCGTTCACAATCGATACAGCGATGTTGCTGCATAATCATGCTGTAGTGAGGCTTATAGGGATATTTTTTTGCAAAGTCAGAGGCATGGGCCCGGCTAAATGTGGAGACTGCCGAGAAGAGTGTACCTCCTGCGAAAATGCCGGTAATGGCAAGCCCCATCTTGAGAAAGTCACGACGCTCCTGACTGGAGACATTCTCGACACCTTCGTTGTTCATATTGTTCAGATCCTTTATCGTCTTCATGGTCTCTATCCTTGTAGGTGTAGTCGGAAGCCACCGGCTTCTGTCAGTGATGATCTTCTACCTTGTGGCCGTCGAAAACCTTCTCCCCAAGCAGGAAGAGAAGAATGGTCATGGCAATACCACCTGCCACAATCAATATTTCATAGAATGAAGGGACATAGGTCAGCAGATGCTTGAACTCATTGACACCAAGTTCATGGTAGACCGGCACCGACTGGCCGACCACCACGAGGTCAAAGCGCATGACAAAGATACCAATAATCATGGAAATGGACGCAACCAAGAGCATTTTAAGGTTTTTACCCTTTGAGAGGATAAAGAGCACCAGAGGTAACAGCATGCCGGCACCCAGCTCAAAGACCCAGAAATTCAGCGCAAAGGGACCGCTCAACATCGCCATAACGGACTCATATTTGCCGCCCGGCTGGCCGGCCAGTCCGGATATTAGCTTCCATGAGGTGAAGAAGAGAATGACACAAATCAGCAAAACACCGATTTTCGTGGTAACTTCAATGGCCCGCAGCATAGCGGGATCCATGGTCTCACGGTTAATACGGTAGCCCAGAATATGGAACATAATGATAACGGCCGTGCCGGTCATCATGGCCGAGGCGATGAAGTAGATCGGCATATAGGGACCGTGCCAGAACTCGCGCCCCATCAGAAGACCGAAGACGGCACCGAGGTTTGAGTGGGCCAGAATACCGGCCACAGAACCACTAAAACCACATATAACTGCAGGGCGGTGACGGTCCATCAGGAGGAAGATATATTCGGCGAACATAAAAGCCAGATACACCCCGTACAGGGTACCCATCCACCAGATGTTTGAGGTCAGGTTCGGTGATATAACGTTATAGATAGCCATACGCCAGGGGATTTTAATTTCAAAGGCGATGACAAAGAACCCGGAAAGAATGGTGGCGATGGAGAGGAAGACTGAACGCTTGGCAATCGGCATAAAGTCTTTCACCCCAAAAACGTGTCCAATGGAGGAAACCAGACACAGGCCCGTTGAGGTGACAACGAAGAATACGTACGCCGCAATCAAAATGCCCCATGGCATCTCACGATACACGTTGTAATAAGCTTCGTGCCCTTTGAACATGGCGGTAACGCCAATACCGGTTGCAGCAAGTACCAAAACGAGACAACAAAGGACAAGGATGTAAAATCCAGTCCCTGCTGTTTTGAGTCGCTCGGCGACCCCTGAGGTCAACTCATGCAGAGAAGGTTTGTGGTAGTGATGTGACATACATGATTCCCCTTTAGCGTCGTATTTCTATGCCATGCCTTTGTCGGCTCGCCATGTTGCATTTGCCTGTAACTACCACGCAAATTTTAAAAAAGCAATAGGATTTTATTGGGTTGCATGCGTTGCACATGATGTTGCTATAATGTTGCACACGGGGCTCCCTTGACTTTGCACCTGCGCTCTGCTATACGGAACAGCCTAGTATCACGAAAGAAATCGGAGTCATTACCATGGCGAAAAAACTTTTTATACCTGGCCCGGTCAACGTGGCCCCAGAAATCTTCGAAGCGATGAGCCAGCCAATGATTGGCCATCGCATGAAAGAATATGCTGTTTTACATGGCAGGGTAACAACAGGACTCAAGAAAATGATGCAGACGCAGACACGGGTCTTCCTTGCCACAGCAAGTGCTTTTGGTGCCATGGAAGGGGCTGTGCGGAACCTGGTGGGAAAGCGCTGTGCAAACTTCTGTAACGGTGCCTTCTCTGACAAATGGCACGATGTCACCAAGCGTTGCGGCAAAGAGGCCGACGCCATCAAAGTCCCCTGGGGTGAGCCCATAACGGCGGATCTGGTCGAGAAAACGCTTGCGAGCGGCGCGTATGACTGCATGACCATGATTCATAACGAAACGTCAACCGGCGTCTGTTCTCCCCTTGATGAAATTGGCGCCGTGATGAAGCGCTTTCCTGAGGTGGTTTTCATTGTTGACACCGTTTCATCCATGAGTGCAATGCCCATTCCCGTTGATGAGCTTGGCATTGACTGTTGTATTTTTGGTGTACAAAAAGCTCTTGCTCTCCCCCCGGGACTGGCCGTCTTTACCGCAAGCGAAAAAGCGCTCACTCGGGCTGCGACTGTTCAAAACCGCGGCTACTATTTTGATTTTTTAGAGTTTGCAATCAATGACGATAAAGACAACACACCGTCAACACCCTGCATCTCGCTCATTTACGGCCTCGATTGTCAGCTACAACGCATTTTCAAGGAAGGGCTTGAACAGCGCTGGCAGCGCCATGCCCAGATGGCCACCACAACCAGATCCTGGGCCTGCCAAAACGGCTTTGAGCTCTTCGCACCCTCGGGGGCACAATCAGTAACCCTCACCAGTATACGCAACACGCGGGGTACTGATCTTGCCGCACTGAAAAAACGGCTTGGCGAACGGGACTATGCCTTCGATGATGGCTATGGCAAGCTCAAGGGAACCGCTTTTCGCATTGCGCATATGGGTGATATACAGCCGGACGAGCTGCAAGGGTTCTTAGAAATACTGGATGAGGAGTTACGGCGGGGATAAAAATGAAGGGGGCGGTATCCCGCCCCCTTCATAACTCTGCTAGGCCTCTTCGAAAACGTCTTTACCGGCACCACAGAGTGGGCAGCACCAGTCTTCAGGGATATCCTCGAAGGCCGTTCCCGGGGCAATACCATGATCCGGATCACCGACTGCGGGGTCATACTCATACTGGCAGATACTGCAGACATACTTTTGCATTGGCTTTCTCCTTTAAGACAACGTAACATCCGTCGAGACGGACATTAAAACAATACCACCAACCGATAGTGGAAGCAAGTACCGGTTGGTGAGGTGAGGTAACACTCCATGCTGCTTTCAACCATTGTTGTCGGCCCTCTTGGGGTCAACTGCTATATTCTTGGATGTGAAACAAGTAAACAGGCTATCGTGGTGGACCCCGGTGAAGATGCCGCCACCATTTTAGACGCGGTCACAACCGGCGGTTATCAAGTAGCACTTGTTATGAACACCCACGGCCACTTTGACCATATCGGTGCGAATAAAGCACTGAAAGAAGCAACACACGCCCCCCTCTATATTCATGAGGCCGACAGCGTTATGTTGGGTCGGGTAGCTGCCACCGCAGCAATGTATGGCTGTAAATCTGAGAACTCGCCAGCAGCAGACCATTACCTTGAAGACGGCGAGACCATAACCATCGGCAGCATCACCATCAAAGTGCTCCATACCCCTGGACACACACGGGGTGGCTGCTGCTTTTATCTGGCAGATGCCCATATGGTCATAACCGGCGACACTCTTTTTGCTGACAGCGTTGGCAGGACCGACCTACCGGGCGGATCTCAACCCCAGCTAATTGCTTCCATACATGACAAGCTGTTTCCACTCGCCGACGATACCGTTGTCTACCCTGGGCACGGCCCACGCACAACTATTGGCCACGAACGTCGCCATAATCCGTACGTCAACTAGCCATGGGTGCCTTTACTGACAAAACGATTGTCTTGGGTGTTACAGGGGGGATTGCCGCCTATAAGGCTGTTGAACTTTTACGTCTGCTCACAAAAGCAGGAGCACGGGTTCATGTGGTTATGACCAAAGCAGCCACTGAGTTTGTAACACCGCTGACGTTTCAAACACTCGCCGGCACACCGGTCATGACCGACCTTTTCTCCCTGCCGCTCGAACACGAAATCGGCCACATCTCGCTGGCCGACCGAGCCGATCTCATGATTATCGCCCCGGCCACAGCCAACATTATTGGCAAAGTCGCCCACGGCATTGCTGATGATTTACTGAGTACCACCATCATGGCAACAAAAGCTCCCGTACTTTTTGCACCGGCCATGAATGTCAATATGTACGAAAACCCGCTCTATCAGAAAAACGAGCAGACACTCCGTGAGGTAGGCTATCAGATTATTCAGCCAGCCTTCGGTGCACTGGCATGCGGCTGGGAAGGGAACGGCAAGCTCCCCTCACCCGAGACGATTTTTGCCCATGCCGAGCGACTACTAACCCCACACGATCTCGCCGGCAGGCGTATTCTCGTCACAGCCGGCCCCACCCGTGAAGAGCTTGATCCCGTACGCTACCTCTCAAATCATTCTTCTGGTACCATGGGATTCGCCTTGGCTAAACAGGCGTTTCTGCGTGGGGCTGTCGTGGATCTTGTGAGTGGCCCGGTTGCCCTCACTGCTCCAGACGGTGTCATGAGGTATCCTGTGGTCAGTGCGCAGGAAATGCACGAGCAGGTCATGCAACTCCTACCAAAAGTTGATGTTATTATAAAAGCTGCAGCGGTTGCTGATTACCGACCCGTTATGCGTCAGAGCAACAAGATAAAAAAAGGTGATGCAGCGCCAAGTATACCCTTAGAGCGTAACCCTGATATCCTGACAGAGGCAAGTACCAGCAGTGCGAGGCCCAAAGTGGTGGTTGGCTTTGCTGCTGAAACACATAATCTGGAAGCGTATGCAAAAAAGAAGCTGCATGAGAAACGTCTCGACCTGCTGGTCGCCAACGACGTGACCCAGGAGGGGGCAGGATTCGGTTGTCAGACAAATATTGCAACCATCTTTGATGCAACCGGTCATGCTCAGGCACTACCATGTATGACGAAAGAGGCACTGGCAAATCGTATTTTAGACCGGGTCTTGGAGCAACTACTCCAAAAACGGTGAATGTTTCTCATGACAGGCCTGCCGAAGCACCGTGTGCAGGCCTGGTTCGCGCATACCACGGATCAGCATCGGCTTAATAAAACTAACCCGCTCCATCCCTTCTTCTCGTGTTATACGACCGGTCTGATGAAGAAAACTAAGGTGCTTACGCATGACCCGTGATGTTGCCAACGCGACTTCCCCCGTCGGGTCAGCACTATAACACCATGAGGCTTCTCCCTTTTCCAGTAAGTCCATCACGGCATCAATACACATCTGAAGGTATTCCTGTCGATCCACTGCCGACAGGTGGTGACTTGAGTGGTGGGAAACCACCGTCAACATTCTTTGCCAACGTTTAACCCGCCCTAAGACCATAAGCGAGCTAAATATTCTTTTGTTCGCCCCAAAGGAAAGCAGCGTCGGAACCAGTACCGAACGCAACAACACATCATCGTGGCGCCGACCTGCCCGGCACACTTCTTGGGCAACATGCCAGATATCACTCCCCACAAATGACTCAAACCGTAGTTCCCAGTAGGTGTGCCGCAATGCCATGGTACTGAAGGAACGAATGGTTTTGTAAGGCACGTAAATATTATGAGCAACCAAGTCAGCACCAAGATGACAGAGATACCCATAGGCACAAGCCCGCTGACTATCATCCTCAGCAAGCTCCAAGAGACGCCGACCCGCCTGCCAACGATGGCAATGGGACTGATAGTCGGTATATTTCTTCCCGATGGTTATGTCGGGAGCCAGACAGCCATAGAGGAAGTCATGGGGATAGGCCGCCAACAATGTTCCCATCGCAGCCGGCAGCTGATGCAAGGACTCTAAGACCTTAAGGCCAATCTGGAGATGGGTACCACCACCCCAGGCCATCGCTTCAACCGGCATGGCAACAAACAGTATGGTTATGAGTGACACTACGAAAAACATCATGTACACTTTCTTATAGCTGAAACATCGATTTTTTCTTGAGGGTAGCATGCCAGACCGCATCACGTCCAAAACTATGTACGCCTCCCTTGCGGGCTATCTGGAAGACTTGCAGGAAAGCGGTGTCGAAGGTGTTCCTGTAGCCATCCCCCGAGAGCCACATCCTGACACTCCCAAGAATGTGTCACACGTAAAAAACCTCGAAGAGCTGGCCTGTCAGGTACAGGACTGCACAAAGTGCGGTTTGTCAGCGGAACGAAAACGAGTTGTTTTCGGACAAGGCAACCCGAAGGCCCGCCTTGTTCTGGTGGGCGAAGCACCGGGGGCGGAAGAAGATCGTCAGGGCATCCCGTTTGTGGGTGACGCTGGAATGGTGTTGACTCGTCTCTTAAAAGCCATGGGACTCTCCCGCGAAGACGTTTATATCTGTAATGTCATAAAATGCAGGCCACCCGGTAATCGCAATCCCCATAAAGATGAAATAGTCGCCTGCTCCGGTTATCTAAAACAACAACTAGAGCTGATAAATCCGCAGGTTTTGGTGGCACTTGGTACCTTTGCGGCCCAAACCCTGTTAGCCACCAAAGAGCCGATATCACGTATGCGAGGACATTTCCACCCCATGCCCGGGCACAAAAACCTTGCGGTCATGCCGACTTTTCACCCTGCTTTTTTGCTCAGAAATCAGGAAAATCGTGAGCATTTCTGGGAGGTCTGGGACGACATGACGAAGGTATTGGCACACTTGGGCCTCCCCATTCCCGACAAACAACGCCGCTAAGGTTCTACCCAACGACGTACAACGTACTGTGCTCCGTGTTGCCAGTAGTCTTGCGGTGTACGCGTGCGATGAATTTCTTTGAGCCTCTGCAGGAGCGGGCGTCTGATAACACCGCTTTTTTGCTTTTCACCACAGGCCAGAATGCTTTCAATCGTCTGCCCATTTTGTGTAACCACCACCACGTGCCCCGGCCAGACAATCAGGTCAAGGGGACGAAGTTTTTGCGCAATAGCTTCAGGGCTCAAACCATGCACGGCAACCGGCTCACCGAAATAAACCAGCTGGGAAGTATTACGTGGCGTGGCCCCTTGTGACGCCTCATAGAGTAGACCAGAACAATCAAGGCCAACGAACAGGCGCTGTCCTGTATGACCAACAACACCCTTTCGGACATTTCCCCCCCAGACATAGGGCAACCCCACCGCCGAATCTAGGTGCGCTAACATGGCCTCCCGTGATGGAAGCCGCCGTGCGGTCACAGGGAACGGTTCCTTAGCCTGGAGAAGCCCTTTGGCAGAAACATAAAGCTTAACATCGCTCGGCGCCTGATATGCCTGCGTTGTCACCTGTAAAATAGTATCTGGTACTGTGGAGATAATGGCGAAAGGGGTGCCCGCGGGGGCAATAAACTCAAGTGTGCGCACCTGCCCACAGCGGTCAGGCTTTACGTGGCCTCGCGCAGCCTCAGCACTATTAAAAACCGGGGTATCTTCTAATGCCAGGGCAAACTCTTGCGTAGCCTTTGCTTGCTGTGGCACGGCGACAGTTAGAGTTAGGCAGGTGGCCACCAAGCCAGAGACGAAAGGGCCTCCATGACTAAAAAATGAGCAGGCTTGGTGGAATGCTAGGCGCAGCCCCTTGGTTACAAAGCCGCGGGCTCCCGTAAAGACACGGGTAGCGATCTCCGTAACCACTTGATTTGCATGCTTTAATGTTTTCATATGCCCCTTTTTCTCCATTTTGGCACAGATGCTGATTGTTACCTGTCAATCTTCGCGGCTAACCGTAGCACTGGTGGCTGACCCAATCTAGTCTAAAAGGAGTTCTGTATGAAAACACTGAAAATCATGGCACTGGCAGCCGGTCTCTCCCTTGCAGCAAGCAGCATGGCTCTGGCAACCCCTTCTGGGCAGATCTGGATTCCATCAACCGATGCTAAGGGCTTCAAAGAAGTCAATATAAGTGTGGACAATTATATTCGTGCAACGAGTCGAAGTGGTTTAAACTATTTCGATACTGGGGTAACGGTCGGTGTTTTACCACTAAAAAATCTTAAAATGGAAGTTGGTTTTGATTACTATACCGATAACACAGCAGGCTCCACCTCCACCAAAAACCCCCTGGTGTTTAATGCGAAGCTGGCAACCCCTGAAGACAGCTTCATGAAAGGGGCACCTGCTCTTGCCGTTGGTATTTTTGGAGTTGGCACACAAAAAGACAACCTATCAACTGATGCCAATGAAAACACTAAGTCCAACATCAGCTACGGTCTTGTAGCCAAAACATTACCTGTTATCGGGCGCCTATCCATTGGCGGCTACTACGGCTCGGAAAAAAACCTTGGCACCAGCAACACCGGTGTTCTGGCCTCCTGGGATCGCTCATTATCTGAAATTTCAGATAAACTCTGGATGGCTGTCGACTACATGAGTGGCAATAATGCCTTCGGCGCCCTTTCAACCGGCATCTCCTACACCTTCACCCCGAATGTCTCCGTGTTGGTCGGATACAACTATTATCAAGATCTAGCTACTGGTGGCAAACCAACCTTTACCACACAGCTTGACATTAACTTCTAAGAGTACCGCACATAACAATAGAAAACGGGGAGCTTGTCTCCCCGTTTTCTATGAATGCTACCATAAAAATCGGTATGGCAGTACAATGTTACCCTGGCCGTCCGTTATGCAACGTCGTGCCCCCTAAGCCGCAGCACCCCATATTAGAAAAGCAGATCCTGGCTAAGATTAAGGATTGAACGATAACAGGCCAGTAGCAGTTCCCCCTCCTGTTGAGGAGAATAACGCTGCCGGGCACACTCAGCAATACGGCCCCGACCAGCTGTCAGGGCCTGCCGGTCTGATAGCAGACGCATAACAATCTCAAGGAGTTCATCATCATGGGTGAATAAATACCCGTTCTCGCCTACTGATACCGCAGCACGGTTACCAATCACATCACGGGCAACAACCGTACATCCCATCGCCAAGCCTTCCAGGACACTATTTGCCAAACCACCCTCAAACCACGATCCGTTGAGAAGCAGGTCTGCTCCACGGTAGTAATAGCCCATTTGTTCATGGGGGACTTCTCCCAGTAACGTGACAAAGGGATAACATCGTGCCAACTGTCTGACCCGCTCAGCATAGACCGCATCGAGCGCTCCACCGGCAACCAGTAGTTCAAAGGGACACCGTGCATAAAGGGGGGCAAGGGCCTCTATCATCTCGAGAACCCCTTTGACCGGGCGTAAGGCGGCTGGCAAGAATAATACAGCGCGCCCATCCTGCGAACGATATGCGTCACCCGCATCAGCATACCACTGAACCCCCTGGGGAATAGTGACAATACGCTCGGTCGGCACCGCAAAGGTTTTTGCCACTTGGCAGCCAATTAAACGATCAAAACAGATTATGCGATCTGCAGCAGTTACCGAAGTAGCCGTCAATGGATTGGCAGAATACTGTTCTTCAAAAAGATCACTACCGGTAATGGTTATGAGGTATGGCAGTTCGAGGACTCGTGCAAGGTTATAGGCCTGTACACCCGCATGAAAGGCATGGAAAGCATGAATAAGGCGCCATGTACTGGACTGCGTATCCGCGACAAGTGCGTCAAGCGAATCTCTAGGACCCCCCTCCCGTAAACAAACCTCAAGACCAGCCTTGCGCAGTGTGCTGACGGTACGATCAACGCTAACCCGGTTACCGCGAATCGGACCTTGTGTGAAGGGGGCAAGTACAAGCAAAGACATGGCTGTAGCATGCCTTAAAGCAGTATTGGCCGCAAGAGAAAAGACTGGAAATCACCCTTGCCCAGATATCATAGCTCTGCTATGGTTCATTCATGGACATCACCATTCTTGGATGCGGAACCTCAACCGGCGTACCGATGGTTGGCTGTCGCTGTACCGTCTGCCGGTCTGAAGATGCACGGGACAAGCGTAGTCGCTCATCCATCTTGGTATGCTATGGTGGGAAAACCATACTGATTGACACGACACCTGATTTACGGAGCCAAATGCTGCGGGAAGAGGTGTCCCATGTTGACGCGGTACTCTATACCCATGCCCATGCAGACCACATCAATGGTATTGACGACCTACGGGGCTTCCACTTCTTTCACAAAAATGTCATCCCCTGTTTTGGCACCCAGGAAACACTTACGAGGATCCAGCGTAGTTTCCCTTACATTTTCAGCAGCTTTACCGGCGGAACCCATCCTGCTTTACTGGCACCTCAAGAAATTGAAGGCCCTTTTGAGCTTTTCGGCCAAACCATTATACCAATACCGCTTGCCCACGGTCCCCTCGAAGCGACTGGCTACCGCTTTGGCCCCTTTGCCTATTTGACGGACTGTAGCGCTATCAATGCCCAGTCTGTCGTAAAGCTGCAAGGAATACATACCGTCATCATCGATGGCCTACGCTGGACGGGCCATCCCTATCATTTTAATATCACCAGTGCCATAAGCGCCGCCAAAGGGCTCGGGGCTCAACGCATTATTTTAACCCACCTGACCCATGATGTCTCATACCAGTCGCAATCGGCGCAGCTACCTGATGGTGTACAGTTTGCCCATGATGGTCTGCAATTTTCCATGGAGATTGAATGATGCAGGCAACCCAACAACAAATAACCGCTCTATTAGATAAGATCCGAGGGTATGGCAAGGAGAACCAAACTGAACTACTCTATGTTCTGGCTGAAGGCGCCCGCCTTGTTTCCGGGAGCGACATGGTCAGAATTTACCTGGAAGATCTTATTGCTGGAGCTTTAAGTTGTGTCTTCACCAGTGGCCACCAACCTGAAGTGCAGCAGACAAACTTCCCGATTGTCACCACGGAAGCGCTCTTATCCTCGGTGTTTGCCACCCAGTGTCCGGCCTTTTTCACCACGTCAGCAGGGGCGGCACAACTTATGGACCTTGCGGTTGCCCACCGCTTCAGTATCGGCTCAAGTTGGTACCTCCCCCTTGTAAGCCACGGCAAGTCCATCGGCGTCCTCGTCATCGATTTTAGTCAACTGCAAGGAGAACTCGACGGTCAACAAAAAGCTCTTATCAGTGGCTTTGCTCTGCAAGTCAGTGAACGTCTCGAGGAGGCCAAAAACTACCATCAGCAGATTCTCTTGGCCAGGAGACTTGAACAGTCAAAGCAACGGGACGCTGCGGCCTTGATGGTCCGTTCGGCAGTACGCCTGGTGGACCGGGTTGCCTTGGCTTCCGTACTCACCCCCCGTTCCCTCGGTGATGAGTCAGGCGCGACCCTTGAAGTTCTAGCGAGCTATTCCCATGAAACGCGTCTGCAGGATCAGTACGACCAACTCGGCGCCATTATGCTGGATCCTGGCTCATCGCTCATCTCACGATTCGTTGACCGCCATGCGGTTATCAGTAACGAGCAGCTTTTAAAGCCTCTCTATATTGACGATATTGCAAACTACAACCTGCAAAAACGTGAATTAACTGAGCAGATGTCATTACGCAGCCTCTATGTTGTCCCCCGCTTCGACCCCCTCTCACGTAAGATTATCTGTCTTGTGAACTATTTCTCCCACGAAGTGTATCAATTCAGTGAATTTGAAATGGGGCTTTTACAGGGGCATGCCGAGATGGTTGCCAGCATCTTAAGCGGCGTTGGCGTAGAGCATCTTGAGATTAAGGTGCTTTCTGAAATCAC
This sequence comes from uncultured Geobacteraceae bacterium, assembly GCA_964456065.1. Classification (GTDB taxonomy): domain Bacteria; phylum Desulfobacterota; class Desulfuromonadia; order Geobacterales; family Pseudopelobacteraceae; genus Trichlorobacter. The sequence continues at coordinate 37,780 of CAYVYW010000001.1, forward strand.
CGATCTCCTCAATGAAGGGTCGTCAACACTTCAGCCATTTCTAACCAAGGTCCTTGCCAAAGCAACGGAACTAATTGGTGCCGACACCGGCAGTATCGCGCTCATTGAAGAACGGGAAGGGCGCCGCTGGCTCGTTGTTGAGGATGAACAAGGAACCATCGTCGGGGCCAAAAATAAAGAGTGGCTGAAACGCTACATTCCCCCCTTCCCCGTTGGGGGCCAAGAGCTACCACTGGCTGAGCGCAGCCTAACCGGCTATGCCGCCTGGAGCCGCCAACCCAAGATTATTGCCAGCGTCGATGTCGAACGGTCAGGCGATTGTTTTCACCGCTCCATGAGCGATCTGCTAAAAAGTGAAATAGCTGTTCCTATTATCTGTGACGACAACGTCATTGCCGTTATCTGTCTTAATTCGATGCGTTACGGGTATTTCACCGAGGAACATAAACGGATTCTGCAAATCATAGGCTCCCTGACAGCCCGCCATCTTTCCGACCTGCAGCGTATTGAAGGACTACAGGGGGAAGTGCGGCGCCTAACTACCGATGTCGGCTATAAGGATCCCCATGTTTCGTCCTATCGACTCGGTAATATCATCGGCGTTAGCCCCACATCCCAAGCCGTCGTCAATTTCATCAATAGTATCTCCGGTCCAATTTTTAACCGCATCACCCTGTGGCACCGTAATGTTATTCAAGAGGCCACTATCGGTCTCCCCTCATTGCTCGTGACAGGCCCGACCGGTTCTGGCAAGGAATTTTTCTTTAATAACCTCTATAACACCTTAAACTCACTCTACCGTTCTCAGCTCAACCCCAGTGGCGAGCTCCCCATTAAAAAAACCAATATTGCCGCCTACAGCGGCGAACTGACGTATTCAGAACTGTTCGGGCATAAAAAGGGGGCCTTCACCGGCGCAACCAACGACCGGCGTGGTATTTTGGAGGACTGCATCGGAGGCGTGGTTTTCCTGGATGAAATTGGGGATGCCGACCCTAAGACCCAGGTACAGCTACTGCGGTTCCTCGATAACGGTGGCTTTATCCGCTTAGGCGACAATACCGAGCGCTACAGCCGTGTTCTGCTTGTTGCCGCTACCAACAAAGATTTACCAACGGAGATTGCTGCGGGGCGTTTCAGGGAGGACCTTTACCACCGCTTGGCAGAGCTTTCCATTCGTCTCCCGTCGCTTAATGAGCGCCGTGAAGATATTCCGGATCTGGCTGTACACTTTCTCGGCAAACTGTATCGAACCTATCGTGGTGTTGCGGAGCCAGAAGACCCCCCACGCATTAGCGACGATGCAAAGGCTCAGCTCGTCTCCCATCAATATGAAGGCAATATCCGTGAGCTACGATCCATCTTACTGCGGGCTCTCTTCTTTAAACGAGGCATGCAAATCAGTGGCGATGATATCCGGCATGCCATAAAAGGCGTCAGCCTTGGCCTCTCAACATCCCATCCCGAAAGTGTACAGGGATTCCATGCTCGACTGGCCGACGATCTCTTAGAGCAGATACGCCAAGGCGGTACGTTCTGGAGAAATGTATATGAACCGTATAGCCGGAATGAGCTTTCCCGTGATGTGGTACGTGTCATAATCGAGAAGGCGCGGGCAGTTACCGGCAAGCAGTTACCCAATGTAGCCCGCTACCTAAAGGCGCTACCGGAAGACATGCCCGAGGCTGAACAACAAAAGGCACTCTACCGCTTTAAAAATTTCCTCTACAAAACAATCAGGATTGCAGGATAAAAAAAGGGGGAGCCACTTGGCTCCCCCTGTACCTGTTATCATCTGATAGCTATACCGTTACCAGCAGACGCTTTTGCTTACTATGCAAACGGTTTAGGGCATGAATATAAGCTTTTGCTGACGCAACGATAATATCCGTTGAAGCACCTTTACCAACAACCGTCTGACCATCCTGCTCGACACGCACGGTCACTTCTCCTTGTGCATCCGTTCCACCTGTAATGGAGCCGACATTATACTGGGTCAGCTTAGCCTCGCTCTTGGTCATTTTCTTTATAGCTTTAAAGGCTGCATCAACCGGACCATCACCCATCTCGGCAGACCGTACAACCTCACCATTAATCTCCATCTGGACTGTAGCGGTGGCAACGGCAAAGGACCCACTTACCACTGTGATATGACCAAGCTTACAGTAGTCTTCATCTCTGGCTTCGTCGGTAACGATGGCATCCAGATCTTCATCAAAGACCTCTTTTTTCAGATCAGCCAGTGCTTTAAAGCGCTCAAAAGCACGGTTAAGCATTTCATCAGTCAAGCTATGGCCGAGTTCTTCAAGACGTTTTTTAAATGCGTGGCGGCCCGAGTGCTTACCCAGTACCAATGCACTTGCTGTTAAACCAACCGACTCCGGCGTCATGATTTCATAGGTCGACTTATCCATCAGCATACCGTGTTGATGGATACCCGACTCATGGGCAAAAGCATTGGCACCGACAACAGCTTTATTGGGCTGGACGGGAACACCGGTAATAGTGCTCAGCAGACGGCTGGCTGGCGTCAGCTGCTCCGTCACGATGTTGGTGGTATAAGGAAGGATATCGCGGCGCGTACGCATAATCATCACGAACTCTTCCAGTGAGCAGTTGCCGGCCCGCTCACCGATACCATTAATCGTACACTCCACCTGCCCAGCTCCCGCCTGAACAGCCGCCAAAGAGTTGGCAACCGACAGACCTAAGTCATTATGGCAGTGTACGGAGATAACCGCTTTTTCAATGTTGGGAACATTGTCTTTAAGATATTTAATAATGTTGAAGTACTCAAAGGGGACCGTATAGCCAACCGTATCAGGAATATTCACCGTCGTTGCGCCGGCAGCGATAACAGCCTCAACAACCTGAGCCAGAAATGGCAAGCGGGTTCTTACTGCATCTTCACAAGAAAACTCCACATTCGGCGTGTAACCGGCAGCATGCTTGACAGCCTTGACAGCGGCCTCAAGTACCTGCTCAGGGCTCATTTTCAGTTTGTACTGCATATGAATATCAGAGGTTGCGATAAAGGTATGAATACGACCTTTTTCGCCAGCATACTGCAGCGCCTCCCAGGCACGATCAATGTCCTTGACACTGGAACGGCAAAGGCCGGCGATCTCAGGGCCTTTGATGTTCTGGGCAACGGCTTTGACCGCTTCAAAATCCCCATCAGAAGCAATAGGGAAGCCCGCCTCGATGATATCAACATTCAGCTTCTGCAGTTGTCGTGCTACCCGCAGTTTCTCTTCAATATTCATGCTGTTGCCAGGAGCCTGCTCACCGTCCCGCAGTGTAGTATCAAAAATCTTAACAATACGTTGTTGTTCTGTCGCCATGGGCCACCTCCTCTGGTGCATCGTCATCCATCTAGTAGTATACATACCCAAAAATAAAAAACGCCTCTATCCCTCTGCAGGGACGAAGGCGTTAGCTTTCGTGGTACCACCCTACTTCATCACCCTATGGGGGTGACCTTCATAGCTCCGTAACGGGGAGGGACGGCTTTGGCTACTTTGTTCACCAAAACGGCTCCAAGGCGAGTTCACAGACACCACCTATCGGTTCGCAGCAACCACCGACTCTCTGGCAAGCGATGTGACTGTTACTACTCCTTTTCACAGCCTTTATCAGTTATGGTCACTATATACGCCTAGTGATAAGCACCCGTCAATCTATTTTTTAAGACTTTCTCCAAAACCATCAGCAAGGAATTCCCGTGAATAACGCACATAGTTCCCTGCCGAGCGCTTCAGCCAGGCAATCTCATCGGGAGTCAGGTCACGCTTGTAGCGGGCAGGAGAACCGACCCAAAGTGTATGGGGGGCAATAATCGTCCCCTCGGTGACCAAAGCCCGCGCCCCGACCAAAGCTCCTTCACCAACCACCGCCTTATCCATAACCATGGCCTGCATCCCTATGAAACAACCATTCTCCAGGGTACAGCCATGCAATGTAACACTATGGCCAATAGTCACATCATCACCAATAATCAATGGCGCGCCAGGATCTTCTGCATGCTTTTTATGGGTAACATGCAGCATCGTCATGTCCTGCACATTAGTTCGAGCACCTATCTGAATTCTGTTAACATCGCCACGGGCAACCACGTGGTACCAAATACTTGCCTCTTCACCAATGGCAACCTCACCAATCACAACAGCAGTCTCAGCAATGAAGGCTGAAGGAGCAATAACGGGCTCCATTCCCTTAAATGATTGAATCATAGCCGCTCCCTTTTTATGAAGAATGTACCGGTAACTGTAACAAATGGCGCTTGTTCACGCCATATGATTCTGCTATTTTATTAGTTTAAGAAACTGAGCCTTCGGAGGAGCCCATGAAATTCACTAAGATGCACGGCGCCGGCAATGATTATGTCTATGTTAACTGTTTTGAGGAGACCGTAGCAGATCCGGCTACCGTCGCCATTCAGGTATCAAACCGCAACTTCGGCATCGGCTCTGACGGCTTAATTTTGATTATGCCCTCAACCGTCGCGGATGTCAGAATGCGGATGTTCAATAGCGACGGCTCGGAGTCGGAAATGTGTGGCAACGGTATACGCTGCGTCGCAAAGTACGCCTATGACCATGGCATCGTTGCAAGTACCAGCATCACAGCGGAAACTGGTGCCGGCATATTGCAGTTGACCCTTTTCCCTGACCAGAATAACAAAATTGAGCGTGTCCGTGTCAACATGGGACCACCGCGCCTCACCCGGTCAGCAATTCCGATGCTCGGCGATGAGACCCCCCAGGTTGTAGCAGAGCCGTTGACCGTCCTTGACCAGACTTTTTCCATTACCTGTGTTTCCATGGGCAATCCTCACTGCATCATTTATGTCGATGATGTCGATTCCTTCCCCGTTGCGACCTATGGTCCATTAATCGAGAACCATCCCTTTTTCCCGCGCCGCACCAATGTTGAGTTCATTCAGATTATTTCGCCCAGCGAAGTGAAGCAACGGACCTGGGAGCGTGGTGCCGGCGAAACGCTTGCATGCGGTACCGGTGCTAGTGCCGTCTGTGTAGCCGGTGTTTTAAATGGCTTTACCGAGCGTAGCATCCTCAACCACCTGGCCGGTGGCGACCTCTCACTTGAGTGGACCGCTGAAGGGCCCGTCTTTATGACAGGCCCGGCTACCGAGGTGTTTTCTGGCGAAATAACCCTCTAATACAGTCACGGATAAAGGAGTTATGGCAGATATGGAGATTCGCTTCGGAACGGATGGATGGCGCGGCGTTATTGCAAAAGAGTTCACCTTTGAAAACGTTGGAATCGTTGCCCAAGCTACTATGGACTGGATGGCACGGGAAGGACTTGCCGATGACGGTGTTATCATCGGTTATGATCGGCGTTTCCTTTCCCGTGAGTTCGCCGAGCTTGTTGCTGAAGTAGCCTGCGGTAACAACATCGCGGTGCGTTTCTGTGATGAGGTTTCGCCGACCCCTGCTGTCTCGTGGGCAGTAAAAAATCTCCATGCCGGTGCTGGCATTATAATCACGGCCAGTCATAATCCACCCATCTATAATGGCTTTAAAATCAAAGAACGCTTTGGAGGATCAGCCCGTCCTGAGACCACAAACCTCCTTGAGCAGATAATTACATATAATTGCGAAAATAATCGCCAGGTCATACGCACCCCCTTTCACGAGGGTTGCGCAAGTGGCCTCATAACACTGTATGACGCTGCGACCCCCTACATACAACAGCTTGGCCGCATCGTTGATATTCCGGCAATTAGCCGGGCGGGACTGCACGTTATAGCAGACCCGATGTATGGTGCAGGAAGCGGTTTTTTCAAAAGACTTTTGGGGTGCGAGGAGATTCATACGGAAGTTAATCCTGGTTTCGGTGGCTGCCCTCCTGAACCAATTGGGGAGCACCTTCAGGACCTTGCTGCTGCTGTTGTCTCTAGCGGCGCTGTTGCTGGCCTTGCACTTGACGGAGATGCAGACCGTATTGGTGCTATTGACGAACATGGCAACTTTTTCTCATCCCATGCCATCTTTACCGTCATTTTGAATCACCTGCTGGACAAACGTGCTATGCGGGGAGGGGTGGTGAAGACTGTCTCCGCCACCCAGATGATTGACCGTCTAGCAGAGCATTATGAGCTTCCCCTCTACGAAACACCCATCGGTTTTAAACATGTCTGTGAGCTGATGCTTTCAGAAGATATTTTGATGGGAGGCGAAGAATCCGGAGGCATTGGCCTAACGGCCCATATGCCGGAGCGGGACGGTATTTTGATGGGTTTACTCCTACTCGAGACCATCGCCTCGAGCAGCAAACCACTCTTCGAGCAGCTTCAGAATATCATGGCCGCTGTCGGGACCTTCCATTACCAACGCATCGATCTCACTATCACACCGGAACAGAAGCAAACCCTTTTAGATACCCTTGCAAAACAGCTCCCCACCGAGTTTGCTGGTAGAACCGTTGCCTCTTCATCAACGAAAGATGGTTTTAAGTTTTTCTTCGAACCACAGGACTGGTTACTGATTCGGCCTTCGGGAACAGAGCCCGTCTTGCGTCTCTATTGTGAGGCCGGCTCTCCGCTCATGGTAGAGCAACTCCTCGGTGCCGCCCGTCTCTATGTCACGGGCTAGGCATGATTGCGTAGCATAAGCTCATCTGGGTGGGGAGCAAAATAGCGCTGCCCCGCCAGATAGCGCTGGTCATATTTACGGACATAGTGATTCAAGAGCGTCAGCGGCACTACCAAGGGAAGCTGACCGCAACGATAACGATGTATCACTTCCAGGAGTTCTTCCTTCTCCCATCCCTGCAGCTCTTTTTTAAAATAGCCCATACAGTGCATAAGGACGTTGGTCTGTTTTGCCGCAGTTGCGATCTTGCGCATACCCTCCATAAAGAGTGACGGGTAGCTTGCCAGAACCTGCTTGAGCGGCTCACGCCCCGCAACCAGAACACCAAGCCGACGGTAGTGGTCTGGTGAGTGGGCCATCAGTAATAGTTTTTGACTGGTATGGAAAGCTACGAGCGCACCCCTGTCAGGAACTGAAGCCATAAACGTCTTGAGGGCGTCATAGGCAAAGACCTGTTCCACAAAGTTTTCACGTAACACAGCATCCGTCAGACGGCCTTCCTCTTCAACCGGCAGGTCAGGTAGCGCCTGCACCAAAGCTTGGGCAAAGAGGCCGCGACCACTTGTCAAGGGCGGGCCCTTATCTTGATATACCTTCATACGGTACAAACCGCAGCTTGGTGAGTTCTTTTTGAAGATAAAGCCCCGCAGGTCCTGCGAGACAATGTCTGGCAGGGCTCTCTCAATCCAAGTACTCAAAAGCCCCGTAACCGCTATATGGTCTTTAACACGGACAACTTGAGGGGTTTCAGGGGAGCCGTGCAGGCGGATAGCATCACGGGGGATGGGCATGCCGCAGGCAACTTCAGGACAAAAGGGATGAAAGTGAAAATAACGGGCCAACTGGTCTGCGACAAAAGAGTCGCGCTTGTGTCCACCGTCATAACGAACCTTCTCACCTAACAGGCAACTGCTTACGCCAACGGCTATCACTTGCCCCCCCGTTTATCAGGTTTTTCAACTGCATGTTTTTCGAGACGATACTGTAGTGTTTTATAACTAAGTCCCAACAACTGAGCAGCCTTACCAATAACCCACTCTGATCGCTCCATGGCCTTAATTATCAAAGCACGTTCCATGGCCTCAAACTGAATGCCTTCCGGTGGGAGGTCAAAAGGGACATTCCCATCTCCCAGACCCGGGGTATTCACCTCGGCCGGCAAATCAGATGGTTCAATGATGTTTCCTTCTGCCATTAACACCGCTCGTTCAATCACAGACTCAAGTTGTCTGACGTTGCCAGGCCAGCTGTAATTCATCAGTTTTTTCAGCGCCGCCTTGGAAATCCCCTCCATGGCAATACCACTTGTTGCGCTGTATTGCTTGATAAAGTGCTCTGCAAGAGCAGCAATATCGCTTCCCCGATCCCGTAGTGGCGGCAACTCAATGCGTATGACATTGAGGCGATAGAAAAGGTCTTCCCGAAAACGACCATTTTTAATTTCTTGAGAAAGGTCCCGATTGGTAGCGGAAATAATACGGACATCCAAAGGTAGGTTAACCTTACCCCCCACACGTCTTATTTCCCGTTCTTGAATTGCCCGCAATAGCTTGGCCTGCATGGAAACATTCATTTCGCCGATTTCATCAAGTAAGACCGTACCACCGTTCGCAGCTTCTAAAATGCCAATCTCCCGTGATGAAGCCCCCGTAAAACTCCCCTTCTCATGGCCAAACAACTCACTTTCAATCAGGGTCTCCGGTATGGCGGCACAGTTTATAGCCATAAAAGGTTTGTCGTGACGGGGAGAGCGATCATGAATAGCGCGAGCCACCAGCTCCTTGCCAGTCCCCGATTCACCGTAAATTAATACCGTTGAGGAGGTGGGGGCTATTTTGGTGACAATACGGTAGACCTCCCGCATAGCAGGATGGACACCAATCATGGATGGAATACGCTCTGTCTCAGCAACCCGTCGCTGCAGTACGCGATTTTCATGTAAAAGCGTAATACGCTCAAAGGCACGGCGCAACGTAATCAGGAGATTCTCACGCTCAAGCGGTTTTTCGAGATAATCGAAAGCACCACGCTTCATTGCTGCAACCGCCGAGTCTATGGTGCCATGGGCTGTCATCATAATAACACACTGGTGGGGGTCCTCCTCCACCAGGTACTCCAAAAGTTCCAGGCCACTTCTGTCCTTAAGCATCAAGTCGGTTAAGACAAGATCGAACTCCTGCTCTCCCAGCAGTGCCCGTGCCTCATCAACCCCTGCAACATCGGTGGTGTGATACCCCTCTTTGCGGAGAATAATGGTGAGAATCTCCCGTTGGCTGCGCTCATCATCAACAATCAGGATACTTCCCGTTGTCATACTGTCATACCCTCCATGCGGGGCAGCCAAACCGAGAAGGTTGTGCCGACACCGAGTGTACTGGTCACGGTAACGCTACCACGGTGCTCCTTGATAATACGTTCCGTAATGGCAAGTCCAAGCCCAATGCCAACTTCCTTGGTGGTAAAGTACGGCTGAAAGACATGCTCGAGATTTTCGGCTGCAATACCTGCCCCCGTATCACTGAAACTTAAAAGAACGCCCGGCATTTCCCGATCATCCAAACGAGCACCCAGCGTCAATGTCCCACCCTCTGGCATCGCCTGGGCGGCATTGGCAATAAAGTTCATAATACAATTCCGCATCAGCTCTGCATCGAGGCACAATGCCGGCAGCTCTGCTTGCAGGTCGTAGCGAATAATTATCCGCTGGTCATCAAGCTGTTTTTGAAGTGTCGTGATGGAGCGATCCAGAAGGTCCTCATACTGGACATCAACCATACGAAGCTTTAATGGACGACCATAATTCATAAAGTTAACCACCATGTAATTAGCACGGCGCACTTCATCGCGAATGGTATCTGCCATACTTGACAACTCTTTTACTTTTTCCGGCGAGCAGGAGCTGGTTAGCTCCCCTTTAAGGTGGTCAATAGCCAAGCTGATATAGTTCAAGGGATTACGTATCTCATGGGCAATTCCAGAGGCGAGCTGACCAACCTTGGAAAGGTGTTCCGCTTGATAAAGGCGCTGCTCAAGCTCTTGACGCTCCCTTAGCTTTTCGACCATCTCGTTAAAACCTTTCGCAAGTTCCCCTACCTCATCATTGCTGGTAACCGGAAGGGTAACCGAGAGATCACCGCCGGACACCTTTTTAAAATCATGCACGAGGCGGTGAATTGGCTCCGTATACCGTCGGGACAGATAGATGGAAAAAGCAATGCCGACAGCAAATACCATGGCTGTGGCTGCAAGCCGTTTAACGAAATTCAAGCGCTGGATATTTTGAATGTTGTCGAGTAGCATATTAACCTGTACATAGCCAAGATGCTCATCGCCAACAATAACAGGAACAACCACATCATAAAGCTTCTGTGAGAGGATACCGCGTTCATCCGATTTCACCGGAGCAGAGCGAACCCCTTTTTCAAGTTTTTTCAGGTCCTTTTTCTTACCAATCTTATCGGGGTTGGTAGAGTTCACAACCTCGCCCATCTCGTTGATGATGTTGATTTCGCTGATACCTTTTTGGCGGGCTTGTGTATAAAACTCCGGCAACATACTGTCCGAGCCGGCAGAAGTTAATTCCGCAATACTTAACTGTACCGCTTTGGAAATTTCTTGCGAGCTGTCTTGAATCTCCCGTACCAAGGTCACCTGCGAAAACTGATTCAAGGTAAAAAGAGCCATGATCGCCAGAACCAAGAGCGATATCATAATCAGAACCAGACGGTTATGCAGGTTCACAAAGACCTCCACAGGAGAAGAGCGCGTCGTCAGGCAACACACCAGCCTGCATCTCAACAAGCCGCCGATAGCGGCTTGGACGGGCCAGAAGCGCTTGGGGAGTATCACACTCCACCAGCTTGCCATCTTCAAGGTAGAGAATTATAGCACAATCTTTAAAGGCTGAAACCCGTTGAGAGACTATCAACACGGTTTTGCCACGACCAGCATCCCGTAACGTTGCCAAAATAGCTTCTTCCCGCTCAACATCCACTGAGGCCAAGGGGTCATCAAGCAATAAGAGGGAGGGGGCACCAGCCAGCACGCGGGCTAAAGCAACCCGCTGTCGTTGCCCCCCCGAAAGCGTTATACCCCGTTCGCCAATCACGGTATGTATACCATCGGAGAATGACGCAACATCCTTTGCAAGACCGGCTTCAGTAAGAGCCACTTCCAAGGAGTCATCCCCTCCATAGCGTATATTCTCTGCAATACTTCGGGAAAAGAGCTGGGCATCCTGAGGTACATACCCAACTCGAGACCGTAAAGAGTCAATCGTATATTGCTCTAAAGCAACGCCGTCAATATCGATACGACCGGAACTTGGCGCCTGGAGGCGGAGTAGGAGACGTAAAAGCGTTGACTTACCACAACCAACCGGCCCTGTTATCCCAACACGGCTGCCGGCAGGGACCTGAAAAGTAATATGGTCAAGAAGTGTCCTGCCATGGATTACAACTGATACATCTTTAAAATCCAAGGAAACCGCCTGCCGAGTAACCAGCTCCTGAGCATCGGGGATATCTTCTAAGGCGGGAGGAGCGAAGAGAACCTGATTAAGCCTCGTCATGGAAGCGGCTCCACGCTGAACCAGCGTGATAATCCAGCCGAGCATGGCTGTTGGCCAGACCAAGAGTGCAAGATAGCCAGTAAAGGCAACAAAGCCACCGAGCGACATGCGACCGGCTGCCACCGCTCCACCACCGACATAAACTACTGCCACCATACCCAGCCCGGTTGCAAGGGCGGTGACCGGCATAATAAAACCACGTAAACGACCTAGCACGAGGTTTTGCGCACGATAGTCCCGTGACATGGTCGCAAACTGTTCACCACGACCCTGCTCCCTTCGGTAACTCTTCAACATACGGACGGCTTTTACCGTTTCATCACTAAAAGCTGTCAAACCACCGAGCTTCTCCTGTGAGGCCAACGAAGCCTGAAAGATACGCTCGCTAATCATACGGACTGCAATAACCATCAACGGGAGCGGAGCCACTGCCAAAACAGTCAACCAAAGGTCAAGACGTACCATTTGCCAAAGCGCAGCCCCATACACAATCACTGCATTAACAATACTCATGCAACCAAAGCCCAGCAGCATCCGAACATTCATGAGATCATTGGAAAAACGAGAAAGCACTTCAGCACCGCCCCCATAGGGAGCAAGCCGACTGTCGAGCGTCAAAAGCCTACTAAGCAAGCGATCACGCATCTGATATTCAATGAGACGGGCAGCATTAAACAGAACGGTACGGGAGAAAGTTCGTACAACGGCATAGAGACATGCCACTAGGCAGATAATAATGGCAATATTTGACGGGCTTAATCCACCGCTACCGGTTTGGAGACCATCAATTGCCAGCTTTAAAAGCCATGGAATAAGTAGCGCACAGGCATTGGTTATGACAAGCAGGAGGGCTCCGAGGCCATAACGCCATCGGAGCCCTGCCATAAATGGCACTACCGATTGAAGCTCACGCAGGGACTGAGACACATACCCTCCCGATCCCGGCAGCAGAAGCAGCCAGGACTACGCCCAAGGCGTCCCCCACATACAGCTAGAAAGGGATGTCATCATCCTGATAGGGCGGCTCATCATAGCTAACCGACTGGTCAACACCTGCAGCACTCTCCTGACGTTTGAAACCGCCCGAACCAGTACCAGCATCACCCTTGCCGCCGAGCATCTGCATCCGGTCACCGATAATTTCCGTAGAGTATTTCTCATTACCATCACGGTCGGTATATTTACGGGTTTGCAAGCGCCCTTCGATAAAGACGGTGCGCCCTTTCGCAAGATATTCACCCGCGATTTCCGCTTGCTTGCCCCACAGGGTTATACGGTGCCACTCTGTACGCTCTTCCCATTCACCACTTTTATTCTTGAACTTCTCGCTGGTGGCAATGGAAAAACTTGCAACCGCCTGTCCTGATCCCGTGTAGCGCACCTCAGGATCTTTTCCTAGGTTGCCTATCAGCATAACTTTATTCAAACTTGCCATAACAAAACCTCCCGACATCGGATACATGGTATAATTATTTATATTACCACTCCTGCCAGCAATCAGGCAAGGCATTGTAGTAGCAGCGCGGGAAGAACGAACGGCGAATATCGTTGTCTAATCATACAAGCCCAGAGTAGAATGACTCTGGAATTTGGATTCTATAACGAAGTACACCTACTGACCGAGAAAATGTGGATAGAACATGGCTAAGCGTATCATACCGATACTGAGCGTTATATTATGTAGCATCGCCATGCTCATGGGCGTCTTGGCCTATCGGCAATATGATCAGCTCCAGCAAGGCCTACGGGCTGCACAGGCAGGCAGAAGCGCTTCTGCTCTCGCAGCTTTCAGCTCTGCCATCCGACTCCATGTACCATGCTCCCCCTACAGTATACAAGCATCTAACCAGCTTTGGCAGCTCGCAACAACCGCACAGGAGCGTGGAGACCAGACCCTCGCCATAGATGCCCTACACTCACTCCGAAGTGCCTGGTATGCCGTAGACCCTACGAGCATTTGGATTCTACAGAGCGAAAATGTTCTGAATCGGCAGCAAAAAAACACAAGGATACTGACACCATGAGCACCGCTTTACTTCGTATTCTCCCCTTAGGGGGGCTCGGCGAAATAGGCATGAACTGCATGGCCTACTGCCTTGATGACCAAATTATACTCGTTGACGCCGGACTGATGTTCCCTGACCACCAGATGCCCGGTATTGACTATGTCATTCCTGACTTCAGCTGGCTTAGAGAGCGAAGCCAGCAGCTCTTGGCCGTGTTTTTAACCCATGGCCATGAAGACCATATCGGCGCCCTGCCTTTTTTCCTGGCAGAGTTCCCTGTGCCGATCTACGGGACTAGATTGACACTCGGTTTAGTGGAAAGTAAGTTGCGAGAATATGAAGTAAAAGCAGACTTACGGCCGATTGCTCCACGCCAACAGGTACACTGCGGTCCTTTTTTGCTTGAGTGTCTACGGGTAACCCACTCTGTCGTGGATGGCTGCGCCTATGCTGTACAAACGCCACAAGGGACTATTATACATACCGGAGATTTTAAAATCGACCAGACCCCTGTGGATGGTGAACAGACTGATCTCGCCTCTTTTGCCCGTTATGGAGACCAAGGCGTGCTGGCATTACTCTCCGACTCCACCAATGTCGAGCGAGAGGGATATACTATCTCTGAGCGTTATGTGGGTGAGGCGCTCAATGAGTTGATTCCACGCAGTCGCGGCTGGGCAGTCGTTGCGGTGTTTTCCAGTAACATACATCGTATTCAGCAGGTCGCTGATGTGGCCGCTGCCACCGGCCGCAAGATTCTATTGAATGGGCGCTCCATGGTGGCGAACGTTGCCATTGCCCGCAGCCTTGGCTACCTTACGATTCCAGACAGCTTATTTATGGATTTACGCGAGCTCCCCCATACTCCCCGAAACCAGGTTTGCATGATTACCACCGGCAGTCAGGGTGAGCCGATGTCCTCACTGTCACGCATAGCCCTCGGTGAGCACAAACAGATTGTTCTTGAAGAAGGTGACACCGTCATTCTTTCTTCACGCTCCATTCCCGGCAATGAGCGAACCATCGCTGAGCTCATTAATCATCTCTACAAACGCGGCGCCACGGTACACCATGAGAAGGTCTCCGAAGTGCATGTTTCCGGCCATGCCAGCAGAGAAGAACTCAAGTTGATGTTGAACCTGGTACGCCCTCGCTACTTTATGCCGATCCATGGAGAATACCGGCACCTTGTGATGCACCGTTCCCTCGCTGAAGAAGTCGGCATACCGAAAGAAAATTGCTTTGTCACCACTAACGGCACACCTGTTCTGTTTGACGAGACTAAAGCCTGGCTTGGTGAAACAGTGGAAACGGGCAGGGTATGCGTTGACGGTAAAGGCGTTGGGGATGTCGGAGCTGTTGTACTTAAGGACAGACGCCATTTAGCAGAAGACGGTATGATTGTTGTTATGCTCGGCATCTGTATCGCCAATGGTGCCATCATCTATGGGCCAGAGCTATTATCACGGGGTTTTGTTTACGAAGATGAGCAGCAGGACTATTTGGAACAGGCGCGCCAAGCGGTCCTGCAAGCCGTTATGGAGAGCTCGCCTGAGGCCCGCACTGACGTAGAAGAGCTCAAGGGGCTCATGCGACAAACCGTGAAGCGCTTTGTCAAAAAAAGTCGAGAGCGGAGACCCATGGTTTTACCCGTCATAATCGAGTTCTAGCTCCCACTACGTCAGAAAGAGCTCCCGTAAAGCCACCTTATTGATTTTACCCACACTGGTTTTGGCTATGACCTCAACAATACGTGCCTTCAGCAAGACAACCTGCTTGGTAATTAAACCACGGTCCGCATAGGTGCGAACATGGTGGACTAAATCCTTCTCGCTGAGCTGATGATCTGCCTTAGGAACCACGAGGGCCAGGGGACGCTCGCCCCATTTGGGATCCTGCATCCCGATAACCGCAACCTCAGCAACAGCAGGATGTTGAATAATAATATCTTCCAGCTCCAGAGAAGAGACCCACTCTCCAGCTACTTTTATAACATCCTTCATCCGATCGGTTATTCTCACATACCCCAAGTCATCCCGAACGGCGACATCGCCGGTATGGAGATAGCCTCCCTCCCACAACCGCTCGGAGGCCTTCGCATCTTTAAGGTATCCTTGTGTCAACCAAGGAGAACGCACCACAATTTCACCGGTGCTATTGCCATCCCACGGTTGCTCGCACATCTCAGCATCCACAATTTTGAGGTCCACCAGCGGAATGGCGAGACCGGTCTTACAACGTACCTGGGCCTGATCCACACAATCTGTTGTTGCCAGCAGTTCTTTTGTTAGGTGCGATATGGTAAGAATCGGGCAGGTCTCAGACATGCCATACCCGGTGAAGACATCAATACCCCGCTCAAGCGCTTCAAGACAAAGGCCGCGGGTTAACGCAGCTCCACCGATAATAAGCTTCCAGCCACGCAAGTCTATGTCTTGCGCGAGGGGGTGCTTAAGCAACATATGTAAAATAGTTGGTACACAGTGGGAGAACGTAACCTTTTCGCGGGCGACAAGCTCCAGTAACGTTTCTGGGACATAACGCCCTGGGTAAACCTGCTTAACACCGAGCATGGTGGCAATATACGGCACGCCCCAAGCATGGACATGGAACATTGGCGTAATTGGCATATAAACATCGTCACGGCGAAGGGAGCCATGGCCGGCAGTACTTAGGACGGCCATAACGGACATCGTATGAAGAACCAACTGGCGATGACTGAAATAGACCCCTTTGGGCAAACCAGTTGTTCCGGTTGTGTAAAAGGTCGTTGCGCGAGTATTTTCATCAAAGTCAGGGTAGCTGGTTACAGGCTCTGCGGCTGCCAATAGTGCTTCATATTCACCGGCAAATGACACCGTGCAGAGCGGTGTCTGACAATCATCCCGTAACAGCACATACTGCTTAACGGTATCAATACGCCCTCTGATTTGTTCGATAATTGGCAGGAAGTCCGCATGCACTAACAAAACATCATCTTCTGCATGATCAATGGTATAGAGAATCTGCTCTGGGGAAAGCCGTACATTGATGGTATGCAATACCGCACCGATCATCGGTACGGCGAAGAAACATTCCAGGTAACGATTGGAGTCCCAATCCATGACCGCCACCGTATCACCACGTTTTACGCCCAACGCTGTTAATGCAGCGGCAAGGCGCGCCACCCGCTCATGCAGGTCATGGTAGGTAAGACGCGTATCACGGTAAACAATCTCTTGTGCAGGATTATTTACAACGGGAAAAGTCAGTATGTTTTTGATCAGTAACGGGTAGCTATAGGCCGAGGGGGTTTTCGTAATTAAACTATCAGGCATAGGTGCTCCTGGCTTAGGCGTCTTGATTACGGGATGCGGTGATGAGATACACCGGTATCTGTGCTTCAAAAAGTTTGTATTCCGTTAGCGGTTTCGTGCGCGCAATATTCACACAGACAACTTCAACCGCATATCCGTGATACTCCAAAACCTCAACCGCCTTCGTCAGCGTATCCAGCGTAACGGCAGAGATTACAATGATCCCATCCGCCTTGAGACGCCTATCGAGACCATCAAGAATATCTTCGAGACCACCACCTGCACCACCGATAAATACACGATCTGGATCCGGTAGATCATCCAGCCCCTCGGGAGCCTCAGCAGCAACAATTTTCACATTACCAACGGCGAACTTGTCGATATTCTGTCGAAGCAGCTGTGTGTACTGGGGATTGCGCTCAATGGCAAACAGCTTGCCATTGGGCATCAGGTTGGCAGCTTCAATGGTCACGGAACCAGACCCCGCGCCGATGTCCCAAAGCACCAAGTCATTTTGAAGGCGGAGTTTTGCCAAAGCGACAGCCCTGACCTCCTGACGAGTAAAGAGTTTTTTGAAAGAAACAAACTCGTCATCATCAATACCAAACAAAGGGTAGGGAGTTAGCATCGGCTCCCAGGCCCTAACAAGAATCAAAATATTAAGCGAGGAGGTTTCCGTCTCACAAGCTAGAAGGCCCTGCACCGTTGTTTTGGTGAAGCGTTCCGTTGGTCGGCCGAGGTCTTCACAAAGCCACGCCTCGTACCCATCGGCACCACGCTTCATCAACTCACGTGCGATTGCTGCCGGTGTATTGACCTCATCCGTAAGAATACAGGACTTTTCTGCAGCAATGATCTTGTCGATGGAAGGACCCATACCACGGCCTTGAATCGACAGAAAAATCGCATCATCCCATGGCTCTTTAATCTTGGCAAAGGCATACTGCATGGAGGTAACATTAGCAAAAATCTCAATGCGGTCTTTAGGAAGATTCCGCAACAAAAAGCGACCAACGCCAAAGAAGTTGGGATCACCTGAAGCAAAAACCGCCACGTTCTGGTCAGTACGCTGCAAGAAAGTCAGGAGCTCCGTCAGGTCTCCCAGAACCCGCTTCTCCCCATGAAACGTAGGAAAAAGATCGAGCTGTGCCTGCCGGCCGACCATGCACTGAGCAAGCGCAATAGCCTCTTGTGCCGCAACACTAAGCCCTTCCCCGTTGGCCATCCCGGTACCAATCAGAAAGACGTTTGCCATGGTTCTACTCCTCACACTCTCATCTCACCTTAAGCGAGCATTTTCTAAGAATTTACCATATCCCCCCAGGGAACCATAGAGGATTTCTATGGTGTACAGCGACTACTGTTTACTCTTTTTCTTCCTTTGATGCGGGTCAAGTTCCTTCTTACGCAATCGGATGGAAACCGGAGTCACTTCAACCAACTCGTCATCATCAATAAATTCCAGAGCCTGCTCGAGTGACATAATCCGTGGCGGCGTCAGCTTAATCGCATCATCAGAGCCTGAGGCCCGCACGTTCGTCAGCTTCTTCCCTTTACTCGGATTAACCTCCAAATCATTGTCGCGGGCATGTTCACCAATAATCATGCCACCATAAACCTCAACAGCAGGAGCAACAAAAAGGACGCCACGTGGCTGCAATGCATCCAAAGAATAGGCCGTTGTCTCGCCATGCTCCATGGCAATCAGAACACCATTCTTGCGACCGGGGATATCACCACGGTACGGAGCGTACTCATGGAAGGTATGCGTCATAACGGCGGTTCCACGTGTATCGGTCAAAACCTCGCCACGAAGACCAATGAGACCGCGGGCCGGTATGATGAACTCAAGGCGCACCATCTCACCCATGGGATTCATAGCCACCATTTCACCTCGGCGAGGTCCCATTTTTTCTATGATGACCCCTTGATATTCGCTGGCAACATCCACCACAAGGTACTCCATAGGCTCAAGCTTAACGCCATCCTTCTCTCGAATGATGACCTCAGGTTTGGAGACTGCCAGCTCGAATCCTTCCCGACGCATATTCTCTATCAGTATGGACAGATGCAACTCGCCGCGCCCTGATATCTTAAAGGTATCGGCAGAACTGGTGTCATCAACCCGTAGCGAGACATTTGTACGGAGTTCTTTCGTCAAGCGGTCCCTGATGTTCCGTGAAGTGACCCATTTCCCCTCACGTCCTGCAAATGGAGAGGTGTTTACCATGAAATTCATGGAAAGAGTCGGCTCATCAATAGAAACATAGGGCACAGCAACTGGGTTTTCCGCACTGGCTAGCGTCTCGCCGATACTAACCTCTTCAAAACCTGCCACGGTTACGATATCACCGGTACCAGCTTCGTCAATCTCGACCTGCTTCAGCCCTTCGTACCCCAAAAGCTTACTAATACGTCCCTTAATAATAGTACCATCACCCTTGACTAAAGCAACCGTCTCGCCGGACCGTACGGAACCGTTGAAAATTCTTCCGGTTGCAATACGACCGATATAGTCATTGTAGTCAATGTTTGCTATCAACATC
The DNA here is from genome assembly GCA_964456065.1 of uncultured Geobacteraceae bacterium. Taxonomy (GTDB): domain Bacteria; phylum Desulfobacterota; class Desulfuromonadia; order Geobacterales; family Pseudopelobacteraceae; genus Trichlorobacter. The sequence goes on from CAYVYW010000001.1 coordinate 56,818, forward strand.
TGAAAGGGTGCTGTCGCATCTCCTTTGGGCGGACGGACATTCGATTCCACCACAGCAAAGAGCGGCTCCATGCTGTTAGATTCAGCCTGTACATCCAGTTTTGCAATACCAAGCTTGGCGCTCGTATAGACGACCGGAAAATCCAACTGTTCATCAGTTGCTTCCAGTTCACAAAACAGGTCAAAGACCATATCCAGGACCTCATCAGGACGGGAGCCAGGACGGTCAATCTTGTTAATAACAACTATCGGCTTCAAACCAAGATCAAGGGACTTTTTAAGAACGAAACGGGTTTGCGGCATCGGCCCGTCAAGGGCATCCACCAGCAATAAAACCGAGTCAACCATTTTAAGCACCCGCTCCACCTCACCGCCGAAATCAGCGTGCCCCGGTGTATCAACAATATTGATCTTATAGCGGCCGTGATGAATCGACAGGCTTTTTGCCAGGATGGTGATCCCCCGCTCCTTCTCCAGGTCGTTACTGTCCATTACCCGCTCGGTAATAGCCTCATGCTCCCTGAATACTCCTGCATGTCGTAACATGGCATCCACCAGGGTGGTTTTTCCATGATCGACATGGGCGATGATCGCTATGTTCCTGATCCGCTCCTGCATACTTTCTCCTCTAGCAAAAATGAGGCGGGCGGGATCGACCCGTCCGCCTTGCCGTTGTCCTGTTCCAGATTCCTGCGCACAAAGCTCAGTGCGTCAGGAGTTCATAATCTTCATATCCGTCAGAAGTTTTATCGCAACATCTTCATTATACTCACGTACCCGCCGTGCCGTCAAAAACCACTCAATAACCCACCAGACACCCATGCCACCACCGGTCAGAAAGAAAACGATTCCAAGCCCTGTTTTGCCAAGTAAAAAATGCTGAATCGGAAAGATCACTGCAAGAAGCAGCATTACCGCCAGCCCTTTACTCTTTTTCTCAAACATCTCCTGAAACATGACCTGTTCTTCAACCGGCATTTTCGCAAGGGCGGACTTAACCATAATAGGTAGGGCGGCAACAACACTTGGCTTCAGCTCTAAGGCCATCAAGGTACCTCCAAAATCTGCTCATTAAAACAGAGTAACATCCTAGATTCATCTGTCAAGTATTATGCCAGAACAGGGGTTTCTCGACACACAAGTCTATGCTAGAGTACATCCCATGTCCATCTTCTCAATACAAAGTGACTATACACCGCAGGGTGACCAACCCCAAGCCATTAGCGAGCTTGTTGCGGGCATTCGTCGCAACGAGCACCATCAGGTCCTTTTGGGGGTAACCGGTTCGGGCAAAACCTTCACGGTGGCCAATGTTATCGCACAACTTGGGCGACCCGCTTTGGTACTCGCCCCTAATAAAACCCTGGCAGCACAATTATACGGCGAGTTCAAAGAGCTCTTTCCCAACAATGCTGTTGAATACTTTGTCTCGTACTACGACTATTATCAGCCAGAGGCATACATACCAACAACTGACACTTTTATCGAAAAAGACTCCTCTATCAATGATGAAATAGATAAACTCAGGCACTCCGCAACCCGCTCACTCCTGACCCGCAAAGATGTTATTATTGTCGCTTCAGTTTCATGCATCTACGGCATTGGCTCTCCTGAAGCCTATCAGGCAATGCATATCTTTTTCCACCAGGGAGAAGAATATGGTCGGGACACACTCTTACGCAAACTCGTACATATCCAATACGAACGTAATGATGTGGATTTCCACCGGGGAACTTTTAGGGTGCGGGGCGACGTGGTAGAGATTTTCCCTGCCTATGACAGCGAGGAAGCCATCCGCGTAACCTTTTTCGGCGATGAGGTCGAGTCCATCGCGAGTATCGATCCAATCCGTGGCATTATGCACCATCGTCTCAACAAAGTGGCTATTTATCCCGCATCGCACTATGTTTCATCAAAAGAGACCATGGAGCGTGCTGTCATACAGATTCGGACAGACCTACAACAGCAAATTATGCATTTTAGAGCGGAAGGGAAACTCCTCGAAGCACAGCGTATTGAACAACGTACATGCTACGATCTCGAACTGATGGAAGAGATGGGGTTTTGTCAGGGTATAGAAAACTACTCCCGCTATCTAGATGGCCGAGAACCGGGAGAACCGCCCTACACACTAATAGATTACTTCCCCAGGGATTTTTTACTCTTCATCGACGAATCACACATTACTAATGCACAAGTCGGCGGTATGTACCGAGGTGACCGTAGCCGTAAAGAGACCCTTGTTAATTTTGGTTTTCGACTGCCAGCAGCTCTAGACAACAGGCCCCTGCGTTTTGATGAATTTGAATCTCGCGTGCACCAGGTGGTTCATGTCTCAGCTACCCCGGCTGATTATGAGCTGCAACAATCAGGTGGCGTTTTTGTGGAGCAGGTTATTCGTCCGACAGGTCTTGTTGACCCGCCTATCACGGTACGCCCAGCCACCGGTCAGGTCGATGACCTCCTCCATGAAATACGACTGACCGTAGCACGTCAGGAGCGGGTATTGGTCACCACCCTGACGAAGCGGATGGCAGAAGAACTGACCCGTTATTTCCAGAGCGTGGAGGTTCGGGTACGCTACCTCCACTCCGACATCGATACCATCGAGCGTATGCAGATTCTCCGCAGTCTTCGTCTTGGCGAGTTTGATGTTTTAATTGGCATCAACCTGCTCAGGGAAGGCCTGGATTTGCCGGAAGTCTCTTTGGTGGCTATTCTCGACGCCGACAAAGAGGGATTTCTGCGTTCAACGCGATCACTTATTCAGACTTGCGGTCGAGCAGCGCGCAACACGCAAGGCCGGGTCCTCATGTATGCCGATACGATAACCCGCTCCATGCAGGCCTGTATCGACGAAACCGAGCGCCGTCGTACAAAACAACTCGACTATAACCACGAACACGGCATCACACCGGAAACCGTTCGTAAAAGTATGCGTTCTATCTTAGAGTCCATTGATCAAAAAGATTATATCACCCCCCCCCTTGAGACACCTGACGTGGTGGTTACGGACAGGCAACAGGCCACAAAAGAAATCAAGCGCCTCAGAAAAGATATGCTGCAGGCCGCTAAAGCCCTCGACTTTGAACAGGCAGCCACTTTCCGCGACCGCATACACCAGCTTGAAGAAGCGCTACTTCTCCAATCATGATTTTTTGATATCGGTCAGTGTTTTTTCTGCCCTTCTACGTTAGCCTTCTGCCTATGCGTACAAAATCCACCACAAAAATGCTACGGGACGTTATGGTACTTGGCACCTTTACCGAACTCTGGTGCCAGGGGCACAACCACCCCGACATACGCATAACGACCATCCCAAACAGCAACGGACAAACCGCCCAGCTCTGCCCTGCATGTGAGCAATTTCTTCAGTATGCCGTCGAGCGACGCATACGGTGCCCCCTAGAACCAGCTAAGCCTGATTGTAAGCACTGTCCCATTCATTGCTATGCACCATCCCAGCGCGCTTTAGCCAAACAGATTATGGCCTGGTCAGGCCGGAGAATGCTCCTACGTGGCCGCCTCGACTTACTTTGGCACTATCTGCGATAGCCCCGCCGCATTACTGTACATAAGCCGTTCATATGTGATAAAAAATGGACCATATGGACAAACCTCTTATTGCCATAACCATGGGAGACCCGAGTGGTATCGGCCCCGAAATTATAGCCGCCACACTCATGGATCCTGCAGTTTGCTCGTGCTGTCATCCGGTACTCATCGGTGACAGCAAAGCTTTTGCCCGAGGATGTGCCGTGGCGCAAGCACCCTACACCTTAAGGGAAATTGTAACCCCAGCTGAGGTAGGCGAGCTCACAGCTGGGGAGATAGGCGTCATCCCTGTTAGTCAACTAATGGACGATGATATGGTTTATGGGGCTCCTACGGCAGCAGCTGGAGAAGCGGTATACCGGAGTATTTGCCGAGCAACGGATCTTTGCCTTGCTGGGAGTGTTGCCGCCATGGCAACGGCTCCCATCTCAAAGGCATCCATGAATCAGGCTGGCCACGACTACCCCGGCCATACCGAACTGATTGCCGAGCGCTGTGGGACCGACCGTTTTGTAATGATGCTCGCTGGTAACGTACTACGGGTTGCTCTTGTGACTATCCATGAGGCATTGAAAAATGTTCCGCAACTCATTACCTATGAACGTATCCTCCAGACGATCCGTATTACCGCCGAGGGCGTAGTGCCTCTTTGTACAAAGCACCGGCCGCGACTTGCCGTTGTTGCCTTAAACCCCCATTGTGGCGAAGAAGGCCTGTTTGGTGATGAGGAGCGGCTGTATATACAGCCAGCAATCGCTGCAGCACAGGCCCTCGGCATTGATGTGGAAGGGCCCTTTTCTGCCGACACCTTCTTCCACGGAGCCGTCGGCACATCGTTTCCCTATGATGCCGTCATCGCCATGTATCATGATCAAGGGCTTATACCTCTCAAAATGCGTCACTTTGATGATGGCATCAATATTACACTAGGCCTGCCCATCATACGCACCTCCGTCGACCACGGGACAGCATACTCCCTTGCTGGTAGCAATCGTGCATCCACAGCGAGCATGCGGGCAGCCGTACTAACCGCTGCACAACTGGCCGCACGGACATGAAACTACCGCCCCTCATTGCAGGCACCCTGCAAAAGCGCTATAAGCGCTTCCTTGCCGATATTCAGCTCAGCGACGGCTCGGTGGTTACAGCGCATTGTCCTAACTCAGGCAGCATGCTTGGCTGTAATATTCCAGGCAGCCCTGTACTCGTTTCTCAAAGTACCAATCCCAATCGTAAGCTTACATACACCTGGGAGCTGGTCGCAAGTACAGGAGGATGGATTGGGCTTAATACCATGTATCCCAACAAACTTGCCTATGAAGCCATACAGCAGGGAATTATTCCTGAACTGGCCGGTTATAGCAGTATCAGGACTGAAGTCCCCTATGGCCATGAACGCAGCCGTATTGACTTGCTGCTGGAGGAGGGCTCAAAGCGCTGTTATGTCGAAGTTAAGAATGTAACGCTTGTGGAGCAGGGACAGGCACTTTTTCCCGATGCCGTTACCGTTCGTGGCCAGAAGCATTTACGGGAACTTATGGAAATGGTCAAGGAGGGGTATCGGGCGGCATTGCTCTTCACCGTGCAACACCACGATGCTACCGAGGTCCGTCCAGCGGATCGTATTGACCCGGTGTACGGCAGCCTTCTGCGACAAGCAGCGACCCATGGGGTTGAGCTGTTAGCATACCAAGCCTTCGTCAGCCCGGAGGAAATCAGGCTGACGAAGCGCCTACCGGTAAATTTGACCTAGCTAGGAAAGATAGTCGACGGCTACGACCGACGCTGAGCAACCACGCATAAAGGGTAGTACAACATCGGCGTGGTATGGATGAACCTGATAGGCTTGCAGATCTTCCAAGGAAGAGAAGCGTGTTACCAAGGCAAGATCATAGGAACGCTCGGAACGGATAACATCCACACCAACCTCAAGATAGTTGAGTAGATCAATCTTACCCTGCATGGAGAGGAGCATCGACTTGGCATCGTCAATACCCTGTGGAGTCGCTTCCTTGAGTTTGAAAAAAACAATATGTGTGACCATAACAGCCTCCTGAACGATTTTAACTTATTGCAGTATACGTGACGAGGCAGGTCTTCACAATCACAAAGGATGGCGCGTACAAAGGAGAATCATGAAAAGGGGCCTACTCATTGTTGGTATGCTTGTCGCCGGCTATATAGCATATATTATCGTTTCGCTCGCCATGATGCCCTCTGTTGCCAAACTTGCAGATAGGCGACATTCTCTAACGATTACCGTACGCGACTGGAAGGGCAAAGAGCGCCCCCTTGTCTTGGGGCCTCGTAATCCCCGCTGGGTTAGTATTTCACAAGTCCCTAGTGAGATGAAATGGGCCGTCATTGTTGCGGAAGACAGCAACTTTTATCGTCATGAAGGTCTCGATGTCAAAGCCATGAAAAAGGCTATCAAATACGATCTCGAGAAAAAGAGCCTCGCCCGTGGAGCTTCTACCATCACCCAACAGGTTGCTAAAAATATCTATCTGTCACGGGAGAAGACTATCACCCGTAAAATTAAAGAGGTATATCTTGCCTGGCGCATGGAGCAGGAACTGACTAAAGGACGGATTCTCGAGTTATACCTCAATGTGGTTGAACTTGGCCCCATGGTTTACGGTATCGGCCATGGCTCACAATATTACTTTGGAAAACATCCCTCCGCCATGTCCCCGGCCGAATCGAGTTTTCTTGCTGCAATGCTTCCAGGACCCCGTGTCGCCTACAATCCATACCGTAATATCGCCAAGGTGGAGCGCCGGGCACTTTCTATCCTTAAGAAGCTGCATAGTCGTGGTCTTATCACCGACGAGGAATTCCAAATATCCCAGAGTGTTCCAATCAACATAAATGGCCTCCAGCGCAAAGTTGACGAAACACTCCAGCACGAACCAATACAAACAGCTGCTTCATCGGCTCATAATACAGCACCACCTATCCAAACGTCGCCGCCAACACCTCTAAGCACTCCTTCATTGGATTCCCGTACGCATGCTCATTGATAGCCATGCCCACTTGCAACATCCGTTTTTTAGTGGCAGCCTGGCGACTATTCTCGGCACAGCAGCTACAACAGGTATCCAAGCTTGGCTTATTCCTTCAGTAAGTGATGGTTGCTGGTCAAAGCAATACGATATCACTCAGCACCATACCAACTGTTTTGCCGCCTATGGCCTGCACCCCCTCCAAGCGAGCAAGCCCTGGCGTCACAGCATCTCCTTACTCGATGAGTATCTGATGGCAAGGGGGGCTCTCGCCATTGGAGAGGTGGGGCTTGACCATCAACTTCCCGACCATTGCGCTCAGGAAGCATTGCTGACATCGCAATTGTCTTTAGCACGCGAGCGCGACTTGCCCGTTATCCTGCACAATCGTGGAGCAACAGATCGACTACTGCATATCCTACAAAATATGCGTTGGGGACAGCTACGGGGGCTCGTCCATGGCTTTACCGGGTCACTGGCCACGGCACAACAGTTCCTGCGTCTCGGGCTGACGTTATCACTAGGGCCCGCCATCCTAAATCCGGCTTCTCACCGCGTGCATGCCATGGTGCAGAACCTTCCCGCCGGCTCATTTATGTTCGAAACCGATGCACCCCAGCTACATATTCACAAGACGGAGCCACTCCAACAACTTTTACAATTACATCGCATTGTCGACCAGGCGGCAACCCTGAGAGAAACTCCGCCTAGCCATATGTTACAACAGGCAACAGAGTGCACCTGCCGCCTTTTCCCCACCATGGTCTCTTGCTTGCCTGACCCGCCGTAATATGCTAGTCTGTTCAATACAAAGGAGTGGGTATGAGAAACCTTGCCGCCATTTTAGTTCTTGCAGCCGGCTGTAGCTTAACCGCCTGTAGCATGTTCACGGCCTGGAAGAGTATTCCGCCTCCAGGGGGATGTAATGAGTGCCACACCGTCGAAATCTCGGCAAACTGGAAGGTGCTCTATCAACCGGTAGCCCTCTCCGATGAGCGGGGCTCTCTGCCGTTCCAACACCCTCAGTATGTTATGCCTGGACGGCCCGATCAACCACGATCAAGCCTTGAAGTACAAAAGGTTAGCGACAGCCGTTGCTATGATTGCCATAATGCGCCGGACCAAGCACACAGGAAATACACCGGTCGCTATCACCACGGACGATAAAAAATTGTTGACAAAAAATACACATTAGATATATTTTTATTTGTTGCTTACAATGCCCTGTATTAACAGGGTTAAATAACCCACGAGGTGAATCACATGAAAAAAATGCTTTCCCTGTCCCTGGTACTCGCACTTGCTCTTGGTGTAGCCGCTGGCTGCAAGAAGCAACAACCTGCTGCTCCAGCTGCTGATGCTCCGAAGGCTCCTGAAGCACAAAAGGCTCCTTCCTCCGCTAACCCGGCTGCTGCTGCTCCGGCTGCTGAGAAGAAGCACTAATTTTAGCTTTACGCTAATGAAAAAAGGGTTGCGGTTTTCCGCAACCCTTTTTTTGTACCTAAAAGTATGATGGATACGTAATAACAAAAGGGCTGACACCTCATGCGGTATCAGCCCTTTTCATTACATGCTTAAAAAGCGATCGTTACTCATTCCATCCCTCAGGATGTGCCTCACCAATCTGCTCCCAGTGTTCAGGAGAGCGCCAAAGCGAAGAAAGAATCAGCTCACGAATATGCAAGAACTCTTTAGGGAGTCGGTCGTACATACGAATGAACAGCTCTTCATGTGACAGAACCTCATTCTGCCATACATCCCGGTCAACAGACATCAGGTCATTGAACTGTTCACGGGTCATATCAAGCCCTTCCCAGTCCATGTGGTCATAGCTCGGCATCCATCCAAGCGGCGATTCAACGGCACCGACCTCACCCTGAACACGCTCAACAATCCACTTCAGAACACGCATATTTTCGCCATAACCCGGCCAGATAAATTTACCATTGGCATCTTTTCTGAACCAGTTAACGCTAAACATACGTGGCGGTTTTGGAATACTCCGTCCAAACTGAAGCCAGTGGGCGAAATAGTCTGCCATATGGTAGCCACAGAACGGTAGCATAGCAAATGGATCGCGGCGGACGTTACCAGTCGCACCAACGGCTGCAGCCGTCGTCTCTGATCCCATTGTTGCTGCCATATAAACACCGTACGTCCAGTTAAAAGCCTGATAGACCAGAGGAACTGTGTCCTTACGACGGCCCCCAAAGATGAAGGCACTCATGGGAACACCCTTTGGGTCCTCCCAGTTTTTGTCGATGGATGGGCACTGCGATGCTGGTGCCGTAAAGCGGGCATTAGGGTGTGCTGCCGGGCGGCCACAGCCGGGCTCCCATGCATTACCCTGCCAATCAGTAAGTTTTGCAGGAGCATCTGCCATCCCTTCCCACCAGACATCACCATCTTCCGTTAAAGCTACGTTTGTAAAGATGGAGTTCTTCTCGCAGGAAATCATAGCATTCGGGTTTGTCTCATAGTTGGTCCCTGGCGCAACACCAAAGTAGCCATACTCCGGATTGATGGCATAGACCTGCCCATCACTACCAGGCTTAATCCAGGCGATGTCATCACCAATAGTTGTTACTTTCCAACCTTTATCTTGGAATCCTTGAGGAGGAATCAACATTGCAAAGTTCGTTTTGCCGCAAGCACTCGGAAATGCAGCGCCAACATAGGTCTTTTGCCCCTTCGGAGACTCAACACCCAGAATCAGCATGTGCTCAGCAAGCCATCCTTCATCTTTACCCTGCTTAGAAGCGATGCGTAAGGCCAGGCACTTCTTGCCAAGCAAAGCATTACCGCCGTAGCCACTACCGAAAGACCAAATCGCCCGCTCTTCAGGGAAGTGTACGATGTACTTATCTTTGTTACATGGCCATGCCACATCTTGCTGGCCAGCCTGCAATGGCGCCCCAACGGAGTGGAGGCAGGGCACAAACTCACCATCAGTGCCGAGGATATCAACGACCTGCTTACCCATACGTGTCATGATGCGCATGTTGACAACAACATACGGAGAATCCGTAATCTCTACACCAATCTTGGCAATGTTTGAACCAAGGGGACCCATGCTAAAGGGGATGACGTACATGGTACGCCCCTTCATGGAGCCTTTAAAAAGACCACGCAGTGTCTCTTTCATTTCTTTTGGGGGGACCCAGTTGTTTGTTGGGCCTGCATCCTGCTTTGACAGGGAGCAAATAAAGGTCCGGTCCTCAACCCTTGCAACATCTGAAGGATCGGAGAAAGCAAGATAGCTGTTTGGCCGTTTTTCTGGGTTTAGCTTAATAAAGGTACCGGTTTCAACCATCTGCTGGCAGAGGCGGTCATACTCTTCCTGTGAACCGTCGCACCAGTAGATGGAGTCTGGCTCACACATGGCCGCCATCTCTGCGACCCAGGCTTTTAGCTGTTCATTTTTTACTTCATAGTTCATGTGCTGCCTCCCCTTCGTACGTAAGATATGTCTTTAGCAAGAAATTTTTTTAATTATACTTTTGTACCATAAGAGAAACTAAAACAAAAGAGTCTAACAATAGTTTGGCTTCGCTAAATTTCAATGGTGTAACCAACCGCAGCATTCTGAAATTGCTGAGGGAAACGGCGTTGTAACTGGCAAGCGGCCATGAATCCGGTACAATGGCTGACCGCAAGTCGCTTAATCCCTCTGCCTGAAAGTTCAGCACAGGTCTGCTCGAACTGTTCAGCACTGCAAAAACCGAGATGTGTGCCACCGATAACCGCATAGATATCAGAGCGACCGGTTACTTCGCTAACATAGTTCAAAGTATTGATAAGTCCAGCGTGACAACAGCCCAATACTACGGTTAGTCCCTTAGGGGACACAATAACCAGCGATTGGTCATCATCGAAAGAATCTTTCGTGCAGGCACAGCGGTCACTAAAAAGACCGCTATCGCCCAGCTCGAAAGCAGTACGACGGGGGACGGATCCGGTCAGGAATATGCCGGGGACAATTTCACGATATCCTTCGGCCAAATTAAACGTTACCCCTTGGCCCTCAAGATAAGAGCGGGGATAGGGCATACCAAGGGAAAGGGATTCCCCGGTATCTTTATGCCGATAACGCTCCTGAAAAACAGCAGGGTGGGCATAGACGGTCTTCGGCCCGCAGGTACGTACAAGGGGGAGCAACCCGCCACTATGGTCATAATGCCCATGGGAAAGGGCAACCTCTGTGACTTGATGAAGGTTTTTGTTCATACGCTGGGCGTTATGCAACAGGGTGAAGCCTTGCCCGGTATCAAACAACAGGTTTCCGCCATCCCACTCTATGAGAACGCTAAAACCATGTTCCCCCAGAGTGCCCGAAACAGGACCGACCGAATTCTCACACAGAATAGTGACGCGACGGTGCATACCCCCTCCATATGAAACTATTTAACGGTTGCAGGCATCCTTAGGAAACCGGGGAACCCCCATCTTTTCGAGAATATTAAAAAGTGGGCAGAACTGCGTAAAACCAGACTGAAAAAGGTTAAGACCAACAAATCCGGTAAACCAAAGCCAGTTTTGATGGTGGAAGTTGGCTAACAATAGGGAAAGGACAATGAAAGCACCGGCGACAATCCTTACAATGCGTTCAATATACATAGGGTTTCCTCCTTTTAAATAAAAAACACCTTACAACCAAGACCTTTAGGAAGCAGCAACCTTTTTAGGGTGCCGCTCTTTCCATCCCTGAACGAGAAAATACAGAATTGGAATCGTCACCCGAGAGAGCGTTGTTGAGGCAATCTCACCAAACATCATAGCTATGGCCAACCCTTGGAAAATTGGGTCAAAGACAATCACAAAACTGCCTACAACAACAGCTGCTGCGGTCAAAAGCATTGGCCTAAAACGAACAGCACCAGCCTCAATAATTGCTTCATCAAGCGCCATCCCTTCACGGCGCTTCATCTCAGCAAAGTCAATTAAGATTATTGAGTTCCGTACAATAATACCGGCAAGGGCAATAAATCCAATCATTGATGTGGCCGTAAAGAAAGCTCCAAAGATTGCATGCCCCGGCAGAATGCCAATTAAGGTAAGAGGTATCGGCGCCATAATGACCAAAGGGGTGGTGAAGTCCTTAAACCAAGCAACCACAAGGATGTAAATCAACACCATAACCGCACCAAAGGCTATGCCTAGATCACGAAAAACCTCATAGGTAATATGCCATTCACCATCCCACTTCATGCCCAGATTATTCTCAGACCAAGGCTGGCGTGAAGCCAATATTTCAACCTTGGAGCCGTCAGGTGTTGGCAATGCCGCTATTTCCTTCTGCATTTTAAGAATGGCATATACCGGCGCCTCGATGACACCGGCAACATCGCCTATAACGTAAACAACATTTTTGAGGTTTTTACGATACAACGTTTTTGACTCCGTACCGTGGCTACTTTTCACCAGTTGCGATAGCGGTATCGGCCCATGGGGGCTTGCCACGTACATGGATGCCAGCGTTGTCACCGAGCTCCGTTGCCGTTCCGGCAGCCGAACATTAATCGTAACGGCCTCTTTCTCTTTGGGCTGATGCAGTAGCCCCACATCCATGCCACCAACAGCAAGCCGTAAAGCCTTTGCGACTTCCTCCACAGAGACGCCTGCCAACGCAGCCTTCTCGCGGTCTACATCAAAAAGGACTTTATGCTGGTCAGACTCACGGTACCAGTCAACATCGACTACACCGTCCGTACTTTTAAAAATCCCCTTGATTTTATCAGCCAGCGCAACCCGCGTTTCATCAGAAGGGCCGTACACCTCAGCAACCAAGGTGGAAAGGACGGGGGGGCCTGGCGGGATTTCCGCAACTTTGACCCGCGCCTGATAGCGTTGTGCCACCGCTGTTAAGAGGGGACGTATTTTCTTGGCAATATCATGGGACTGGGCCTTGCGCTCCGTCTTGTGGGTCAGGTTGACCTGGATATCAGCAAGATGTGCCCCCTTACGCAGGAAGTAGTGTCGTACAAGTCCATTGAAGTTGAAAGGGGCGCTGGTTCCAACATAACTCTGGAAATCAGTAACCTCAGGGACTACCCGTAACACATCCCCCATTTCCCGGGTCATGCGAGCCGTCTGCTCAAGGGGGGTGCCTTCTGGCGCATCAATGATAACTTGCAACTCATTTTTATTATCAAACGGAAGCATCTTAACCGTAACAGCCTTAAGGTAAATCAGGCCGCATGAGGCGAGCAACATCACGACAACGGCGACAAGAAACCCATTACGTAATTTACGTTCATGCAGCAAGCGCCCCATCCATCTGCGGTAAAAGACCGTCAGCTTGGATTCCTTCAGGTCAGCCTCCGTTACGTCATTATGGTGCGCCCCGCGCATTAAGCGATACGCAAAATAGGGTGTTACAATAAAAGCAATAAACATTGATAACAGCATCGCCATGCTGGCACCGACCGGGATAGGACGCATATAGGGCCCCATCAGACCACCGACAAAACCCATCGGCAAGATAGAAGCGATAACGGCAAATGTTGCTAAAACCGTTGGGTTCCCGATTTCATCAACCGCTTTCACCGCGGCCTCAAGTGGCTTCATTAGTGTCGTTGTGAAATAACGGTGCACGTTTTCAACAACAACAATGGCATCATCCACCAAGATGCCGATGGAAAAGATTAAAGCAAAGAGGGTTATTCTGTTAAGGGTGTAGCCAATCAAATAGAAAATCAGCATGGTGAGAGCAAGGGTAACCGGGATTGCAATGGCAGCAACCGCCCCTGCGCGCCAGCCCATAAAAAGCGCAATTAATACGGTGACCGAAATAGCCGCCAAAAACATGTGATAGAGAAGCTCGTTATTCTTTTCCCGGGCCGTTTCACCATAGTTACGGGTTACGGTCACCTGGACATCGGAAGGGATTGTTTTCCCCTTCATGAATTCAGCCTTTGCCAGCAAGTCATCAGCAACCCATGTGGCATTGGCACCTTTGCGCTTCGCAATTGAAATCGTTACGGCGGGATGATCTTGGCGTGAAGTTGCCACAATACCCTTGCTTGCCGCTCCAGGTCCAAGCCCCATAAAAACATAGTCCTCTGGTTCCCGAACGCCATCTTTTACCGTTGCAACATCAGCCAAATAAATCGGTTTCCCACCACTTACGCCAACAACAACTTGACGTACCGCTTCAGCACCAGTCAAGAATCCACCGGTTTCAACCAGCATTTCCCGGTTACCCTGATTAAAAGCGCCGGACAAGAGCTGCCGATTACCCCCTTGCAGAGCACCAGCCACCTGAAGTGGCGAGAGTCCATACCCTGCCAAACGGGCTGCATCGATGGTCACGCGAACCTGACGTGTTAAGCCACCTTTGATCTCAGCCTCTGAGACGTTCTCACTCTTTTTGAGTTCATCACACACTTCACGGGCAATACTACGCAACGTACCGTGGTCGTAACGCTCAGACCAGAGCGTTACGGTGACAATGGGAACATCATCTATTGATTTGGCAATAACGAGCGGTTCCGCAGCCCCACTTGGCAAAATCGTGCGGTTGCTCATAACCTTATTGTAGAGTTTGACCAGCGAGGCTTCCATGTTTTCGCCGACCTTATAACGGACGGTGATAATGCCCATGCCGGGCCGGCTCATGGAATAGAGATACTCAACGCCTGATATTTCCCAAAGTTTGCCTTCAAACGGCTTGACAACACGCTCTTGGACCTCAAGGGGCGTTGCTCCAGGCATGGGAAGATACACATCAACCATTGGTACCGAAATCTGCGGTTCCTCCTCACGGGGAGTCATCTTAATGGCAAAGACTCCCAGGAGAAGAGACGCAATAACAATTAAAGGCGTGAGCTTCGAATCTATGAAGGCGCGGGCTACTTTACCTGCAAAGCCTAACTGCTGCATGGTAATCCTCTCTTCAGGAAAGGGTTATTTAGGTTCAAAAGACAGATAAGCATTACGGCTTCTTCTGCACCTCTGGCTCCGTTGCAAGCCGCCCACCATCAACAGCTTTTTCGAGGCCTTCCGTCACAATCCGGTCGCCATCAGCAAGCCCGGAAAGCACCTCGATTGCGTCACCACTGCTTTTACCGATTTTCACAATACGCATCCTGATAATATTATCCGAACCGACGGCCCATACTGCGGTGAGGGCTCCGCGCTCAAAAACAGCTGCTTTGGGAACCCGCACCCCTTTGACCGTTCCTGCCAACACAATGCGACCACGGCCAAACTGCCCGGTGCGGATACCAGCACCATTAACTGGAATTTTTGCGACGAAAGTGTGACTGCCTGGATCACTCGCTGGCACAACATCACTGACACGGCCTTGGAACTGCTTCCCAACAGCATCAATCGCAACCTGGATACGGCTACCAGTACGTATGGTTTTTGTATAGGACTCAGGTACTGCCAGTTCCAACATATAGCTTCCTTCATCTTCTATGGTCATCAGCTGCTGACCAGGGAATACCGTGGCACCTAGCGCAGCTGGTTTAGCTGTAACTATGCCATTCACCGGCGCAACGAGCCGCGTGTAATCCGCGATGGTGCCTGCGGCACGAGAGGCTTCCTGCACCTGCTTCAGGCGGGCTTCTGCCCGTGCAACAGCCTGATGCGCCAAGTCCCGCTCTGTTTGTCTCGTCTCAAACTCCTGACGGGTTAAGGCCTGCTCGTCATATAATCTCTTATAGCGCCCATACGTGGCGTCAGCCAGTTTCCGGCGAGCTATCGCTTCGTCAAGTCCTCTACGGGCTTCATCGACAGCGGCAGCAGCACCACTTGCTTGGGCTATGTTCTCCTGGGAGTCAATCTTACCCAGAACCTGCCCTTTTTTAACCCGGTCCCCTTCATGAACATGGAGTACGCTGACAGTCCCTGCCACGCGGGCGGAGACAACGGCACTGGTACGAGCCTTAACGGTACCGACAACCTCAAGCTCTTCGTGGAGGTCAACAACCTTAACCGCTTGCAGGGTTACACCACTTACCGCAGGGACCCCTACCGGTTGAGCGTGCTTTGTTTCTGATGAGCAGCCAAGGGCAAACAGCGTAAGAGCAACGGCAGTACTTCCCGTAATATGACGATACCAACCTGACATCATTGTACCTCCTTGAGGAATGAACCGGCAGCATAATAGACCGTACCAGCGGCATACGCGGCGCTTGCCTCAGAATCAACAAGATTAGCACGGGCCTGATTGAGGGCTGTCTGAGCATCAAGCACCTCCACCATTGTGGCAAGTGAGTTTTCAAAACGTTTATTAATCAGACGCGTGGTTTCCAAAGCAGCCTCGACAGCCACGCGGGCGACCTGGTACCGCTTCTCAGCCTCGTCTTTGCGCAGGAAGGCTTCACGTACCTGATAGTCCACATCATCTTTTACTGTTTGTAAATGTGCCGAAGCAGCAGATCGTTGGGCTATACTCTGCTTCGTTGTGTATGATGTTCTGAAGCCATCGAAGAAGTTCCAACGCAGGCTAACACCAACGGCCCAACCATCTTGCTCCTGAGAAAATGCATCTTTGTGATCATGCATTTCCCATGATCCAAGCGCTGCTACCGTCGGAAGATAATGGGCTTGATTTTGTAAGACCACGGCCTGGGCCTGCTGATAGGAACGATCCGCTGCGACAAGGTCTTGCCGCCCATGGCGGGCTAGCTGTAACATGCTGGCAAGCTCAAT
>CAYVYW010000001.1:73136-204510 GCA_964456065.1 uncultured Geobacteraceae bacterium
CGACAAGGTCTTGCCGCCCATGGCGGGCTAGCTGTAACATGCTGGCAAGCTCAATCGGCTTGACCGGTGCTTTTAGGTGAACGCCACCTTTGATGTCAACTTCCTGCCCCTGTTTCCCTCCAATAGTGATACCCAGCTGAAGACGGGCTAAGGTAAGGGTGTTACGGGCAGATATAGCCTGCTGCTCCATCGCCTTCAGGTGTGTTTCGGCACGTAACTCATCGGACTTCAAACCAAGTCCAGCAGAACGACGTACCGTCGCCTGGCGGTGACTTTCCTTCGCCTCTTCAACGGCCTTCTCTGCGAGCGTCACAAAGGCATGCGCTCGATACACCTCGAGAAAGCGATGATATATGGTCAGGCCAACCTGTTCACGGCTCTGGCTAGCAAGGGCCTGCTGCCGCTCTGCCCCAAGCCGGGCAACCCGCGAACCAGCCCATGCAGACGGTACAAAAATCGGTTGTTCCATGACCACCGCTGTTTTGTAATCTGAAACTGTTGCAGGCTTATTGCCAGGAGCAGGCATATCCGTTGCGAAAAATCGGCCTTGATTGAGCTTCATCATGAAGGTATTGGCCGGGACATTTGAGCGAGCCCAGCTTTCTTCAAACGTCATGCTCGGCAAAAAGTGGAGCTTAGCAGCAGTAGCACCGGCTTCTGCGGCGTCGGCTGTGTAGCGTGAGGCTTTAATGGCATTATTCTGCTCAAGCCCCGTTGTGATGGCTTCACGCAAGGTCAGTTTCTCTTTAGCCATACTCTGTGTGCTCAAAAGCAGCACCGTAGCTAAACACCCAAGGACGGTTTTTGTACAATTCATAGCGACAGACACCCCGATATCAATATATGGTTATTGATATATATTAATATTCAAAAAGTCAAGGAGTGGAGCAACAACACCGGTACAGGAATCCCTGACCGGTGCTGTGTTTACCCCGTTACCCCGTTCAATGCTACGGAGCTATAACAAACTCAGCACGGCGGTTTTTACTGTGACTTGCTTCATCAGAGCCAGTGGCAACAAGCTTTTCCTTGCCGTAGCTCACGGTTATAATACGGTCTGCTTTTATACCAAGGGTAGTAAGATAAGCAGCCGCCGATTTGGCCCGGCGCTCACCAAGTGCTAAGTTATATTCATCAGATCCGCGCTCGTCGCAATGCCCCTCAACCTTAATTTTTACCCCAGCATATTTTTTCAGCAGCGCTTCTGCATTCTTTGACAAGAGGTCCCGGGTATCTTGACGAAGGTCAGCTTTATCATAATCAAAATAAACGGTATCAAGTTTAAAGCCAGGTATGTTCTGGGCTGCATTTGCTGACGAGAGGGACTCAACCGCCTTGACATTATCCTGCTGCACGGCGACATCCTGAACCCCTCGTGCCGCGGCTGCACGACGGGCTTCTTCATCAATTTGCGTTTGGCTTTTCACCATCGGAGCATCTTTAACCAGCTCCTGCTTTGCACAGCCAAACATGCCAAGCGCCAATACGCAAGCCCCCAAAGCAATAAACTTCTGTAAACCTTTCATGGCCTACTCCTTCACAGGTAAGTTATTAAAAGACATTGTTTTAAAAACGGGCCAACTATACACCCATACTCTGTAATTTGCAAAGGACACTATGGTAGCCAGACTGGATGTTGTGCGAGACCGCTCGTCTTGCTAACGCGTGTTTGACCACCGCCGTCCGCACGCATAACATACACCGCTTCCTGACCATTTCTTTTTGAGCCAAAGGTCAACAGCCTGCCATCGGGAGACCAGCGTGGGCGCTCATTATTGCCAGCTTGCGTCAGCTGTCTTACTGCTCCATCCAATGTCACAACACAGACCTGAAACCCACCATCAAGTTTGGTAAAAGCAATCTGATCACCCTTGGGTGACCACGCCGGCGTTGCGAGATAGGCACCACCAGCCAATTTACGGACATGGGAACCATCCCGATTCATAACAAAAAGGTTTGGCTTCCCATGCCGGTCTGAAATAAAGGCAATCTGCTTACTGTCAGGTGACCAAGTGGGGGAAATATTGGCTCCGGCCCCATGGGTCAACCGTTGGGGATTACGCCCTTGCGTATCCAGGAGATAGATATCTGTCGAACCATCCATCGAAAGCGTTACGGCAACCTGCTTCCCGTCCGGTGACCAGGCCCCTGTGATATTAAGCCCCTTCCGACCAGAGAGGAGCGATTCTGTCCCTTCGAAAAGCTGCCGCACATATATGTCAGGATTACCACGCTTGTATGAGGTAAAGAGTACGGCTTTTCCATTGGGAGCAACATCCGGTGATAGCATAATCGCACGGTGATTGGTGAGGCGTTGAGTGTTAAACCCATCCCAGTCCATAAGATGTAACTCTTTTGTACCACTCTGGGTCGCGATAAAGACGATGCGAGAGCTGAAGCTCCCCTTTTCCCCTGTCAAGACACGTACAACCTCGTCACTAAAGAGGTGGGCCACTTTACGGACATCGGCACTCCGCCCTGTGTAGCGTTTAGCTGTCAGCATCTTCCTGCCGATGACATCATACAACCTGAGTTCAAGCACCAAGCTGTCACCGTATAAACTATACTCACCCCGTACCATAAGTTCATAGCCAGCCGTCGCCCAGCGGCTAAAATCTGTATCAGATACCACCAGACCGCGAGCCAAAAGCGGCTGGCTGGTAATCTCTGGCTGGACGACCCCTGCCATGGTCATGTCGAATGCATGGATACTTGCAACCGTATCCGCCAACTCGGCATGAGCCATCCCGCTGGTGGGTTGCGGAGCAACGACCGCCATACGCAGGCCACGATTACCCTTTGCTGTTACCTCTACCGCAGGAGCCGCCATGCAGACCGTTGATGCCCCTAAGCACACCAACATCATCACTACCCAGATCTGTCGTATCATCGTACCGTAACCCCCTGTGGCTTAAACATGAAGACCCCTTCATAGCCGGTTCGGCCAGGAGGCGGGGTAATGGTTCTTTCTGCCATAGTAATCGCCCGCTGCACCGAAAGCTCAAAAACACGATCACCGCTGCTTTTATCGATCCGAGCCCGGGTAATACGCCCTTGGGCATCAACAAAGACGACCATAACAACGTAGGGCGTCTTGCTTTGAAAGCTGATAGTTACTTCAAAAGCGTCTTTAAAACGTGATTGCAAATATGCGGTATAGTCACTGCCGACTTCCGTACCGGTTCCGCCAGGCGTCCCTTTTTTACCCCGCGCAGCGACCCTCTGCCGTAGGGCCTCCGTTATTGCAGCCTGCCGGTTAGCATCCTGCTCCATCTGGCGCTGTTCTGCCTTAGAGCGAATTGCCTGCATTCGCTCTTCAAAGCTACTACTACTCTCTTTGGAAGGCGCCTTCATGGTTGTTGGGTGAGCCGGTACTGCTGGAGGTGGAACTGGAAGCGACTTTGGAGTGGGGCTTTCTGTATCCGCACCTCCCTGCACCGCAGAACCGGACATCGGTGAGGCCACAGGAAGATTAGCCAAGTCTACATAATATGTTACCGTTGCATCAGGCAGCGGGTTGGCCCACTGAACAGCAACTATCAACAAGGCAATACAAACGTGCACTGCCACCGACAGCATACTGGCCGTTCTAAAGGAAATCGGCATATGGTAGCGGCGCATTGCGGACATAACGACTACTTATTCGACTGTTCCGTCACCATGCCAAGACGTTCGATACCAGCCCCCTTGATATCTGCCATAGCACGAACGACATCACCATAAGGAACGCCGGCGTCGGCCTTGAGGAAGACCTCCTTTTTGCTCCTTGTAGCAAAAAGCTCCGCAAGACTTCTCCGCAAATCGCCACTGGGGACCTCTGTTTTATTGATATAAGTCCGGCCCGAACGGTCAACCGATACAATAACCGTATCTTCCTGGGCGCTCATTCCCTTAGCATCAGCCTTCGGCAGATTAACCTGTACACCTTGCTGCATCATGGGCGCCGTCACCATAAAGATGACCAGTAGTACCAACATGACGTCGACGAGCGGCGTCACGTTAATCTGCGCCATTACTGAGCGTTCGTCATCATTACCACCCATTGCCATGGCTGCCTCCTACTTCCCTGCTATGGTTCGCTGTACAATATTTAGAAATTCAGTGGAGAAACTATCCATTTCCTTAATCAGAACGCGAATTTTATGCTGGAAGTGATTATAGGCAATAACAGCCGGAATCGCCGCAACCAGACCGACAGCTGTTGCAATCAACGCCTCTGCGATACCAGGGGCCACAACCGCCAAGGAGGCGGAGCCTGTGCGACCAATTCCTTCAAAGGCAACCATGATGCCCCAGACCGTGCCAAAAAGGCCAATGAATGGCGAGGTAGACCCTGTGGTAGCAAGAAAGGTAATATACTTTTCCAGGCGATTTACTTCGAGATTTGTCGCGCGTCGCAAAGCACGGCTGACGTTTTCTACACCACCAAGATCCGTACTAATACCGCCACCAGCGTCGCCCCCCTCTCCTTCCATAACCTGCTTCAACTCGCTGTACCCTTCCGCAAAGAGTACAACAAGCGGTGAAGCAGCAAAACGGTCCGATTGTGATGCAATCGTATCAAATTTTTTGGTTTTAAAGAAAAAGTCCATGAACCGACCTGAATCTTTAAAGGCCTTATTAATTTGATTGAATTTAAAAAGAATAATCGCCCAGGAAAAAACTGAGAACAATATCAGCATCAGTAAGACTGCCTTAACGACCAACCCGGTACCACTGAAAAAAATATCGAGACCCACGATGTAGCCCCTCCATACCTCGTAGTATAACAGCCAGCAGTCTTATCGACGCTAGGCCAAAAAATCCTATGCTCTATTATAACATTCGGGACGGCGATCCTGCAGGCAGGGGATTTGCTTCCTCCATATTTCCATCGGCTCCCAGTCCAGCTCTGCAGCAATAATCATCGGTTCTTCGCCTGCTTCAGCTAGCACTTCCCCCTGATGATTGATCACCATACTCATACCAAAGAAATCAAGCTTACCAACCCTACCGCATACATTACAGGCAACGATATACAACTGATTCTCAATGGCGCGTGCCCGTAAAAGCGTTCTCCAGTGTTCCTGTCGTGGCTTCGGCCATTGTGCAGGAATACAGATAACCTGCGCCCCCGCTAAAGTAAGACGACGGCAGAGCTCTGGGAATCGCAAATCATAGCAGATAATTGTACCGACACGCCCGAGTGACGTATCCACAACACACCAGTCATTCCCCGCCTGGAAGTAGCGGTCTTCACCCAAAAGCGAAAAAAGATGTAACTTCGTATAGACAGCAATAACCTGGCCGCGGTCAATGACATGAACTGCATTGGCAACACGGCCATCATCAACAGCGATCGGTTGACTACCGATAATGACAAGACTATGCCGTGCAGAAAGTTCACAAAGCTCCTTAACGACACGTGGTGTCTCGGCTGCAGCAAGCTCAGGAAGCTTGCCATAGGCAAAACCTGTTGACCACATTTCCGGCAACACAATTAATTGCGCACCTGCCTGTGCAGCCTCTTCAATGGCATGGCACGCATAGGCACTGTTTGTTGCGACATCCCCTTGCACAACGGTGAACTGTATAGCTGCTACTCTAAGACTCATGAATCCACCTAGCGGGACTGTGCTGCTTGCAAATAGGCAGCAATAACATCCGCATAAACCTCACGGGGTTTACTGGTGCCATCACTTTGGGCGACCATCCCCTCGTGTTCCATAGTTTCTATAATCCGTGCCGCACGGTTGTAGCCAATGCGCAGGCGACGCTGCACCATGGAAATACTGGCCTGTCTTGACTCCAAGACAACACGGAGGGCATCGTCCCAACGGTCATCCAGCTCATCTTCACTTGCAATGCCTTTTTCATCACTGTCCCGCATCGCCAATATACTCGCATCATAGACAGGCTTCCCCTGACGCTTGAGGAAATCAACCACGCGCTGTACCTCAGCATCGGAAACAAAAGCGCCATGAATACGCTGCAACCGTGCCGTACCTGGTGGCATATACAGCATATCGCCCATACCTAAAAGTGACTCTGCACCGTTGCAGTCCAGAATGGTTCTTGAATCAACCTTTGATGACACCTGAAAAGATATACGTGACGGTAGATTAGCCTTAATCAACCCGGTGATAACATCAACAGACGGACGCTGTGTTGCCAGAATCAAGTGAATACCGGCAGCACGTGCTTTCTGGGCTAAGCGAGCTATATGCTCTTCTATTTCGCGGCCGGCAACCATCATTAAGTCGGCAAACTCGTCGACAATAACGACGATGTAGGGTAAATGTCCGTGCTCAAGGTCTTGGCTATCCCCCTCATCATCTACAACAAAGGGTAACGGTTCATCAAGGGCATCAATCTCGGCAGCAGCGAGCGATTCTTCTATCTCTTCCGCAGTAGCCTGTGCTTCATTCAGAAGTTCATCTTCTTTTGCCAGGTGCTTATTATAGGACTCGATATTGCGAACGGCCTTATCCGCCATCAAGCGATAGCGCCTTTCCATCTCGTTAACCGCCCATTTAAGCGCAAGAGAGGCTTTTTTCGGCTCCGTAACCACCGGCAGCAACAAATGAGGAATTCCTTCGTACATAGAGAATTCCAGCATCTTCGGGTCAACCAGAATAAAGCGAACATCCCGCGGAGTCGCTGTATAAAGCAGCGAGAGTATCATGGCATTGACGGATACCGACTTACCAGAACCGGTTGAACCTGCCACCAAGAGATGTGGGGCCTTTGCCAAGTCCGTTAACGTTGCTAAACCGGCTATATCTTTACCAAGCACCAAAGGAAGGCGCATTCTGCTATGCATGAAATCTTCGCAGGTGAAGATTTCCCGCAAATACACCGTTTCACGTTCACGGTTTGGCACCTCTATCCCCACAACACCCTTGCCCGGTATAGGTGCAACAATACGGATAGAAAGTGCCTGCAGCGCCATGGTAAGATCATCGGAGAGACCGGCGATACGACTGATTTTAATACCAGGAGCCGGTGCGAACTCATACATGGTGATGACTGGTCCAGGACAAATCTCTTTGACTTGGCCGTCAATGCCGAAATCAAGCAGCTTCTTTTCCAGAAGCCGAGCATTCATCTCCAGAAGTTCACGGTCAATTTTACGTTCAGAGGCGGGTGGGGCATCCAAAAGTGAGAGGGGGGGTGTCGAGAAGCCATCTTCTTGCTTGACGAAATCAAACGCTTCCTGGATCAAACCAGATTTAGCCTGTTCCTTCTTCCGCTCACGCTTGCTTATGCCTAAGCTACCAGCAACTGCTGCCGGTGCAGTTTTAATAACGGGTCCCGACGTAGGTGGCGGTTCTTTTCCACTCATACGGGCTTCCTCTTTACGACGCTCATCACGCTCAAACCCAGCACGTTCACGGCGAGCCGCCCATTTATTCCGTAAACTCTCAAGCCACCAGGACAAGAACAGCACAAAGGAAAAACCGGACAGAACCATGATGGAACCGGCTAACAGTGGCAATAACACCAGAAGAGCCCCAAACGAGTTAAGCCCTCCCTTGAGGACTTGAACAATGCCACGACCAATCAAACCACCGGTGGGGACTTGTTGTCCCAGCAGGGATGTTGACTCAACATAAAAGGCAAACAGTGAAGCCAGAGAGAGGACAAGCCCCGTGAAGGCGATGACCTTATAAGCACGTAAACGTGGTTCTTTAAAACGTAACAGGTTGTAGGCAATAAAAAGTAACGCAGCCGGAACCAGATAGGATGCAAGACCAAAGAGCATAAAGAACAGGTCGGCCAGTTGTGCACCGAACCTGCCCCCCAGATTGTGGACAACACCATCAGTTGACCAACTATTGAGCGTTTGGTCTGCAGCGTTGAAACTTATAAATGCAAGAAGCGTGAAAAGACCACCGGCGCCAACGCCTAGGCCCTGCAGCTCTTTTATAAGCTTCTCTTTCCGTGTCGCATCCACGCTATAGCTACCTCACCACACAGGATATGACAAACTCTGGTGGGTGCATGATGGCCTTCTTTACCGAGCAGAGTTCGGCAGCCTTCACCACAGCTTTATGATACCGCTCCGGAAAATCCGGTGGCACTTGAATTGTCAAGGAAACCGTCGCAAGACGACGCCGTCCCTGTGCATCCTCTTCGAAGTCAATCTCCTGCACTAACGAGACCTGGTCCGTCGGTATGTTGCGGGCGTTACAAAACTCCAGAACATAGATACCAGCGCAGGTCCCCATAGATCCCAGAAAATAGGCATACGGCGAGAGAGCAGCCCCCGGCGAACCATCTGCTTGTGGTTGGTCAGTCATCATGGAAAGGCCATCTGGAAAGGTTGCAGCAACCTTCTGCCCGCCCTCAAAGGAGATGGCGATTCTCATTTCGCACCATCCAGAGCCGGTTTCTGCTGCTCCTGGGGGGCACCTTGTGCATTATTTTTTTTCGCTGGGCGCTCTATATCCATGAGGGAGACCATCTCCTCAAACTGATGCATATACAGTTCAGAGTCACTGGTCTCGCGGAAAAGCCAGTCGAGTGTCCGCTTATTGAAGGAACGCTTAATACCCTCAAGGCTCTTAAACTTAACCTCTATTTTCGGATTCATGTTCGCTTTTGCTTCGTTAAAATCAGGGTACTGCAAATTAATCATTGGATCATACGATAATTGCAGTGATGTCGGTTTTTTGATGAAGTTGGGGTACTCCCACAAAACATTACCTTTTGCATCGACAATTTGAGCCGTCATAATCAGCATATTATAATCGGCATCAAGATAGTTGAAGAAGGTATCGGAAAAAATACGATCACGCTTCGTTATACCACTGATAACAACCAACATAACCGCATCAACACTATTTTTCTTAATCAGCTCAGCAACGGCATCCTGCTTCCAAAAATACTTATTATAGTCGATGGAAGCGTCACTACGCCGCTCTTTACGTTGCAGTGTACCAGCTAAAACAGCTTTCGGGTCAGCATCGAGCTGCAAGACCGTATAGAAGCTATTTTTGCGCTTCAGCATTGTCACCAGACCACGCTCATACGTCCTGTTGCTGTTCATCAAAAGCGTGAAAAGCTCTTCTTTCTGGGGGTGGCGCACATCGGAATCAGTATCCACAATAACCGGCAGAACGCCAAGTACCTTCACACTTTCAGCCATGGTTTCTTGGGGGACATTGTAATAGTTGTGAGCACACCCATTCACTGTCAGTAGCATAAAAAGGCTCGTGAGCAGGACAATCACTTTTTTCATATCGTACCTCCGCTAGGGATAAGGTTATGTTGGCGGCTTAAATGGTGAAACTATACCAGAAGCACGGGGCATTGGCTACAGATAACCTTACGGTGCACATCGATTTGGGCGTTGACTCTTTTGTGCGCTTGACGTATGAATGGCAGTACCTGCTTATCAAGAGTGGTGGAGGGAAAAGGCCCTGCGAAACCACAGCAACCGGTCCTAGAGGGCGTCAGGTGCTAAATCCTGCCTGATGGCGAAGATGAGTGAGGCCCTTGCAATGATATACACGCAAGAACAGGCCCGCTCCCATTTCAGGAGAGGGCTTTTTTTATGTTGAGGGACTTGTCATGTCTGTAGGGGTTGTTACCGAAAAAAGCATTACGTTTGACCGGGGTATCCGCCTTGAGAGCGGGCGTATTCTGGCGCCGATAACGCTTGCCTACGAGACCTATGGGATCCTGAACGACGCAAAAGACAATGCTATCCTTGTCGAACATGCCTGGACAGGCGATGCTCACTTAGCTGGTAAGCATAGCCAAGAGGATAACAAAGTTGGCTGGTGGGATGCCATTGTCGGCCCCGGGCGACTCCTCGATACTGACCGTTATTATGTCATCTGCTCCAATGTAATTGGTTCATGCTTTGGTTCCACAGGACCAACATCAGTCAATCCCAGGACGAACAAACGCTACAACCTCACCTTCCCCGTCGTGACGATTCGCGACATGGTACAGGCACAACGCCTCCTGATAGACAGCCTTGGCATTCAAAAACTCCTCTGCGTCATGGGAGGAAGTATGGGGGGCATGCAGGCTCTTGAATGGAGCACCCAGTGCCCTGACAGAATTGCATCTGCCATCGTTTTGGCGACGTCCCCAGCCCCCTCTCCCCAGGCGATTGCCATGAATGCCGTTGCTCGCTGGGCTATTTATAACGATCCGACCTGGAAAAAAGGGGAGTATAAGCACAACCCAAAGGACGGACTGGCGCTGGCCCGCGGCATAGGACATATCACCTTTCTCTCTGACGAGTCGATGTGGGGCAAGTTTGACCGTCGATTCTCCGCAAAAGATGGCTACTTCGATTTTTTCGGCCAGTTTGAGGTTGAGCGTTATCTGAATTACAATGGTTACAATTTTGTAAACCGCTTTGATGCCAATTCGTTTCTTTATCTTGCGAAAGCCCTTGACTTGTATGATGTAAGTCTTGGATATGGTTCAATGGAGGAGGCCTTTAGCACGGTTGAGGCCCCCATACAGTTCTTTGCTTTCAGCTCCGACTGGCTTTATCCTCCTGCCCAAACAGAATCCATGGTTCACTGCCTAAAACGACTTGGCAAAACAGTAGACTACCACCTCATACCCTCCGCTTACGGGCATGATGCTTTTTTGTTGGAACATGAGGCCTTTACGCCCCACATTCGTGCTTTCCTCGGGGGCTTGGATTTATAAGCCATGATCGATCTCGGCATGATCGAACCAGCGTTACTTAGGAGGCTACGCCACGGCGTTGGTAAAGCAATAGCTGATTTTACATTAATCAGCCCCAATGACCGTATTTGTGTTGGAGTGTCGGGCGGCAAAGACTCACTTGCACTTGTCTATCTATTGTCGCTCATGCGGCGCCATGCCCCCATTCAATATGAACTTGTTCCAGTCATGATTGACATGGGATTCGGCTTAGGCGACGCAGAGCACACTGCTCAGCGTTTTCTGGAACAATGTGGCCTCACCTTGCATGTAGAGCGCACAGAACACGCAGAAGTCATTGCCAACCGCCTGCGGCCACACTCTTCCTACTGTTCTTTTTGCGCCCGACTCAAAAGAGGTGCCCTCTATGGCGCCTGTCGCAAACATGCCTGTAACGTTCTGGCCCTTGGCCACCATCAGGATGATTTTATTGAAACACTCTTACTAAATCAGTTTTTCATAGGCACCATTAAGGCTATGGCTGCAAAAACCGTGTGTGATGCTGGCGACATTACCGTTATACGGCCACTCGTTTACCTTGCGGAGGAAAAGATTGCCCAAGCGATTACAGAGACGGGGACGGTTACCAGCGGCTGCTGTTGTCCAGTCTCTAATCGGGATCAGCAGCGCCATAAAATGAAGATGCTTATCAAGGATTTGGCACGCGACATTCCGCATATTCGTGACAGCCTCCTTGCAGCCCTAGGCAATATTCAGCCCCGCCACCTTTTGGACCGGCGGCTCCATCCCTCTGACGGAGAAAAGACATGATGAGAATCGGACATGGTTATGATGTACATCGCTTGGTAGAGGGTAGAGACCTTATTCTCGGAGGGGTAACTATCCCTTGGGAGCGCGGACTTCTTGGTCACTCCGATGCAGATGTTTTGCTCCATGCCATTGCGGATAGTCTTCTCGGTGCAGTCGCCCTTGGTGATATCGGCAAACACTTCCCCGACACGGACCCGGCATTTAAGGGGGCTGACTCCTTACAGCTTTTGCATCAAGTCGTAGCCCAAATACATACTCTTGGGTTTCAGATTGCCAACCTTGATGCAACTGTTATTGCCCAGAGGCCTAAGATAGCTCCCCACATTGACCAGATGCGGAAAAACATTGCGGCCACCTGCCAGGTTGATATCACTTCTGTTAATGTCAAAGCCACTACCGAAGAGGGACTCGGCTTTAGCGGACGGGAGGAAGGGATTGCAGCCCATGCTGTTGTTCTCGTTTACCGGCAGTCATGACGACCCCTCCCAGCATATCGCTTCTGAATATCTTCACCACTTTCAGCCGGATTGGTATCACCGGATTTGGAGGTGGCATGGCCATCGTGGCCTTAACTGAGCAAGTCGTGGTTCAAGAGAAACAGTGGGTCAGCGCGGAAGAGTTTCTACATGGTCTAGCCTTCGGACAAATCATTGGGCCCTTTTCCCTCAATACCTGCACCTTCGTCGGGTATCGCCTGCGTGGTGTTATCGGAGGCATTACCGCAGCTACCGCATTTCTGTTACCTTCATTCATTATGGTAACCCTGTTGGCATGGGCGTATTTACAATTTAAACATCTTGACGTTTTGAAGCGCTCTCTGCAAGCGACCAATCCCGTTATCGTCGCCTTGATTTGCTCCGTTGTTTTTGATATGGGGCGGAAGCAAATAACAAACTGGAGCAAGGGCGTATTAGCCCTAACCGCCTGTCTGATGGTTGCAGTCGTAAACGCCCCCATAGCCCTCGTGTTATTAGCAGCAGTTTTTGTTGCTTTTGGCTTAGCCCTCTACGAAAGGGAAAACTAGTGGGGGCCCTTGCAATCCTCTACCTTAAGATCGGCTTTATCTTTTTTGGGGGAGGCTACGTTTTAATTCCGCTGCTACAAGAGACGCTGGTACACCAGTACGGCTGGCTCTCCCAGCGTGAATTCATCGACGGGCTCGCCATATCCCAGTTAACACCAGGACCACTTGCCATGCTGGCAACATTCACTGGTGCCCGCATAGGCGGCTTTGCAGGCGGGTTGGTTGCAACCATCTGTATTTTTTTGCCTTGCGTCATATTTATGTTGATGGTAGGGCGCTATTATGAACGCCTAAAAGAAATACGCCTGCTACGTGAGATGCTACAGGGAGTTTTACCCGCAGTGGTTGGCCTTGTTGCCGCAGCTGCTTTTACACTTGGAAGAACATTCAGCTCCCCCTGGGAGTGGCTTATGGGACTTGTGGCCTTTATTATTTTCCGTTTTACAAAGGTTTCTCCTATGATGATGATTCTAAGTGCAGCGCTTCTCGGTGCGCTGCTGTAAAAAGCGCATGCATTTTTAATAAGAACTATTTATATATTGCAACGCACTCTGATCGCTCGAAGGTCAGAGGCATTATCACCACAAGGAGAATATTATTATGGTAGAAAAGGTACAAGCAGTCTTAGATCAGGTGCGCCCGATGCTGCAGCGTGATGGCGGCGACGTTGAGCTCATAGAGGTTACAGAGGATGGCATTGTAAAAGTGAAGCTGCAAGGAGCCTGCGGTTCCTGCCCAATGTCAACGATGACATTGAAGATGGGGATTGAAAGTGCCATCAAAGAGCAGATTCCCGAAATAAAAGAAGTCCAGCAAGTCCGCTAATGGGCATGAACGCCTGCGGCCAGATGGAACCCCATCTGGCCGCAGACATTACCATGGTTGGCAAGTAGGTCTTAACCGATTAAGCGACTACCGATATCCGACAGTGCCGGCCATGCGATATTAAGTGCAGCACCTGCAGCAAATAATCCAAAGAACCCTAAAACCCTACCGATATACTTCCTGTCATCAAGATCAGAATAACTAACTTTTACTTTCATGGCGACGACTCCTTTATCTGTCTAATGGTCTATTGTGTGTTATTTCATCCAGACAACAATGTTAACTAAAGATACTAAATAAGCCACTTACGGTTCCTGCAGCTGACCAAGCGATGAAGCCTCCGAGGAATACTACTGCACCTGCGAAAATTGCCAAACTACCTTTTGCCGTTGTTTCTGCCAAGAGTACTGAGAAATTGTTTTTCGCTTTCATGATGTCTCTCCTTTTTTTTTATCCTGCCCTGTCGTATAACCTAGGTGCTCGGTTGTTTTGTTGCGTACGCCTATTTATTAGCATTCACCGTGCCAAAACTTAAAAAAGAGTGGTAATTTTTTTATTTGCTTTAATTACAACAACTTGCAAGATGCCACTTGGTGTGGGTCGTTATGAGCCAAAACAGAAATAGCCATACGTTGCAATACCACAAGCGCAACATGACAAGAACAGCGTCTCATAATTGCCTGAAATTGCTTGGACTTATCTATATGTTGCATGCAACACACCATGTTTTGCAACGCACTGCTACACAACTGAGGACACCATGAGAATCAAAAGACTTGAGATTGCGGGCTTTAAATCGTTTAGCGACAAAACCGTATTGGATTTCCAGCAACGGGTCACGGGCGTAGTTGGACCAAACGGATGCGGCAAATCCAATATCGTTGACGCTATTAGGTGGTGCCTTGGAGAGCAATCGGCCAAAAATTTACGTGGCAAAGGGATGGATGACGTAATTTTTGCCGGAAGTGAAGCCCGCAAGCCGCTCGGCATGGCTGAGGTCTCGCTCGTATTTTCCACTGAAGATGGGCGTGCGCCTACAAAATATCTAGGTTTTAGTGAAATTCAATTAACACGGCGACTTTTCAGGGATGGGGAGTCTGAATACCTCATCAACAAAACCCCATGCCGGCTGCTTGATATCGCCGAACTCTTTATGGACACTGGTGTCGGTACCAAAGCATACTCTATTATCGAGCAAGGCAAGATTGGACAAATACTGCATGCACGCCCCGAAGAGCGCCGCCTGCTTATAGAAGAAGCGGCCGGGGTCACAAAGTTTAAAAACAGAAAAACTATCGCCCTTAGAAAAATTGAGGGGACAAAGCAAAATATTGCTCGTGTACAGGATGTTATTAATGAGCTTCGCAGGCAGTCGGCCTATCTTCAGCGCCAGGCCAAAAAAGCTGAGCGCTTCAAGGCTGCTCGAGAAGAAGCGCGCAGCCTCGATATGCAGCTCTTGTTTTGGGACCTTCAGGAGTTGCAAGCCACACACAATACCATTGAGAGCCGCATGAAAGATGTTGTTGGCCAGCTGGAAACATCAAACATCACTACCACAGGGGCAGAATCGGAACTTGAATACAATCGCCTGCAACTCATACAGCACGAACAAATAATTAGTGGGGCTCAAGACC
This sequence comes from uncultured Geobacteraceae bacterium, assembly GCA_964456065.1. Taxonomy (GTDB): domain Bacteria; phylum Desulfobacterota; class Desulfuromonadia; order Geobacterales; family Pseudopelobacteraceae; genus Trichlorobacter. Next base: position 88,068 of record CAYVYW010000001.1, read on the forward strand.
ATTTATTTCAAGTGCGAAGCAATCTGGCAAAAAATGAAAGCCAGCTGCTTTTGCGCCAGCAAGAGATTGAGAGCCTGACGGCACGCACAGAACGTGTCCAGACTGAACATGAAAGCCTGCAGGAACAAATCAGCCTAACAGACCTCGCTATGACAACCGCTCACCATGATATGGCAAACCTCGAGCAGGTAATTACTAGCTCAGAAAATAGTCTCGTAATCCTTAGGGACCAAGAGCAACGGGACGAAGAGCTCTTTGTGGCCCAAAGTCGTCAATTCGATGAAACCCGCGTCATCCTCTTAAAAGCAGAATCTGAGGAAAAGGCCCTTAACGACCGCTTTAACCGCGGGACACAGGAGCAGCAGCACCTCCAAGAACAGGACACGCAGAAAGAACAACGGCTGATATCAACACAAGCACAAAAAGAACAGCAAGAGTTGGTGCTCAAACAAGCATCGCAGGAAGCACAACGTCTTCTAGCCATACATGCAACGCTCAAAGAGCAGGAAGAGCGGCTTACTCATCAAAAAGCCGCACTTATCACCAACGAGCCAGTACTATTAAAAAAAGTACAAGACCTTCGGGATCACTGTAGCCGAGCATCCTCTCGCTTACAGTCTCTGCAGGATTTTGAACGACAGTTTGCCGGATATAGCAGCGGCACACGCACTCTAAAAACAAGCTATCCCGCCCGTGAAGGTCTTGGCATGCTCTTAGCCGATGCCATCACCATTGATGAAGCCTATGAAGCTGCACTGGAAGCCGTCATTGCCGACCGCTTGCAGTCTATTCTCTGCTCATCGCTTGAAGATGCTTCCGATGCCATCGCGTTTCTTCATAAAGAGGCGGCGGGTAAAGCACATTTTGTGGTGGCACACCACACATCACCGACGCCACACCTGATCCCCCAAACTGAAAACCTTGCATCACTCACTCAGGTTAGCGGGCCATTCGCTTCCGTACTGGGCCATTGGCTAGCGGACACCCATGTCGTTGATACCCTCACGACCGGCTTTCAACTGCACCTCCAGTTTCCCCATGCCACTTTTGTTACTAGGCGCGGCGACCTCATCACACCAGATGGAAGCATCTCTGGCGGTAGCCTCGAAGATAAACAGCACAGCCTTATTCAAACGAAGCGAGAAATACGGACACTCCAAAATCAGCATAACAGACTCACAGAAGAGTTACGGTTGGCAGAACAGGAGTTGGCAGAACTACGCATCCAGCTTGGAGAGACTGAAAGCAGCCTGAAGAGCAACATGCAAAGCATCCATCAGACGGATCTTCAAGCAACGGCCCAACAAAAAGATATCGAAAGAGAGCAGCAACTCTTGCAGCGCATTGACGAAATACTACGGACCCTCACACAAGAGCGCGCCCTAATCGCAACGCGTTTTGCAGCACTCCAGCAAGAACAGCAGACCACCGCCTTACAACTTGAGGCCGTACAAAAGCAGCTGGCTGGCGCTCAGTCTCTTCTGCAACAAGAGGCTCCTGTTTTAGAACAAAGACGAGCAGAACGGGAGGCGGCCCGAGAGCATTACACCACCAACAGAATAGCCGTCGCCACAAAACGTGAGCAGCTCGACTCACTGCAACGCACGCACCTTGAGTACGCAAAACAATTAGAACAGCTTCGTCAGCGGCTACAACAGTTACAACAAGAGCAGACACATCTCACAGTGCTCTTTGGCGAGACGACACAGACCTGCGAGGGGCTGCGTACTGAAATAACAGCACTCGCAGAAGCCGTCGCACAGGCGGAGGCGGCGCTTAGCATTGCACGTCAAAAACATGACGAACACATACAGGTGGTTCAAGCAGCTGAAACCCGCAGCAAAGAGCTCCGCTCGCACAAAGAGACCTTATTGCACGAACATACGGAGCTTTTGGCACGTCAAAGCACTCTCACTGTTCAGATGGAACACCTCCAGCGACTGGCATTCGAACGTCACCGCATAGAATTGATACACTGGGATGCGCCGATATGTGACCGCGCAGAACATGAAGAGGGCGTTAGACAGCGTCAACAAGCTTTACAGCGCACGATTGAGGATCTGGGGGAGGTTAACCTACTTGCCATTGAAGAGTATGCTGAACTGGAACAGCGCCAGCAATTCCTCGAGGAACAGCAAGGCGACCTTCAAACCTCGCTTAATGACTTACAGCAAGCAATTCAGAAGATCAACCGCACTACAAGAAAACGCTTCCTTGAAGCGTTCACAACGGTCAATCAGAAGTTCCAAGAAGTTTTTCCACGTCTTTTCTGTGGTGGGCATGCTGAGTTACGACTAACGGACGAACAGGACCTCCTGGAAACCGGCATTGATATCATTGTCCAGCCTCCTGGCAAGAAGCTCACCAATGTCATGCTTTTATCAGGAGGAGAAAAAGCCCTAACCGCTGTAGCTTTAATATTTTCTATATTTCTCATCAAGCCGACACCATTTTGCCTTCTCGATGAGGTTGATGCGCCTCTTGATGACGCCAATATTGGGCGTTTTAACGAGATGGTTCGGGAGATGAGTCTTCAGTCGCAGTTTATTCTTATAACCCATAATAAAACCACCATGGCTGTAGCAGATACCCTCTATGGAGTCACCATGGAAGAGCCTGGAAGTTCACGGCTAGTTTCCGTAAACCTTGGCTAGAGACAATCATGGTTCTCGAAACATGCAAAAAATGCTATAGAGAAAAAAATCAAAAACGAAGGATTCACCATGGCTGATGAAAGCACGGGCTTCTTTAAAGGCCTGTTCTCTAAGATAACGGGAGCGGACACGAGCGTTACAGGGCAGGAAAATCCCCCGTCGATCCAACAGAGTTATGAAACAGAAGAGCCCAAAACAGGCTTTTTTGAGCGCCTTAGATGTGGCCTTAAAAAAACAACTGACGGCTTTGTCGGTCGAATTGACACGCTGATTCTCGGCAAAAAGGAAATTGACGGTGATACCCTTGAAGAGCTTGAAGAAATTCTCATCACCTCTGATATAGGTGTAAAAACGACCGTCGAGCTTGTACGTAATCTTGAGCAGCGTCTCTCCCGCAATGAGCTCACCGATGGAGTTGCACTCAGGCAGGCCTTGAAGGAAGAACTACGCTCAAGGCTTCTTTTGCATCACCAAGCTTTTACCCTGAGCACTGACCGCCCTTATACCATACTAGTCGTTGGGGTAAACGGTGCCGGCAAAACAACGACTATCGGCAAAATGGCATCACTATTTAAACAAAGTGGCCTCTCCGTCATGCTCGCCGCAGGTGATACTTTCCGAGCTGCCGCTGCCGAGCAGCTCGAGGCATGGGGGGCCCGTTCGGGCATTCCAGTCATACGACATCAGGAAGGGGCCGATCCAAGTGCAGTGGCATTCGACGCCATGAAAGCTGCGACAAGCAGAGGGATTGACGTTCTAATTATTGATACAGCTGGTCGGTTACACACAAAAGTTAATTTGATGGAGGAGATGAAGAAGATTCATCGGGTAATTGGGCGTGAGCTTGCTGGCGCCCCCCACGAGACATTACTCGTTCTGGATGGCACGACAGGCCAAAATGGACTCTCCCAGGTCAAACTTTTCAAAGAAGCGGCCCAAGTAACAGGACTTGTGGTCACGAAACTTGACGGCAGTGCCAAGGGAGGCGTCGTTGTAGCAGCCTCCCATGAGTACGCATTACCGATTCGCTTCATCGGCGTTGGGGAGCAAATTGATGATTTGCGCCCTTTCGATCCGGAGGAGTTTGTCAATGCGCTCTTCGAAACCTAAACGCACAAAGCCCAAAGGAGATTTTGTCCAATTGGGCCTTGACTTTTTTGAGGAAAATCAATATATTATTCCACCTTTAACGAGTGAGGAACCCATGGAGAACGAACTATTTGATAAACTGGAAGAAAAAATCAGCGCACTTGTCCTGCGCTGCGCAGAATTAAAGAATGAAAATCAGGCTCTGACTGAAGAGAATCAGCGGCTCAACAGCCAATATTCTCAGGTCCGTGGTCGGGTAGATGCAATTTTGGGCAAACTGGATAACCTGTGACACAAAAGCAGGCGCACCTCATAACGGTCCTCGGCAGGACTATTCCGGTAAGGAGCGCCGCTAGCGAGACACGGGTTAGGGAAATAGAACAATTTGTACATAAAGAAGTTACGGCAATACAGGAACACATGACCTCTGCCGACCCGCAGCTCTTAGTTACCTTGGCACTCCTCAATTTAGCAGAACGATACCTTGGGTGCCAGGATAGCGTACGTACTGGGCAGGAGATTGAGCAGAGGATTATCGGGTTGGTACAGAAGCTCGAAACGCTTGACCTGTAGGACCGTTTGTCTCTCGGAAGAGACTTACGATATATTTATGCTGCCCTGTTACGGCGGTTTGACCGTTTAGGTCTTATACGGCTATATCCTAAGTCCCCGCGCCTTACATGCACCTTCCTTGAGATGAAAACACCGAACCAATGGAGTCGTCGTGCCCAAAAAAAGCATGCGTATTCAGATGCTTGCAAAACGGCGGGCCCTTTCGGACCAGCAAGTTTATCTGAACAGCATCGCCGTTCAAGAACGGCTTATCGGTCTTTCTGTATTTAGGAAAGCGGCAAGTATTATTGTCTATGCAGCCGTGGATAACGAAATAGCAACTGAACTCATCGCGACCACAGCACGGCAGCTTGGGAAAAAAGTGTTCTTTCCGAAGCCCTGTGGAACAAACCTGTATTTTGGTGAGGCTTCGCTTCTGAGTCCATTGCAGCCAGGGCTCTTTGGTATACCAGAGCCCGCTGTGGCTTCCTTGGCCTCAATAAGCGACATCGACCTCATCATAGTGCCGGGAGTGGCCTTTGATATGCAGGGGTATCGGCTCGGCTTCGGCAAAGGATTTTATGATCGGGCACTTGCTACACGATCAAACCAAGGTAAAGTTGTTGGGCTTTGTCATCATTTTCAACTAGTGCCGCATGTCCCCCATGAATCCCATGACGTCAAAATGGATATGGTGGTAACAGAACGGCAACTAGTCACAGCAGGAACCGACCTTGGGTCGGATTAATATATAGGAGGAACGCCGTATGATTACAACCAGTATCGTTATGGCACTTGTGCTCATTTCTGTAGCCGGTGCCGCGTTTATCATCGGTAACCGCTTCGGGCGGAAAACCACGGAAGGAATTGTTGCACAAGCAGAAGAGGCCGCAAACCGCGTTCTTGAAGATGCACGCCGTGAGGCAGAGACCATTACAAAAGAATCCGAGCTGCTGGCAAAGGATGTCACGCTTAAGGCAAAAGAATCTGTTGAACTTGAGTTACAGGAGAAGAAGAAGGAACTGCAGATCCATGAAAAGAGGATCCTGCAAAAAGAAGAACATCTGGACAAAAAAGCATCTTTGATGGATCAAAAGGAAATGGATCTTTTAAAGAAGGAACAAAATAACGCAAGCCGTGAACAAACTTTGAACCAGAAGGATGAACAACTTACGAAAGCTGCTGCCGAACAGCAGATTCGTCTTGAAGAAATTTCTGGCATGACTGCTGAAGAGGCAAAGACAACTCTGATTGAAGCAATGGAGGCTGAAGCCCGTCACGATGCGGCTAAGCGTATTAAGCTCATTGAAGAAGAAGCCAAAGAGACCTCAGACAAAAAGGCAAAGGAGATCATTGCTTCAGCAATTCAGCGCTATGCCGGCGAGTATGTGTCTGAAAAATGCGTTTCCGTGGTTCCTCTCCCTTCTGACGAGATGAAAGGCCGTATTATCGGTCGCGAGGGACGAAATATCCGTGCACTTGAAGCCGCCACCGGCATTGATCTCATTATCGATGACACCCCGGAAGCGGTTATACTTTCTGGCTTTAACCCTGTACGGCGCGAAGTTGCACGCCTCGCTTTGGAAAAACTGCTTGCTGATGGACGTATTCATCCCGGCCGTATTGAGGAGGTCGTCTCCAAATCCGAAGAAGAGGTTGAAAAGGCAATAAAAGAAGCGGGTGAGCAGGCAGCCTTTGACCTTGGCGTCCATGGCATTCACCCTGAGATTCTCAAGCTCATAGGGCGGCTCAAGTACCGTACATCCTACACGCAAAACGTCTATCAGCACTCCCTAGAGGTAGCCTTTTTATGTGGCATCATGGCTTCCGAACTGGGTATAAACGTAAAGCAAGCCAAGCGAGCCGGCTTACTCCATGACCTCGGCAAAGCCGTTGACCATGAAGTCGAGGGTTCCCATGCCGTTATCGGTGCGGAATTGGCTCGTAAATATGGTGAGTCCCCTAAAATTGTACATGCAATCGCGGCCCACCATGAGGACGAAAAGCCTTCCTCTATTTTGGCCGTACTCGTACAGGCGGCAGATGCGCTTTCCGGTGCCCGCCCGGGAGCACGGCGCGAAATGATGGAATCCTATGTCAAACGCCTTGAAGACCTTGAGCGCATTGCCACATCATTTGAGGGCGTCCAGGGCTCTTTTGCCATTCAAGCGGGCCGTGAAATTCGCGTTATGGTCTCTAGCGAGCGCGTATCTGATGATCAATCGGTTCTTCTGGCCCGTGATATTGCAAAGAAGATTGAGGGTGAGATGACCTATCCTGGTATGATCAAGGTCAATGTTATTCGTGAGACCAGAGCAACGGAATACGCCCGCTAGATGTCACTTCGCATTCTTTTCATAGGTGATGTGGTCGGCAGCCCCGGTAGAAGCGCTGTTAGTCGTGTTCTGCCGAGACTGCGCGAACAACACGCTCCAGATGTCGTCATTGTCAATGGTGAAAACGCAGCCGGTGGTTTTGGGATCACCGCTGAAACTGCTTTGGACCTCTTTAGAACCGGTGTCGACGTCATTACTTCAGGTAACCACATCTGGGACAAAAAGGATACAGCCACCCTTCTAGAGCGTGAAGACCGTATTATTCGCCCCCTAAATTATCCACCTGGCACGGCTGGTCAGGGGTACACGCTTGTACAGATTTCCCCAGGGATTACTCTTGCGGTCATGAATGTTGAAGGGCGGGTTTTTATGAAAAACCTCGATTGTCCTTTCCGTGCCATGGACGCAGCAATTGAGCAAGTACGACAGCAGACTCCGCTTATCTTTGTTGATTTCCATGCCGAAGCGACATCAGAAAAAGTGTCCCTCGGTTGGCATCTCGATGGCAGAGTATCAGCAGTGGTTGGCACCCACACCCATGTTCAAACGGCTGACGAACGTATTTTACCCCAAGGTACGGCCTACCTAACAGATGTCGGTATGACGGGATCTTTTGACTCCGTCATTGGCATTGAACGCCACCAAGCAATACAACGTTTTCTGACCCAGCAATCAGTCCGATTTGATGTACCTAAGGGGAACCTCCGCCTAAACGCTGTTCTGATTGATATGCATGTCAAAGATGGTAAGTCATACAAGATACAACGAATAAACGAAGCCGCAGATGCATTACAAAGGAGTTCTTAAATGAGTTTTTCCGTCTCCGAACAGCTAGCCATTATTAAACGTGGCTGCGTTGAGCTTTTGATTGAGAAGGAACTGGAGGAAAAACTCCAGTCAGGACGCCCACTCATTATAAAAGCCGGCTTTGACCCAACGGCACCAGATCTTCATCTTGGTCATACGGTTTTAATCCAAAAGCTTCGTCAGTTTCAACAGCTTGGTCATCAAGTCCACTTCTTGATTGGTGACTTTACCGGCATGATTGGTGACCCAACCGGCAAATCAGAAACCCGTAAAGTCCTTACCCGTGACGATGTACTTAAAAATGCAGAGACCTACAAAGAACAGGTCTTTAAAATTCTCGACCCCGAAAAAACAACCGTAGTCTTTAACTCCTCTTGGCTGAATGACCTCGGCTGTGGTGGGATGATTGCCTTGGCATCGAAATATACTGTCGCTCGCATGCTGGAGCGGGACGACTTTCACAAACGCTTTACCTCGCATCAACCCATTGCCATTCATGAATTTCTATACCCCCTCATCCAGGGATACGATTCTGTTGCCCTCAAAGCCGATGTTGAACTCGGTGGAACAGATCAAAAATTCAACCTGTTGATGGGCCGCGAACTCCAGCGGGAGTGGGGCCAGACACCCCAATGCGTACTCACCATGCCACTCTTAGAAGGTCTTGACGGTGTTAATAAGATGTCGAAGTCTCTTGGGAATTATATCGGCATTAGCGAACCGGCTGAGACCATATTCGCCAAAATAATGTCCATTTCTGATGAACTGATGTTACGCTACTATGAGCTTCTTTCTGATCAGAGCCTCAGCGAGATAGCAGCATTAAAGAATGGGATTACAGATGGCTCCCTGCATCCCATGGCTGTTAAAAAGGCTCTGGGACGCGAGCTTGTTGATCGCTTCCACGGTGTTGGCAGTGGGCAAGCAGCAGAAGAAGCCTTCGTACGTCGTTTTAAGGAAAACGAGGTACCCGATGAGATGCCTCAAGTAAGCTATGACCACTCCTTGGGGTCAATACTTCTGGCACGGGCCCTGACGGAAGCCGGGCTAACGAAGTCGAATGGCGAAGCACGTCGCTCCATCGACCAAGGTGGCGTGAAGATGAATGGTGAGCGTGTTTCTGATGTCAATTGTGAGCTCAACACTCCTGGAGAGTATATCGTACAAATTGGCAAGCGTCGTTTTGTACGTATTATTGTACAGTAACGCCTCATGTAAGACCTGTTTACACAGAAAGGGACGTCTTATACGTCCCTTTCTGTCTTAGGAGATCGTAATGGAGCGCTGTCGCATCAGTCAAGAAACGGAACGCATGCTGCACCTAGGGCATCCATGGGTTCTGAAGGACAAGGATACTGCCCTCTGGAAACGCATGCCCCTCGGCTGTGTTATGCAGCTTGTTAATAAAGACGGTGCTTATGTTGCAACGGCGCTCTACGACCCCCACGACAAAATTGTTGCTCGGGTGCTCTCCTGGCATGCATCCATGCAACTGACAGAGGCCTGGATCTCCGATAAAATTCAGCAAGCTCTCAAAAAACGTCATAACCTTTTCATGGACGGGCAAACCACTGCCTATCGCCTTATTAACGCCGAGGGAGATGCCTTGCCCGGCATTACGGTTGATCGCTATGGCGACTTCCTTATGGTGCAATTGTATAGCGAAGCGTGGCGCCCGCACCTCTCTCTACTCGTTACAGCTTTAGATCGCCTCTGTACACCCGCTGGCATTTACGAGAAAAAGCGCCCGCGTGATACCCGCACCCTTGAACAGCGTAATGGCTCAAAACAGTATGGAATTCTCCTCCATGGGAAGCCAGTTCCAGTTCCTCACATCGTTCAAGAGCTTGGTATCCGCTATGAGGTTGATTTACAGGAGGGGCTCGACACTGGCCTGTTTTTGGACCAACGGGAAAACCGTAAAACCCTTATGCAAATTGTGGCAAACAAGCGTTTTCTGAATCTCTTCGCTTATACAGGGGCTTTCTCACTTGCAGCAGCAATTGCTGGTGCGCAGGCCTGTACATCCATTGACATTTCGCCACGCTATACTCAAATACACAAAAAAAATATCCTCCTCAATTTTCTTTCAAAACAGCGCTGCACGCTCGTTGTGGATGACTGCTTGCGCGCCCTCGCGAAACTGAAAGAACAAGGGGAGCGCTTTGATGTCATTCTGTTGGACCCTCCGTCTTTTTCCACAACGGGCAAAGGAATGTTTACCACCAAAAAGGGGACCAGCGAACTGGTTGCTGCAGCACTTGCCGTCCTCCATGACGGTGGCACACTAATTTGCTCTTCAAATCATCAAAAAACGGACCTCGCTGACTATTTAAAAGAGCTACGACGAGGAGCTCTGGAGGCGGGCTGTTTTTTAAGTGTGACCCATCAGACAGGGCAACCGTTTGACTTCCCTTACCCCGTAACCCTCCCTGAAGGTCGCTACCTCAAATTTGTCATGGCTGTCAAGCAGCCACTGCCATAGGATAAACCCATATGGACGCGTCGGAAATCTCCAGTAATCAACCAGAAATCTGGTTGCGGGAGCAGGCAAAGAGTATCAAGGGATACTTAAGTCGTTCTGCCTGTTGGTCTCTAGTTGGCGCTATTATGATTCTCTCGCAAGCTTGGTTGCTTGCACGCTGTTGTCAGATGCTTATTTTTAACCGCGCCTCGTTAAATAATCTTGTCCCTTTCCTCTGTGCGGCTTGCATTGTGGCTATTATTCGCGGATTTTGTCACTATCATGCCGACCGGATTTCAACTGATGGCGCAGCAGTACTACGGGGCCATCTACGCAAGGGACTTTTTGAGAAAATTCTCCGCCTAAAACCAACAGGGGTCTTACCCGACAACTCCCGCATCATGGAAGCCCTAACAACAGGTGTCGACCACCTTGAGCCTTATTTTGCTAAGTTTTTACCCCACCTTTTTTCTGCTGCATTACTACCGCTGTTAGTTTTGATGGTGGTTGTGCCGGCAGAGTGGCGGGCATCTCTTGTCTTGATTATCTCAGCCCCGTTCATACCGCTCTTGATGATTCTCATCGGCAAAGGGACAGAACGCTATAACCAGCAACAGTGGGAGCGCCTAACACGTTTATCAGGATTCCTCTTGGACCGCATTCAAGGCCTACCAGATTTGAGGAGGCTCGGCATATGGAAACGGGAAGCGCAAAACCTAACACAAGCCTCCGTGGCATATCGCGACGGCACCATGGCGGTATTGAGACTGGCATTCCTTTCTGCTTTGACCCTTGAGTTCTTCGCAACGGTAGGAACGGCTGTTGTTGCTGTTATTATAGGCTTTCAACTCCTCGCCGGAACACTTACACTTGAGCGGGGTCTGCTAGTCCTTCTTTTAGCCCCGGAATTCTATCTCCCGCTACGCACCCTCGGACAATCCTATCATAGCCGTATGCAGGGAATAGCGGCTGCCAGCCAACTCGAACCCCTATCGACAACGGCTATGCCTCGTGGGGGAAGCTTCAAAGCCCCAGAAAAGACACCCGCCATACGCTGTGAACAAGCCAGCTTCATCTATCCTGCTACCGGCCGCGGCGTCCATACCTGCACATTAGAGCTACCCTCTGGGTCGGTCACAGCTCTCATGGGCCCCAGCGGTAGCGGCAAGTCAACCTTGGCCCGCCTGCTGCTCGGTTTAACACAGGCGACCTCCGGATCAGTCTATTGTCATAACATACCCATGGAATCACTAGAGACCGACAGTTGGTTACAGCAAATTGGCTGGGTCCCCCAACAACCGTATATCAAACTGGGGAGCATTCGAGATAACCTCCTGATTGGTTGCCCAACAGCTGACGAAACAGCACTATGGCACGCACTACAGCAGAGTGGACTCGATAAAGCTGTAGCTAAAAAACCCTTAGGCCTTGAAACCATCATCGGTGGAACAGGCGGAGGCCTTTCTGGTGGTGAAATCAAGAGACTCGCCTTAGCCCGGATGCTCCTGAAAAAAAGCCACTTTATTGTATTGGACGAACCAACCGCCGGCCTTGATCCCCAGCATACTCATGAAGTTTTGGAAACAATACGTTCTTTAGCGCCAGCCCATACGGTACTTGTTATCAGCCATCACCCTGAAACAGTACGATATGTTGATAGCGTCATCTCTCTCTTAGACGGCCATATCCAAGAACACCTCCCAGCAGCAAGGTATCTGGAGTTACAGCATGGCTAATCTACGCAACATCATCCACCTCCTACATGGGCATCGACTGATCATGCTTGCAGGCATCCTGGCATCAACCCTCGTTGTCGCTATGAATGCGGCCCTGATGGCTCTTTCAGGCTGGTTTATCACCTCCATGGCACTGGCAGGCGCGAGCGGCCTTGCCTTCAATTATTTTTATGCCTCAGCGACTATACGAGCATTAGCAATAACCAGAACACTCGGGCGCTACGGTGAAAGACTACTCACCCATGCCATTACTCTCGATTTTCTTGTACGCTGCCGTACTTGGCTTTTTACGCAGCTCGCTCCCAGGATCCCTGTTCCCTTTGAACGTTTCACCGCCGGCGAACTCAGCGGACGACTGCGCCACGACCTAGACTCTCTTGAAGCACTCTATTTACGAGGGCTTGCGCCAGTGCTTACCGGCATAATGGTCACCCTTGGTGCTTATTTTTTCATATGCCGCTATGATAGTGCTGTAGCTCTCGTGTTCGCGGTATTGGCGATAGCAGTATGTCTTTGCTGGCCCCTTCTGCGTTACCGACGTTCATACGCACAAGGTCAGGCTCTTGTTCAAAGTCAAGCTCAGTTGCGTCATGCCATCCTCCAGGGCCTCCAAGGTGCAGAGGAACTTTTGCTATTAGGTGCCCTCAAGGAACAGGCCCAATCATTAAAGGCTATCAGTGATACACTGATTGAACAGCAGCAGACCACGCAGCGGGATAGCCACCTTTATGGTGCCGTTATCCTTACGACAGCAGGTGTGGTCTCGGTTTTACTCATAGCGATATTAACGGAGCCCCATCTCAATACACACATACAAGGCCCCCATGTTGTTATGCTCCTCCTTTTTAGTCTGGCCTGCTTTGAAGCTCTCACGCCCATGGCGCTAGCCATACATGGATTCCCCCAATCACAAGCAGCACTTACGCGTATTATCGAGCTGGCTGAGGCCCCCATCGAAGTCAACCATGGTATAGAGCCTGCACCTGGTTCCTATGACATAACCTGCGAACAGGTTGGCCTCCTGCGTGACCAGGCAACACCTCTCCAAAAAACCATAAACTTTACCATCCCGCAAGGTACACTCCTTGCGATTCAAGGCGAAAGTGGTGCTGGCAAATCCACACTACTGGAGACGCTGTCAGGCTTGCGCCCTTACTTAGGCTCAATACGGATCGGAGGCAGAGAGCTGAGGGACATCCATGAGGATGATCTCCATAGCATCATACAAGTTGCACCGCAAACACCTCATCTTTTCGACGGAACACTACGGGAAAATATTGTGATGGGTAGAGAGTCGACCGATGACGCGCTAACAAAGGTACTCTATGGTAGTGCTCTCGAGCAGCTCATCGCGCAATTGCCAGACGGACTTGAAACTCGAGTTGGCGAGCAAGGGCGCTGGATTTCGGGAGGAGAAGCAAAACGAGTCGCGTTAGCGCGAGCCTACTTTACACCTGCTCCTATCCTCCTACTCGATGAGCCAACAGAAGGTCTTGATTTGCATATGGAGCAGATGGTACTACAACGTATGAAGGAGCTGCTGACGGGACGGACGATTATTGTGGCAACCCACCGACGAGCAGCAGCGAATGCAGCAGATAGCACTCTGAGCATATGAGGGAGTTAATACCGCGATGAGGTTTCTAATTGAGTGGTTTATTTATGCTCTTGCCATTGGGATAACCACCTATTTACTACCCGGTGTATCGATAGCAAGTGTCACGACAACACTTCTAGTCGCATTAGTGTTGGGCTTGTTGAACGGCATCATCAAACCACTCCTCAACATTCTAATGCTTCCCTTAACCATTATGAGCCTTGGCTTATCCAGCCTGCTGCTAAACGCGTTCTTTGTTTTCTTGGCAGCTCGTCTTGTGGAGGGTTTCAGTGTTTCATCCTATGGATGGGCACTGGTGTTTTGTATTCTTTTGACAATTGTGCACGGCTTAATTCGTATGGTTAGCGCATTTGTGCCACGCTGACTAGACAAGGAATGAAGCCACAAGACTTTGAGTCTCACCTTTTTGAGCCGAAATCATGTCATGCCGCTCATCGGCAGGAATCAAGTCGACAAGGAAAGCCCTCGCCTTGTCAGCATCACCAGCAATCATGGTAGCAGTTTGCAACATGAGTGTAACATCAAGACCAGAGCGAAAACCGGTGACAAGCTTCTCGATCTCAGCGCGGCGTTGGTCATCACTCCAGTCTTTGAACATATCTTTACCGACAAAGTTCGATAACATGCAGCATATCCTCATTTCTTTGTGCTATGATTTTTAATCATAGCATAGCTACATAGATGGGTAAACTTCGTTCATGCCACTGCTCAACCTCAAAAACATTCATCTTGCCTACGGCGGCCCAGCGCTTTTAGATGGTATTGATTTACAAATAGATGCTGGTGATCGGCTCTGTCTTCTTGGTCGCAATGGCTGCGGGAAGTCAACGCTCTTAAAAATTATCCATGGTAGTCAGTCTCCTGACCATGGTGAGTTTATACGACATCAACCAATTAGCACTGCCCTCGTATCTCAAGATGTCCCCCCCGAACTTGCAGGAAGTGTTGCTGATATCGTCGCTGATATTCAAGCGGATGATGATCATGATAGCATCTGGCAACGTGAACAGCAGGCCTCACAGATTATGCGACACTTACAACTTGACCCTGCAGCGAGTTTTCAAAGCCTTTCCGGGGGAACAAAGCGACGAGCACTTTTAGCACGGGCTCTCGCAAGTGCTCCCGACATAGTACTGCTTGATGAACCAACGAACCACTTGGATATAACAACGATCCTGTGGCTCGAAGAATATCTGCTACGTCAAGGTACCACCTGTCTTTTTGTGACCCATGACCGTGCCTTTGCCCGGCGACTTGCAAGCCGAGTAGCTGAAATTGACCGTGGAAAGCTCTATGCATTTCCATGTGGCTACGACACTTTTGTGAGCCGCCGGGAAGAGCTGCTTGAAGCAGAGGTAAAGCGCCAAGCTCTGTTTGACAAGAAGCTTGCCCAAGAGGAAGCTTGGATTCGGCAAGGGATTAAAGCACGAAGAACACGTAACGAGGGGAGAGTGAGAGCTTTAAAAGCTCTTCGGGAAGCCTACCGCGCACGACGTACGAAACAAGGAAGCGCCAAGGTAACACTGCAAGCAGGGGAGCGTTCCGGGCATCAGGTCCTAGAGGCCGTAGACGTCTCTTTTTCCTACAACGACAAACCAATTATAGCGAACTGTACTACCACCATTATCAGGGGCGACAAGATCGGCATTATCGGTCCGAATGGCGCTGGGAAAACAACCCTGATTAAGTTACTCCTTGGGGAAATCGAGCCGAACCATGGTCATGTCCGCCAAGGGACCCGCCTCGAGATACTCTACATGGATCAGATGCGTGACCTTCTTGATGAGAACAAGTCTGTAGCCGAAAATGTCGGAGAGGGCAATGACACCGTCATAATTAACGGTGTTTCGCGCCATGTCATTGGGTACCTGCAGGACTTTTTATTCGAACCAGAACGGGCTCGTTCCCCCGTTTCAATCTTGTCAGGTGGAGAGCGCAATCGGTTGCTGCTGGCCAAGCTATTCACAAAACCAGCAAACCTGCTGGTCCTCGATGAACCAACAAATGACCTTGACACTGAGACGCTAGAACTGCTTGAATCACTTCTTGTTGATTATCAGGGAACGCTTCTTTTAGTAAGCCACGACCGTGAGTTCATAAATAATGTTGTCAGCTCCACACTTGCCATAACCCCTGACGGGACTGTTCAAGAATCCGCTGGCGGTTATGACGATTGGGTAAGTGAAATAGCTCGCAATAATAAGAGTGAAATCGTTGTACCTCAAGCCCCTAAAGAACGAGCGATCAAACAACGAACCCCAAAACTCTCTTTTAAAGAGCAGCAAGAACTAGCCGCCCTTCCTGAAAAAATTCATTTACTTGAGGTGGAGCTTACACTGCTCCACCAGCAATTGGCAGATCCCGATTTCTACAAAGAGGCGGGGCCGCTCGTTACGCAGGCAACGGCCCGCCTTGAAACATTAGAAGCAGAGATAACTGCAGCTTTCGAGCGTTGGGAAATTTTGGAGGCAAAGAGCTAATCTTCCTCCCTCCTAGTCCTACCCAAATCCTACACACAAAAGCCAATTCACCTTGACTTTCTTTAGAAAGACTGTATTGTACGACACCTGAATCGCGTTGAGGAAGCGAGGTGAAAAGCCTCCACTGCCCCGCAGCCGTAAAGAGAACGAAAGCCCAATCGGACATAATCCGATACAGCCACTGGGAGACTGGGAAGGCGGGTAAGTAGGTTGCTCTGAGTCGGAATACCGCGCGATTCTCAAGCTTCGGGGGAAGCGTTCCAACTAGCACTCCTTTTGTATCTGCTATGAGCACATACCGCCTACGAAGCAACCCACATGTATTTAAACGGATGATGCAAGGAAGAGGGTGAAAAGCCCTCACTGCCCCGCAGCCGTAAAGAGAACGAAAGCCCAATCGGACATAATCCGATACAGCCACTGGGAAACCGGGAAGGTGGGTAAGTAGGCTGCTCTGAGTCGGAATACTGCTCATCCGTATCTACCCGAGGGAGGTTACCCATGAAAAGCAGTATTCTGTACCAAGGTGCGGCCATTCTAGGCCTCGCACTGGCAACAACACAAGCGCATGCCGTACCAGAAAGCAAGATCGATGAAATCGTAGTTACCGCAACAAGAACAGAAACGCCAATAGAGCAAATCGGTAGTACGGTTTATGTCGTCACAGCGAAAGAGATTGAACTGAAACAAAAGCAAACTGTAGCCGAGGTTTTAGAGAGTATCCCTGGTATTAGTGTCTCACGTTATGGCGGAGTAAGCGGTCAAGCAACGAGTGTTTACATACGCGGAAGTGAGGCTCGTCACACCCTTGTACTTCTAAATGGAATTCCACTAAATGATGCTTCCTCTCCTGGTGATGAATATAACTTCGACCGTATAAATACTGACAGCATAGAACGCATAGAAGTCCTACACGGTGCACAAAGCACACTGTATGGCTCCCGAGCTATGGGCGGAGTAATTAATATAATCACAAAAAAAAGTACAACCCAGGAAATTAAGTTAAAACTCGAAGCAGGAAGCTTCTCCACTTTTAAAGAGTCCGTGACAGCCTCAGGTGGAACGTCAAAAATTCAATATCTCTTCGATGTTTCACAGCATAATTCTGACGGGATTTCAGTCGCCCGACCAGAAGCAGGGAACCCAGAAAAAGACGGATATCGTTATTCATCATTAAGTACTAACATTTCGATAACTCCCGACAGAACAACAGATATTGATTTATATGCTCGATATCAACGCAGCACCGCAGAATATGATACTGCTGCATGGACATACCCATATGCAGCATATGACTCTCCTAATTATGTCCAGTCAAAAGAAACTACTATCGGGATAAACGCACAAAAAACACTGTTTAACGACTCACTAAAGACCGTCCTCAGCCTGAGTGAAAATAGCGTTTCACGTTATTATCCTCTCGATTATACAAAATATTTCGAAGGTAAAACTGACAAATATTCGTGGGTGAACACTACAAAGGTTTTAACAGCAAATGAAATAACCGTTGGACTAGAAAGAACATTTGAAGTCGCAGAGAGCAGTATATTTCGCCCGCATCATGCGGAAATAATGAGTATTTTTCTGCAGGATCATATTTCATTTTCTCCTGAATTCAGCGTAACAGCAGGCGGAAGAGTCGATGACCATAACAAATATGGCTCACAAATGACTTACCGCATTGCTGCTGCTTACAATTTCAGAAAAAGTGGCATGCTGCTTCGTAGTAGCTTTGGAACAGGTTTTAAAGCTCCTTCTCTATCAGACCTTTACAGCAATTATGGCAACCCAAGTTTGGCTCCTGAAGAGTCAGCGACATGGGACATGGGTATTCAAAAGAACTTTGCTAGCTACAACAGTAAGGTCGGGGTTACATGGTTTAGGAATGATTACAAAAATCTGATTACAAAATCGGGAGCAACTGGCTATATACCATACAACACAAGTATTGCATCCACTTATGGCCTTGAGATTAATAGCCAAATAGAGCCTCTGGAGAATCTACAGATGAATGCAATTTACACCTACACTATCTCCAACGACGATGCCAATAAAGACCTCGCGCAAAGGCCGAGAAACAGGGCTGTTATTTCTGCTGCTTACAAGATACAGCCTGCAATGCAATTTGGAGCAGAAGTTTCCTATATCGGTTCAAGCTATTTTGACGACTCCCATCGCTCCAAGCTTGGTAGCTACTATATAGCAAATATAAACGGTTCATATAACCTCTCTAAAAAATCTCAGTTCTATGCTCGCATTGAAAACCTATTTAACCGCCAATATGAGCAATTTATTGGATACAACACCCCAGGCATCGCCGGATACGCTGGGGTAAAGGTTTCTTTCTGATGAAAGGCGCCATCAGATATCATCTTTGGTGTCTGACTATTGGTATACTACTCGCATTGGTGCCCCCCGGCTTTGCCCAAGGGGCACCAATGCGAATTGTTTCTACCGCTCCGAGTATTACCGAGCTCGTCTGCGCTCTCGGCAAATGCGGCTCCATCGTCGGTGTTACCACTTTCTGTGATCGCCCCAAAGAAGCCCTGCCGATAGCCAAGGTTGGCGGGCCTGCCAATCCATCCGTTGAAGCAATCCTACGATTAAAGCCAGACCTCGTGCTTGTTGATGAGGAAGGACTTGGTCCTAAACTGGCTCTCCGGCTGCAAAAACTTGGGATTAAAACGGCAATCTTCCGTGGTTCTCGGCTATCAAAACTTCCAACGGCAATCAAAAACCTAGGAAGTGAACTTCATGCTGAAAAGCAGGCCGAATCTCTTGCTAAAAGCATAGAAATGGCAACGGCACCCGCATTTAAAAAACAGTCCGTCAGGACTCTTTTTGTTGTCTGGCCAGACCCCCTCATTTCTATTGGGCCCGGCACACTTGTTCATGATATCCTTACCAATAGAGGCTTTAACCCCGTCATAAACGGGAAAGCACCAGGTTACCCGCGGCTTTCCCATGAAGCGGCCTATGCTTTGAATCCGTCTCTCGTCATTATTGGACAAGGGAAAACACTCGGACAACCAGTGGAACGCATGCTCAAGAACCTCAAGCAGGTCGATGCAGTGAAAGCACAGGCAGTCTGTAAGGTAAGCGATGCCCTTTTCCGCCCAGGACCTCGCATACCAGAGGGTGTTGCTGAAATAGAGCAATGCTTATCGTTGGTAAAGTAGCTTACATGAATAAAACAGCATACATACTTTTCCCTTTTCTTCTGGTGCTTGTCATCATTGTCTCACTTAGTGTTGGACAATATCATGTTAACCTCTTTACGCAAGACGCGGTGGACACCAGCATCATTATGGAACTCCGCCTCCCCAGGGTTCTTATTGCCGTATGCATGGGTGCCTGCCTCGGTGTTTCAGGTGCTATCTTGCAAGGTGTCTTTAAAAACCCCCTTGCTGACCCCTATATCCTTGGCACTTCAAGCGGAGCAGCTTTGGCGGCGACTTTTAGTTTTCTAACGGGATCTGTCCTCTCCGTGTGGTCAACGCCAATGCTTGCCCTTCTTGGGGCTCTCTTGACAACTGCTGTCGTGCTCTCTCTTGGCCGTGATGCCTATGGACTA
Source organism: uncultured Geobacteraceae bacterium (assembly GCA_964456065.1). GTDB lineage: Bacteria > Desulfobacterota > Desulfuromonadia > Geobacterales > Pseudopelobacteraceae > Trichlorobacter. The sequence continues at coordinate 107,378 of CAYVYW010000001.1, forward strand.
CGGACAGAGCGCTTGCTGTTAGCGGGGGTCGGACTAGGTTTTTTTCTTTCTGCCTTTTTACTACTTGTGATGTCTTTAGCAAAGTCAGACGGCCTTAAGAGGGCACTACTCTGGATGTCGGGAGACCTGGGCAGTGCCGACTGGACTATTCTCCCCTTTGCGCTCGTTCTCATGACCGGTGGCATTACCATCGGGTTAATACGGTATCGAGGGCTTAATGCACTAGCCCTTGGTGACGAGGTCGCCCATGGGCTCGGTTTACACCCAGCGAAAGAGCGGACATGGCTTGTCATAGCCGCTTCCCTGCTTACAGCTGCATCCGTCGCCCTCGGCGGCATCGTAGGTTTTATAGGCCTCATGGTGCCGCATGTTGTCCGATCCATGACTGGCGCTGACGCGCGGAAGGTTATTCCCCTTTCAGCTATTGGTGGAGCTATACTCCTTTGTATCGCCGATACTCTTGGAAGAAGTATTCTGCCACCAATGGAAATTCCTGCTGGTATTGTCACGGCCCTTATCGGAGCACCCTGGTTTTTAATTGTACTGCGTAGACAGGGGCAGGGGGGATTACGGTGAGTAGACTCAGCCTTGACTCTGTTACCCTGTGCTACCCTGATGGGGGCGGCATCCATAAGGTCAGTAGCACCTTCTCCACCGGCGAACTTGTTGGCGTTATTGGCGCAAACGGGTCAGGGAAGTCGACGCTACTCAAGCTGGCAGCCGGAAGGTTATTTCCTGAAAGTGGTTCCGTACTTGTTGATGGCGTTTCTGTCTCGGCCTGGAAAGCTCGAGAACGAGCACAGCGTATAAGTTACCTGCCTCAGTCGGTAGAGGCGGGACTGCCTTTCACCGTCGAAGAGCTTGTCGATTTGGGCCGTGGCGTCGGTACGGCAACCACTGTTTTTGGGTCTGAAGAATTATTCGATATTTTAGGTCTCACCGGGCTGCGTACAACACCTTTGCCACAACTTAGTGGCGGAGAACGGCGAAGAGCTTTTATTGCTATGGTGCTAGCCCAAGGAGCCAAAACTATTCTTCTTGATGAACCCCTCGCGGGACTCGATTTACGCTATCAATATGAGTTGCTTGACCTGTTACGGGAGCTCTGTCACCAACATGGTTTAACTATCGTGGTTTCACTCCATGAGCTACTCCTTGCTCGTGGCCTCGATCGTGTGTTGGTGCTCCACGATGGGAAGGTTACAGGAGATGGCCTACCTGTTGAGGTCCTCACAGACCTGAGGATTCGACAAACCTTTGACTTGAGTGAACGCTTCGCCATCCCTTCTTTTTAGCTCAGCACAGAGGCACCTTTGTTTTTAGTATGATAGCGCCAACCAAATAGCAGTGCCCGTACATACCAATCCACAAGGAACGTTCCCCAGACAATGGTTAATGAACCATGCAACACCAGCCCTACAATCCAAGCCAGAAATACTCGAACGCCCCACATCGTTACTAAGGTAACAACGAAAACATACACCGTATCTCCTTGTCCTCTTAGGCTTCCAGCATATACGAACGAAAGCGCAAGGGGAATCTGGGCAAAAGCGACCAGGCGCAAGAAAACACTGCCTAGCTCGATAACATCACGATCCTGTGTAAAGAGCCCAACCAACTGGCTCGGGATGGCAAGAAAGAGTATCGCCATAAGCCCCATAACCACCAGGGCTACCCGCATCGCTTCATTATGGCTATGACGAGCCCGCTCCCATTTTTTCGCACCAAGAGACTGACCCATTAACGTTGCAGCAGCAATCCCCATACCGACACCCGGCATAAAGGAAAGTGACTCAATGGAAAGTCCAACCTGATGCGCTGCGTAAGCCGTTGTACCATAGGCAACAATTAAACCTGAGTATGCAAGCTGCCCACTTTGTTGAGCAATCCGTTCGAGTCCTACCGGCCAACCGATAGTCCAAACCCTCTTTAAAATTCTCATGTCAGGCCAAACAAAGGCGACATACTCTTTACGTACGGCCTGTATTAATAAATAAAAACACCCAATACTCTCTGAGAGATTAATGGCAATAGCCGCTCCTTCCACCCCACGGGCGTCTATGCCAAAACCGCCATAAATTAACGGCCAAGCAAACAGGACATGAAGGATATTGACAATAATAATCCCTACCATAGGTGTTCGAGTATCACCAAAGCCATGCATGATTGCAGAAAGAACATTGACGCCGGTTGTCCAAATAAGCCAGAGAAAAACCAGCCTGGTATACTGACCATTCAGGAGCTGCACCTCCTCACTAGCCCCCATAAGACCTGCAAGAGTTCCTCCACTAACAACACCGAGTACTGATATAACGGCAGTCATGGCAATACAGCCCATAATAGCTGTCATGGCTGCGTTACGGGCTTCATGTAATCGTTTTGCTCCGGTCAAGTGGGCAATAACAACCGTCGCACCTGTGGAGAGCCCCCAAAAGACCGTCATGATCACAATTACTTGTAGTTGTCCCAGCCCCGTTGCGGCGATAGCAGCAGCACCAAGGCCACCCGTCAAAAAGATATCAACAATAGCAACGAGCCGCTGAAAGAGTGATGAAAGAAGGACAGGGAGTGACAGGCGAAAAACCGAACAGCGTAGTGATGCCGGTTTACGGGAGAAACAGGGGAGTATACGGCGAAAAGATACGAGCATACTGGTTGTTGTAACTGAGTGTACCCAACGGGTCAACTAAAAGGGGCACTGCGCCTGTAAGATACGCAGTGCCCCCCATACTTCAGTCTAAACGAAAGACTACTTCGTCAGGTCGCTTCCGCCGCCAAGCACGGCATGTGCTGCTGCAAGCCGGGCAATCGGCACCCTGAACGGTGAGCAGGAAACATAGTCTAGTCCAATATTATGACAGAAGATAACCGATTCAGGATCACCACCATGCTCACCGCAAATACCAAGCTTTATGTTTGAACGGGTTGCACGCCCTTTACTGCAACCCATCTCCACGAGTTGGCCAACGCCATTTTGGTCAAGTGACACAAACGGGTCCTCAGGGAGGATATTGTTATCAACATAAAAGGGCAGAAACTTTCCAGCATCGTCACGGGAAAGACCAAACGTAGTCTGGGTAAGGTCGTTCGTGCCAAAAGAGAAAAACTCCGCTTCTACAGCAATCTGGTCAGCAGTCAGTGCCGCACGAGGCAACTCAATCATCGTACCAATCAGGTACTCAATCTTCACACCATATGCCGCAATCACTTCATCACAGACCCGTACCGCGTTTTCTTTCAGAACAGCAAGTTCCTTAACCGTTGCAATCAAGGGAATCATAATCTCGGGAACTATTGAGAAACCCTCATTTTTTACTAACTCGCAGGCTGCCTCCATAATGGCTCTGACCTGCATGTCATAGATTTCAGGGAAAGTAATACCAAGACGGCAGCCCCGGTGTCCCAACATAGGGTTAAATTCATGCAGGAAGTCAACTTTTGCTTTGAGCGTCTGCACAGGAACCTTCATGGTCTGGGCAAGGTCTTGAATATCTTTTTCCTCGTGGGGAAGGAACTCGTGCAGTGGCGGGTCAAGTAGGCGAATGGTAACTGGCAGCCCCTTCATTTCACGGAAAAGTCCTATGAAGTCACCTTTTTGCATTGGCATAATCTTAGCCAGGGCCCGCTCGCGTCCCTCGAGATCTGCAGCTAAAATCATCTCGCGGACAGCAGCAATCCGCTCTGCCTCGAAAAACATATGCTCAGTACGGCAAAGGCCAATCCCCTCGGCACCAAACTCACGGGCAACTTTGGCATCATGGGGCGTGTCAGCGTTGGTCCGTACTTTCAAGCGGCGGACTTCATCAACCCAACCCATCAGCTGTCCGAAATCCCCCGTGAGCTGGGGAGGAACCGTTGGGACTTCACCCAACATAACTTCTCCTGTTGAGCCATCCAGCGTAATGACATCGCCATTCTTTACCAGGACACCATTCTTGGCTGTAAATGATTCGTTAGCATAATCAACCTTAATATCACCACAACCGGATACACAGCATTTACCCATACCGCGTGCTACAACAGCGGCGTGGGATGTCATGCCGCCACGTGCGGTTAAGATACCTTGAGAGGCATGCATACCATGAATATCTTCAGGAGAAGTTTCAATGCGAACGAGAATGACTTTCTTGCCATTCTTTGCAAGCTCTTCTGCTTCATCAGCAGTAAAAACAACCACACCACCCGCAGCCCCCGGGGAGGCCGGCAATCCTTTTGCAATAACATTCTTTGTTGCTTTAGGGTCAAGAGATGGATGGAGTAACTGATCGAGCTGAGACGGCGCAACACGTAAAATAGCCGTCTGCTTGTCAATCAGCCCTTCGTTGAACATATCAACGGCAACTTTAATGGCAGCAGCTGCAGTCCGTTTACCATTGCGGGTCTGCAACATAAAAAGCTGGCCCTTCTCGATAGTAAACTCTATGTCCTGCATGTCTTTATAGTGTTTTTCGAGAATCGAGCGAATTTCTGCCAGCTGGTGGTAGCACTCTGGCAAAACCTCTTCCATGGAGGGGAGGTCGCCTGGTTTTTTCTGGTGGATATTAATTGGTTGGGGAGTACGAATCCCCGCAACAACATCCTCGCCCTGGGCATTAACCAAATACTCGCCATAGAAGTAGTTATCACCGGTCGAAGGATCACGGGTAAAGGCGACACCAGTTGCACAGTCATCCCCCATGTTACCAAAGACCATGGACTGAACGTTTACAGCAGTACCCCAGTCTGCAGGGATGTTATTCAGTTTACGATAGGTAATGGCACGCTGGTTCATCCAAGAACCGAAAACAGCACCAATAGCCCCCCAAAGCTGTTCTTTTGGGTCCTCAGGAAAGGGCTGACCAAGCTCATCTTGTATACGTTGTTTAAATATCTGAACCAGTTCTTTCCAGTCTTCTGCTGTTAAATCCGTATCGAGATGCGTCTTTTTCTCATGTTTGCGTTGATCAATCAGATACTCGAGTGCATGCTTGTCCATGCCCATAACAACATCGGAATACATCTGGACAAATCGACGGTAGGCGTCATAGGCGAAGCGCTCATCACCCGACTGGGCGATAATCCCTTGCACCGTTGTGTCATTAAGCCCCAGGTTCAGAATCGTGTCCATCATGCCGGGCATCGATGCCCGTGCACCAGAGCGAACGGAAACCAATAAGGGGTTTTTCGCATCACCGAAGGTCCTACCCATGATTGTCTCAACTCTTTTTAGGTTTTCTTCAACCTGAGTTATTAGTTCCTGAGGGTAGGATTCCGCATGGTCATAATAGTAGGTACAAACGTCTGTACTGATGGTAAAGCCGGGGGGAACCGGCAACCCGATGCTCGTCATCTCGGCAAGGTTTGCACCTTTACCACCAAGCAGATTCTTCATGTCAGCCCGGCCTTCGGCCTGACCATTTCCGAAAAAGTACACATACTTTTCAGCCATTACATGCTCCTTACCAGAATATTTTAACACCGTTCAAAATTTTTTATTTATAGCAAAATCAGTAATTTATAAAGAATACTCCATCAAGCAACCCAGTGCAAGGCATAATTAACGCCCCGCCACCATGGCAGGTTAACCATAAACCATCAAACAGAATTAACTCCCAGGACGTTTACGCAGCCGACGACTATCACCGATACGAATGGTCAGTTTTTGGCTGTCGAAAAACTCTAAAAGAGGAATCATATATTTACGACTAAGGCCTGTCATCTCTCGAAACTGCACGGGGGTAATTGACTCCTGCTTCATGAGGTACTCCGTCAAGCGGGCCTCCAGGTCTTTCATAATATCTGTGGGGTAATAGAGGTCAGAGGAGACCCTTTGCAACTGCCCTTTTTTAACCAAGTCCTGCAAGCGCTCACGAATAATTTTTTCTGTTAAACCGCCTGATACCAAATCACGAACAGCAGGTGGTTCCAATCCGCCAGCAACAATCTGCTTAACAAGGGGGTCTTGTGCGTACTGCTCTGTCTTACGGTGCTCGGCAGATGCAAGGAACACCTGTTCTCGGTCAACAAACACACCCTTTTGCTGCTGGAGGCGCTTGAGCAGCTCAGGGAAAAAGTATGCGGGGGTACGCCGTGGCAATTTACTACGCAACTCCTCTTTGCCAATACCCTCCTTATGGGGATTCTTTATGAGATAATCATTTAAAACCTGAAAAAGGTGCTTATTTAAAGAGTTTACCGCATCAGCACTGAGGTAGACTGGGGCTTCCCCCTCAAAAACCAGCCACGCATCGGCACCAGAAAGCAACGGTCTTAGCAGTTCATGAACGTCCCCAAACGGCAGGCCAACCCGCTCTGCGATAAGTCGACTGGACATACCTGACAACTTGGCCTGTTCAACCATCTGACGACAGGCTTGATCACGATTCCCCTCCTGCAGAGATGTCAGTAATGCCATTGCATCTTCAGTTCGGCGTCGCTGGGCTGGTGGGTGAGTATCTAAAACCCGTCCTCCACCAGCAGTCATGAGGGGCGATCCTGTTCGCACAACGAAGGAGTCCCCCGTAAATAAGACCATGGGCTCCTGGAATCTCAGTTGAACCATGCCAGACTCACCTGGCTCAAGACGGTCTTTAGCCAGAATAATAACCGTCGCCATGCACTCGCTTGTACCGCTATGAAAGTGCAGGATACTACGATGTTGAAGCGGATGATCCGCCAGAGCACTCACCTGTAGCACGACATCAGCCCGGCGTGTCGGCGAGACCGTGTCAGGCCGAACAAGCACCATTCCCCGCTGTATCTGCCTATAGTCAATGCCTTGAATATTGATAGCAGCCCGCTGCCCAGCGCCAACCCGTGAAACAGCAGCACCATGGACCTGCACCCCGCGTATTCTGCCACGCTCCATGGTGGGCATAATCTGAATATCATCTGCAACCAAAAGTGAGCCGGCAGCCACCGTACCAGTAACCACGGTGCCAAAGCCAGCGACACTGAAAACACGATCAACCGCTAGACGGGCAATCCCGAGTTCCCCCCGTGGTGTAGCTTGCCCTAGCATACCGAGGAGCGTCTCTTTTAACATATCGAGACCCAATCCTGTTCGTGCAGAGACCGCTATGATGGGCGCATTTTCCAGAAAGCTCTTCTGAAGAAATCCCCGAACCTCTCCTGTGACATCAGCAAGGCGCTCCTGCGACACAAGATCAGTTTTTGTTAGAACAACAACCCCTCGAGCAACACCCAAGAGCTGTACAATATCGAGATGTTCCCTCGTTTGTGGCTTCACGCCCTCCTCAGCACTAATTACCAGCATAACGACGTCAATGCCGGAAACACCCGCAACCATGGTCTTAACGAATCGCTCATGGCCAGGAACATCAACAATTCCACAGCGAATATCTTCATGGAGACACAACTCGGCAAAGCCGAGTTCAATGGTAATGCCCCGCTGTTTTTCCTCCTTCAAGCGGTCGGTATCAACTCCTGTCAGCGCCTGAACCAAACTGGTTTTCCCGTGGTCGATGTGACCTGCGGTGCCAATCACAAAGTGCTTCATTTCCTGTCCCCATTGAGGTAATCCGCCAAAAGCGAGCGGCTATGTTCATCGTCATGACAGTACGTGCAAAGGTTCTCCCAATTGCTCCCGTCCGAAGGATTATTAGCGTGGTTGCCATCTTTATGATGTACCGTTAAAAGATGCAACTCGTGGCGTTCAAAGGATTTACCGCACTTAGCACAGACCCAACCATGCAAACGCAGTGATTGTTGGCGATACCCGTCACGTACAGGGGCATCTTGATGTTTGAGGTTTCGCACCAAAGCTTGCAACTCTTCGGGCGAAGGGAGTCTTTTTGATTGTGGACGTTTAGACATCACAGGAGCGCTCTGCTACCGCACGGGAGAAACGATATCCAACACCACGAATGGTCTGGAAGAAGACTGGATGGGTCGCATCGGCCTCAAAGTATTTGCGAATACGCACCATGAAGTTGTCAAGCGTGCGACTTTCCGTATCAGCGGCGTATCCCCATACCGACTCCAAGATTTGACTACGGGTAATGACCTGATTCTCATGGGCAAAGAAAAACGCAAGAACCCGGACCTCAAATTCCGTAAGCTCGATTTCTCCTAAGGCCGTTTTGGCACGATATGAGAGCAAGAAAACATCATTCGAACCAAAATGATATCCCTCCTCGACAGGATCGGGGCGATACCATGAAGAGCGCCGGAGCATACCCCGTACTCGCAATAAAAACTCAGGGAGGTTAAAGGGTTTGGTGACATAGTCATCGGCACCACTATGCAAGCCTTCGACCCTATCAGCATCTTCTGAGCGGGCGGTCAACATCAAGATAGGTATTCTTCCGTCAATCTGCCGAATCTCACGACAAACCTGAAAACCGTCCATACCCGGCAGCATCACATCGAGAATAATTAGGTCACATTTTTCAACCCGAAGGGTGCTGAGTGCCGCTTCACCGTTATCACAGTGGCTAACGGCATATCCCTCTTGCTCAAGATTAAAACAGATGCCGCGGGCAAGGTGGGCTTCATCTTCAACTAAAAGAATACGCGGCTTACCCGTCTCACTCATACCGGAGTGCCTCGATAGGGTTTAGCCCTGCTGCCTTGCGTGCTGGATAAAAACCAAAGAAGACGCCTACGGCTCCCGAAAAAATAAAGGCAATAGAAACCGACCACATGGAAATCAACGTCGGCCATTTGAGAACTTTTGAAACGATAAAAGCACCGCTTGCACCAATAAGGATACCTAAGAGACCGCCGAGCACGGTAAGTAAAACCGCTTCCGTGAGAAACTGCATCAAAATGTCTTTACGCTTGGCACCGATGGCCATACGAATGCCGATTTCTCTGGTTCGCTCCGTCACGGAAACAAGCATTATATTCATAATACCAATGCCCCCTACCACGAGCGAAATAGAGGCGACCGCACCAAGGAGCAGTGACATTGCTTTTGACGACTTCTCTGCTACCGCGAGTATTTCCGAGAGATTCCTCACGGTGAAGTCTGGTTCTTTGCCATTAAAAATGCGGTGGCGCTGCATTAAAAGTTCCGTGGTCTGCCGTTCTGCATCAGCGAGCTCCTGCTCACTTTTAGCTTTCACCAGAATAGAGCCGACCGTATCAGGAAACTGACTACCCATAAGTTTACGCTGGGCCGTTCGGAGTGGCACAAAGATCACATCATCTTGGTCCGTCCCCTGGGGCGATTGCCCCTTTGTTTCAAGCACACCGACAACAGTAAAGGGGACTTTCTTTATACGGATCATCTTGCCAAGAGGGTCTTCATCACCGAAGAGGTTTTTAACAATGGTTTCTCCAATAACACAGACTTTCGCTGCACCATCAACCTCCTCTGCCGTGAACTCGCGCCCCTGTACGGTGCTCCACTCCCTAATAACAAACATTTCAGGTGTTGTTCCCATCAAAAGTGTCGACCAGTTTTGGTTGCCATACACAATTTGCCCTGACCCTCGAACTATTGGTGCGGCAATGGCAACGGCGGGACATTCCTGTTGAATGGCACGGCTATCAGCAGCCTTAAGTGTCTGAACACCACCGCTACCAGTACGAAGTCCACCACTCGTGAGGGATCCTGGCAGCACAAGAATAATATTGCTACCAATGCTCGCAATCTGCTGTGAGATGATATAGCTCGCTCCAGATCCGACGGCCATCATCGCAATTACAGCAGCTATACCAATAATAATGCCCAGCATGGTCAGAAAAGAACGCATCTTATTAACACGCAGAGCCCGCATGGCAATACGGAGCGCCTGAGGAAGATTATACACTGACATGCCCTCCCAGCTGATACTTCAAAAACTGTTGCTGCATACGCTTAGCACCATCTTCACTAAACTGAACGAGGACAATGGAGGAAAAATCACCTGAGGCATACGCCATATGGGACTCGTGTAGGGCAATGGTTGCCGCAGCTTCAAAAGGGAACCCATAGACACCACAACTGATGGCAGGAAAGGCAATACTACGGACACAAGCGGCACGGGCACAGGCGAAACTTGCACGATAACATGAGGCGAGCTGTTCTCTTTCACCGTGCTCGCCCCCACGCCATACAGGCCCGACGGTATGTATTACATGGCTTGCGGGGAGCTTAAAACCAGGCGTAATCTTGGCAGCACCTGTTGGGCAGCCACCAACGGCCAAACATGCTGAAAACAGTTCGCTACCCGCTGCAGAATGAATAGCGCCATCAACACCGCCCCCCCCAAGGAGGCTTCGGTTTGCCGCATTCACAATAGCATCGACAGCAAGCGTCGTTATGTCCCCCTGCCAAATTTCAATCATGGTTGCATCTTCCCGAAGATTACACCACGAGCGCCCTCAGACGGGCGAGATTCATGCGGTCCATCTCTTCATCATCACCTTTTGGCGTCTCTAAGATCTTGGGAATTTTTATAAAGCGTGCATCATTCATGATAAAGCGGAATGGTTCAAGCCCAAGAGTTCCCTGCCCTATATGTTCATGACGGTCAACTCGACTGCCGAGACCCTTTTTAGAATCATTGAGGTGGAAGCACAGGAGACGATCAATGCCCAGCAGCGTATCGAAACGCTCCATCACAGCAGAATATCCTTCCTCCGTCGTCATGTCATAGCCGGCAGCAAACGTGTGACAGGTATCAAAGCAGACCCCAAAACGATCACGGTGACGCGCATGTTCAATAATATACTGCAGGTCCTCAAAAGAACTACCAAGGTTCGTGCCTTGTCCTGCGGTCGTCTCAAGGAGCACCTTGCCGGTAAAGGCCGGGACATCTTCAAACAACTGGTCAAAGGCCTCTACAACGCGCCTAAGGCCAGCTTCAGGCGTATCGGTGGTATGGGAGCCGGGATGCATAACAATCTTTTGAATGCCCAACTGGGCACACCCAGCCATCTCATCAGCAAAGGCGGCCAGACTTTTCTGGCGTGTCTCCCCCTCTGGGGCTGCAAGGTTGATAAGGTAACTGTCATGGGATACAACTTCATGCAAACCAGATGCTGCTAACAGAGTCTTAAATCGTTCCCGTTCAGTATCAGCCAACGGCTTACTACGCCATTGGTTCGCTGACCGTGTAAAAATCTGCAGACAGCCACATCCCGCCACTGTCGCCCGTTCAATAGCTTTATACAGCCCCCCAGCAATGGACATATGAGCGCCAAGGTAGTCAAGACCACTAGTCACGGGGCACCGCCAGCATCCGGTCTAGAGCGCCTTGTGCTTTTTGCCGTACATCATTTGGAACCGTAACAACCGTTTCACCCTTTTCGAGACATGTCACCACATCCTCAAGGGAGCTGAGTTTCATATTCGGACAGATTAGGGCAGGGGATGCAACCAGAAAGGTCTTGCCTGGATTATCAAGACGAAGCTTCCAAAGAACCCCTGCCTCAGTTCCAATAATGAACGTTTTGTAAGGAGCGTTTGCACAGTACTGGTACATGCCACTCGTTGAGCAGACATGGTCTGCTAATGCTGAAACAGCTGGGGCACATTCTGGGTGGCAAATGAAAGCGGCGTCAGGATGCTCCACTTTCATTTGCAGAACCCGCTCCACTGTTAAGCGCTCATGGGTAGGACAATACCCGTCCCAGTATACAAACTCCTTCTCCGGCACCTGTTGGGCCACCCACCTGCCAAGATTGCGATCAGGGGCAAAGATAAGTCGGTCTTCCTTAAGAGAACGCACGACGGAGATTGCGTTGGCGGACGTACAGCAGATGTCTGAAACGGCTTTCACTGCCGCAGTCGAATTAACATATGTAACCACCGGCACACCTGGATGCTCTGCTTTCAACCTTACCAAGCCGGCCGCATCAACCATATCTGCCATCGGACATCCTGCGTCAGCGCGGGGGATTAAAACTCGTTTTTGGGGAGAGAGTATCGCAGCTGATTCCGCCATGAAATGGACGCCACAAAAAACTATTGTTGTCGCATCGGTCTTAGCAGCCTCTTGGGATAGCTGTAGTGAGTCTCCCGTTATATCTGCAACCTCTTGAATCTCGTCACGCATATAGTTGTGTGCCAACAAAATGGCGTCTTGCTCTTTCAACAACGTGCGTATTCTATTTTGTAGGGTGTTATCTGACATCATGCCTCCGTACATCCCATCATGGCTTTTTGAAAAGCCTCTTTTTCTCTTGTACCATAGCTTACGGCCTTTTGCCATACCCTGCATCCCATGACAAAGCCATCTTATTTGAACTCCAACTTGACATCGATGAGGAAGATGCTTACATAGGAAACATTAGCGCTCTCTAAGCTATCAGCCTTTTAAATGGACGCTAGAGTGCCAAATACGGCCATCAGTGCAGAACCGTACACCAACAACAGCATCGAAAGGAGAAGAAAATGGGATCTAAAGGTCGTGAAATTATCGGAATGGACGTTAACGAGCTTATTGACTTGCTCAACAGAGCTTTTGCCGATGAGTGGTTAGCATATTATCAGTATTGGCTAGGAGCTAAACTTGTTAAGGGGCCCATGAAAGATGCCATTGGAGCTGAACTGCTCCTCCATGCAACGGAAGAGCTTGGGCATGCCGACATGGTAGCCATGCGTATTTTACAGCTTGGCGGCACACCCGTCTCAAGGCCGGAAGATTGGTATAAATTCACTAACTGCGGTTATGATGCACCTGATGACCCCTTTGTCAAAAGGCTCCTTGAACAAAATATCAAGGGGGAGCAATGTGCCATCAGTGTCTATAAGCGCCTGATGGACATTACAAAGGACACAGATCCTGTTACCTACAATATGGTTCTCAGCATACTGCAGGATGAAGTTGAGCATGAAGAGGACCTTCAGTCCTTACTTGAGGATTACGAGCTCATGGTGCGCGCCTTTAAATAAATCTTGCTCAACTAAGCAAGGCGAGCCCAAGAGCCCCCCTTCGGCTCGCCTTCTTATCCCCCCAATGCCAGTGATTTCAGGCAATACCCACTTGACGAAAACTGCTACTAGTGCTAAAAATTAATTCCTTCGGGATGTAGCGCAGCCTGGTAGCGCACCTGCTTCGGGAGCAGGGGGCCGCTGGTTCGAATCCAGTCATCCCGACCATACTTAGAAGACGGTTTAGGGCACAGCCCTAAACCGTCTTCTGTTATAAACAAAAAGCCCACCGGTTGCCTGGTGGGCTTGCACTTTATGTACTGCTACCCGAGAACTAGTTAGGGTAAACAGAAACTTTCTTACGATCACGTCCCATACGCTCATATTTAACAACGCCTTCAATCAAGGCGAAGAGGGTATAGTCTTTACCACAGCCAACATTATTACCCGGATGGATTGTTGTGCCGCGCTGACGATAAATAATATTACCAGCCTTAACGAACTCACCGCCAAACTTCTTGCAACCAAGTCGTTGGCCGTCAGAATCACGACCGTTACGGGAACTACCTACACCTTTTTTATGTGCCATGGCTTCTTCTCCTAAGCGTTATACGTGATATTAAGCGTTGATCTTTTCGATCTTAAGCACCGTATGATGTTGACGGTGACCGATCATCTTGCGGCTGTTCTTCCGACGCTTCGACTTGAAGACCAAAACCTTCTTGTCACGGCCTTGAACGGCAACCTTAGCGGTAACCTTGGCACCAGCAACAACCGGGGCACCTATTTTCATAGTATCGCCACCGACCATCAGTACCTCACTGAACTCAATCGTATCGCCTACAGCAGAGTCAAGCTTCTCTACCTTGAGGAAATCACCTTCAGCTACCTTATACTGCTTGCCACCAGTTTTAATTACTGCATACATAGCTTTATACCACCTGTTCGTTTTTTACAGAGTTGTGGAATATAATGGAAGAAGGAGCCTCAGTCAAGTACTTTTTCGTTATGGGGTAAAAGCCTTAATCTACACCCCTTGCCGCACCGCAACATTTACCTGACCTATGCCCTCAATAGCGGCAATCATAACATCACCATCAACGACTTGCCCAACACCAGCCGGTGTACCCGTCAAAATAATATCACCTTCTTCAAGAGTGAATACAGACGAAAGGTAGCTAATAATCTGAGCAACCGTATGCATCATACATGCTGTGGAGCCATCCTGACGATACTGACTATTCACCTGGAGCGTTATACGCAGATTCTGGGGATCAGACACCTGCCCCGCCGGAACAAATGCTGACAACGGGCACGCCGTATCAAAACCTTTTGCAATATCCCAGGGGAGTCCTTTGCCCTTCAACTGATCCTGCACATCCCTAAGCGTCATGTCGATAGCAACACCATAGCCAGCAACCATACTCAGCGCTTCTTCAACAGAGCAGTTTTTAACATCCTGACCAATCAATACCGCCAGCTCAGCTTCATAATGACAGACCGAACTATAAGCCGGTATGATGACGGTATCCCCGTCTCTAATAATCGAGGTCGCTGGTTTTGAAAAAACAACAGGGGCCGTGGGAATCTCGTTGCCAAGCTCGTGAATATGGTCAACATAGTTCCTACCAATGCAGAGGATTTTGCCAACTAGAAACTCATTATCCGTTAACGGCATCATTACGGTTTGCATAAAAGGCTCGCTCCTGTCATTGCCGTCGGCTTCTCAAGGCCAAGAAGCTCCAGCATTGTGGGGGCGACATCACATAGCCGCCCCCCATTACGTAAAGATGTACCTTTGCGCGCATCATCAACCACAACAAACCAGACCGGATTACAAGTGTGAGCTGTATGGGGTTCACCGTTATCATCGACCATTTGCTCAGCGTTACCATGATCGGCCGTAATAAGCGCAATACCCCCTTGCCGTTGCACTTCTGCCACTACCTCGCCAACAGCACGATCCACCGCTTCCACGGCCGTCACCGCCGCTGTCATAACGCCGGTATGCCCCACCATGTCACAATTGGCAAAATTGAGAATAACAACATCATAGACACCTTGTGCAAGACGACGGCAAGCTTCTGCAGCAACAGCTGCAGCACTCATCTCTGGTTTTAGATCATAGGTCGCAACATCTTTCGGTGAAGGTATTAAAGCTCGATCCTCACCAGGAAAAGGCTCCTCACATCCCCCATTAAAGAAGAAGGTAACATGGGCATATTTTTCCGTCTCAGCTATTCGTAACTGTCGCAGCCCGGCACGGCTGATAACATCACCAAGCAGATCCTCTAGAGACTCTTGAGCAAATGCCACCGGCAGGCCAAGCGTCGCATCATATTCTGTCATACAGACATACGACACAAGAGCCGGAGGTGTCCCGCGATCAAACGCATCAAAGACCGATTGCGTTAAAACCCTTGTAATTTCACGGGCGCGGTCAGACCGGAAATTGAAAAAGATGACTCCGTCTCCATCGCTTATGCGGACGGGAGCATCTCCTGGCAGAGTGATACAGGTTGGCAAGACAAACTCATCTGTCACGCCATCAGCATAACTCACCGCAAGCGCCTCTTGAGCTGAAGAAGCATGCAGCCCCTCTCCATGGACCCATGCTCGATAGGCTTTTTCAACACGATCCCAGCGATTATCGCGGTCCATACCATAATAACGGCCACTAATGGACGCAATCTGGCCAACACCAATCTCCGCCAACTCATGCTCTAACTCTGCAAGGTATGCCTTGGCACTCTGGGGCGGAGTATCCCTACCATCTAAAAGCCCATGGATATAAACCTTCGCCAGTCCCATCTGCGCTGCCATTCTCACAAGACCATAGAGGTGCTCCATATGCGAGTGAACACCACCATCAGAGAGGAGACCAGCCAGATGAAGAGCTCCGCCTGAAGCCTTAACAGACTCCATACAGCGCTGTAAAACTGGATTGGTGTAGAAATCCCCATCGGCAATAGCCTTCGTGATGCGAGTTAGATCCTGATAGACAACCCTCCCAGCGCCAAGGTTCAAATGCCCGACCTCGGAGTTCCCCATCTGGCCTTCTGGCAGCCCAACGGACATTCCTGACGTCTGAATTGGCACGCAGGGATACGCAGACAACAGACCTGAGAGAACTGGGGTGTGTGCTGTTGCAACGGCATTCGCCGTTGACTCCTGTCTAATGCCCCAGCCGTCCAGTATCATAAGTACGAGCGGTTTACTCATCCTGAACTCCTTGGCTACATCCGCGGCCCCATATGGGGGTTCATGCCTGCATTGTTTTTCTTCTTTTTACTATCAACCATTTCAACAATGACAGGCGTCCCCTCTTGAAGCCCCTTACTCTCCAAAATCTCTATAAACTGCGAGTCAGCAATCCCTGACTGAAATGATGTCGCTTTTGGCTGGTTATTTTCAAGCAGGTAGACCGTTTGTTGCCGCCCAGCCATCTTTACTTTCTCTGCTCCGCCTTTCCCCTGCCCCCCCATCCCTTTTTTACCCTGGCGTGGAGTAGCCGCTGCATCTTTAGGTCGGAAGCGTACAGCGGCAGCCGGTACCCGCATGACACCATCTCGACGCGCCGTTTCGACAGAAACGTTTGCTGTCATGCCAGGCTTTAGAAAAAGGCCCGTGTTGTCAACCTGGATGATGACAATGTACGTGACAACATTTTGCACCGTAACAGGTGCCGACCGGATTTGGGTAACTGTGCCCGAGAACTGTCTGTCAGGATATGCATCAACGGTAAAACTTGCCCGCTGACCAATTTTTGCTTTACTGATATCCGCTTCATCAACGCTGGTCTCAATCTGCATTTTTGTTAAGTCTTGCGCAATGGTGAAAAGTGTCGGTGTTTGAAACGAGGCTGCCACCGTCTGCCCCACATCTACGTTTCTCGAAATAACAACACCCGTCACCGGAGAGCGAATAACGGCATTCTTTCTGTTTGTCTCTGCATGAACCAAAGCGCCCTTCGACTGAACAAGCCCCGCCTGAGCTGCCTTAACGCTTGCCTCTGCCGTCTCATAGGTGGTCTGTGAAGCATCGAAGTCACTCTGAGCAATAACTCCCTGCTTCAGAAGTTGGTTATTACGAGCCAATGTCCGCTTCGCATCGGCCAGAGTCACGCTTGATTTATGGAGCGTTGCTTGGGCACTGAGATAACTACCGCGAGCCTGATCAACCTGCGCCTGAAAAAGCGCTGGGTCTAGCTCAGCAATAACCTGCCCCTTTTTTACCTTAGAGTCATAATCAACGTAGCGCTTGGTGATTGTACCTGAAACTTGCGAACCGACCTGAATAGTTGTGACCGGATTGACCGTCCCCGTTGCCGAGATCTGGACAATAATATCTCCCCGATCAATCGCAATGGTACGATAAGAAATCTTTTCCCTTTTCAGGAAAAACCACCCCGCAAAGGTACCAATAAAAACAATTAGGATTATGGCTAAGATTATATATTTCTTCATAATGGTTATACAGTACGTATAAAAAAACCCCGTGTCAACCGACACGGGGTTTTATCTCTTTTCTCGCCTGCCGCTAAGAGCGACAGGCTATGGTCGGCACCCCTCCTTGCAGCGGGTGACCGGACGTAGCATATAGATAGTCGTCCACATAGCAAGATCTCCTTTCACGTGGATTAGCACCATAGTGTTTTAACCATAGCAATCCCTATAAATAAAGTCAAGAAAAGGTATTGCTTGAACCACACGCACCTTCACTATATAATTCAATGATTTTAACTGATACGGAGCCTAAATGTCATTCACGACCGTTACCTGGGATAGAGATGCCGTCGTCCTTATCGACCAGACTCGGCTTCCCCTTGAAGAAAGCTATGTCCGCCTTGAGCAGGCCGAAGAGGTTGCTGTCGCCATTGAAACGATGGTCGTGCGTGGAGCCCCTGCAATCGGCGTGACCGCAGCCCTTGGGATTGCGCTCGGCCTCTACCGTTACAACCAACAACTTGATGGGCCACTTACTCCTTTTTTCGAAACAATCTGCCAGCGCATGGCCCGCACAAGGCCGACAGCAGTAAATCTTTTCTGGGCTATTGATCGTATGCGAGCCTCCTTCTCCCGCTGTAAAGACCAGGGGAATGCCGCTGTCAGCGCAACAATTCTTGCCGAGGCCCTGCTGATTGCCAAGGAAGATGAAGAGGCCTGCAGGCGCCTAGGCGACCATGGCGCAACACTTTTTACCACTCCCACCACTATTTTGACGCACTGTAATGCAGGAGGACTTGCAACAGCTGGATACGGCACGGCCCTTGGCGTTATCCGCTCCGCCTATGGGGCTGGTATGGTTACTCGTGTTTTTGCAGACGAAACACGCCCTTGGTTGCAAGGAGCCCGCCTAACGGCTTGGGAACTCCACAAAGACGGTATACCGGTCACCCTGATTGCAGATACCATGGCCGGACATTTGATGGCGCAAGGGGAGATCGGTTGCGTTGTTGTCGGAGCTGACCGTATTGCTGCAAATGGTGATACCGCAAATAAAATCGGGACCTACCAACTTGCCATTATGGCGAAAGAACACGGCATCCCGTTCTATATTGCAGCCCCCCTCTCAACCGTTGACATGGCAACAGATGATGGGAGCGCCATACCGATTGAAGAACGTAGCCCTCTTGAGGTCACGCACATCCGATCCATACCGATTGCACCACCAGGGGTTGAGGTGCGTAATCCTTCTTTCGATGTGACACCTGCACGTTATATACACGCAATTATTACAGAAGGGGGGATTGCCCGCCCGCCCTTTAAACAAAGCCTTATGCAACTCATGGGAGCCGACCATGAGTAGTAACCGTTTTGACCACATTTTTTCTTGGATTATGGCTCTCGATGAAGGCGAAGCTGCACGGGACGAGGGGCTCAGGAGTCTGCTTGAAAAAGCAGGATTTTCAGAGCCTGGCCGTTCTGCCACCAATATTGTTTTAATGACAGCTCACTACTCAGTAGAGCAACTGCTACGCTTGAGTCTGGCATCGCTACACAGCCCTTCTCCCGACCTGGCCTTAAACGGCTTTGAAAGACTTAGCAACGTCGTGGCTCCTGAAACACTTATTGCGATAATGGCAGACAAACGTAGACTCGCTCAAATTTTGACGGTGCTAGGAGCATCCCCTTTCCTCACCACCATTATTACGAGAGACCCTACTTTTTATCACCGCCTCTTCAAGGATTTTGAAATTGACCTTGCGAAGCAGCGCAAAGAATTCCTCCGCGAGTTGCGAGCACAAATCCCCACGGGCTGTGACATACCTTTGCTGATGAAACAACTCCGACGCTTTAAGCGTTACGAAATTCTCCGGATTGCAGCTCGTGACCTCAACGGCCTTGCCCCCCTTGAAGAAGTGACTCGGGAGCTCTCTGATTTGGCTTCCTCAACCCTCCAGGTAGCTTATGAGACCTGTCACCGCCGACTAGAAGAGGAGTATGGCCAGCCCCTTAAAGAAACCGACGAAGGCCAGCGCCCAACAACCATGACTGTCATGGGCATGGGGAAGTTCGGGGGCAGGGAACTCAACTTCTCTTCTGACATTGATATCATATTTTTTTATGAGACCGATCAAGGCCAAACATCCGGTATCGATGATGGACGTGGTGGCAGAAAGGGTATCGTTCCCCTACACACCTTCTTCAACAAACTAGCTGAACTGGTAACCAAAACGATGAATCAGGTTACGGAAGACGGTTTTGTTTTCCGTGTTGATGTTGGCCTCCGACCGGAGGGGAAGTCTGGCGATATAGCTGTATCCATGCGGGCTGCTGAATTGTATTATGAGTCATGGGGGCAGTCCTGGGAGCGAACCGCCATGCTGAAAGCACGGCCTGTTGCAGGTTCCAAAGAGCTCGGTGAGCAGATTCTGCACATGCTTGTTCCCTTTGTCTATCGTAAATACCTCGATTATACCCTGATCGAGGACATGAAACTCATGAAACAGAAAATTGATGCTTCACTGACAAGACACCGTGAAGCTGAGAGCAACCTCAAGCTCGGACGAGGCGGTATCCGTGAAATAGAGTTTTTCATTCAGGCTCTCCAGCTGGTCTATGCCGGAAAACATATAAAGCTAAGAGAGCGTAACTCCTTGCTTGCACTCAGCCTGTTGGCTGAAGCAAAAATTGTCAGCGAAGATGATGTCTCTAAGCTGCAGGAAGCCTATCGTTTCCTGAGAACGGCTGAACACAGAATTCAAGTAGTCCAAGAGCGCCAAACCCATAGCCTCCCATCAAAAGATGACGAGATGCGTGACCTCGCTCGGCGTTGTGGCTTTTTGCGTGAAGGGGGACTGCACACCTTCATGGCCACCTTGGAAACACATCGAGCAACGGTTTCGAGTATTTACGGGGGCTTGTTTCATAACCGCGATGAGCAAAAGCAGGAAATCCCTCCTGAAATTCTCTATTTCCTCGATCCAAATGCTGATGAGGATCTTGTTAAAGACATGCTGGCCGAACGCCGACTCGAAGATGTCGATAAAGCGTACGACAACCTGCGAGGTCTACGTAATGGCCCTGCCCGTTTCACAACAACAGAGCGTAATCGCCGAACATACCACCAGATTGCACCAATCTTGGTCGCCGCACTTTTAGAGGCCCCCGACCCGGATATGGCTCTTGCCAACACGGAATCCTTTCTAAACGCCATTGCCAACAAAAGTGCTTGCTATGCCCTCCTTGCAGAAAATCAAGAAACCGTCAGAGTGTTGGCGGTTCTTTTTGGGACATCCGCCTTCCTCTCTAAAATATTAATATCACACCCTGAGTTGCTAGAGACCATGGTGTCCCGTGCAAACTCAGCTGGTATTAAGCCCCTCGAAGCGATGATGGAGGATTTGTATAATCTTCTCGCCCAGTCCGATTATTTTGAAGACCATCTTGACATTCTTCGCCGCTACCGCAACGAAGAATTCCTGCGTATCGGCCTCAATGATATTCACAGCACCCTTGGTCAAGGTGCAACAGCTATACAGCTTACCAGTCTTGCGGAAGCGAGTCTCCTCGCTGCACAAACACTTGCCGTTAAGGATCTTGAGCGCTTTGGAGAGCCGATGGCTGGTGATGGCACGACAAAGCAACCTGCGAATCTTGCGATTGTTGGTATGGGCAAGTTAGGCGGTTGCGAGCTTAACTACCATTCGGACCTCGACATCATTTTTATTTATGATTATCAAGGGATAACGAACGGGACGAAACAAATCAGCAATCATGAATACTTTGCCAAGCTCGCGCAAAAAATAATTTCAATTCTTTCTACTACAACCCGTGAAGGCTACGTTTATAAAATAGATACACGTCTACGCCCCTCTGGCAATGCTGGCCCACTGGTGACATCATTAGAATCTTTCACCGCCTACCATGACCACGAAGCTCAAGTTTGGGAGCGGCAGGCACTAACGAAAGCGCGTGTCGTCACTGGCCCTGCGCTTCTAGCGGAGCACGTTACCAACGTTATCCAGCAAACGGTGTATGGCCACTCCCTGCCGGAAGAAGGGCGGCTAGAAATTCATCGGCTCAGAATGCGTATGGAGCATGAGATTGCCAAGGAAGGTGCTGGGAACTATAATATAAAAACTGGTCGCGGGGGTATGGTGGATGTTGAGTTTACCGCACAATACCTACAGCTCACCCACGGTATACATCACCACCAACTGCGTAGCCATAATACTGTGAACACCTTAAAGGGTGCGCTCGCAGCCGGTGTTCTTGATGAAAAAGACACAGAAACATTAATAAGTGGTTACAAGTTTCTCAGGAAGCTTGAAAATAGGCTGCGTCTCCTCCATGACCACTCCATCAGTGACCTTGCGAGGGACCAACACTATCTTGACAAGTTGGCACGACGACTGGGCTACGATACCAAGCTGCGCCACCCAGGCCAAGCTCTTCTTGTTGATTACGAAAATACAACCACCGCCATCCGGGGCACCTATGAACGGATAGTAGGCACCACACCGGCAGTAGCACAGGAGACGATACCGTCATGACTATAAATGACCAAATTACCCGACTTGCAAAATGTGCACGCGACGCTTCACACCAAATGGCAAAACTACCCACCAGCCAGAAAAATGCCATGTTATGCGCCATGGCAGATATGCTGGAGCAGTATACCTCTGAGTTGATAGCCGCCAATGCCAAGGACTTAGCCGCCGGTCGCGACAAGGGCCTTTCCGATGCAATGCTTGATCGCCTGATGCTTGACACCCCGCGTATCGCTGGTATTGCACAATCCCTACGGGAGGTTGCCCTGCTTGCTGACCCCGTTGGCGAAATTACCAGCATGACTCGCCGGCCAAGCGGCATTCAAGTTGGCCGGATGCGTATCCCCCTTGGTGTTATTGGTATTGTGTATGAATCCAGGCCTAATGTCACCGCTGATGCAGCCGCTCTCTGCCTCAAAGCTGGCAATGCTGTAATTTTACGCGGTGGTTCCGAAGCCATTCACTCGAACCGTGCAATAGCTGACATTCTGCACAAGGCGATGCGTTCGACGGATGTTCCAACGGATGCCCTTGCCCTCATACCAATTACCGACCGTGAGGGTGTACTCGCCATGCTCCAACAGGAAGAGTTAATCGATTTGATTATCCCCCGCGGTGGCGAGAGCCTGATCCGTTTCGTCGTCGAACATTCGAGAATTCCAGTAATTAAGCACTACAAAGGAGTCTGCCACGCTTTTGTCGACTCTTCAGCAGACATCACGATGGCGATTGACATTATTCTTAATGCAAAGACTCAACGCCCTGGTGTCTGTAATGCGCTAGAGACGCTCCTCATTCACCGCGATATAGCTAAGAACGTAATTCCGACTATTGCAGCGGCGCTTGCGGCTAAAGGAGTTGAGCTGCGGGGAGATGAAGAGTTCTGTCAGTATGCATCGATGGCACAACCAGCTAGCAATGAGGATTGGGAGGCCGAGTATCTTGCCTTAGTTCTTGCCTGTAAGGTGGTGGGATCTATAGATGAAGCCATCACACACATCGAGCGCTATGGATCACTCCATAGTGAGGTTATTATCACAAACAACTACAGCAATGCACAGCGTTTCATTCGTGAAGTAAACTCCTCATGCGTGTTGGTCAACGCATCGACCCGATTTAATGATGGCGGGCAATTGGGACTGGGTGCTGAAATAGGTATCTCGACCACCAAGCTCCACTCGTTCGGCCCCATGGGGCTCGAAGACCTGACAACAAGAAAATATATTGTTTTCGGAGAAGGTCAAATTAGAGGCTAAGTTCGTAGGGGGGCCGTTGCAGCAATGGTATCAGCAATACGGATACCATCAAGAGCAGCACTCATAATACCACCGGCATAACCGGCGCCTTCACCACAGGGGTAGAGTTTAGCATGTGATAACGACTCATGATTTTCCCCGCGCACGATTCTGACCGGAGCTGATGTTCTCGTTTCAACAGCTGTTAGGCTCGCCTCTACCGTTTTAAAACCACGCATCTTCTTATCAAAACTTGTAATGCCGTCTACAAGGGCCTGCGTTATAAAGGGGGGGAGTATGCTGCGCAGCTCACAGGGGGTCGTACCAGGTCGGTAACTCGATGTGGCACTTCCTTTTTGTTTTTTCAAGAAGTCCATCATGTTTTGTACCGGCGCAGCGTAAGAAGTGCCAGCAGCATGGAAAGCTCGACGCTCAAGATCTTGCTGAAAGCGCACCCCGCCTAAAACATCCTTGCCATCAAAGTCTGACGGGCGCACCGACACAACAAGGGCGCTGTTAGCAAATCCGGAGCTGCGTGCATGGTTACTCATACCGTTTGTAACGACCATTCCTTCTTCAGATGAACCGGCAATCACCAGTCCACCAGGACACATACAAAAAGAATAACAGCTGCGGCCACTCATGACATCGTTCCAGGTAAGTGCATACTCCGCACTACCGAGTTGGGGATGCGTAGCAATACCGTACTGGATTGTATTGATAACCGATTGCGGGTGCTCAACTCTCACCCCTATCGCAAACGGCTTACTCTCCATGACGACACCATGATCAAACAGCATACGATAGCTGTCCCGTGCGCTATGCCCAATGGCAAGGACGAGTCGCTGACAGAGAAGTTCACGGCCATCCGCTATCAAAACACCACGAACAGCTCCTGCCTCCATAAGGATATCATCAACCCGGCTGTTAAAATGCACCTCACATCCTTGTGCCACGAGGTGCTCGCGCAAACAGGTCACAACTGATCGTAATCGATCTGTTCCAATATGTGGCTTAGCTTGATAGCGTATTTCTTGGGGGGCGCCATATCGCACGAGTTGATCAAGAACCCAGCTGCTATTCGGATCACGAACGCGACAGGTCAACTTTCCATCAGAGAATGTACCTGCCCCCCCTTCCCCAAACTGGACATTACTCTCTTGGTTGAGAAGCCCGTCACGCCAGAAGGCACTCACGTCCTGTACTCGTTCATGAACAGCGCGACCACGCTCAAGGATGGTTGACGGTATACCGTGGGCCATGAGTCGAAGAGCACAGAACATACCAGCAGGCCCCATACCAACAATTATTACCCGTTCGTCCATTGCACGTGGCACAAAGCAGACAGGGCTCGCTGCTGTAACCCGCTCCCAATGTGGGTTTTGGGGAAGGTTTTTACATAAAAGATCTTCATCTACGACATCTGCAAGAAGTGTATAAACGCCAATAATATTATGTTTTTTACGTGCGTCTATCGCCTTGCGCACCACCTGCAAGGTCTGTATGCATGCAGTACCACCTAGGAACAATTGCACGCACTTTACGAGGGTCTGGTGGTCGGCGTCGACGGCAGCATGTATATTACGGATCAGTAGGGGCATCAGGGTACCGAAACGCCGCCGGTAACTGTATCATTACGGCGGCGTATGGCAGGTGTGGGTTACGCTTTTTCTGCTAAGCGTACTGTCAGAACAGGACAAGGAGCACCGCGAACTACCCGCTCTGCAGTACTGCCAAAAATGAGGTGGTCAAGGCCAGTTCGGCCATGAGTACCGATAACAATAAAGGACGCCTTTTCCTCTTCAGCAACCCGGTTGATCTCTTCATAGGGAAGGCCAGAAGCAATGACTGTCTTTACGGTACGAGCCCCGGCAAGATGTTTTTCACAAAAGCGGTTCATCATGGCATGGGCACCAGCCTCAATTTCCTTCTCAAGCTGATCAAAGGCCAGCTGAGGGACATAAAATCCCCGCAAATCCACTGGATCATTGATAATATGCACAACCGTCAAAGAGGCTTTAAAGGTCTCCGCTAGCATAACCGCATATTCCGCAGCAGGTGTCGAATAGTCTGAAAAGTCTACTGCAAGTAGCACAGTTTCTATCGGTTTCATGGCAGAACCCCCTAACTAGGATCTCAGAGATATTATGACTGACTCGCCTGTCTTTTCGCCTCAATTGTTTTTCTGATTTTAATAGCGGAGAGAATCAGGTTTGCGATGATAGAAACATAGTAAACCTCATCTTCCGGGAATGTTCTTACTGAAGTCGTCTGAACATTAATTACACCATAGACTTCCTTCTTATCCGTAATCGGGAAGGACAGCATTGAATGGTATTTTTCTTCATTCAGCTCTGAGAAAACTTTATATCGAGGATCTTTCGATGCGTTACTAAGGTTAAGGGGTTGCATACTTTTCGCAACATTACCCGTAATACCCTCACCGAATTTAATCTTGATTTTACCGATGTTTTCGGCATCAAAACCATGCGTAGCTCTCAAGACGAGCTGTTCGCCTTCAGCGAGATAGATGTTGCAGACACTTGCCTTCAACTGCTGTGCAAGTTTCTCAGCAACTCCCTGGAGCACCGTATCCAGCTCAAAATCTGAAGAAACAAGCATACTGATTTCATCGAGAGAAAGTATTTCCAGGTGTTCTCGGTTCGCACGCTCCATAGTAAGCGCCATCGTGCCGCGACTACTATCGATTGCTGGTGAAAAACTTGCTTTATGGAAGTACGGGTTGACTGACTTGCTTCGCTCGGCAGCAGTACGGTAGTCAGAAAATCCGCACGAGCAAGTCATTTTGACACGATATGCATCAATGCGCTGGCTCTCCATTACCTTGCCGCATTTTCTACATCTACCTGAAACCAGCATGGCTGACTCCTTTATTTCCTCATCAGTGCAGGATCGAAAGCTGAACACCATGATAGCAACCGCAGCTCAAAGCTGCAAGCCCATGTTGCTTATAGAGTGGGCACGTCAAGAATCTCCTCAAAAGCCGTCATTTGGCGCATGAGGCGACAGCGTTCACGAATCTCATCAAGCTTAACACTTTTCAAGCGATTCATACTAAAATCTTCAACATTAAATGAGGCCATCACAGAGCCAAAGACCAGAGCCTGTCGCATGCGCTCTTCGGTGAAGTCGGCACACCCAGCAAGATAGCCCATAAAACCGCCTGCGAAGGTATCACCGGCACCGGTAGGATCGAACACATCTTCTAGGGGCCATGCTGGCAACGCAAAAACAGAGTGGGGAGTGAACATAACCACACCATACTCGCCGCGCTTAACAACAATACGCTTACAACCATCCTGCAAAAGGCTCCTCGCCGCCTTAACAAGGTTTGGCTGCCCTGTTAACATACGAGCCTCCCCTTCATTAATAATGACGGCATCAACTCGGCGCATAACCTCTTTTAGCGCCTCAGGCTTTGAGGCGATCCAGAAGTTCATACTATCACAAGCAGTGAATCGTGGCTTGTTCACTTGATCAAGGACCTTCATCTGGAGCTCAGGATCTATATTGGCCAAAAAGAGGACATCTGTGTCCCGGTATGTTGTCGGTAACAACGGTTCAAAATCCATTAGAACATTTAACTGGGTATCAAGGGTTTGCGCTTCATTTAAATCATAACCATAGCGCCCCGCCCAACGGAATGTTTTCCCCGGCACACGCTGTACCCCTTGTACATCAACGTTTTTATCGGTTAAAAACCGTAACGTTTCTTGGGGGAAATCCTCTCCCACAACCGCAACCAGACTTACATCCGTAAAAAAACTCGCCGATGTTGAGAAATAGGTTGCTGATCCCCCCAACGCCTCTTCTACAGCACCAAATGGCGTTTCAACACTGTCGAAGGCAACGGTTCCTACTACAACGATTCCCATCTAATCCTCCTAAAAATACTTGCTGAGTATCGGGCCGAGACGTCGAACCGCCTGCTCGGGAATACAGGTACGATCCGTAATAATGGCATGGGCAATAGCATCACCACAACTACAGCCGTCATCAAGTGATTTAGACACAACCTGCTGGATGATGCGCTGTGCAAGAGCCACATTTTGATGGATAATACGGATAACCGCCTCAACGGTGACATCGTCATGACCAGCATGCCAGCAATCATAGTCAGTTGATAGGGCTATTACGCCGTAGCAAATTTCTGCCTCACGGGCCAGTTTAGCCTCGGTTAGGTTTGTCATCCCTATAATATCACCGCCGAGTTCGCGGTACATATGTGATTCTGCTCGCGTCGAGAAAGCCGGGCCTTCCATACAGATGTATGTCCCCCCTCGATGCGTAACGGCCCCGACAGACTCGGCTGCATCAGCAAGTTGACGTGACAAGAGGGGACAGACCGGATCAGCAAATCCGACATGCGCAACAATACCATCGCCGAAAAAGGTCGATGCACGTATGCCCTTTGTTCTGTCAATAAACTGATCAGGAACAACAATGTGTCCTGGTACAATCTCTTCACGTAAACTACCAACAGCCGAGACGGAAATAAGCTTCTGGACCCCAAGCTGCTTCATCCCGTAAATGTTGGCCCGATAATTGACCTCAGATGGCAGTAAACGATGCCCCCGACCATGACGGGGCAGAAAAACGACCGGGACACCGCTTAGTCGCCCCTGTACGTAGAGATCAGACGGTTCACCAAAAGGTGTCTCGAGCTTAGTTTCTTCCAGAATCTCGAGTCCTTCCATCCCATAGAGGCCGCTGCCTCCAATGATGCCTAGCTTCATACAACGCCTCCTAGGTCTGCGGAGTTATCTGCGGACGTTTTTTCAAGCCGCCCTTTAAGCTGTCCGCAAGCTGCCGAGATGTCATCGCCACGGCTCTCACGCGTAATAACCGTGAAATGGCGGTCAAGTAGATAGCGATGAAAAGCATCCAGGGACTCACGGGTCGGAGGCTTAAAATCAGCCCCCTCATGGGGATTAAATGGTATGAGATTAATTTTACACGGGACGTCTGCTAGCAAGCGTACGAGTCGTTTTGCATCCGCTGGTGTATCGTTAACGCCACCAAGCAAAACATATTCAATAGTTACTTTACGCCGTCCCGGTAGAGGAAAGCGCTTAAGCGCCTGCAGAAGCGCTTGAATCGGATAGCGTCTATTAACGGGCATAATCTCATCACGCAAGACATCCGTTGTAGCATTCAAAGAGACCGCCAGATTCACGGTGACCTCTTTGCCAAGTCGATCTATCTCAGGAACGAGGCCACAGGTTGAAACCGTAACCCGCCGAGTCGAGAACTGTAGGCCATTATCATCAACCATAATGCTTAGCGCCGGAATAACATTGTCGAGGTTATGGAGTGGTTCTCCCATGCCCATCATGACTATATTCGTAACCGTCGTTTCACGCCGAACGGCCAAAATCTGGTTGACAATCTCAGCAGTAGTCAAATTGCGAGCGAGACGGAAGGTGCCCGTAAGACAAAATGAGCAGCCCATGGCGCACCCGACTTGTGACGATATACAGAGAGTTGCCCGTCCTTCATCCGGGATTAATACTGACTCGACCGTTGCACCATCATCCAGCCTAAAGAGATATTTTGCCGTCCCGTCCTTACTACGCTCCACCACATCAGGAGTAAGAGAACTGATATAGGCTCGCTGAGCAAGCTCCTCACGCAAGGTTTTAGACAAGTTACTCATCTCATCAAACGTGTTGGCGTTTTTTTGATATATCCATTTAAAAAGCTGCGTAGCTCGGTAGCGTTCTTTACCGAAACCCTGCAAAAATGCTTCAAGGGCGGGAAGGGAAAGATTTTTTAGGTCAGTCATACAGGAGGGGGAAGGATGCATAGCAAAGAAAGGCCCAGCCCCATAGGAGCCGGGCCACTCAAACTAGCCGATTAGCTCGAAGCTGTTAAAGAAATAGGAAACTTCGAAGGCAGCTGTCTCAGGTGCGTCTGAGCCATGAACGGAGTTTTCTTCAATATTTTTTGCGAACTCTTTACGAATGGTTCCCTCGTCTGCGTTCGCCGGGTTGGTGGCACCCATCAGTGTCCGCCAAGACGCGATAGCATCTGCCTTTGCCAGGCAAAGTACAACAACTGGACTCCGGGACATAAAGCTGCAAAGGTCTGCAAAGAAAGGACGCTCTTTGTGAACATAATAAAAGCCTTCTGCCTGCGTCTTGGTAAGGTGGATCTTTTTCATGCCAACAATAGTAAAACCGGCATCTTCAATTTTGGTAAGAATCTTACCGGAAAGACCACGCTCAACTGCATCTGGCTTAATAATAGCGAATGTACGCTCCATGTTACGGCTCCTTAACCAATAGGGGATATTTGTAAACGTCTAAATGAAATTTTTTACCATAGGATGTGTTCAACTGTCAATGAAGACACACGTTCATTGCTCTACCCCCTCGATCAAAACCTTGCTGTCAGGCGGCATTAGCGCTACAGTAATTTTATGCATACATCTCCTGTCAAAGAAGTGACCTCATCAAAACCTTCTTCTGTTAGGGTCTCCGCCTGCACTATCCTGTTACAGGTTGCCCAACGCCAAGGACATGCGGACGATCTTGTCCATAAAGAGCAAGACCGTCACGCCTTTCCCGAACTGGATCGCGGCTTGCTCATGGAGTTGGTCCTAGGCACCCTTCGTCAGCAAGGGGCTCTTGATGCGCACATCACACCCCATGTTACCCAGCCCTTTGTCTCACTTGAGCCAATTGTTCAGATATTGCTCCGCCTTGGCGCACACCAAATTCTAAACCTTGACCGAATACCAACCCATGCAGCTGTGCATGAAACGGTCAATGCTGCCCAACTGCTTGCACCACGAGCGACTGGCCTTATAAACGCCGTGCTTCGTAGCTTAGTGCGACAAACAACTCCAACCCCACTCCCAGACCGGCATCAGTCGCCAAAAGAGTGGCTGGCAGCAACATTATCACTCCCCATATGGCTCGCTGAAGAGTGGATTGCCCAGATTGGCCTTGATGAAGCAGCAGCCCTGGCAGCTATGATTAATCATCCCCCGAAACTAACTGTACGCAAAACAACACATGTCAGCCACGAGCAGTTTCTCAAGGTCCTTGCAGACCACAACATACCGGCATCTCCCTGCTACTATGCCCCCGATGGCTATACCATACACCATAGAGGTGCCGTTCAGTCACTTCCGGGCTACCGCGAGGGATGGTTCACCGTACAAGATGAGGCAGCACAATTAGTGAGTCTCGTCGTTGCCCCTCAGGCAAACGAGCGCCTTTTGGACATGTGTGCTGCACCAGGAGGGAAAACGGTACATCTTGCAGAATTGGGTAATGGCACGCTCACCATTGTTGCTACCGACAACAAAAAACGTCGTATGAAGGGACTCGAGGAAACGATTCAAAGACTTCGCCTGAGTGGCGTGACCTGCCACGTTGTCGATGCATTAAGTCCTGACTACCTTAAAAACCAGTTCTTTGATCGTATTCTTTTGGATGCCCCCTGTAGTGGTCTTGGCGTCCTCCAAAGGAACCCTGAAGCGAAATGGTTTCTTACCCCCTCAGATGTGCAGCGTTGCCAAGAAAGACAGCGCGGCTTATTGGCAGTCGCCGCTCATCATCTGCGTCCAGGCGGAGTTCTTGTCTATGCAACCTGCTCCACCTCTCGGCAGGAGAATGAGGATGTCCTCCATGATTTTCTTTCGCAGAACAACGACTTTATGATAGATACTAACCTTGCAGTCGATCCACGACTCCAGTCGCTTGTGACAACGGAGGGGTTCATAAGACTCTGGCCACATCGCCACGGGACCGACGGTTTCTTTGCTGCAAAACTACTTAAACGCCATACAGAAGAGGGGGTTGCACCCCGCGAGGTTACGGCATGATGAAAATAGCACCATCCATTCTTTCAGCAGATTTTGCACGCTTAGGTGAAGAGGTCCGTGCCGTCACTGAAGCAGGTGCAGACTATATCCATATCGACGTTATGGACGGCCGCTTTGTTCCCAATATGACGATAGGGCCTCTAGTGGTTAAAGCGTTACGTAAGGTGACGCCCGCCCCTCTTGACGTACACCTCATGATTGTAGAGCCAGAACGATACGTAGAGGCCTTTGCTGAAGCTGGAGCTGATATCATTGTCGTTCATGCTGAGGCGTGTAACCATCTTCACAGGGTTATTCAGCAGATAAAGGGACTTGGGAAACGTGCCGGTGTATCATTCAACCCGGCAACCCCCATTTCGACACTCGAATACGTGCTCAATGATCTTGACCTTGTGCTTCTTATGTCTGTGAATCCTGGGTTTGGTGGACAATCCTTTATTGAATCGGTTCTACCGAAAATCACCGCCGTTAGAAAAATGATTGATGCATCGGGGCGTCCGATTGATCTTGAAGTCGATGGCGGTATCAATGCGGCAAACATTCGTGCTGTTGCTGATGCCGGTGCAGATGTCTTTGTCGCGGGAAGTGCTGTTTTTAATGGTACCGATTACCGTGCAACTATAGCTGCTCTACGCTCCAAGCTCGAGCACTCTTGAGGGAGAACATATATGACGATGGACGAACAACGACTACTGACTGAATATCGGAAGCTCTCAGCAGCACAAAAAGATGATGCTCTAGCCTATATGACAAGCCTTGCACGCCATGCAGGCATTGAAGAAGCATCTGGTCGCTGCGATCTTAAGACACACCACGAGACACCTTCATTCAAAGAAGGACCCGAGTTTACGGAATAATAGCTAGTGATTATGGCTCAAGCGCCTCGGACAACCAGTTGGTGACCGTGGCGCTTGCAAGTCCTTCCAGTGGTCCAATTATCGCTAAGACCATATTCTCAAGCCGAAAAAGCTGACTTGCCAGTTGTCGAACTGCCTCGCTATCCACGTTTTGAACCATGGCCTGCTCCTGTTCAATACTCCGAACAACCCCCATGAGGGTTCCCCAGCCATAGCGGGCACCAAGCTCCACCACAGAATCACGGCTATACGAAAGCTCAGCACGATACACTTTTTTAATCCGCGACAACTCATCAACATCTGCGCACTCTCGGCAAACTAATGCCAGTTCGTGGCCTAAAGCCTTGAGGACCTGCTCTAGCTTATCCGGCCCCGTTGAAAAATCAATGGCAATACATCCCGTCTCCTCATAGCTGCCGAGGGTTACATCAACGGCATATACAAGGCCGAGACGTTCACGCAAAGCAAGATGCAGGCGTGAGCTACCACTTCCAGCAAGTAAGCGCCGCAAGATCTTTATGGCTGGCATCGCTTCATCATGACGCGACATACTACGAAATCCCATTTGAACCGTCATTTGGCTCGCAGCTTCTTGCACAAGCTTTATGACAGGACCTGCCAGTGTTTCGCTTGTAAAGGGTAGGGTTTGTGGTGTAGGAGCCTCCCTCCATGCTCCAGCATATCGCTGAGCAGCCTCCACCATGGTCTGGTGTGAAATTGGCCCCACCCCGACAAGAACGGCATTAGCCGGTGTATACCACGTGTGCAAATGTTGCCGGAGGTCCTGCTCAGTAATAGATGCAATACCCTCGCGATCGCCAATCACCGGTTCCCCAAGAGGATGGTCAGGCCAGAGCAAGCGGGAAACAACGACATCTGGATTAATCTCGTCGCCAAGCTCCCCTAAGTCCTCCAGTGCTTCCTCTAGGATAATATCCCGTTCAATCAGAACATCGCGTAGCAAAGGTTCCTGCACCATAGCAGCTAGTAACTCCACACCACGATCGAGGGACTCCGGCTGTATTCTGGCATAAAAACAGGTGGAGTCTGCATCAGTTGCTGCATTGACCGTTCCACCAATCTCTTCAAAAGCAATCTCAAGGTCAAGGGAGCTCGGAAAGCGCTTGGCACCCCGGAAAACCATATGTTCAAGAAAATGAGCCATACCTTTTCGATCGGGAGGATCATTTCTACTCCCAACCTTAAAGTACAGGGTTAAATCGAGGCTATGGAGGTGGGGGGCACCAACCGTAACAACACGTAGGCCATTTTTGAGTGTTTCCGTTTTATACGGCACCAAGAGCCTCCTCGATACGTTGCCGAATTAAACGACAACGCTGCTGATACTCCTCGCGACATAACAGCATAGGCTCGAGCGTTTCCGCCCATACAGGACGTGGCCAGACATAATCACCCTGCTTGCGTGGTATCAAATGCCAGTGCATGTGGGGAACCATATTACCAAGGAGCTCATAGTTTATTTTAGTCGCCTGAAACAAGTCTGCCAGAACCTCAGCCACCAGGGCGACTTCTTGCATAACTGTCGTCCGATGCAGGCTCGATAGATGAAAAAGCTCTGTCACATGCTCACGTGCAATGAGGAGGCAATACCCTGGGTAGCGTTGGTCACTGTGCAGGAGGAGATCACAAAACGCAAAGCGATGAATTCTAAGATCAGGCTGATTCTCCCAGCGATGACACATCTCACAGCTTATTTCCTGCATACGTTTTCTCCTTATCCCGTACTGGAAAGCGGTATTTGAAGTGTAAAGGTACTTCCGAGGCCAAGGCCCGGGCTTACAACGCTAACACTCCCTCCAACATCCCGCATGACCGAAGCAACAATGTAGAGCCCCAAGCCGGTCCCACGCTTACGCTCTTCAGGTTGATCCACGCGATAGAATCGCTTAAAAACCATCTTTATTTGCTCTCGCGTAAGCCCAAAACCGTTATCTTTAATTTGCAGCACAGCAAAGCGTCCTGACTTTACAACTGAAACCCCTATTTCAGGAGCATCCTGTGAATAGTGTACTGCATTTTCTAAAAGATTACGCAAAACCATGCCAAGGGTTTCAGGATCAATACGAACAAGCAATCCCTCTTCTACATGCACATCAAAGCGAGCACCACTTGACAGACGACTACGATATTCCTCACAGAAATTCTTTATAAAAGCGGTGAGATCATAGGGACGCCCTTCCGGAACAAGGCGCCGATGTTCTAATCTGGCAACCATCAAAAGATTCTCAATTTGCGAGTGTAATCTACGTGTGTCGTCAAGCATGATATCAACAAAAGACAACATTTGCGGCCTCTCAATCTGCCGCATCTTCATAGTCTCCAAGTGTAACTGGATTGAAGCCAAGGGAGATTTCAGTTCGTGGGTCACCTGGGTAATGAATTCCCGTTGCGCCTGATAAAGGCGAGACTGGCGCCGCCAGAAGATAAAGAGCGCATAGACCCCCGCCAAAATGAGACAGAGCAGCACAAGACCCTGTACAAGCCCCCCCCAGTTTTCAGCGACCACTTGCAAATCCGGGCGATAGACCCCAAGGATTTCCCGCAACTCCCGGTTCTTTCCAATAAACCAGTTCACCCAGAGGACAACTGCCACCACCCAAGCAAGTTGAATGGCTATCAATGCGAGAACAGGATTAAAAATCCTTCTGACTCGTTTCATACGTACGCTTTCAAGGTTGTTTTTATAACAATGTTCTGATATAAGACGTTTAGCATATTGGCTTGTGTTGTCTTGCCGTCCTAAACAGATTAAAGGAGTTCCTGTGTACTCGTTTACCCGTCTTAAACGTTTTATGATTATCTATAATGTCGTCCAGGTCGGCCTCGGTGGACTGCTTCTTTTTATGGCCTATCACTTCATCCTTCTTTTCGGGGCCTACGGCCTACCAGGCGCCTTCACCAAAAGCATACTTTTCGCTCTTGCTATTCAATGTCTCATCATCTACCCCGCCTGGCTGCTCGCAAAGCAAGATGTTCAAGTTGAAGTCACGTCAGCCAAAGACGGACTGACCGGAAATGATATGATGGCATTACGTAAAAAACGCTTGATCGGGGATATCTGGAAGCTCTGCGCCCTTGGCGCTATTATTGTTTTTATCGCCATGTCCCCTGGTGTGGACAAAGGCCGCGGGGCGTCTGTTATTCTTGCAACCGCCTATTTCTCGTTTCTGCTCACATCCATAACCTACTTCCAGTGTTTCAACTATATTGCACATAAAAATATTAAATCACTAAGCTAAACTAGTCCTGTCAGGGGAGTATACCATCTATTGCTGTCCCAATACTTCCTTTTCCATAGAAGGCCTTGAGAGTGGCGTCGAGATCCGCACGAGCCACTTGTTTTTGGGAATCTCCTGGTAGGGATTTTCTAAAAACGGCTCCGTAGGATTTTGTTACAATCCTGCTATCGAGGATGAGAACCGTCCCTCTATCATCACCACTACGAATCAAACGGCCAAACCCCTGCCGCAACTTTAGCACAGCCTGTGGTATGGATAGTTCCTTAAAAGGATTGCCACCACACAGCTGGACAAGCTCTGCGCGGGCCTGTTGAATAGGCTCTGTCGGGACTTGAAAGGGTAGGCGGACAATGATAACCATGCGCAACGCATCACCCTGAACATCAACACCTTCCCAGAAAGAATCTGTACCAAAAAGGACCGAGGTCCCATCTCGTCGGAAACGTGCCAACAGCTGATGTCGCGAAAGTCCCTCCCCTTGGCAAAAAACCGTAAGCCCCTGATCCTGTAGACAGGTAGCCATCATGCCATGAATCCTATGCATCAGCTCATAGGAGGTAAACAGTACAAAAACACCTCCACGACTAATACATGACGCGCGCAAAACAGTATCAGCAACGGCCTCTGAAAAAGTCTTCTCAGTAGGCTCGGGCATATCATGCACAAGGGCCACAAGAGCTTGGGAGGCGTAATTAAAGGGAGAGGCAAGCATCAGTTCTGTTAGCCGCCCTTCCTCCAGAAGATCAAGACCGTGTCGAGCTTTATAGTAGCTGAATTTTCCCGCAACCGCTATGGTTGCAGAAGTGAGGATGACTGTCGGAACAGCTGCAAACAATGTCGTATGAAGTAGCTTAGCCACATCCAGTGGTGCTGCGGCCAAAGAAACAACTCCCCCATAATGACGGTGCATATATCGCTCAATCCAGCAGCACTGTTGTTCGGGACTTTCACAAAACAGCTGTAGTGCTTCAAGCTGGGACGTAAGCCGGCCACGAATACCCTCTATGTCTGTTACAAAACCCTCAAATTTAGGGAGAAGCGAGTCAGGCATACTACCTAATAATTCAGTGAGCCCTGCCAAACCATGTACCACTTCACGAATTGCTTGATCGAGTCCCTGGGTGACTCCCGTAAGCTGCCCCCAAAAACTCCCCGCTCGTACGCTTTCTGTAACCCGAATGCTACGTTCACC
This sequence comes from uncultured Geobacteraceae bacterium, assembly GCA_964456065.1. Taxonomy (GTDB): domain Bacteria; phylum Desulfobacterota; class Desulfuromonadia; order Geobacterales; family Pseudopelobacteraceae; genus Trichlorobacter. Next base: position 143,577 of record CAYVYW010000001.1, read on the forward strand.
TGAACTCACGGGGCCAAAGCCCTCTTCACAGGCGAGAAACAATATATCAAACTGCTGATCGGTGAAATGAGACAACTGCATACAGCCAGGGACAAGTCCCCCCTCAATACGGGCGGCAATTTTTTGGTAGAGCAGATCACAACTCTCTGGTAAATCCCGTCCAAGAACCCCAAGCAACAGCGGTAGAAGCCCACTTCTCCCATGCGCGCTCACAAGGCGTCCAAGCTGTTTTTGTACATCGCGCCTCGACACGCGCAGGGTTAAAGCCCCTGTTGCCGCCTCTTCAAGATGGTGAGCCTCATCAATAATCAACTTGCCAAAAGGTGGGAGAATAGCTGCGGCATCATAGCCAGCATCACGCCGGAGCGCCATATCAGCAAGCAACAATGCGTGGTTCACCACAAGAACATTCGCCGTTGCAGCTTCTCGCCGTGCCCTGTAAAAAAAACAACTGTTAAAATACTGACAACGGGAGCGGAGACACTGATCAGCTTCGCTACGCACCTCTTCCCAGACCTCCCGGGGGGGCTGGAATGAGAGATCACTCAGACAACCTAAACTGGTATGTTCCGCCCACCTGACCAGGGCGTTAAGCGCCTCCGCACCCTCTGTGGGAAATAATTCAGGGTCTTTGTGGGCACTAGCAAGTTTCCGTTGGCAGAGGTAGTTACCACGCCCCTTCACCAAGCAGGTACTAAATGTTTCTTTGGCGTAGCGCTGGATGAGCGGCAGGTCTTTTTTTATCAATTGTTCTTGGAGGTTGATTGTATTGGTGGAAACAACAACACGCTGACGGTTTTTAAGAGACCACGCAATTGCAGGTAATAAATATGCTAGAGACTTTCCGGTACCTGTTCCTGCCTCAACAAGAAGCACCTCCCTCTTATTGAAAGCCCGTACAACAGCCTGCGCCATAATCTGCTGTTCTGCACGCACCTCAAAGTGTGGGACCATCGTCGACAAGGGGCCGCCATCCGCAAAAGCACGTTCGAAATCATCGGGGGCAAGTTCAACTACTGGTGTAGGCAGATGGGGGGCAACCACGACGTACCAGGCCAAACATTGATTATCGACAATAGCGAATCCTATACCATTATTACCTGCGACCGATGCTATGGAAAGGTCGGCATCCGATGGCGTCAAGTTGCCGCTGGGGTGATTATGCAGCAGTATCTGCCCTGGAACAGCACGTTCTATAAGGGCAGGCACACCATGTCGGTTACCACGTGCCAGTGCTTCTACCCCTATAATTTCACCTTCACCAGAAACATCAGCGACAAAAAAGACCTCATGCTCGCCGGCCTCAACAATGGCCTGACGCATCGCATGGTGGCACTCTTGTGAACAGGGGAATACTTTAAAAGGACTCAACGGGCTGCTCACAAGGCTTCTTCCCACTGGAGGTACAATCCCTCAAGGCGTGCTTCAAGCTCGCCATGACGCTCTCCCGCAGCGAGACCTCGCTCAGGGTCATCAAAGAAGCCTGGACTATTCATGGCCTCCTCTAGCTCGTGAAGTTCCTGCTCATATTGCTCGATCATCCGCTCTAGGTCTTGGCGCTGGCGATCTCGAGCCTGTTCTTGTCGTTTAGTTTTTTTCTGTTCTTCACGCCCCTTCAGGCGATCTTCTTTGTCACTGCCCCGTAAAGCCTGTTCGGAGCTGGCAGAGGCAAGCTCCGTAAGGCTTGATTCCTGTTGACGCTTTTCCAAATAGTATTCATACGTGCCGTAGTAGCTGCGCGCCGACCCGCCTCCAATTTCCACAATACGCGTTGCGAGCGATGATACAAAATAGCGGTCATGGGAAACGAAGATAACGGTGCCTGTGTATTGCCGCAGTGAGCGAAGCAAAACCTCTTTACTGGTAACATCAAGGTGGTTCGTTGGCTCATCAAGTAACAGGACATTCGCCGGCCTCAAAAGCATTTTAGCAAGAGCGAGGCGATTACGCTCCCCACCTGACAAAACGGCTACCGATTTATTAATTGTGTCGCCACTAAAAAGAAAGGTCCCCAGTATATCGCGTAGTCGTGGCACCACCTCAAAAGGACACTCCTCATACAGTTCTTCATAGACAGTATGTGAACAATTCAGTGCCTCGGCTTGATTTTGGGCGAAATAATCAATCACGACATTATGGCCTACCGTCACCTCTCCATCCGTTACGGGGTTACCAGCCAAAAGTGCCATTAAAGTAGATTTCCCTGCCCCGTTTTGCCCCACCAAGGCGACCTTCTCCCCCCGCTCAATGGTAAGGTTAACACTTTTAAGCACGTTGACAGCGCCATAGGTTTTGGCAACGTTCGTCAGTTCAAAGACGATTTTCCCGCATTTGGGAGCATCCGGGAAGGTAAAAGCAATATGCTTTCTCTCTGGGGGGAGGGCAATGCGCTCAATCTTCTCAAGCTGACGAATACGGGACTGAACCAAAGAGGCTTTCGTCGCTTGATAACGAAAACGATTAATAAACTCTTCCAGCCGCTCAATCTCCTCATCTTGCAGTCGTTTTGCTTCACGGAGTGCAGCGACACGCTCCTCACGTTGACTTAAGTATTGCGTATACGGGACATGATATTCTGTCAAAGTCTGGTTCCAGACCTCCACCGTGCGACTACAGACCTTATCCATAAAAAGGCGGTCGTGGGACACCAGAACAACAGCCCCTTGATACGACTGCAAATACTGTTCAAGCCAGTTCCTTGCATCGAGGTCCAGATGGTTTGTTGGTTCATCCAACAGAAGGATATCAGGGCGGGCAAGCAGCAACTTGGCTAAGGCGATGCGCATCTGCCATCCCCCCGAAAACTCCTTACAGTCCCGGTGCCCATCATCTTGAGAAAAACCGAGACCGTGCAAGACCGTCGCAATATCAGCCTCAACACGGTAACCACCAAGCTCCTTAAAGTGCTCTTGCGCTGCACCATACCTTTCGAGCTGCTGGGTATAAGCCTCACTGGCTGGATCTAAAGCCGCCAGCGCCTCACCAAGATGGTGCAGCTCCTGTTCAAGAGATAGGAGGGTTTTAAGGCCTGACTTAACTTCATGAAAGAGCAGCACCCCTTGCGTGACAATACCATCTTGGGGGAGGTAGGCAACACGACACTCTTTAGCCTTTATGACCTTTCCTGCCGATGGCTCCTCAATCCCCGCCATAATCCTCATCAGCGTCGATTTTCCGGCACCGTTATCACCAACTAGCGCCACATGGTCACCACGCTTTACGTGCCAGGAGACTTCCTTTAAAAGGAGCTGATCACCAAATTCTTTCGAAAGGGTTGTGAGGCGGAGCATGGGGGGCTAACGGTTTCCGGTATCGCTAATAATCGTACCGTCACGGAAGGTTATTTTTCTGGTCGCGTATTCCGCGACGTCATGTTCATGGGTAATCATGACAATGGTAATACCAGCTTGATGTAAGGACCGAAATAACTCCATAATCTCAATTGTTGTTGTTGAATCAAGATTACCAGTCGGCTCATCGGCAAGGAGAAGAGCAGGCGTATTTATAAGGGCGCGTGCAATGGCCACCCGCTGCTGCTGACCACCGGACAGTTGGGTACTGGTGTGCTCTGCTCGGTCACCAAGCCCAACCCTCGTGAGGGCCTCTAACGCTTTATCATGACGCTCGAGATTAGAAACACCCGCATAAACTAAAGGTAGCTCAACATTTTCAAGGGCCGTGGTTCTGGGGAGCAGGTTAAAACCTTGAAACACGAAACCGAGCTTACGATTCCGTATTTCTGCTAATGCATCTGGTGCCATATCTGCCGTGTCGACACCATCCAACAAATATGAGCCCGCTGTCGGACTATCCAGACAGCCGAGAATATTCATACACGTTGACTTCCCGCTGCCTGAAGCCCCCATAATAGCAACAAACTCACCAGGCTGGACCGCAAAAGAGACCCCTCGCAGCGCCGTCACCTGATGATCGCCGCTGCCAAAAACTTTTGTCACTCCCTGTAAGGCTATAACTGGTTGCATATATTAATGATGATATGGCTCATTATTGAGAATAGTAAAGGCACGATAAATCTGTTCCAGCAGGACTGGTCGCACCATCTGGTGCGTAAATGTCATACGGGAAAGGGCGATACGGGATTGGGCCCGCCCATAGAAGTGGGGACTAAATCCATAGGCCCCTCCAATTACGAAAACAAGCTCACTGGTCCCTTGGTCCCGTAAACTGCCGATGAAATGAGCAAACTGCTGTGACGTATACTCATCACCACGTTCATCCAGCACGACAACATGCGCTTGGGGGGAGAGCATTTTATGTAGTCGTTCGGACTCTCTTTCACGGCCACATGCTTGATCGGCTTGTACGTCATCTTTGATTTCGTCGATGCGAAAAGGGATATAACGCTGAATTCTACGAGCATATTCTTCACTGCCGCTCTTGAGCCATGCATCTTTCGTCTTACCGACCCAGAGAACCCGCATTTTCATAGAAGGAGTGCCCTAGATTTCAAATGAAGCCTCATTCGCCCGAATAGTGGCTTCTAATTCCGGCGCAAGAGGAACTAAAGGCGCTTCAAACCACAGGCCATCAAGATCGTACCGCGAGCGCTGTTCCTCTTGGAAAATATGGACCAGAACATCACTGTAATCCATGATAATCCACTTGCCGTCAGACTCACCCTCAACATCCTGTATTTTTCCGAACTTCTTTAGTTCTCTTCGAATATGATCACAAATTGCCTGATTTTGCTTCTCAGATTTCCCCGTGATAATAACGAGATAGTCTGCAATCGTACTGATTGTCTGGATATCCAGCACTTTTACCGCATACCCCTTCTTGTCAGCAGCCAATTCTGCACAACGAAGTGCCCGGTCAAGGCCATCTAACGTTGCTTTTTCTTTGGTTTCAACGACGCTCATAGGCGGTATAATCCCTTCTGGGCAATGTAGTCTTCCACTGCCTCTGGAACAAGATAGCGGATTGAGCCTTCTTTTGCAATCAGTTGCCGGATATCACGGGAGGCGATCGCCATTGGGGCTCCTTGAATAAAAAGAATTTTGTTGCCGCTGAGATGCTCGAGCCCCCCTCCGTCACTGTACACAAACGTATCTCGGCAACAGGCAGGCAAGAGGTCCAAAGCATCTTCAAGTGCCCCATGACCCGGCCGCTGCACTACAATAAATGAGGCGAGAGCAAAAAGCTCTTGAAAGCGAAACCAGGTACCAATGTCACAATAAGAGTCCATGCCAATAATAAAATACCGTTCAGCTTGGGGATAGCGTTGTTGTAATGCACACAAGGTATCGTATGTGTAGGAGGGGCCCTTCCTGTCTAACTCGAGGGTATCAACGCGAAAGAAAGGATTTCCAGCAAGTCCAAGCTGCACCATGGCAAGCCGATCACTAAAAGAAGCGGCAGCCTCCTGTTTATGTGGCGGAGCGGCCGTTGGCAAGAAATAAACCATATCGAGTTCTGCTGCAACACGGGCTTCTTCAGCCAATCGCAGGTGGGCAATATGTAGAGGGTCGAAGGCCCCACCGAAAAATCCAAGACGCATTTACGTTCTCTCCTTAGCAATAAAAGCAAGAACATCACGTCCCCACACCTCACACTGCCAGGCCCTAATGCCAGTGATAGTCTGCAGTCGTTCAAATGAGTCTGACCACTGCTCAGCAATTCTTTCAAGTAGCCAGTTGGGAGCCAAGAGACCGCCTGCCAGCCCTATATTTTTTTCGACCTCCGTACGCCACTCTTTTAGAAGCGCTATTTTGCGTTTTACCCCTGGGTTGGCCTCTCCTCGTGTACGAGGGTAGCAAGGAAGCTCAGAAAGACCATAAGCATGCCCCCGTTCAACCGCCTGCAAAAAAGTCCTGCCATAGCGGGAAATAATTCCGCGCGGAATTGAACTTATGTCACCAAGAGTAGTCAATGTTGTCGGCATTGCTGTCGCCACAGCGAGGGCAATATCAGTCGAAAACACTTTAAAGGTAGGACGATCAAGGCTTTGTGCAATCTCCTCCCGAATGACTAAAAGCTCTTCCAGCACAGCAAGATTTCGTCGCTGAAGCTTACCAGCTCCTTTGCACGTCAGAAACAACGGACCGGTACGCTTATCAGCCATCCTGTTTTGAGCAAGTAAAAGACACTCCTCCTCTACCCACCCAAGCCTGCCAAGGCCCCGCAATCGTTCCTTAAGGATATCAGCCAAGAAAAGGAGGTGGGCTGTATCCAAAGCAGCGTAATCGGCCATTGCTTCAGGCAACGGACGCAGGCTCCAATCCGCTTTTTGAAATCGCTTGTCAAGGGTAACCTTGCAGTAGCGCTGCAGCAAGGAAGCAAGGCCTATTTCGGTTTCACCACTAAATTGGGCAGCAAGCATCGTATCGAAGACCTTATCGAAACGGACACCAAAATCCCGGTTAAGGGAGCGGATATCATAATCTCCACCATGCAGCACCGTTTCCCGTGACCGTAATGAAAGCATGCTGCACAAGGTGCCGACGTCCGTAAGCGCCAAAGGGTCAACAAGCCATGTCTTTTCTAAGGTTGAAATCTGAATGAGACAGACTTTCTCTCGGTAGTGATGGAGTGAATCTGCCTCCACGTCAACGGCAATACGTGTTTCAGCACGCAACTCATCTGCCAGAGCATGGAGCTGCTGGTCATCTTCGAGTATCGCGTATTTGACGCTCCCCACTAAAACCGCCTAACTGTCTGATATGTAGTTGTCCGCTGAATAGGCGTAAAGCCTGCCCCCTGTATAAGTTCAACCATCTCCTGCTGTGACATTCTGAAGCTACAACCAGCAGCAGCAACAACATTCTCTTCTAACATAGTGCCGCCCATATCGTTTGCACCAAAAAAGAGGGCAACCTGAGCCATCTTGGCTCCTTGGGTTACCCAGCTAGCCTGTATATTCGGTATGTTATCGAGGATGATACGCGAAAGGGCAAGTACTTTCATATACTCGACACCAGAGGCTGTCTTACCGCCTAATTCTGTATTACCCGGCTGGTACGTCCACGGAATGAATGCCGTAAAACTTCCGCCCTCCTCTTGGATCTCCTTGATACGAAATATATGTTCAATGATTTGTTCCGGCGTTTCTGTGCTGCCAAACATCATTGTTGCCGTTGTCGGCATTCCATGGCGCGCAGCCGCAAGCATAACATCACCCCACCGCCTCCAACCAATTTTTCGGGGTGATATTGCCGTGCGAACCTCATCAACAAGAATTTCAGCTCCTCCACCAGGTATTGAGTCAAGGCCCGCAGATTTTAGACGCTTAATAGTCTCATCAATACTTAGGCCCTCCTTATCCGCCAAGTGGCAAACCTCCGCTGGAGAAAGGGAGTGATTCTGGACCATGGGGAAGGCTGTCTTAATACAAGCAAAGAGCTGTTCAAAATACCTAAGATCAAGATTGGGGTGCAAGCCTCCCTGCATCAACAACTGCGTCCCGCCATGGGCAACAAGCTCATGAATCTTATCGATTATAATTTTTTGATCAAGCAGGTAGGCATCTGAAGCATCAGCGGTTCGATAAAAAGCACAAAACGAACAACGACATTCGCATATATTTGTATAATTAACATTGCGGTCGACAACAAACGAAACTTCGCGCTCCGGGTGCATACGCATACGGATTGAATGGGCCCATTCACCAAGCTCTAAGAGGTCGCCTGAACTTAGTAATGCCAAGGCTGACAATCGATCAAGCGTTTGGCTCATAGTTTCTCCTTTCCCCAAAGAGCCGTTATTACCTCTGGAATACGTTTGGGGCGCCTGTTATGCCCAATACATGCGAGCGTCACACGAGCCTCAACAAGGATTGATTGATCCGCAGCACGAATGACTGATTGCTTAACCGAAAAGCGCGCCCCAGAAATGTCCCCTGGTTCAACCGTTATTATCAACTCGTCATCAAGCACCGCTCCACTTTTAAAAGAAGCTTCTATGGCAACGACGGGGAACACATATCCGGCATCGGCTAACGCTGCCACCGAATAGCCATACTGACGAAAATATTCAGCTCGGGCACGCTCCATAAAGTGAAGATAGCGTGCATGGTACACAACACCAGCGGCATCTGTGTCCTCGTAATATACTCGTACTAGCATCGTGATTACTCCATGGGGGACGAGGCAGAGCGAAACAGCCACATTGACCACTAATAGCCCCACAAGGCCGCTAAAGCCGCTTTGCACAAAAACCCATGGCTACCCATGGGTGCTGCCGAGAAACACCCTTACAGCGACAAGGAGCCCCTGCGTCGCAACAGTCCTATTTTATTGAGCTTTTTCAAAAAAAGCTAAAAAGCGTTTTCCCGTGTCATGCAAGAGAGAATATTTTAACATACTCTTAAACGTGAGACCACAACGCTCACCACACGATGTGAGATCCTCTTCATCGTGGCGCATGAGTCCGCCCATCACAACAACACAACCACCAGGGGCCACAAGTGGAGCTGCCAAGGCAAGGAAGGCGGCAGGGTCGGTAAAGGCCCTCGATGTGACGAAGTCAAAAGCACCAAGTGCAGAGGGGGTAAAATCTTCCAGTCTTTGGTTGACCACCGAAACCTTTATCCCGAGCAGGCGAGCAACATGCCTCTGAAAGCTGGCCTTTTTTGCAACGGACTCCACACTCGTGCACAATAAATCCGTCCGCACTATTGCCAGTGGCAATACAGGAAACCCTGCACCAGAACCAATATCAAGTAAGCGAGCCCCTTTTTGCACGTGGGGCGCCAAAAAAAGGGCGTCACTAAAATGTTTAATAAGAATACTCTTGACGTCGGTAATACTTGTCAGATTGATACGCTTATTCCACCGCTGCAATTCCGACCGTAAAATCTCGAACTGCTGATGCTGATCATCTGACAGCACAAGTGGTATTCGTGCAATCGCAGCGTCTAATACCGAGGATCGCATTATAAGAGGCCTCTCCCCTTGAGGGCTATCGTTAAAATTGATATGGCAGCTGGCGTGACACCTTGAATACGGAGAGCCTGACCAAGGGTGTCTGGCCTGAAGCGTTCGAGTTTTTCTCTTACCTCTGTAGTGAGTCCCGGCAACGCGCCATAGTCAAAGTCCGGCGGGATGCATGTCTCCTCTTGGCGCTTTAGCCGAGCTATCTGCTCTTCTTGGCGGTCGATATACCCCTTATATTTGACCTGAATCTCAACTTGTTCCTGTACATCTAAAGGCAACTGAGCTGCCAGAGGGTCGAAAGACCTAAGGGCTTCATAACTCATTTCTGGGCGCCGCAAAAGCTGTTCATAGGTCGTCCCTTTTTGAATATCCTGACAACCGACATTCGCAAAACAGCTTTTTTGAGCCTCTGTCAACTCAACTCGCATTTCCGCAAGGCGAACAAGCTCACTATGTATTGTCTCTCGCTTATGGCAAAAACGGTCATAAGTTTCTTGGTCGACAAGGCCAATACGATATCCCACATCCCTCAGGCGCATGTCAGCGTTGTCTTCACGCAACAGGAGACGGTACTCTGCCCGTGACGTAAACATCCGATACGGCTCTCGCGTACCAAGCGTAACAAGGTCGTCAACCATAACGCCGATATAGGCCTCATGACGACCAAAGGTGACAGGCGGTTTCCCTTTCGCCCGAAGAGCAGCATTAATACCGGCAAGGAGCCCCTGGCCTGCAGCCTCCTCATAACCTGAGGTGCCGTTAATTTGCCCTGCATGAAAAAGATTTGGCACTATTTTAGTCTCAAGCGTCGCATGCAACTGCACTGGATCGACATAATCATATTCAATGCCGTAGGCTGGGCGCATGATCTCAACACGTTCCAGCCCCACCATAGAGCGGTAAAAAGCGATTTGGATATCAATCGGCAGCGAGGTGGACATGCCACTTGGGTAGTATTCGACGGTGTCAAGCCCCTCTGGCTCGATAAATGTTTGATGCCGATCCTTATCGGGAAAGCGTACCACCTTGTCTTCTATGGAAGGACAATACCGAGGGCCTATCCCTTCAATGACCCCCGCATAAAGCGGGGAGCGATCCAATCCGCTGCGAATGATACGGTGGGTCTCCGGATTCGTATAGGCAATATAGCAGGGAGTCTGCGCCATTGTGATTGCTTCCGTACTGAAAGAAAACGGAACAGGAGGATTATCGCTGTACTGGGCCTCCAGTCGGGAGAAATCAATGGTCCGCCCGTCAAGCCGTGCCGGCGTTCCTGTTTTCAGACGGCCAACCAAGAAACCAAGGTCACGAAGCTGATCAGACAACCCTAAAGAAGGCAAATCACCAGCCCGTCCACCAGGAAAGTTTATAAGCCCGATGTGAATAAGCCCCCGCATGAATGTTCCCGTTGTTAGCACAACCGTTGTGCCGATAAATCGGATGCCGCTTCTGGTGTCGACCCCCTTAACAACCCCCTGATCCAGATACAGGGCTGTTACCTCACCCTGCTTAACGTGCAGATGCTCCTGTTGCTCAAGCACGCGCTTCATACGCAAGCGATAAAGCTGTTTATCTGCCTGGGCCCGTCCCGCCCGAACAGCGGGCCCCTTCCTTGTATTCAGCACCCGGAACTGAATCCCAGTCGCGTCGATGTTTTTGCCCATTTCCCCACCAAGAGCATCAATTTCGCGAACAAGATGCCCCTTGGCCAAGCCACCAATAGAAGGGTTACACGACATAACCGCCATGCCATCCAAGCTCATATTGAGCAACAACGTCATGCAGCCCATACGGGCAGAAGCCAATGCGGCCTCACAACCGGCATGCCCGGCGCCAACCACTATCACATCATAGGTTGTCTCATAGTTGTGCATATTCATCCCTATGTTTCACGTGGAACGTACGTTATTTACCAATGCAGAAAGACGAAAATATAATATCCAGCAGATCATCGTTGGAGGTTTCACCACAGATCTCACCAAGGGATGCAAGGGCGGATCGCAAGTCAAGCGCGACGATCTCTGGCGGCATGCCACCAGAGAGACCCTCTTTAAAGGAAAGTATCGAAGCAGAAGCACGCAACAGCACATCTCGGTGGCGCACATTTGAAATGACTGCGCGATCAGAAGCAGCATCCTCGTCACTGCGGAGGAAAAAGCGAAAGATTGCATCCTGTAGCGCGGAGATACCGTGCCCCGTTTTTGTCGAGAGGTGACAGACAGCGACACCGCCGAGCTCATGGGGCGACTGTCCGGAAGGGGGCAGATCACACTTAGTGATAACGGTCATGCGAGGGACCGCAGAAATCTGGTCTATAATATGCAAGTCTTCGTGCGTAACACCGGCAGTACCATCCACAAGGTGAAGGACAAGGTCAGCAAGCCCGATACGCTCCAGGGCTCGCTTAACACCCTCTTGCTCTATAGCATCATCAAGATGGGAGCGAATGCCAGCAGCATCGATGATAGTAACGGGGACCCCACAGATAGAGACTTGCTCTGTTTTTAGGTCACGGGTTGTCCCGGGGATGTCAGACACAATGGCGCTCTCTTCGCCGAGCAATGCATTGAGCAGACTAGACTTACCTGCATTCGGGCGCCCAAGAAGCAGTACCGCTCCCCCCTCACGCAAAACACTACCCACACCATAGCTTGTAATAAGGTCAGCCACTCGTTGCTCAGCACGTGCTATGGCACCATCCACCGCCGAAAGGACCTCAGGCGAGACCTCATCCTCAGGAAAATCAACATAGGCCTCAATCAAAGCTAAGGCTGTACGCATATCTGACTGAATCTCTGCCATGATTCTGGCAAGGGCACCTGAGCGCTGCGACTGTGCCAAGGCAAGACCACGATCCGTTTTACTAGTAATAATATCTGCAACAGCCTCTGCCTGAGAAAGATCAATACGCCCGTTCAAAAAAGCGCGCTTCGTGAATTCCCCAGGGGTGGCCAATCGAGCACCTGCCCTCAAAATAAGTTCCAAAAGTCTTCGAACAACCAACATACTACCATGGCAATGAAACTCGACAACATCCTCACGCGTATATGAACGCGGGGCTTTCATCAAAACGCACATCCCTTCATCAAGAATGGCGCCTGTGACCGGATCAACAAAACTGCCATAGAAAAGGCGGTGGCTTTCTAAGCCACCGCCTGCCTGATTACCCAAGGAACGAAACACTATAGAAGCGATTGCAGAAGACTCAGGGCCACTAACCCGAACGATACCGATGCCTCCCGAGCCGAAAGGGGTTGCAATAGCTGCTATTGTGTCACGGATATACACCAGGTATCACCGCTACTTGTTCATCAGCTTGTTAATATACGTCTGCTGTCCAATGGTGAGAATATTGTTCACTAACCAATACAAAACAAGACCTGCAGGGAAGTTCAGGAACATAAAAGTGAACACCAATGGCAACGCAAGCATAATCTTTTGCTGCATCTCATCCATATTAGAAGGAGTCATCTTCTGCTGGACAAACATGGTCGCACCCATGATAAGGGGGGTTACATAATAAGGATCCTTCGCGGAGAGGTCCACAATCCAGAACATGAAAGGGGCCTGACGGAGCTCAATAGAGTACATAAGCGCTTTATACAATGCGAAGAAAACCGGTATTTGGACCAGCATTGGTAAACAACCACCAAGCGGGTTTACCTTATGGTCTCGATACAACTCCATGACCGCTTTGTTTAATGCGTCCTTATTATTTTTGTGCTTCTCCTTGAGCGCTGCCATTTTGGGCTGCAGACTGCTCATCTCCTTCATAGACTTATAACTCTTATGTGTAAGCGGGAAGAAGAATATCTTGAGGATGACCGTTATGATAATAATCGCGATGCCATAGTTCCCTACATAGCGGTAGAAAAACTTCAAAGAGTATAGCATCGGCTTGGCAATCATGGAGAACCAGCCAAGATCTAATGATTGCTCAAGTGACTCACCTTGCGCCTTAAGGGTATCTATTTCCTTCGGACCAATAAAAAGTCGGTGAGAGACTTGGGCAGTCTGGCCTGGAGCCACACTAAAAGCGGGGGTTGCTACAACACCTTCAATAAAACCACTTGCCCCTTTACGAAGCTCGGTAGAAGCAATACTGTTCTCAACAGCAAGGACTGCACCAAGGAAATACTTGTCATTCAAACCGACCCAGCGGACCTGTTTGTCATAGCGCTTTACCGCTGAGGCAAGATCTTTGGGCACTTCCTTCTTCAAAGAGTTCTCAGCAAACAATGAAAAGCCGTAGGTCTCATAGCGAGTATCCTTTGTATCCACCGAACCAGGGCCCGTCAACATATGCTGAAAATTACCGGCTATGGTTGCGGCACCGTTATTCACTAACTCGGTTTTAAGGTCAATACCAAAGCCAGAGCCATCGAAACCATAGGTCTTTTTGACCATAAACCCCTGCGGATCAACATACGTAAAGGTAAGAGATTTCTTATCTGTTGAAGCAAGAACGAGCTTTGAGACATCGGTTCGGTATAATGCTTGGCCGTGCAAGTTGAATCCTGCACCCCGTGTGGATAACGGCATAGCGCTAGGGTCATATTGTGCAAAAAGAGCGACATCCGCCGCCTGTGCGCCAAGAGCTGTTTTATAACCCTTTAGGACAAGGCGCTTCAGTCCAGCTCCCGACGTACTAAAAACCGCCGTATAGCGATCAGTCTCAACGACCACATCCTGTCCATTCCCTGCGGCGGGTAGTGTCGGCGGTGGCGTTGGCTGAACCGCAGGAGCGGCCGCTATACCAGAAACAGAGACAGCAGCAGGCGCTGAAGCAACAGGAGCCGTCTTCGGCTTTTCTTGAAAACCGATGACCTGGGAAAACAAGTAGAAAACAGCGATTGACAACACAACGGCAAGCAGGGTTCTTTTTTCCATCAGATGGACTCCGAGACTTCGTTAACGAACAGGATCATAGCCACCAGGATGCCATGGGTGGCAGCGTGCAAGACGAAAAACGGCCATAAGCCCGCCCTTCAGGGCCCCGTACCGGCGAATAGAATCAATGGAATATGCTGAACATGTGGGGTAAAAACGACACGCCCCCGGCAAAAGAGGGGAGATAAACAGCTGGTAAAAGCGAATACATGCTATGAGAATTCGTGACAACATGTACGTTAACCAATCCGCTGAAATGCTTTCAGCAGGTCCCTGTTGACGTCACTGGCAAGCATAGCAGCCATACGCCTACGGACAATAATGTGAATATCTACTGGTGGCAGGTTATGTCGATGAAGCCTAAAACATTCTCGTATCAGACGCTTAGCCCGATTACGAACAACCGATGGCCCGGCTTTCCTGCTGGCGGTGATACCTAAACGTGGCAGAGTATGGCTCGTATCGCTCCAAATGAGCAAAAAGCCAGGAAAGCTCAGTTGGGACTTGCTTTGTGCTAAAGCAAGAAACTCGCTCCTAGCAAGAAGACGGTACTGCTTGTTAAAGCTGTAGCCGTCTTCGTTCACAGCAATTCGCCTTTACTGCTCCCACGGATTATTTCGTGGCAACTTGTACAGAAAGCCGCTTACGCCCTTTGGCACGACGACGCTTAATGACCAGGCGCCCGTTTTTAGATGCCATACGGACCAGGAAACCATGGGTACGCTTACGGGATACGTTACTTGGTTGATAAGTTCTTTTCACGACAATCACTCCACTATCTTCTGGATTTCTAGAGAACTCGGCTTGGCCGACCTACTCGTTGGGTTTAAAGGAATGGTATGTATAAACAAAAAGCAGAAGTGATGTCAAGGACTTTTGTTTACCCTGAAAACAATTATCCATTGAAATGGGGGCGTTCTTCTGCTAATATACATCTGTGAAAGACGTGCTTTGTTTCTTATAAGTACCTGTAATGTTGTGTTTTTAAGATTCTCGTCCAGTTATCAACAGGTGTTGATATTCCTGTGTATATCTTAGTCAGCCTCCAGAGTCTACCTGTTATTAATTCATACTGGTTCTGGTTGTTACCCCTAGAAGGATATAGAAACGGTAATGCATACCATCTGGCAACAAGTCATCAATCACCTCCAGAAGGTTATCCCTGTTCAGCACTTTTCGAACTGGATTGAGCCTATTCAGTTAAGCCATATCGATGACAACCAGATTTTTTTATTCGTGCCCAACCAATTTTTTAAAGAATGGGTTACTGAAAATTATTACGAGGATATCAGGTCTGCTCTTGCCATGACTGAATATGCTCATCTTGCACCAGTTTTGTTAGTTAATGACTTTTTAGAAGCTCCCGCACCATCGACACCGATCGCTTCCGCTGGCACAATCATGGAGTCCCTGCCGGAAAGAGCGACTCAAAGCGATTCGTTTTCTTCGCTCAACCCACGCTACACTTTTGATCTCTTTGTTTCTGGTGCCGGTAATCAGTTTGCCCATGCAGCATCACTCGCCGTCGCAAATAATCCAGCAACAACTTATAATCCTTTATTTATTTATGGTGGCGTTGGGCTTGGCAAAAGCCATCTCTTGCACGCCATCGGGCATCATATTAAAGCACATACTCCCCACGCGGAAATCTGTTACTGCTCCACCGAAAAGTTCATGTATGAAATGGTGAATGCCATCAAATTGAAAACGATGGATGATTTCAGAGAGCGGTATCGCTCTGTGGATGTTCTTCTTATTGATGATATCCAGTTCATCGCCGGGAAAGAACGTACCCAGGTCGAGTTTTTTCATGCATTTAATGCTCTTTACGAGGCAGAAAAGCAGATTGTCATTACTTCGGACAAATATCCAAAGGAAATGCCAAACCTTGAAGAGCGGCTTAAATCTCGTTTTGAATGGGGGCTTATTGCCGATATTCAACCACCAGATTTAGAGACTAAGTTAGCAATTTTGAAGAAGAAAGCAGAGCTGTATACCATCCCGCTTTCTGATGACGTGATTTATTTACTGGCCTCAAGTGATACCCGTAACATACGGGAGCTTGAAGGAATGTTAATACGGTTACATGCATATAGCAGCTTACAGCACGTACCCATTACTTTGGCAATGGCTAAGGAAAACTTAAAAAATATTTTGGTAGATAAAAAACGTGAAATAACTATCGAGCATATCCAAAAAATTGTCGCTGATTTCTTTGGACTTAAGGTTGCTGATCTAAAATCTGAACGTCGCCTAAAGACCTATGTACAGGCACGCCAAACTGCCATTTGGCTCTGTAGGGACCTTACAAGCGCTTCTTATCCAGATATAGGCACAAAATTTGGTGGAAAAGACCATTCAACCGTTATTCATGCCACGAAAAAAATTGATAAATTAATGCAAGAAAATCAAGAAGTTGTAAATAATATAGAAGAGTTAAAGAAGTTGATTCACAAGTAATACACAGCCTGTGTTAATATCATTGTGTATGGATATTACGATAAATCTCCCTGTGTATAACCATATGAAACTACCCCCATTCATACACAGGGAATAGAGGATAAAAAAACATATGAATCGGATGTTTAAGGGTTTTGCACACAGTCAACAGGGCTAATAGTAGTAATAGGCTTTTTTTAGAATAAATATCTATTTCTATATGTAGGCGGAGGAATCCATGTATTTTAAAATTGATCGCGAAACTTTTTTAAAATCGCTTCAAAAAGTTCAGGGCATTGTCGAAAAAAAGACATCAATGCCAATCCTATCGAATATTTTATTAGAAGCATCCGAAAACACACTGACCGTAATTGCAACAGATTTAGAGGTGGCACTAAAAGCAACCTATCCGGCGAAGGTTGAACGTCCTGGTAGTATTACCCTAAGTGCCAAAAAATTATATGAAATTGTTAAAGAGCTTCCGGATAGTGAGATAGCTTTTGCCACGAAAGAAAACGACTGGATAGAAATTGTTTGCGGTAAGGTTCGTTTTAACATTGTTGGTTTACCAGCAGATGAATTTCCTAAGACAGCTAATGTTAATAATGATCAACTCGTTGAAATTGAGGCAGGTCTTCTCAGAACTATGATCGAAAAAACGTCATATGCTATTTGTAATGACGAAACAAAATACAACCTCAATGGCATTTTCACTAAGGTAGAACGTAATGACTCTGGTCAAATGCTTACCATGGTTGCAACAGATGGACATCGTCTTTCAGTAGCTTCTGGATCCTTTACCGGACAAACAAGTTCCCAATTATTAAAAGGAGTTATCCTTCCTAAAAAAGGTGTGCTCGAAATAAAGAAGATAACAGACGAAGGTGACGGACTTCTCAAATTCGGCTTCATAGATACTTCAGCCGTTTTAGTTAAAGGGGAAACTACATTAAGTATGCGTTTAGTTGATGGAGAGTTCCCTGATTATACACGGGTAATTCCAACAGCGAATGAAGTCATCGTTACTATTCGTCGAGAGGAGCTCATTCACTCTGTACGAAGAATGGCTATTCTTTCTAGTGAGAAGTTTAAAGGGATCATGTTGGAAATTACCAAGGAAGGCATCAAAATTTCTTCAAGTAACCCCGAATTAGGTGATGCTATGGAAGAACTTGATGCCGGATATGATGGTGTGCCGTTAGCCGTAAGGTTTAATGCTAAATATCTCTTAGATGTCCTTATGGTTGCTGACAGCCAAAACATCCTCATGAAATTTAAAAATGAATTATCTCCTTCCATTGTTAAACCTGAAGGTAGTAATGAATTTTTGGCTGTCATCATGCCTATGCGCCTATAGACTCAGTGCGTGTTGAAAGAGTAAAACTAAATAATTACCGTAATATAGTTTCCGGTGATTTGCTTCTTAGTCCTACATTAACCATTCTCTATGGGGATAATGGACAGGGTAAAACAAATATACTGGAGTCTATTTATTTACTAGGCAGTATTCGGCCTTTTAGATCTGCAAAAATACCCCACCTTATTCGGCACGGTGAATCAGAATCGATTGTTAGGGGACTTTTTAGACAAGGAAATATACAAAACACCTTAATACTTGGCCTGAAAGATAAACACCGCCGGGTTTTACTTAATGGCAAGGTGGTGCATAATCCGGTAGAGCTTCATGGCAGACTTTTAGTGACGGTTTTCTCTCCTGACGAAATAGGTATCGTGCGGATGGGACCGGAACAAAGAAGGCGCTACCTTGACCGTTCGCTGTATATGCGAGACCGGACATTTTTGGATGTTTATCACCAGTATTATCGAACACTTAAACAAAGAAACGCTCTTTTAAAGAGCGGAAATTTTAAGGGTATTGACATATGGGATCAGCAGTTAGCCCATGCCGGATGCTCTTTAATGGCCCATCGCCGCCGTTACATAGAGGAACTATCGGATAAAGCGTCTTGCGGATACATGCACATTGCTGATGGAAAGGAACAAACCTCTCTAGAGTATTTGCCGGCGCTCACATTACCCGCATGTAATCAGGAAATAGCCTTTCTTGAAGAGCTTCAGGCTCACCGAGATCAGGATTGCCGGCAAAAGGTTACCACGCGGGGCCCGCATAAGGACGATATACTATTCCTTATTGATGGCAGGCCGCTTAAAGGGTTTGGATCCCAAGGACAACACCGTAGTTTTATGTTGGCCTTAAAAGTCGCTGAAATGGAATTGTTGGAGGAAACCTTCGGAGAACTACCGGTTTTACTGCTAGATGATATAACATCGGAATTAGATGCAAAACGCTTAAACAACCTGTTAACGTTGTTACATGACAAACGTGTTCAGGTTGTTGTTACGACAACAGATGTGCGACATTTTACCCAGGCACCACAACACGGGGTTGTCCGCTATAAGGTTGAAGCGGGAAAACTTCATTATGAGGATATGACAGGCTATGAGTGAGCAGGAAATGAAGAGTCAAAGCACTGCAGCAGACTACGGGGCAGACAGCATTAAGGTCCTAGAAGGACTTTCCGCTGTTAGGAAACGCCCCGCCATGTATATCGGCTCGACATCGAGCCAAGGACTCCACCATCTGGTCTACGAGATTGTTGACAACTCTATAGATGAGGCTTTGGCTGGGTATTGTAACGAGGTGACGGTGAGTATCAATACGGATGGCTCGGTTACCGTTACAGACAACGGAAGAGGTATTCCAACCGATATGCACCCCACTGAAGGGAGATCGGCAGCTGAGGTTGTTCTTACGGTTTTGCATGCCGGCGGTAAGTTCGATAATGACTCCTACAAGGTCTCTGGTGGTTTGCATGGGGTTGGTGTTTCCGTTGTTAACGCTCTTTCCCGTTCTTTAGAACTCGAGATAAGACGGGATGGGTCTGTTTGGCGTCAGAGCTACTTGCGAGGAGAGCCTCAGGCACCTTTGGCTGTGACGGGCTCAACGCGTAAACGGGGGACGAAAATAACATTTTTCCCCGATGAGACAATTTTCGAGACGACAGAGTTTTCGTTCGACATCCTCTCGCAGCGTTTGCGGGAACTGGCATTTCTCAATGCAGGCGTTAGAATTAAGATAACGGACGATAGGAGTGTTGGTAAGGCACACGACTTCTTTTACGAAGGGGGGGTAAACTCCTTTGTAGAATACCTAAACCGAGCCAAAACAGCTCTGCACCAGAAGCCAATCTATTTTAAGGGCGAACGTGGTGGTGTGGAGATGGAAGTCTCCATGCAGTATAACGACTCCTATGACGAAAAGATTTTCTCCTTTGCCAATAACATCAATACTCATGAGGGGGGGACGCACCTCGTTGGTTTTAAGGCTGCTCTTACTCGTACCATGAATACGTATGCTGCAGCCAATAACCTACTAAAGAATGCTAAAGTCGCTATTCAGGGTGATGACCTGCGGGAGGGGCTTACCTGTGTTATATCGGTGAAGATCCCTCAGCCACAATTTGAGGGACAGACAAAAACTAAACTTGGTAACTCTGAGGTTAAAGGGTATGTGGAGTCGCTCTTAAATGAGAAGCTTGCTATTTTCCTCGAGGAGAACCCGCAGGTAGCCAGGAGAATCTTAGAAAAATCAATTGAAGCTGCACGGGCCCGTGAAGCGGCACGAAAAGCGCGGGACCTGACCCGCCGTAAGGGTGCATTAGATCTTGGGGGGCTACCTGGAAAGCTGGCTGACTGCCAAGAGAAAGACCCTGCACAATGCGAGCTCTATCTTGTCGAGGGTGATTCGGCAGGTGGCTCCGCGAAACAAGGCCGTGACCGTCGTTTCCAAGCTATTTTGCCTCTGAAGGGTAAGATTCTGAACGTTGAAAAAGCCCGTTTCGACAAGATGCTTTCATCTCAAGAAATTAGGACGCTTATTACTGCCATGGGAACGGGGATCGGTAGGGATGATTTTGATATTGCCAAGCTGAGATATGGCAGCATCATCATCATGACAGATGCTGATGTTGACGGCTCCCACATTCTGACCCTGCTTTTGACCTTTTTCTATCGTAATATGCGGGAGTTGATAGAGCGAGGGAATCTCTTTATCGCACAACCACCATTGTATAAAGTTAAGCGGGGCAGAAAAGAATTATATTTGCGTAATGAGTCAGCTCTGCAGACCTTTTTATTAGAAGAAGGAGCTGAGGAACTCACCCTTTGTTTTGATGCCCTTGACCGTCAATATCATGGTAAGCAGATTATTCCTGTCATCAAGCAGTTCATGGAAAGAAGGGCCCTTGTTGATAAGGTTGTTAAAAAAGGTGTTTCAGAGGAAGTCTTACCACTCTTACTGCGTGCTGGTGCGAACTCTATGCATGAGGATCTTCAGGCACTTGCTCCTGTGTTGGAAACAATGCAAGGCATGGTTGCAGATGCCGACATTCAGTTTGAGGAGGAGCGCGCAATCTTCCGAATTGGTAACATCCGCACCATTATTGATGCCCAGACCATTCAGGTTCTGGCAAGTCATGAGTATGGCCTCTTGATGGAGGCAGATAACCGCGTAGCGCAACTCATGGGCGACGGTGTTTGTCGTCTGGTTGATGGCGAAAAGCAGCTACTCCAGACGGACAGCCATGATGTATTACTCGACTTCTTCCTGGAGTACGCAAAAAAAGGCCTTTCAATACAACGCTACAAAGGTCTTGGTGAGATGAATCCAGAACAGCTTTGGGAGACGACAATGAATCCCGAGAACCGTGTCCTGTTGCAAGTAAAGATTGAGGACATTGTGGAGGCAGACGAAATCTTTACTGTCTTGATGGGGGATCAGGTTGAGCCGCGTCGGGATTTCATAGAGCAAAATGCTCTCAACGTCGTCAACCTTGACGTGTAACTAGGTTCAACAAATCTATTCGAGGGGAAAACCTCATGCAGGAACATACGAATAATAACATTGCTGTTAACATTGAAGATGAGATGAAGCGATCCTACATGGATTACGCCATGTCGGTTATAATCGGGCGGGCGCTTCCTGATGTCAGAGATGGTCTCAAACCCGTTCACCGTCGCTGCCTGTTTGCCATGCATGACATGGGGAATGATTGGAACAAACCGTATAAAAAGTCGGCGCGTGTTGTCGGTGATGTCATCGGTAAATATCACCCACATGGTGACATGGCCGTTTACGATACAATTGTACGGATGGCTCAGAACTTTTCACTACGCTATATGCTCGTGGATGGTCAGGGTAACTTCGGCTCTGTTGACGGCGATAACCCTGCCGCAATGCGGTATACCGAAATACGGATGAAGCAACTTACCCACGAACTACTTGCCGACCTAGAAAAGGAAACGGTAGGTTTCCAGCCGAACTATGACGAAACTTTGCAGGAGCCCACGGTTCTCCCCGCGAAGTTTCCCAACCTTCTTGTAAACGGGTCTGCTGGTATAGCTGTTGGTATGGCGACGAATATTCCTCCCCATAACCTGCAAGAAGTTTGTGATGCCATTATTGCGTTGATCAAGAATCCTGCTCTCACATTTGAGGAGCTTGTTGCCATGGTGCCTGGTCCGGATTTCCCGACAGGGGGGACGATTTATGGCCGCCAAGGCATTATGGATGCCTACACTTCTGGCCGAGGCGTCATTCAGGTAAGAGCAAAAGCACATATTGAAACCAGTAAGAAAAGTGACCGTCAGTCGATTATTGTGACTGAAATCCCATATCAAGTAAATAAAGCGCGTCTGATTACTTCCATTGCCGAGCTGGTAAAAGATAAGAAGATTGAAGGCATTTCAGATCTGCGAGATGAATCAGACCGCGATGGTATGCGGATTGTCATCGATTTGAAAAAAGATGAAAACGTTGAGGTACTGCTAAACCAGCTCTATAAGCATACCCAGATGCAGACATCTTTTGGCATCAACTTGTTGGCGATTGTCCATAATCGCCCGAAGGTTTTTTCTTTGGCAGAGATGATGGGATGCTTCATCGAGCACAGGAAAGAAGTGGTTATTCGCCGAACGCTCTTTGAACTTAAGAAGGCAGAGGCACGTGCTCATATTTTAGAAGGACTCAAAATAGCGCTCGATTGGTTGGATGCTGTTATTGAGTTAATTCGCTCTTCGAAGACCCCCCCTGAGGCCAAACAGGGACTGGTTGAAGGCGCCTTTGCTGACGCTAGCTTCCTAGAGCGCCTGGGGCTACCTCGTCCAGCTGGGTATGAGAATGGTGTGCAGCTTTCAGAGATTCAGGCTCAAGCTATTCTGGAAATGCGTCTTCAGAGACTGACAGGCCTTGAGCGTGACAAAATCCTACAAGAATATACCGATATTCTACAGCTCATAGCGCGTCTTAAGGAAATTCTTGGCTCCGAGCAAGAGGTGTTGACTATTATCATCAACGAGCTGACGGAGATGAAAGAACGTTTTGCTGATGCAAGGCGAACGATGATTGTTGATCAGACTGCCGATATCTCCCTTGAAGATACCATTGAAGACGCTGAGATGGTGGTGACGGTTTCCCATGGTGGCTATATTAAGCGCAGTGCTGTTGAGCTTTACCGTGCTCAGCGTCGCGGGGGCAAAGGTAAGACCGGCATGAAGACTCGAGATGAAGATTTTGTTGAGCAGCTATTCATTGCTTCAACAAAAGATCATCTGCTCTTCTTTACAGATATGGGACGTGTTTACCGCATCAAAGTGTATGAAATCCCGGAGGGAAGCCGGACCACAAAGGGTAAAGCGGTTGTAAACCTTGTGAACGTGCAGGAAGGGGAAAAGGTTACGACTATTTTGCCAGTGAAGGAGTTGGACCGTTCAGACCTCTTTCTGTTTATGGCGACCAAAAATGGCGTCGTTAAGAAAACTCCGCTTCAGGAATATATAAATATACGAAGCAACGGTATCAATGCGGTTAATCTTGATGATGGCGATAAACTGATTGCTGTTGCCCTTACTGATGGGCAAAAAGACATCTTCTTGGCCTCTCGTCAGGGGAAAGCTATCAGATTCTCTGAGGGGGATGCTCGTTCCATGGGGCGTGTTACCCGTGGCGTCCGTGGAATGAACATTGATGCCGGTGATGAAGTTATCGGGATGGAAGTTGTTGATCCTACCGCTAGTGGTTCAACCATTTTCACCATTACGGAAAATGGGTATGGTAAAAGAACGGATCTTGATGAATATCGTGGCCAATCTCGTGGTGGCAAAGGACTAATTACCATTAAAACGACGACGCGGAATGGGCTCGTGGTGGGCGTGATGCAGGTGGCTGATGATAATCAGCTAATGGTCATCACTGACCAAGGCAAGATTCTCCGCGTGCCGGTTGCCGGGTTCTCGGTGATTGGGCGAAATACGCAAGGCGTCCGTGTCATGGTAACAGAGACTCAGGAAAGCATTGTCGCTGTAGCAAAACTTGCTGAGCGTGATGATGAGTTGGAAGAGGAATTTGAAGAGTAGGTAGGAGTTTTATCCAAGCATGAAGCAGATACCACGTGTCGATAGGTCATACCGGGAGCGACGACAGATTGTTAAGTTGCTGGACTTCCTGGCAAAAGACAATGTGACAAAGCATCAGATTGAGCGTATCGGTAGACGCCTGCAACGTTCTGGTGAGCGGGCACTGCCTCCCCTTGTTAGAAGAATCTGGCGCGAACACGATCAAGAGCGTATGTATCGCTACACCTGTATGCTTGATTATTTTGATGAAGCAGCTTGGCTTGATCAGATCGTTAGTGTGACGCTTAAACGTAAAGACCTCGCGGAAGATGGTAGATTGCCGCTTCTGGATCTGCTCCAAGATTATGGGGTTGATACCACACAACCACCATTCAACCGAGATCGCCATGAAGAAGGTTCTTCCCTGCGGGATTTTGTCTCGCGGGCACTGGACGAGGGGTATTGGGGCGGTGTTCGGTTCATGGACCGTATGCTGGAAGCTGACGAGGGAGTTAGAAATCGGCTCGTACAGGAACTTGTTGATGCGGAAAATAAGCCGCAGGTGGCCGGTTTCCTCAGAATGTTGGCTGGTTTTGAGTATCGTGAAGTTGCCGTTGCGGCAATGGAGGCCTTAGGGCGCGTTCGACACCCAGCGGCTTTAGCTGCACTTGAAGCTATAGGGCCACTTGCTGTTGACGGATTAGATAGAGTTTTGGAGCGAAGTAAACAACGCCTACATTTTTTGGGAGTGCGTGAGGCAATACCGCTACCGACCGATTGGTGCCGTTCAACCGCCTTAGTTGTCACAGAAATGGGCCCCGTTGATTTTAATGGTCTTCGGGTATTGTGGTTTTCGTGGGCCCTCGATAACGGTACTTATGCTAGTCTCGTTGTTCAGGTTGGTGATGAAGATGGCGTACACTATGCGGTGAGTTCTCGCTTCGATACCCGCGGGTCCCATGACGAATATCTTGAAGAAGTACATGGTGAGGAAATTCTTTATGAAGTCTCAGCGCCCTATGCCATTGCTGTTTTGCGAGGGGCTCTTTTCCGGAGTTTAGATAAAGAATTTTATCTTCCCCCCGAACTTTATGCCTCACGGTATTTGTTTGGCACCGAAGATGTGACTCCGCTCGAATACGAACCTCATTTTTCGGTCGAGATGATGGAGGGCTTCTTGGAGAAGGTGGCTGAACACCTTTCCGATGCGGACAGACTCTTTGAAGACAGGATGTTTGATGGCTGGGTGGTGAGTGAGCCTCAGGTCTTTGATATCGTAGCCGTTATGGATGGGGTGCCACTCGAAGAATGTTCATTGGAAATGCAGCAGATTGTTTTGCACCGGTTTTGTCAAGAGCTCTTAGAGCCTCATCGTTCTATCTTGGTGCGACGCCTGTTACTGCAGGTTGATTTTATGATTCAACTGGAGAGACCGCTCCACGCCATTCAGTCTATACTTGCTGTGGCAATTAGCATTGCCAGTGGTATTTTACCTTTAGAGAAGCATCCGTTTGTCCGCCAGCTTGTTTTCAATAGTCTTGAGACCGCAGCTCTGGTAGCTAAAGCTGACGTGGGAAAACGGTATCCCTCCGTTTATCTCGACGATGATTGGGATGATTAGACCGGGAGGCTTCAGATGAGGATAGGCGTAATTGGTGCAGGGAGTTGGGGGACGGCTCTTGCTGATGTCGTTGCAGTGAATGGTCATACAGTGACGCTATGGGCGTATGAAGCTGACTTGGCTGAACGGATGCAGCAGACTCGTCACAATGACGTCTATCTACCGAATATAAAGATACAAGATAATCTCGTCATTACTCATGACCTGCATGAGGCGGTTCGAGACGCAGAAATGCTCGTTTTGGTCGCACCAACCCAGGCCACTCGAACTGTCTTAGCTCAAGTCTCTTCAGAAATCGGGTCATCGTGTCTTCTCGTTAGTGCATCAAAAGGTATTGAGCTTGATAGCCTTTGTACGGTGTCCCAAGTCTGTCAATCTCTCCTTGGCGGAGATGTGATGGAGCGCTTTGTAGCCCTTTCAGGCCCAACCTTTGCACGAGAAGTTGCCCTAAGACACCCATCACTTATTGTCGCTGGTTCCCGTAATTTGCAGGCTGCCCGTACGGTTCAGGAAATATTCAGTAATCAGGTTTTTCGGGTATATACATCCCCTGATGCCATTGGTGTAGAGATTGGTGGCGCTGTCAAAAACGTTATTGCAATCGCTGCTGGTATTGCCGATGGTTTGGGCTTTGGTCATAACACTCGTGTGGCACTTGTCACCCGAGGTCTTGCGGAGATTCGCCGCCTTGGTAAGGCACTTGGAGCTCTTGATGAGACGTTTTCCGGTCTTGCTGGAATGGGAGATCTTGTCTTAACCTGTACGGGGGACCTCTCAAGAAACCGGACGGTAGGAGTGCAGCTCGGTAAAGGAAAGAGTCTTGAAACCATTTTAGGTGAAATGCGCATGGTTGCTGAGGGGGTAAAATCTGCTCAGTCTGTATATGCCCTGTCTTGCAAACTTGGTGTTGAAATGCCCATTACGGAAAAGGTTTATGATATTTTATATGGTGATAAGCCGGCGCGCCAAGCCGTTGTTGAGCTGATGACGCGCGCTTTAAAGCCAGAGTGAGGTTTTTGAGATTTTGGCATGCGAATATGTATGTCAAAGGCTGCAAGCGTATCTTGGATACCCCACCAGCTAATAACTGCTAACATGCACAAGCCACCAAAAGTTATAAGTTCCATGAATCTTCTCCTTTGTGTTGTTGTAGGGGACTGTAGCACAAGGGAGTGACAGAATATGTCACAGCGCATGGGGCTGAAATTGCATTGACTTTCACTCCGTAATCTACTAGCTTAATAGCGTTCTTTCAGTGCTTTGAAATCTTCACCGCTAGGGGCGTTACGACTGAGAGCGGCTATGCCGCGACCCTTAGAGACCTGATCCGGGTAATTCCGGCGGAGGGAAGCGGGCTAAGCTGTCATTAACCACGCAGTCTATGCACCGCCGCCCCCAAGGGCGGTTTTTTTGTTTCAGGAGGAAAGTCATGCAGGTCGTAATTAATGGTGAGCGCAAAGATCTTGCAGCCGGCGTAACGGTTCGGGCATTACTTGCAGAGCTCGGTATATTCGAGGGGCGTGTGGCGGTGGAGGTTAACCGAGATATTGTGCCGAAAGCGCAGTATGACACACATACTATTCATGATGCTGATAGCATTGAGATTGTACACTTCGTTGGAGGGGGATAACATGGGGGCACCTAGTTCTAAGTTTGTCATAGCTGGTCGTGAGTTCAATTCTCGTTTGATGGTAGGTACCGGTAAATATGCATCGAATGAGCAGATGGTGGCTGCCCTTGAGGCCTCTGGTGCAGAAATTATTACGGTTGCTGTTCGCCGTGTTAATCTGGCCGATATGGGGAAAGGGTGTATGCTAGACTACATCGACCCGAAAAAATATACGCTACTACCAAATACAGCTGCCTGTTTTACGGCTGATGACGCCATTCGTACCTGCCGACTTGCACGAGAGGCAGGTTTGTCAGATATGGTTAAGCTTGAGGTTCTTGGCGATGAGAAAACGCTTTTTCCTGACAACGAAGAATTGTTAAAGGCTGCAAAAGTATTGGTTGCTGAGGGCTTTACGGTCCTGCCGTACTGCAGTGATGATGTTATCCTCTGTAAAAAATTAGAGGATATTGGTTGTGCAGCGGTTATGCCGCTTGCTGCTCCCATTGGTAGTGGTCTTGGCATTCGCAACCCCTATAATATCAAGCTTATTATGGAGGCTGTCTCTGTTCCTGTTATTGTTGACGCGGGTGTTGGTACCGCTTCCGATGCCGCTCTTGCCATGGAGCTCGGCTGTGATGGTATTTTGATGAATACGGCGATTGCTGGTGCACGTGATCCTATTGCTATGGCGCGTGCCATGAAGCTTGGTGTTGAAGCCGGTCGCCTTGCCTATGAGGCGGGGCGTATTCCGAAAAAACTCTATGCTACAGCGTCAAGCCCTTTAACGGATTTGATTGGTTCGTGATTGATTTTACACTTTACCTGATTACTGACCGGCATCAAACAGCGGGCCGCCCTCTCCTTACAGTGGTTGAGGAAGCACTCTCTGGTGGTGTGAGAGCCGTACAGATGCGGGAAAAAGACCTTTCGGCGCGAGAACAATATGAGTTGGCATGGGATTTACGAGCCTTAACAGCTCGCTACGATGCGAAGCTTATTATTAACGAGCGCGTAGACCTCGCCTTAGCTGTTGGGGCTGATGGTGTTCAGGTGGGATGCCAGAGTTTACCGGTTACGGCTGTACGACGAATTGCTCCTGATATTCTGATTGGCTACTCCAGTCATGCGCCGGGAGAGGCAGCGGCTGCTTTAGCTAAAGGCGCAGATTTTGTGACTTTCAGCCCCGTCTTTTTTACCCCTTCAAAGGCGTCCTATGGTCCCCCTGTTGGTTTGGATGCCCTTCAGGAGGTGTGCGCCCGTTTGAAGAAGCCTGTTTTTGCCCTCGGCGGGATTGGGCTGAAGAACGTCGCCCAGGTGCGGGGGGCTGGCTGTGGGCATATAGCCCTTATTTCTGGGATTCTTGCTGCTGATGACCCAGCAGATACAGCAGCTTTGTTACGTATGGCACTTCTATGACACTAGGTACCTTTTCCCATAGCACGATGCTTCACCCCGATTTACGGATAAACTCGTATGGGCATTACCTCAGACAGCATTTTGGCTGTCGTGTGAGTAAAGTTAATGTGGATGCCGGCTTTACCTGTCCTAATCGTGATGGCAGTAAAGGGGTTGGTGGCTGTATATACTGTAACAATGTCTCCTTTTCGCCCAATGGAGCGGTTGCTGCCGTTCCGCTTGCAACCCAGCTTGCCACAGGCATCGCCTATCATCGTCAACGCCTTGGTTCCGAAAAATTTATTGCGTACTTTCAAAAATATACCAACACGTATGCCGCTGTTGAGCAGTTGGAAGATCTGTATCAGGCAGCACTTCAGCATCCCGATGTTTTAGGTGTTTCCGTGGGGACCCGGCCGGACTGCTTGTCTGATGAAGCCGTGGCTCTTTTAACGACCATTGCACGGGAAAGCTATGTCTGTTTAGAATTGGGGTTACAGTCTTTTGATGATGCGATTTTGGACCGTATTAATCGCGGGCATTCCGTGCAGGACTTTATAGATGCCGTCGAGCGGGCTACGGATAAAGGGTTCGATATTTGTGCTCATTTGATTTATGGTTTTCCAGGTGATGAGCCAGCAGCTTTTGTGGAAGGCGCCCATTTGATAAACCGTCTAACCGGCATAACCAGCGTTAAGCTGCACCAACTTCATGTGGTAGAGGGGACCGCTCTCGCACAGATGTATCGGCAAGGTAGTTTT
The DNA here is from genome assembly GCA_964456065.1 of uncultured Geobacteraceae bacterium. Taxonomy (GTDB): domain Bacteria; phylum Desulfobacterota; class Desulfuromonadia; order Geobacterales; family Pseudopelobacteraceae; genus Trichlorobacter. Next base: position 172,599 of record CAYVYW010000001.1, read on the forward strand.
ACCCCGGTTGACCTAGAAGAATATGTCACAACGGTGGTGAGTTTTATTGAACATCTTCGCCCCGATATTAGTATTCAGCGGCTCTATGGGTCTTCACCCCTTGATATCAGGGTTGCGCCACAATGGGGACTTAAAAATAATCAAATGTGGTATACTGTTATTAAAGAGTTGCTTCGACGGAACTCATATCAGGGAATTTTGTATAAGGAGTCCTAACGTGGAAGGTTCAACACTACGCGTTCGTTTTGCCCCATCCCCAACAGGTTACCTTCATGTAGGTGGTGCCAGGACGGCGCTGTTTAACTGGCTCTATGCCCGCCACCACGGAGGAACTTTTATTCTCAGAGTGGAAGACACGGATACTGAACGCTCAACGCAAGAATCTGTGGATGCAATTCTTCATGGGATGCGTTGGCTGGGCCTTGATTGGGATGAAGGGCCGTATTTCCAAACAGACAACTTTCCTTTGTATGAGGAACATATACAAAGGTTGCTGACGGAGGGGAAGGCCTATCGTTGTTGGTGTACAGCGGAAGAGCTTGATGCTAAACGTGAGCAGGCAATGCAGGAAGGGCGTAAGCCCAAATATGATGGTACGTGCCGTCACCGCGCTGACCAACCGCTTGACCAGCCCCACGTGATACGTTTTAAAGCACCAGAAAGCGGGGTTACTTCTTTTAAGGATGCGATTAAAGGCGTCATCAGTTTCCCGAACGAGGAGCTTGATGACTTAATCATTCGCAGAACCGATGGAAGCCCAACCTACAACTTCTGTGTTGTGATTGATGATGCCCTTATGCGTATTACAGATGTGATCCGAGGTGATGACCACGTTAATAATACACCGCGCCAAATACAACTCTATGAAGCCCTCGATTACCCGGTGCCCCGTTTTGCCCATGTGCCGATGATTCTTGGAAGTGATAAATCGCGGTTGTCCAAACGTCATGGTGCAACGAGTGTTTTGGCGTATCGGGATATGGGCTATCTCCCTGAGGGGCTCCTGAACTATCTGGTGCGTCTCGGTTGGAGCCATGGTGATGACGAAATATTCAGTATTGAGCAGATGGTGGCTCTTTTTGATATCGACCATGTTGGTAAAGCTCCCTCCGTATTCAACACAGAAAAACTCAACTGGCTTAACGCACACTATATTAAACAGGCAACTCCTGCGTATTTGGCCGAGCTGGTTGCACCTCACCTTGAGCGGTTGGGCATCATTGTCAAAGAACATCCAACTGTCGCATTAACGTCGGTCTGTATGGTGTTACAAGAGCGGGCTCAGACTTTAAAAGAGATGGCGGAGCGGGCTCAGTTCTTTTTTAGGGCACCTACAGACTTTGATAGGGTGGCGTTGGCTAAATTCGAAGTGCCTCACCTTGTCACGGTTCTTGAGGCCACAGCAGAGGGCTTAAAGCTCTTAGAAGAAGACGTCACCGCTGTGACGATTGACCAGCTTTTAAAGGAACTTTGCACTGCGCGTGGCTGGAAAATGCCACAGGTCGGTCAACCCTTAAGGATTGCGCTGTCAGGTGGTACGCAGGCGCCAGGTATAGGCGAAATTATTAGTGTACTCGGCGTTAGGGAAACGTTGGCTCGTCTTACCACGGCTTCAGAGGCATTTACCCAAGCTTAAATGGGCGCAGGCGAGACGGCATGAGGAGGCTTTATGGCATTACGGCTTTATAATACACAAAGTGGCGAGAAGGAGCTTTTTGTCCCACTAACCCCTGGTAAGGTTGGTATGTATGTCTGTGGCGTGACGGTCTATGATTATTGTCATATTGGCCACGCCCGTGCCGGTATCGTTTTTGATATGATTTTTCGCTATCTACGTTTTTCTGGCTATGCGGTTACTTATGTCCGTAACTATACCGATATTGATGACAAGATTATTAACCGTGCTAATGCAGAGGGTACGGACTATCGCACAATCGCCGAGCGTTATATGCAGACGTTTGACGAGGACATGGACCGGCTTGGCCTTTTAAAGCCAACCTATGAGCCGAAGGCAACAGAAAACATTGCCGGGATTATAGCTATTATTCAGTCTCTCGTTGATAAAGGCCATGCTTATACGGCTGGTGGTGATGTGTATTTTGCCGTTGAGACATTTCCACAGTACCTGAATCTTTCCAAGCGCAACCTTGAGGATATGCAGGCCGGTGCACGCGTAGAAGTTGATAGTCGTAAGCGGCATCCGATGGATTTTGTTCTGTGGAAAGGGGCTAAGCCTGGTGAGCCCGCATGGCAGTCCCCCTGGGGCGACGGTCGTCCAGGTTGGCATATCGAGTGTTCTGCCATGAGTATGCGGTACCTAGGGCCATCTTTTGATATTCATGGTGGGGGAAAAGACCTTGTCTTTCCTCATCACGAAAATGAAATAGCTCAGTCTGAATGCGCCCATGGTGGGACGTATGTAAAATATTGGCTTCACAATGGGTTTGTAAATATTAACAGCGAAAAGATGAGTAAATCCCTTGGCAACTTTTTTACCATTCGCGAAGTGCTTGAACTCTTTGATCCTGAAACCCTACGCTTTTTTATTCTACAGGCCCATTATCGCTCTCCTTTAGATTATTCTGATCAAAATCTTCGGGAGGCGCAATCTGCACTGCAGCGGCTTTATGAGGCTCTTGCAGCATGTGATGCTGCCATTGCCCAAAAAACGGAGACTATGGCAACTGCTCCTCCTTCACTCCTTGAGCTGGAGGCAAAAGTTGCTCAGATGCCACAACGTTTTATTGAAGCCATGGATGATGACTTCAATACCGCGGCCGCCTTAGGAGTTCTGTTTGATGTTGTAAGAACCTTGAACCGGTTGATTGGTGAAGGCGGTGCACAGTACGCTGGGGCGCATGCTGTTTTTAGTGCTTTCCGTCAGCAAACAGAACGTATGGGAGAGGTGTTGGGACTTTTTGGATCTTCCCCCTCGGCATGGCTGGCAGCCCGTGAGCAGGAGCGGGCGGAACTGATTTCTCTTCAACCAGCCGAAATTGAGCGCCTCATTGCTGAGCGAGCACAGGCCCGTGCTACTAAGAACTTTTCACGTAGTGATGAGATTAGAGATTTGCTGCTTGAGGCTGGTATCCAGCTCGTTGATTCTCCCCAGGGAACAACATGGAAGGCCCGCTAGCTTCATAAAAAACCGGTGTGACGTTTTGCGCTGGGGGGGATGCCATGGCTGAAGTAGCCAGCATAGTACTGATGTGGCACATGCACCAGCCTTACTACAAGGATCCGGTACGTGGCGAGTATGCGTTGCCATGGACGTACCTGCATGCCACCAAAGACTACTATGATATGGCAGCCATTATAGAGGATGTCCCTGGCGCCCGTGTTGTTATCAATGTTGTCCCCTCCTTGCTTGAGCAGCTTGAAGAATATGCGCACGATATTGCGATAGATCCTTTCATACGTCGGACCCGCCTTTCTCCTCAGGAGATGAGTGTCGAAGACCGTCTCTTCATATTGGAAAACTTCTTTTCAGCTCATCAAGAACGGATGATTGCTACCCACCGGCGGTACCTCGAACTCTATTACATGGCAGGCGAGGGCAAGCCAGGTGCTGCAGCAGAACGGCTACGACATTTTAGTGATCAGGACTTTCTTGATCTGCAGGTCTGTTTCCTGTTGGCATGGACCGGGGAGGCTGCGCGACGCCGGTTTCCAGTTTGCTCTCAGCTTATAGATAAGGATCAGGGGTATACCGAGGCAGAACGGGATGCTCTTGTTGCTGTACACCAGGCAATTCTGAAGGATATTGTCCCGCTCTATCGACGCTTATACCAGCAGGGATCTATTGAGCTTACTGTTTCACCGTACTACCATCCCATTCTTCCACTTCTCTGTGATACCAACACTGCTCGTACTGCGATGCCAGATGCTTCACTTCCCAAAGAGCCATTACGGGCTCCAGAGGATGCCCGGGCACAAGTCCTACAGGGTATTCAGTATTTCACGTCAGTTTTTGGAAGTCCGCCTCGCGGCATGTGGCCCTCGGAAGGGTCTGTATCTGATGAGGTTTTAGAAATCCTGCAGCAATGTGGCATTCAATGGGTTGCCACTGATGAAGAAATCCTAGCGAAAAGTCTGGGAGATGGCCTCAGTGGGCCCTCTCGTAGCAGTCTCTATCATTGCTGGCGGTATAAAGACCATGAAGCGGGTCTTGGTATGTTGTTTAGGGACCACCAGCTTTCTGATTTGATAGGCTTTACCTATAGTGCATGGGACGCTCGCAGGGCTGTTGCGGATTTTCTTGGACGGCTGCATCATCTGTCGCAGGCAGGTGCCCGTACTATTTCTGTTATTCTGGATGGTGAAAACGCATGGGAATTCTATGAAAATAATGGCTATGATTTTCTTAGGCTTCTCTATCAATCACTGGTTGCGGACGCTCGTTTTACGATGCAGACAGGCACGGATGTCTTTCGGCATGATACAGGTGAACACCGTCTTTGGCACATCCATCCTGGATCATGGATTAATGGTACTTACGGCATATGGATTGGCCACCCAGAGGAGAATCTTGGCTGGGAGCAGATTCGTCTTGCGCGTCAGACCATGCTGCGTGTTGAGCCGGCAGTTGCTCCGTTTCTTGCCAGTGGTATTCTTCCGGATAACGAACGGCTTCGCCTGCTATGTACTTCACTATACGCTGCCGAGGGGAGTGACTGGTTTTGGTGGTACGGCGATGATCATTACTGTCCCCATAGTGATCGTTTCGATCGACTCTTCCGTCTTCATCTGACAAATATCTACACATTACTCGAGCAGCCGATCCCTCAAGCTCTTCTTGAGCCAATCAAGCAAATCCGTCCGGCAGGACTCATGCGTGAACCTGCAGGTTTTGTGTATCCGACGATTGACGGGATGGTTGGTGATTATTTTGAATGGCTTGCTGCTGGCAATTATGATCTCACGCGGCAGGGTTCGGCGATGCACTCGTCTGAACGCCTTCTGCAAAACCTTTTCTGGGGATATAATAACGATGCATTCTGCCTGCGTATAGATGCTTTTGACCCCTGTGATCAGCTCCTAACAGACAACGACCGTATAGAGCTGAGTCTCGTGGCAGGCAGTGCATATCGTATTACCGTTATGAAGACGGCACAAACGGCGGCCATTGAACGTCGTGATGATCACGGATGGGTACTGCAGGCACAGATACCTGTTGCCATTCAGCAGGTTTTGGAATGCGCAATACCACTTGAAGTCTTTGAAGAATTGCCTTCCCGCTGGTATCTGTCGGTGCAACTGACATGCCAGGAGGTGGCACGGGGGCGTTGGCCAAGTGATGGTTCACTGGTTCTCACCTACGAAGGCGAGACGCTTGAGTCTACGGACTGGATTGTGTAATACTGGAAAACAATGACAGCATGAAAGGGGCGCGGCGATGTCAGAGCTTCGCTGGGATCCAATAAAGCAGTCTTGGGTGATTATAGCCACAGAACGGGGTAGGCGCCCTTGTGACTTTCAGGTCGCGCCTCCTGCCTATCCGCGTGATACCTGTCCATTCTGTTATGGCAGTGAGGACATGACCCCTCCGGAAATCTTCGCTATTCGTCCGAGCGGCATGCCGAATATGCCAAACTGGAAGGTGCGGGTTATCCCCAATAAATATCCGGCGCTCAGAATTGAGGGGGCGCTTGAAAGCAAAGGATATGGGCCATATGACGTTATGAACGGTATTGGAGCCCATGAGGTCATCATCGAAACTCCTGGCCATGACGTCTCCCTTGCAGACTTATCCCTTGCCGACATCACCAACGTTCTCATTGTATGGCGGACTCGTTTGATTGATTTACGTCGCGATGCCCGCTTTCGCTATATGGTTTTATTTAAGAACCATGGTCCGAAGTCAGGTGCCTCTTTAGCCCACTCGCATAGTCAGCTCATTGCTGTCCCGATGCTTCCTCCTGTTGCAACTACTGAGTTACGCGTGTGTAAGGATTACTTTGAGCAAAAGGAACGCTGCATCTTTTGCGATTTGATAGCTTTTGAGCTACATGAGGGTAGTCGAGTTATTAAGGAGTTCTCGAATTTTGTGACTTTGGCGCCCTACGCGGCAAGCTTCCCCTTTGAACTGCGACTCTACCCCAAGCGTCATAGCCATGATTTTACGCTCATGAATGATGCTCAGCTTGCTGAGTTGGCGGTTGCTTTGAAAGATATGCTCCAACGAGTCAAGACAGTGCTGAAAGATCCTCCCTATAATTTTATTCTCCATACGTCGCCCCCCATGCATCGTCGTCCAGGGAAGCCGACCATGTGGAGTTCGCTAGAGTATGATTATCACTGGCATATCGAACTGGTCCCTCGACTCACTTCCGTTGCTGGATTTGAGTGGGGTACGGGATTCTTTATCAACCCAACGGCTCCAGAGGAGACAGCCGTCTTTTTGCGAGAGGCCCATATTCCGTGAGGAGCTTGCTAGGGGCCCGGTTGGAGGACTTGTATCAGCAGCGCTGTAACGAGCCCCTTCCAAGAGATCCCGTGATTTTCTGTCACCAATGTGAGGGGGTTGCCAATCAGGAGGTGGTCGCCTGCTTAGCTGCAGGTTTGGCCTATGGTGGTGTAGCACAGATTGAGCGCAGCATCCGGGCTGTTGTCGAAACGATGGGTGATAACCCCGCACACTTTGTAGACAAGACCTCATTTGGGAATGCACGAAAGCTTTTTGCTTCATTCAAGCACCGCTTTACTACGGGAGATGATATCGCGCTCTTTTGCTGTGTGTTGGGAGAGATGCGCCGACAGGCAGGCTCGATAGGTGCTTTTGTGGCACGCTATGCCAACCCTGCCCACCATACATCCTTTGAAACGATTGATGGGTTTAGTCGGGCTGTCCGGGGCATGGATGTTGCCCAGTGCAGTGATGGTATCATTACTCAGGCACCCCGATCTTTTTATTTTTTGTTTCCTTCCCCTCAGGATGGAAGCGCATGTAAGCGTATGTGTATGCTTTTGCGTTGGATGGTTCGTCCTGCAGATGGCGTTGATTTGGGGTTATGGCATATGTTGCGCCCTGACCAGCTGGTTGTACCAGTTGACCGCCATATTGGACGTATCGCATGTTTACTTGGTTTTACCGACACGGATGTCGCTACATGGCGTAATGCAGAGCGTATAACTGCCGCATTACGTCGTTATGATGCGTACGACCCAGTCAAATATGATTTTTCATTATGCCACCTTGGTATTACGGAAGGGTGTCGTGGTATTCGAGAGGCATGTTGTCAGGCCTGTCCGGTTCGGCCTTGGTGCCTCCCGGAAATAAAGGGAAATAAAAGGTAGCCTATGCAATTGACCTGTGATGCGTGCGGAACTCGGTATAATGTTGATCCCGTCCGTTTGGGCCAGAAAACGACGGCTGTAAAATGTGCCCGCTGTGGCCACCTTTTTGTTGTAATACCGCCGATCAAAAATAGTGAAGAGCCTGAGCTGGCAACCCCTGCACTGTCGGAGCCAATCTTGCCAACTGAAGAAGCGAGTCCTGAAGTGACTCAACCTTCCCAGCAGGCTCAAGAACCGGGGATCAGGCGGGAATACCTCCCCGTCCCGATTGCAAGGCAGCGCAAGGTCCCACCGCGCTTAGGTTGGGGGAGGGCCTTTGTATATGGAGTTGTGGCCACAATTCTACTCGTTTTTGGTTATCAATATGTTGTAAGTGGTTTGCCTGGGGTTATGCATACGGTGGAAGAGATGCGGAGTCTTTTTGTTCAAGGGCCGACAACCCAGCTGCACAATCTTACGGCACAGCGTTTACGCCATAATGATGGCGGTGAGATATTAGTGTTGCGGGGGCGTAGTAGCATAGCTGGTACGGTGCCAGCATCATATCAGGTTCTTGCCAAAGCGACCTTCTATGACCAAGGGGGGCTCGTGGTTGCAGTGGTTAAGGGCGGCTCATATCAGCTGCTCTCAGATGAGGAGATTATAAAGGCTCCCCGTGCCATTTTGCAGGAACTTCCCATCGGGTTGTTACAGCAGGGGCATGCTGGATCGTTCATGTTTATTGTGCCAGCCCCCCCAAGCGGAGCGAACGAGTTTTCCGTGACAACAGAGCCAGTCCTGCACTAGGGGTTCACCACGGATGGCGAACCCCTAGTGATCTTTAGAGGATTTCTACGAGTCGAATGGTAAAAGTAAGATTTTCTCCGGCAAGAGGGTGGTTTCCATCAATGGTAACGGTTGTTTCAGTCACTTCACGAATCAAAACCGGCATCGATGCACCATCTTGTAACATGACCTCAAGGTGCTGACCAGGAATAGGCTCAACATCTCCCTGGATATCAACACGGTCCACAATAGCAGTCATGGCTTCTTGATAGGGGCCATATGCCTCGTCGCTTGGAATCGTAACCGTAATACTCTCACCGACGCTTAGTCCAATAACGGCGTTTTCAAAGCCTGGAATAACCATGCCTGCCCCGAGGGTGAACTCAAGTGGTTCTGATCCACAGTCTTGGCTGCTACCGCAGCTACCACTGCTGCAATCACACCCACAGCTTTCTTCTTGTGCGGTTTCCGATGAGTCAAAAATACTGCCATCTTGTAGGGTTCCCGTGTAATGAACCCGGACGGTATGTCCTTGTTGTGCTTGTGCCATCTGATCGGTGTTCCTTTCTTTCTCTGCTTGATAATGAACAGCGTGTTATGCCAATAGGCGCTCTAGGTCAAGGAGCGTTACCCCAGTAATAGTAATGCATTTACGTCGAGATGTCTGCCCAGAACGAACTTGAACCGCTGATTTCGGAATGTTGAGAAGGCGAGCTAAAAGTGTACAACAACATTCATTAGCCGCGCCATCGACGGGCGGTGCGGTTATACGGATTTTAAGGGCTCCGTCATGGATGCCACACACTTCATTTCTTGAGGCCCGGGGCTGGATGAGGACTCGTACTGCCACACCATCGCCTTGTGGTTGCCAAGGGCTTTCCTCCACCTGATTAGGCACGGGCAGAAATGAGGCGCATATGGGTTTCAAGCACGGCTTTCAACTCAAGGTCAAGTTGCAGACGCTGTTGTGCCAAAGAAGCGATCTCGGCCTGTATCGCTGTTCGCTGCTGTTGACTACTCTCGATAATGTTCTGTGCTTTTTGATGAGCTTCAGTAAGGAGCAGGTCTGCTTCTTTCTGGGCATTACCCTGAAGCGTTTCGATGACGCGATGGGCCGCCAGCAGCGTGGCGCGTATGTCCTCATCTGCTTCATCCTGTTTTGTAACAGCATGGGGGGGTGGCTCCAGAGGCTGCAGTGGGGCTTCTGCTTTCAACTCTGCAATCTCTCGTAAGAGTTCCTCCATTGCTTCGGCTACCGTTTGGAGAAACTGATCGACGTCTTCAGGGTCAAGTCCACCGAACATTTTACCCTTAAACTGCTGCTGCTGAATATCCAATGGTGAAATTCTCATGGAGGGCCCTTTCTATAGCAGCGTACTAATCATGCGGTTGCCAAGACGGAGTAATGCCGATTGAAGTAGTGAAATAGCAAAAAAGGCTATCAGTGGCGAGAGGTCCACAGGACCGAAGTCAGGCAGTATACGCCTGATGGCCGAGAGTACAGGCTCGGTTACTTGCCGAATCCAATGCACTAGCGGATTATAAGGCGAGACATTAAACCATGATAGCAGAACAGCAGCAAGTAGCACAATTTTATACAGGCTTAATACAAAGCTTATGAACTCAAGAACAGTTATTAGCACGTAGCCTCCAATAGGGATAATCACCTTGCAAACGGCCTAGTTTAGTTTGATACTATGCCGTTAGAAGGGGTGCAAGTTAAATATGATACCTCATAAGATGAGTCTTGAGGGGGAGTGATTATATGCAAGAGTGGCTTGATGCGGCTATTGATGCCGCCAGGCAGGCCGGTGGCCTTCAGCGCTCACGCTTTGCGGGGGTGAAAACCGTTACTCACAAAGGGGCTAAGGATCTCGTGACGGACGTCGATCTGGCTTCAGAACGGATCATTATTGCCTGTCTTAAAAAAGCTTGCCCTGACTTTGGTGTTCTTGCTGAGGAGGGAGGGAGTCATAATGAGCAACATGAGTATTGTTGGATTATTGACCCCCTTGATGGGACGACGAACTATGCCCACGGTTATCCGTGGTTTTGTGTCTCCATTGCATTGGCCCATCGGGCGGTTCCGCTACTCTCTGTAATCTATAACCCTATGTCGGATGAGCTCTTTACTGCACGACATGGATCCGGTGCATGGTGTAATGGACACCAACTGACCATTTCTCAGACAACTGAATTGGGAGAATCTTTGCTAGCCACGGGGTTCCCTTATGACTGTGCCACATCCCAAGAAAATAACTTTGATGACTTTATGGCCTTTCAGCGTCGAGCCCAGGGAATCCGGCGTGCGGGCTCAGCTGCATTGGATCTCGCTTATGTTGCAAAAGGAAGTCTTGATGGTTTTTGGGAAATAAAACTTAAACCATGGGATGTTGCAGCTGGTATTTTGCTCGTTCAAGAGGCTGGCGGGATGGTTACCGGGCACGCAGGGGAGCCATTTTTACTTGAAAATCATCGCATTCTTGCCTCTAATGGTTATATCCATGCGTCAATGGTGACACTACTTACATCTGGGGAAAGTCATCTATGAGTAGAAAAATAAAAGCTATTATGCTCACGGCATTTGTGCTGCCTGGTCTTGGTCACCTCTATCTCGGCTTTCGTGCTAAGGGTATAGCCCTTGTGCTTGCGGTGAACCTCGTTCTCTTGGGCGCCCTCTTTTTTATTATGAAAATAGCAAGTCCTATTCTTGCAGCCCAGATAACCGGTGAGCATCTGCATGTCGGTTCTTACCTCGATGGACTAGGGCCCTATGGGGTCTGGGCAAAGCTGGTTTTAGTTTTTTTCTTATGCCTTTGGGGATTTGCTCTTGTGGACATTGTGCGGTCTCCGGTACAGGGCGGGGATTGTTGACAAACGGCGTTTGTTTGTGAGACTATACCCAAGCCAGTGTTCTCGGGTAAGGCTGGCCCTTTAAGGGAGTTTTTGATGATACAATCACAGATTATTGGTAGTGGAGCCGGACTTCCCGAGCGGGTAGTCACGAATGATTATTTTTCATATCTGATTGATGATGCGGATGAATGGATTGCTTCTCGGACTGGTATTCGGGAACGTCGTTTCGCCCGAGAGGATGAGTCGACCTCTGACCTAGCAACGTTAGCAGCGAAAGAGGCCTTGCAGGATGCCGGTATCGGGGCAGAAGAAATTGACTGTATTATCGTTGGAACCTCAACGCCTGATATGATTCTGCCGGCAACGGCTTGTATGGTGCAAAAGCAGATTGGTGCTCAAAATGCTTTTGCCTTCGACCTGAACTCAGTGTGTGGTAGTTTTGTTTTTGCCATGGATACGGCGGATAGTTTTATTCGTGCAGGCAAGGCCAAGACCGCATTGGTTATTGGTGCAGATACGTATTCAAAAATTCTCAATTATGATGATAAAACGTCGTGCCCCCTTTTCGGGGATGGCGCCGCTGCCGTCATTTTGCGTGCACAAGACTCCCCTGACAAGGGAATTATAGAATCGTTTATCCGGACGGATGGTAATGGCTGGCCACTTATACAGGTTCCATCTTCTGGTTCACGTAAACCAGTAAGTGCAGCGAGTATTGAAGCACGTGAAAATACCTTTTATATGTCGGGTAAGCCAGTTTATGTCTTTGCGACTTCTGCAATTCCAGAACTAATTCAAACGGTGTGCAAAAAGGCAGGCATCACTCCAGACCAGCTAGACTGGCTGATTCCCCACCAGGCGAATCTGCGCATTATTGATGCCGTTTCTAAAAAGAATGGTATTCCCCCTGAGAAGTTTTTGGTCAACCTCCAAAAGTATGGTAATACGGCTGCTGCTTCCGTTGGTCTTGCCCTAAATGAGTATCGTCAAAACGGAACGATCAAGCCGGGGAACCTCGTGCTCGTGATGGGTTTTGGTGGTGGACTCTCATGGGGAGGCCTCTTGATACGGTTTTAGGGGTCCAGGCCACAGACAGAAACTGTTGCGATGATGCCGTGGCCATGTGTTACGGCATCACGCGTTTTAGGTGTGGAAATTCTGGTTTTGCCTAGTGAATAGGCGCCAAGACGATTATTTCTTAGGCGCCAAGACGATTATTTCTTAGGCGCCTCTCGATATGGTCGTTGATAAACGTCGTTTTATCAGGAGTTTAGCGTTGTGCCTGCTTGGCACGAGCTATGCTACTTTACAGATGTATTGCTCGATTATCATATGCTGTGTCACTGCCTGACGCACGCATTTTAGAGAGTTGCAAGGGGGAATCATGTCTATGTTTCCAGCACCACCAAGTTCAGGGCCGAAGACATCCTATCACGAATTTTATGCTGATGACTTCAGCCCACGCAATCACTACAACCTGCTCTGGGAGCACATCAAGGCGACGGGTAATAACGCCCTCGAGGCTAAAGCCCACGAGTCGCAACTCGCATTACAGACTGAAGGAGTAACCTTTACGGTCTATGGTGAGAGCGAGGAGGGGATTGAGCGTATTTGGCCCTTTGACCTAATACCGCGAATTATAACTGCTCCGGAATGGTACACTATTGAAACGGGCTTGAAGCAACGAGTCAAGGCCCTTAACCTTTTTCTGGCAGATTTGTATGCTGATCAAAAGATTATAAAAGATGGTGTTATCCCTCCTGAATTGATTTTCCAGGGTAAGGACTTTCGGCGGGAAATTGTCGGTATTGTACCGCCGCAATCAATTTATACTCACATAAGCGGCATTGATATTATCCGCGATGAGCAGGGAGATTTTCTCATCTTAGAGGACAATCTAAGAACACCTTCCGGTGTTTCCTACATGATTGAAAACAGAGTCATCGAGCGACGTATTCTTCCCGAGTTCTTTAAAAAATATCGTGTCCGCCGCGTTGAGCATTATCCCTCCCTACTCTTGGAGGCGATGCGCTACCTTTCTCCCCGCGGTAAAGATCAGGCCGAAGTTGTTTTGCTTACTCCCGGGGTTTACAACTCGGCTTATTTTGAACATACATTCTTGGCTAAGGAGATGGGTATTGAGCTTGCTGAGGGGCGTGACCTCGTCACGGTTAATGATATTGTCTACCTTAAAACTACGAAGGGCTTGAAGCGTGTTGATGTTATCTATCGCCGCATTGATGATGACTTCCTTGATCCCTTGGTTTTCCGGTCAGACTCTACACTTGGCATCGCAGGGGTTATCAACGCATGGCGAGCGGGTAATGTCGCGATTGTCAATGCCCCGGGAAGTGGCATTGCTGATGATAAAGCGGTTTATCCATACGTCCCTGATATTATAAGATATTACCTGGGTGAGCAGCCTATTCTTAAAAATGTACCAACCTACCAGATGACAGACCAAAAAGATCGTGACTATGTCTTCGATAATCTAGAGCGTATGGTTGTAAAGGCGGTGAGTGAGTCTGGTGGTTATGGCATGCTGATGGGGCCATCGTCGACACCGGCACTACGTAAAGAGTTTATTGAAAAGGTCAACGAGAACCCACGAAATTATATAGCCCAACCGGTGGTTTATCTCTCAAAACACATCTGCTTTATGGATGGAGAGCTTGAAGCGCGGCATCTTGATTTGCGGCCATTCGTTATCTACGGCGAGGATATCCAGGTTGTTCCCGGTGGGCTTACCCGCGTTGCTCTTCGTAAGGGCTCGCTGGTGGTAAACTCTTCACAAGGTGGCGGGAGTAAGGACACCTGGGTGCTTGCAGACTAGATTGCCATTCAAGGACAGGAGTAGACATCATGCTAAGTAGAATTGCTGACTCGATGTACTGGATGGCCCGGTATCTTGAGCGTGCTGGAGAGACGGCACGTTTAATGGAGATTAACCTGTTATATCTAGTGGAGGCTGAGGAGGATATGGGCGAGGCTGATAAGTGGCGCCCCATCCTTGAAATAAATTCGGCCCTGCCATGTTATATTGAACAATATGGCGATGATTCCATCACGACCCAACGTGTTTTACAATTTATTTGCGGTGGGAGGACCAACCCGAGCTCAATACGATCGTGTTTACGTTTGTTTCGGGAGAATGCACGTGTGGCACGAGACCGGATTTCGAAAGAAATGTGGGAGGCCGTGAACGAAATTTGGTTGCTTTTCAACGAGCGTCTCGCTGGTACAATCACGCCGGAAAAAGCTTCGAGTCTTTTTATTGAACTTCGTAATCAAGTCGCCCGTTTTAATGGACTGGTTACTGCAACGATGATGCGGGGTGAGGCCTACTCGTTTTATCAAGTTGGTGGCTGTGTTGAGCGTACTGATATGACAGCACGGATTCTCGATGTGAAATATCATCTCATTTTGCCGCGAGTTGATATGGTCGGTTCGGCATTAGACTATTATCAGTGGGCTGCGCTTTTGAAGTCTTTGTCGGGTTTCGAAGCGTTTCGGCGTACTCACCATACTGGATTTGACCCTGTCTCCGTTGTCGACTTCGTTATATTTGAGAAGGATTTCCCGCGTTCAATCGCCTTTTCAGCAGATCGTACTGCTGCTGCATTACTTTCGGTTGGACTTGAGAATAAAGAACAAACAGAACGAGCTTTAGCAGCAATCTTGTCATTGATAGCACAGGAGAGTGGTGAGTCTGTTTTTGGTGTAGGTTTACATGAATTCATCGAAAAGCTCCTTTCTTTGCTGGCAGATCTGCATGGAGCTCTTTTGCATGACTTCTTCCAGTAAAACAAATAAAGGATAGAGGTAGCTGTGCTGTACAGGATTGAACATCAAACACTTCTTACCTACAGCCGATCTGCGGTACGGGAGCATCATACTGAAATACGACTTACGCCGCGGCAGGATTGTTGGCAGCGGGTTATGCACCATGCAATATCTGTAGACCCTGCCCAGTGGGTTGGTAGCTATATTGATTATTTTGGTAATGATGTTGACTACTACCATGCGATACAAGAACATGACTCCTTGTGTGTCAAGGTGGTCATGGAGATTGAAACTCTCCGTACGAACCCCTTTGATGGTCAATCCTTTAGTGGTGAAGATGCTCAGCGCTTTTACCAAAAGAGCTTAGCTGAAAATCCTCGTCTTTTTGATTATATCCTGCACCGGAGTAATGTTGTTCCAGCCTTGGCAAAACTTCAAAAGGTTCTTAAGGAGATGCCCCCCCTTCGCACCCGTGAAACGGCAGGTATTAATGATCTGCTGGAGTTGATGGCATGGGTGCAGCGTGTATTATGTTATGCCCCTGGTACGAGTGAGGTGCATAGTGAGCTTGTAAACGTGGTTGCCAGTGGTTATGGTGTTTGCCAGGACTTTACCCATCTTTTTATTGCGCTGGTACGCTCCTGGGGGATTCCTGCCCGTTACGTCATGGGGTATATGGACGCCGGGATTTGCCTTGAAGATGAGGTATTAGCGACTCACGCCTGGGCCGAGGTGTTAACTCCTGGAGTAGGTTGGCTTGGGTTTGATCCGGTTCATGGACTGGTGGTCAATGACCGCTATGTCGCTATGGCAGTGGGTAGAGATTCTTATGACGCCGCTCCGTTACGTGGCAGTTATAAAGGTGGAGATGGGGGAGATACTCCCCGTGTTGCAGTAACTATAGTAAATCAGTAAGGTTGGTAACATATGCATTCAGAAACAATTTTTTCTATAGAAATGCCATATCAGGAAAAACTTGATATACGCAGGACGGTTTTTAAGGGGGGGGATGGGCCGCGCGCTGTTGTAACTGCAGGCCTGCATGGTGATGAACTGGAGGGACTTTTTGTTTGCCACCGCTTGTCTGCATGGCTCCAGGACCTGGTACGGACGCATCCGGAGTGGCTCCATGGGCAGGTTGAACTCTACCCTGCTCTCAACCCCCTTGGACTTGACACTCTTACTCGGTCAGTACCTGTTTTTGATAGTGATCTGAACCGCTCTTTTCCTGGGAGCCAACAGGGTGTTTTGCCGAAGCGCCTTGCTGCTGCAATCATGGATGCCTTGCAAGGTGCTGCGCTTGTAGTGGATATCCATGCAAGCAACATCTATCTCCGAGAAATACCACAGGTTCGAATTAATACGGAATTCGCAGACATTCTGGTCCCTCTTGCACGGCAAGCGAACCTCGACTTAATTTGGGTGCATGGGGCGGCTACAGTTCTTGAGGCGACCATTGCACATAGTCTCAATAGTAGCGGTGTACCCTGTCTCGTTGTTGAGATGGGAGTCGGTATGCGCCTTACGCCTGAATATTGCGACCAGCTGACAACGGGTCTTTTACATTTGTGGAAAGAAATGGGTATACTTGATTCTGCGGTCCCCCTTCCCGAAGCTACCCATACGCCGTTGGTTGCTGATGATAGTAACGTACATTACCTCAATGCTCAGACCTCTGGTATGTTTGTTCCTGCAAAAGCACACTGGACAAACTTACATCGAGGAGAGTTGCTCGGTACGATTGTTTCCCCCTTTCATGGGGCGGTACTCTCGGAGGTCCGGTCACCCGTTGATGGCGTTCTTTTTACACTGCGCGAATACCCGCTTGTGTATGAAGGTTCGCTGATGGCCAGGGTAATGGCTCGGCGCGGAGGTGCGCTATGAGACGTGACTTACTACTTATGACAGCACCGGTGCGTGATTCTTTTGATATCCCTTATCACGAAATTGGGCCTCCCTCGCAACACCCTGCTGCCGCTTTTGTTGCTGGTATGCATGGCGATGAGCTGAATGGCATTTATATTCTTTCTCGCCTTGCAGACTTTTTAGAGGGGATTGAAAAAGGCCAGCATCCAGGGATGCGGCTTAATAAAAAAGTACTTATCATTCCCGCAGTGAATGTCCTTGGTGTCAACCTGCGCAGCAGAACCTGGCCCTTTGATAAAAGTGATGTTAATCGAATGTTTCCAGGAAGCATGAACGGTGAGACAACACAGCGAATTGCTCTGGCTGTGTTGGAGGCGACGAAGCGTGCCGAATATCGTGTTGATATACATACCGCCGGTAGTGACTTCGAGGAGTTGCCACAGGTTCGGCTTTACAATCCCACCCCTGAACAACGTCAGGCGGCGCATCTTTTCGGTTTGCCGGCAATCATGGAACGTTCAAGCTCGCCAGTTTTTACAACAACCTTGATGCATGCATGGCAGGTTTGGCCAGGGCAGAGTTTTTTGATGCGTATTGGGCAAGGAGCCACAATACAGCTACACCATTGCCAGCAGGTTTTCAGGGGGTTAATCTCATTTTTAGGCAAAACGGGTGTCCTCGAGGGGGTTTCCCTCTACGAACCTGAAAATGAGGTGCACTGCTTCCAGCAGGGTAATGCTTGTAGAATGTATGCGCCACGTGCGGGTATGTTTGTCTCAGACACGGCAGTAGGTAAATGGGTCCGCCAAGGACAGGAGCTTGGGTTTATCTATGACAGCTTCAGCGGTAAAGTTCTAGAAAGAATCTGTGCTCCAGAAACGGGACTACTAACCGGTATTCGGCGGCATCCGCTCCTTTTTGAAGGGGATTTACTGGTACGTGTTAACCGTAAGGTGGTCCATTCACCACTCAGCTAGTTGGCCGAGGTCGTCGCAAACAATGACCCCCCGCATTCGTTAACAATAAACCCTTTGTCGCGTAGAATTTCTTGACGACAGCGATAGGTCGCTGTTTGATGCCAGCCGCCATGGAAGCGGTCCCCGATACAAAGCAGTCCTCTATGCCGTAATGCAGTCCCAAGTTTTTGTAATGCACGGTCTAACAGTATTTTTTGATTAAGGGCGGGGCCACCAAGTAAGCCATTACAAAGAATAATGTCAAAGGTAGCGCTAAGGGGAGCTTCCTGGAGCACATCCCCCTGCTGAAAACAGATGGCGTCCTGCCACCCATGGCTACAGAGAATATCAGTCCTCTGGCGATAGGACTCGGTTCGGCTTTGCAGATGGGGAAGACAGCGATTCTCTGCCGCCCATACTTCAAGTGTGGCAGCTGTTACCCCCACGCACCGGACCTGCTGTGCTGTCCATCCTGCTTCGTTGGCAAGGCTCAATAACTCCCAAGTCCCTTCTCCACTACCACACCCCATATCTAAAAGATGTAGTTCTTGGTTCCCTTCGTCTAACCGCTTTTTCAGAAGATTAAGAAGGGGGCCATGTTGTTCGGGGTAGCGGTTAAACCCCTTGCCATTGTGATGGTATGGCATAGTAACGGAAAAAATAAACGACGTGAGGAGCGCCCCATTCTCCAAAAGTTTTTGTAAAAAGTCTGCCGGGTTAAGTGCCTCGGGATGCCCATGGCGCCAGAGGTGGCGACACCAGTTAATCCAGCCCATTGTTTGGTCCAAAATGGTGGCTGCGGTATGTGACGGGCAGGCCGTATGCACTAAACGTCTAAAAATATGGCTAAGGAGCTCCCCAGGAAGGTAGAGTTCGGCCTGATAGGTGAACTCATCGTCCATAATCAGGCCTGGTGTGGGTAGAGGTGTTGTGCTGGTGGTACAGTAGCGGATGAAACCTTCGTCAAGGAGCTGAATGTCACGCCGAAACAGGGACGCAGACGGCATAAGAACCAAGTCGCAACAAGGAAAAAGCACTAAAACTCACGTATCGGCTTATAGAGCGTATCTCGTTCAACTGGTATTTTTCCAGCAACGGAAATCATATGCACCAGTTTGGTGATGGAAAGGCTTTGGGGCGATGCGGCCCCAGCGAGATGACCAATCTGTTCCTCAACAACAGTTCCATCCAGATCATTGACGCCAAAGGAAAGTGATACCTGGGCAATTTTCTCGCCAAGCATAACCCAGTATGCTTTGAGGTGTTGAAAGTTGTCGAGAAAAAGGCGCGCTATTGCCAGCGTTTTGAGGTCGTCGATACCGCTTGTCCCTTTAGTGTTAAGTTTTAAGGGAGAGTTTTCTGGTTGCCATGCTAGGGGTATGAACACTTGAAAGCCCCCTGTCCTATCCTGTAGCGTACGAAGCATTTCCATGTGTTCTATGCGGTCTGCAATACTTTCCACGTGACCATACAACATCGTGGCATTTGTCCTGAGGCCGGCGCGATGGGCTAGCTCATGGATGGTGAGCCAGCGTTCTCCGGAAATTTTTTCAGGACAAATCTGGTTGCGGACGGCTTCACCTAGGATTTCTGCACCACCACCTGGCATAGACCCAAGACCGGCTTCAATTAATCTCTGCAATACGGTCTCAATGGACAGGCCACTGATGGAGGCAAAATAGTCAATTTCAACGGCAGTAAAAGCTTTGATGTGCAACGATGGAGCAGTCGCCCTAATTTTTCTCAATAGCTCCGTATAAAAATAGAATGGCAGGTCTGGGTGCAGGCCACCAACAAGGTGTACTTCGGTTGCCCCTTCTTTAGCCGCTGCTTGAGCTCGCTCCACCATCTCATCATGGCTTAATGTATAGGCGTCTACAGCCCCGTCTGTTCTAGAAAAAGCGCAGAAAGCACAACGATTTACACAAAGATTGGTCGGATTGATATGGCGGTTTACGTTGAAAAAAACGCGGTTGCCATTTTTTTGCTTATTGACATGGGCTGCCAACTGTCCCAACGCTAATAGGTCTTCCGTGTGATATAGCGCTAATGCTTCTTCACGGTTTAGACGTTCGCCGTTATATATTTTTTGTTTTAATGTTGGTAGTATCGCCATAAGGTACAGCATACGGCAAGAAGCTGCGCTGTGCAAGAACCAGTTAACGGGGGTGAGTATATGACAGAGAGTATTAAGACCTTTCTCGCTTCAAAGGCCTTTGGTGTTGTTGGCGCATCTGAGGACCGGAGCAAGTATGGTAACAAAGTGGTACGTTGTTATCAGATGAATAACAAAGTGGTTGTCCCGGTGAACCCGAAGTCACGTGACATCGAAGGGATTGCCTGTGTTGCCTCCGTTAAGGATCTACCAGATACGGTGGCGAGCATATCCATTATAACCCCGCCTGCTGTTACCGAGGCTGTTGTGGATGCGGCAATTGCAAAAGGTATTATGAATATTTGGATGCAGCCGGGGGCTGAAAGCCCTGCGGCTATTAAGCGCTGCCAAGAGGCCGGGGTGAATTGTATCGCTGACCACAGCTGTATTCTGGTGGTCCTTGGCTACCATGAGTAAGGGCTAGTTGGAGTACAGTACTGCAAGTACGCGGGCTTGATTGCCATTGGTTGCGACAAGGCCATGTTGAATGCCTGAGTCATAATAAACGCAGTCATTAGCCGTAAGGCGATAGCACTCATCACCATAATGAAGGTCGATGTTCCCTTCGAGGACGTAAAGGAATTCCTCCTCGCCGTCATGGCTAAAGAGAAGGCTGTCATTCCAAGTGGTGCTTTCAACTTCAATAAGAAACGGCTCCATATGTTTATGGCGTAAACCTTGGGCGAGTGAGTGATAGGTGTAGGGGCGCGCGTCTACTGTCGCTAAACGTTGTAGGCCTGGTGGTGTTTCGTCGCTACGGGTAATCATGAGTTTTTGGCGGTTATCTTCCTCCTCAAAGAAGTAGTGAATGGTAACCTTAAGTCCCCGTGCTATGCGCAGAAGTGTTGCAAGTGGAGGTACTACTTGTTCGTTCTCAATCTGCGAAAGCAGCGGCTTGGAAAGTCCGGTCAGATCGGAGAGTTCTTGCAGAGTCAAGCGACGAAGCTGTCGTTGTGAGCGAACTTTATCGCCAATTTTGAAACCTTTAATTTGAGCTTTTATGTCAGGCACAGCACAAGCCTCCTCTGGAAGAAGCGGGCATAGCGTGGTAAAGCGAGGTGCGGCGTGCAACAGGCTGTTTACGCTGTATTCTTCCGATATACAACTCGAGCGGGTGCTTGTCAATACGCAGTACCGACTTTTAATCATATGATGGAGAGAGATCTCGTCCTTTGGGGCATGACAGATGGGATGTGACGTATGGCGGTGATGCTGGAACAAGAACCCGAGCAACTTTCCTGTGTTGTGGATGATGCCATTGCAGGTGTGCGTCTTGATAGTGCTCTTACCCGACTTTTTCTGCAAATAGGAAGTCGCTCCATGGCTCAAAAGTTGATAGAGCAGGGAGACGTTCGCTGCGGTGATAGTGTAGTCCGTGCCTCATATCGGGTGCAAGTTGGTGATACGTTACAGGTTTCTATTCCGGCGCCCCTTCCTGCAGCCCCTCAGCCTGAAGCGATAGAACTGGTTGTCCTTTATGAAGACGCGGATCTTTTGGTTGTAGATAAGCCTGCGGGCATGAGTGTACACCCCGGTGCTGGCATTGTGTCCGGGACATTGGTGAACGCCCTCCTCCATCACTGTGATGATCTTTCGGGGGTTGGTGGCGAAATACGGCCCGGCATTGTACATCGCCTTGACAAAGGGACATCGGGCGTTCTTGTTGTGGCGAAGAACGACATGGCACATCGCGGTCTGGCCAAACAGTTTGAGGAGCATACCGTCAAACGTCTTTATCAGACCTTGGTCTATGGTAACCCCAAGGAGGAAACCGGGAAGATCCAAGGGGTTATTGGTAGGCATCCAACAGATCGCCTGCGGATGAGTGGTTTTGCAAAACACGGTAAGAGGGCTGTGACAAATTGGCGTGTTATTAAGAGGTATGGCGCTGTCTCGCTCCTGCAGGTACGGCTTGAAACCGGCAGAACCCATCAGATCCGAGTTCACCTGAGTGAGCTGGGCTACCCGGTTCTTGGCGATCCTCTCTATACAGAGGGCGGTCGACTGAACACGATGAAGGTGCCAAGCATAAAAAAAGCGATACAGGCCCTTGAGCGGCAAGCACTGCATGCCAGAGTGCTTGGATTTGTACATCCCCGCACGCAGGAGTATCTTGAGTTTAGCAGTCCTTTCCCCGTTGACCTGCAGGCTGTTGTGGATGTTCTGGAAAAGGTTGCTGCCCAAGGAGAGGCCGATGGTCAAGCCAGCGATGAGTAATCTTCTTAAGGAGCTTAATCCACCCCAGCTTCAGGCGGTTACGCATGGTGCAGGGCCTCTACTTATTCTTGCTGGAGCAGGATCTGGTAAGACCCGTGTTATTACAAGACGCATTGCATACTTGATGCATCATGTGGGGGTTTCTGGACGGCATATCCTTGGGGTGACTTTTACTAATAAGGCTGCGAAGGAGATGCAGAGCAGGATACAATTACTCTGCGGCGGGCATGAAACCCCCCTCGTAACAACGTTTCATGCTCTTGGAGCTCGGTTTCTGAGGGAAGAAGGGCACCACCTTGGCTTTACGTCGGCCTTTGCCATTTATGACGAGGCCGATAGTGAACGGCTTCTAAAGGATATTATTAAAGAGCTTGATTTAGACGATCGCCGGTTCTCGGTAAAAGTTCTCGCTCAACATATCGAACATTACAAAAACAGGGGTGAGCAACCTGACGATGTGGTTCCCTCTGATACTTGGTCTTCATCAGCTGTTGCGGTCTATCGACAATATCAGCATCGTTTAAAGCTTGCTAATGCTCTGGATTTTGGCGATTTACTCATGCAGACAGTCACGCTTTTAAAACGATTTCCGAGTGTTTTGGCACACTGGCAGCAGCGTTTCCAGTGGATTTTGGTGGACGAGTACCAAGATACAAACCCGATACAATATGAGCTGATTAAACTACTCGCCGGGGAGCAAAGAAACCTCTGTGTGGTCGGTGATGATGATCAGTCAATCTATTCATGGCGTGGTGCTGATATCCGTAATATTCTCGAATTTGAGTTTGATTTTCCGGGTGTCACGATTATTCGGCTTGAGCAGAACTATCGTTCGACGATGACGATTCTTGAGGCCGCTTCAG
The DNA here is from genome assembly GCA_964456065.1 of uncultured Geobacteraceae bacterium. Classification (GTDB taxonomy): domain Bacteria; phylum Desulfobacterota; class Desulfuromonadia; order Geobacterales; family Pseudopelobacteraceae; genus Trichlorobacter. Next base: position 195,356 of record CAYVYW010000001.1, read on the forward strand.
CGGTGGTTACGCGTAATAAAGGGCGAAAAGCCAAAAGACTCTGGACGGAGAACCCGCGCGGCGATTTATTGATTAAACGCTGTCTCAGTGATGACCGTGAAGAGGCACGGTATGTCGCCCATGAGATTCAGAGTATTTTAACCAGTGGTGGCAGCCTTAGTGAGATTGCGGTCTTCTATAGGACAAATGCCCAATCACGTCTTATTGAAGATATGCTAACCCAGGTCCGTATTCCCTATATCATTATCGGGGGCGTCAAATTTTATGCTCGCCAGGAGATTAAGGATATTCTAGCCTACATCAGGATTATACTTAACTCAGATGATGAAGTATCACTCAAGCGGGTAATCAATGTCCCCCCGCGCGGTATCGGTCCGACGACGGTTGCCAAGGCAGTGGAAAGAGCGCGCCGTGATGGTGTTTCTCTATTTAGGGCGCTTGAGCGAATGACCCATGCGGGGGAGACTGTTTTGGGTGCCGCTGCAAAGAATAAAGTGCAGCAGTTTCTCGCCATGTTGGAGGGACTTAAAAGCCGCCGTGATACGCAAGACCCAGAAGCGACCCTTGCTGATATCTTGAATTTCTCAGGGTATAAAGAGTACTTGGAAAGCCGATCAAGTGAAACAGAAAATGTTGATCGTCTGGAAAACCTCGACCAGTTAGTATGGGCTGTACGTGAATTTATGGAGCGAGACTCCCAAGGGGGGCTGGAGCGTTTTCTTGAGCAGGTGTCACTTGCTGCTGAGTCTGGGCCGCCAGAAGATGGGCATGGTCGATGTACCCTTATGACGCTACACTCCGCGAAAGGGCTCGAGTTTCACTACGTCTTCATGGTTGGAATGGAAGAGACGATCCTGCCCCATGTGCGATCTTTTAATGACCGCGATGGCATGGAAGAAGAACGTCGTCTCTGTTATGTCGGTATAACCCGAGCACGTCAGCGGCTTTATCTACTCCATGCGCAGCGGCGCCACATCTTCGGTCAAGAACATGCGAATATACCGTCGCGCTTTCTCCGTGAAATTCCATCAGAGTTGATGGACTCTGGTTTGCGGTCGGCAGCAAGCACAAGCGGTTTGGGATGGCAGGGTGTGGGTTCTTCGGGGGTAGAATCGAAAAAGCATCATGAACACAACCTTGCCGAAGTCTATATGGCATGTCCGGAAATAGAGATGGTTCCAGAGCCTGATGAGTCCGGGGACTCCATTGCCATAGGAACAAAAGTGCGACATCCCAGTTTTGGTGTAGGAACGGTGCGTAGAATTGAAGGGCATGGCTTTGACCAGAAGGTTCTGGTCTGGTTTTCATCGGTGGGCCCCAAAAAACTCATGGTTCGTTACGCAGGTCTGACCTTGGCATAGAAGGGTGAAAAAAATGTGGCAAACAGATATTTCTCCCCAGATGGTGGCTGACGCACAAGAGCGTTTACGGTTGCGGGTGCGGCACACGGAATTGATTGCAGCCACCCACTTTAGTGAGCTTGTAGGGGCAAAGATTTTTTTGAAGTGTGAAAACCTGCAAAAGACCGGTGCCTTTAAGCTAAGGGGCGCCATGAACTTCATGACGGCTCATGATCGAACTCAGTTGCAGCGTGGTGTAACCGCTGCTTCAGCGGGTAATCATGCTCAAGGGGTTGCCTATGGTGCGGACCTGCTAGGGGTGCAGGCTAATATCTTCATGCCAGAGTCTACTCCGCAACAGAAAGTACAGGCAACACGAGACCTTGGCGCCCAGATATTTCTTGTAGGGGCAAATTATGATGAAGCTGCTTCAGCAGCAAAAGAGTACAGCGCGAATCATGAAACGGTATATATTCACCCCTTTGACGACCCCCTCGTAATTGCCGGGCAATCTACAATTGGCCTGGAAATACTCAAGGACTTACCCGAGGTGGATACGATTGTTGTGCCTATTGGTGGTGGTGGACTTCTCGCCGGTGTTGCCCTTGCGGTTAAACAGCAGCGCCCTGATGTCCATCTTGTTGGTGTGCAGGTGCTTGCTGCGCCCTCGATGTACCATGCCCTACACAAGGGCGCACCTGTTGAAACCGACATACAAACAACCATTGCTGATGGTATAGCCGTAAAAAAAGCGGGTGAAATCACCATGCCAATTATTCAGCAACTCGTTGATGAGATTGTGCTTGTTTCTGAGGAGGAAGTAGCCTTAGCGATTGTCACTTTGCTTGAGCGCTGCAAGCTGCTTGTTGAGGGTGCTGGAGCTGTAACGCTAGCAGCGGTGCTGAATAAAAAAATTAAGATCAAGCATGCAGGTCGTGTTGTTTGCCTGCTCTCAGGTGGTAACATTGATGTTCGCACATTGGCAACGGTTGTGGAGCATGGTTTGCTTGTAGCGGGACGGTATCTGCAACTGCGTATTGAATTAATGGATGCCCCTGGTGCCTTATCTCGACTTGCCTCTGCCCTTGCTACGGTCAAGGCTAATATTAATGAAATAAACCATGATCGCAGGACAAAAGGACTTGGTCTTGGTGAAACGGCTGTAGAACTTGTTTTAGAGACACGCGGGAGAGAGCATGGCATTGAAATCATTGAGCACCTACGAAACCTCGGCTATACGGTCCATGCAGACTAACGGCTTGTCTGATACGCCGGTACTGGTAAGCGGTGTCGCGGGGTTTGTTGGTTACCACGTCGCAAGTCGCCTGTTATCCCTAGGGTGTCGCGTGTACGGTTTCGATGATTTTAATCCTTATTATGATGTAGCATTGAAAGAGTCCCGGTTTGCCTTGTTGTCGCGAATGACTGGATTCCATGGTTTTCGGGTTGACCTTGCAGACAACAACGCACTCCGCGGTGTTTTTGAACAGGCCCAGGCATCAATTGTTATTCATCTCGCTGCGCAAGCTGGTGTCCGGTATTCCATAGACCATCCTGAGGTGTACACGGCTAGTAATCTTGTGGGTTTTATGCATATTTTGGAAATGTGCCGGCAGCACCACCCGGCCCACCTTATCTATGCTTCATCAAGCTCCGTGTATGGTGCCAATGCCACAACTCCATATGCCGTATCACAGTCTGTTGACCACCCGGTTTCACTTTATGCGGCGACAAAAAAATCAAATGAACTTTTAGGGCATGCTTATGCTTCACTCTATGGAATACCGATGAGCGGTTTACGTTTCTTCACCGTCTATGGCCCATGGGGAAGGCCAGATATGGCTTACTATGAATTTACTCGAAAAATACTAGCCAACGAGACTATTACACTTTTCAACCACGGAAAAATGAAGCGAGACTTTACATATATTGATGATGTTGTAGAAAGTATTATTCGACTCATTCCACTGCCCCCAGTGCACAATCCCGATTGGAACAGCTACCATCCTGATCCTGCCAGTAGCTATGCGCCATGGGCGGTTTATAATATTGGCAATGCCAAGCCCGTGGCTCTCGGTGATTTTGTAAGGACACTTGAAAAAGCTCTTGGGCGTCAAGCAAGACTTCAGTTTGCTGATATGCAACCAGGGGATGTCCTGGAAACCAGTGCTGACTGCTCGGCGTTGATGAAGAAGACCGGGTTTGCTCCTAAAACCTCCCTTGCGGATGGTCTTGCCTCTTTTGTGGGATGGTATCGTTCCTACCACGGAGTTCTGTAACTAGACCATATCAGCAAGTCATACCTCAAATGGGGTGGTTGTCTCCGCTGGCTCCTTGATGTCTACGCGGATGGGCTTTTGTAACATTCTGATATTATGGTGTTTAACGTGATTGCGAAAAATTGGCACGGAGTCTGCTAATACACTGATACCAAAATTCCATTAGGAGGATGTATCCAATGAAGAAGATTATTGCTTCCATGATCGCTACTGTTGCTTTTGCTGGTTTTGCTTTCGCTGCTGAGGCTCCGAAGGCTGCTGCTCCTGCTGCTGCTCCTGCTGAAAAAGCAGCTGCACCTGCAAAGAAGGCAAAGAAGAAAGCTGCTAAGAAAGAGAAGAAAGCTGCTGCTCCGGCTGCTGCTGCTGCTCCGGCTGCTGCACCTGCTGCTGCACCTGCAAAGAAGTAATCCCCCCACGTATCAAGAAAAAAGACCGCACTTTGGTGCGGTCTTTTTTTTGCCTTTTAAGTAAAGAGTTCTTCTTGAAACGCCTGTTCTCCACCGAGTCTTTCATAGACCAGATATAGTTGTGCACTATACCATGCGAGGTTTAAGTCTGGTGGGCATGGTTGCGTTGGGTCTGAGACCAGTCGACAAGCTTCGTGTATAACGCAGTTTTTATTGCTGCCAGTAATGTAATATGAGAGAGAATCTCCCGCTACGTAGCCACGGCCACTTGAGAGTGCTAATTCGTATGGGGCGGCATGCCGTCGAATACCCTGATCTCGCTCTTGCTTGTACTGTTGGGGTGATATGGTCAGGCGTGTCGTTCTCATGACCCAGGATAGGGGGAAGTCCCTTGTGCGTAATGTTGCCAGTACGGCTTGTAAAACTATTTGCGTTGTACCTCCCCGTAGTTTCTGCTCCAGAAACATGTGAGTAAGCTCCCTGAGGAATAGCTCGCCATAACGTTGTACGGCACTACTATATGGCTCGAAATTACCATCTATTGTCACAAGGTAGTAGCCGGCCTCGGGACAGCCATAATATGCTTGATAGTCAGTATGGAGAGGGATGAGCCGATCTAAACCGAGCTTTGTCTGCCAGAATCTCTGCAATGTTGTATGGGCTAACCCTTCATGCCCCCCAAATATTAATAAGGTTTCTGATTCCGATAAGATTGGTATGCCTGCTTGCATTAGGTCCCGTCGGATGTCATCAAGCCACACCTGTTGGAGCCGATGTATTTCTTGGCGCTTTTGCGGGGGGAGAAAGAGCAACAGCAATGCTTCAAGTGCTTGGAGGCCCCAATGGGTCTGCAGAGAGGGTACCGTTGCCAAAAGGCTAAAGACGCTTTCTTGTAGGGGGCGCAGTATGGATAGTAATGTTTCGTCCTGAGGTAGTTGCGTATAGCAGTCTTGTACAGCAACCCTAAATGACTGTAGGTCAAGACAGGTGATATTCTGGTAAAGCCCTGATGTCCCCTGCGTGGTTTTTCGTGGTGTCCTGTCAAGTGAACCACCGGTAGGTTCCAGTGGCAAACATTGCTGCAGAGCTAGAAAGATACCCGTAACCATTGCTTGGAGCATGGTGGGCACGGAACGATAAAGAAGCTGATATGGTGTTAAAGGTAAGGTTTGCAAAATCTTCAATAGCGTGTAAAAAACATTTTGGGCACTGCCTGCTTGCCTGTCCTCTGCCCGCATTGGACTAAACCGTTTTGTGAAACCGAGTAGGCTTGATGTGTCAATGATGTGACGCCCGTAGACCTCGAGACGGTGATGGGAAGAACTGCGGTGTGGCTTCTGTGCATTGCGACCCCAGTCCAAGGAAACAGCAAGTGCGTGGGCTCGTGCAACAATCCACTGGCTTGGGCTTTTCATACTCCCAGCTATGAGAATAACATCAGGATTCTCACGCGCAATGTGTGCCGTTACGTTATTAAGTATTGCTACCTCAGAACCCTCTAGGACAAGAGACTCTAATGTAATGAGAGTCCCTTGTTGGCCTAACCCCAACATTCATGCAACCAAGTGCAAAGTAGCGCCCAAAATATATTCCATCTAACTGACATTACGTAACTAATGTCGCCTACCAGCCAATAGTTTTTCACCATCGTCACGCAATTTTCCATCAGGAGCAACGTGGCGGTATAGCGTCTGCCGAGTTATTCCCAATTCATTACAGAGAACTCCCACCTTGGTTTATGGCTGCCCCATCGTCGCCATTGCAAGCCGTAGTTTTGCTGCTGTCATCTTATAGAGGTCACCACAGAAAACGGAATTAATACGCCAATACATAGGGAATGGCTGGTTGCGATTGTGTTTTCTTAGTTCGTTTTTATTGACAATATGTTGTCATTATGACAACATATTGTCAAAAGGAGCGATGCCAATGATCCATAAGAACCATACGCCCGCAGGGGCCAATTTCACCAGGCTCATCTTGGAAACGTTTCGTCTGAATGGCGCCCTCATTGCAGCTGGAGACCAGTTAGTGGCTGATCTGGGACTGACCAGTGCCCGCTGGCAGGTCCTTGGTGCTTTGCACGATAGCCCCGCAACAGTGGCGGAGATTGCACGACGGATGGGTCTTACCAGGCAGAACGTCCAGCGTATCGCCAATTGTTTGGACAAAGACGGATTTGTCATAACATCCGCCAATCCCGCCCATCTCCGTGCAAAGCTCTATTCGCTGACGCCCCATGCGAGAACCGTGATGGAGGAAGTCAGCCATCGGCAGGCGGAGTGGGCTAACCGAATTGCGGATGGAATCGATTCTACCCAATTTAACGAAGCTGTTTCATTGATGACGGTGCTCACAAAACGGCTCGAACACGATTTACCACGGAGAAGAAATTATACCGATGTCGTTTGACGCACCTGAGCCAAGCTGGACTGGCCCACACCCTCACTAAAAGCTTCAGCGGGCAAACTTCTCTTCCCTTGAGAGTTTGAAAGGAAGGAGAAGTGGCTCCGGGAGCATAACGTGAACGTGGGGAACTATCTTCGGCACGGTCTAGAAATCGTAATAATCAAAAAAGGAGAAGTCACATGGAATCTGCAATTTCGAAAGCATTAAGGCTGGAAACTGAACCGGTTGCGCTGATCTTCACGAACGAGAAACCGGAGGGGGCAGCACAATTCAAGCCGGGGACTCAGTCCTGTGTCATGTTCATGGTCGCCTCGGCTGCCCGGGGAAAGACTGCGGTCTTCGATCAGGAAACGTATGCCTGCCCCGGTGGTGGGGTCGGACTGGGCTTTGGCAACACGTATATGAAGTTTCCCGGAGGCGTTCCCGGTTTCTGCCGCTTTCTCTCCACAGGCAACGAGAACGATCCTGCCGGTAAAGCGATTAGTGAGGGGATGAAGGCCAAGGGGGCGCCTGCCGCCTTTGTCGACGACTTCCTGCACGGCGAGCGGTACAAGCAAACACCGGACTTGGCGGAACAGTTCGTAAAAGCTTTGCCGATCACTGAGATTCCGACGAAGTATGTCGCGATGAAACCGCTATCAAAGGTTGACCCTGTCAAGGATGAACCTGTTTCCGTTACCTTCCTGGTGAACCCTGATCAACTTTCGGCGCTGGTCATCTTGGCCAACTATGACCGCCCTGACACGGAAAACACTGCAGTCCCCCATGCTGCGGCCTGTCAGGTTGTCGGGATACTATCCTACAAGGAGGCACAGTCGGAGAACCCACGCTGCCTCATCGGCCTTACCGACATTTCGGCCCGCAAGTTCCTTAAAGGTCAGGGCTTCGCCGACAGGCTCAGCTTCACAATCCCCTTCCGGCGCCTGCTCCAGATGGAATCCAATGTGGAGGGTAGTTTTCTGCAGGGCAACACCTGGGCCGGCGTCCTGGAGTGACGGAAGGTTTTTCTCGCTTTCACACAACAAGGGGGGATTGAATCATGATTCTTATTACTGGAGCCAATGGGCAAACCGGTCGAGCAATAATTCGGGCATTATCATCTAAAGGAGAGGAAGTTCGGGCGTTTGTTCATAAAGCTGAACATATTCCGGAACTTAAATCTTTGGGTGTAAAGGAAGTGGTTACAGGAGACATGATGGATCAAGAGGCAATGAATGAAGCCTTCAAGGGCATTCGCGCCGCGTATCACATATGTTCCGCCGTCAATCCTGATGAAGTTCTCATAGGACAAATAGCGATAAACGCTGCCGCCCGTTCTGCCCGAATAGAACATTTCGTATACCATTCGGTGCTTCATTCCGTACTTCAGGATTTACCACATCATCAGAAAAAAAATCTGGTAGAGGAAATAGTGGTGAATTCAGGGATACCATTCACCATTATTCAACCTGCAATATTGATGCAGAATGTGCTTCAAGGTTGGAAGCTGCTTAGTGAAGAAGGTATATTTGAGCAGAGATTTTTTAAATCCATAGAAACACGCATTTGTATGGTTGACTTGGAAGATTTGGCGGAGGCTGCTTCTGTAATTCTCACCCAACCAGGTCATATGGGCGCCACTTATGAAATATGTGGTCCGGAAAATCTATCCATGGCTGATATGTTGTCAGTTTTTAATCAGAATTTTAAACGTGATATCAAGGTTCAAACACCCCCGGATGAACTATGGGCAGCACAATTGCGAAAGCATGGATCAGGGGACTATCAAATTGGCACATTGTTAACTATGTTCCATCACTATAATGAACACGGATTTCCTGGTAATCCGAATGGTTTGAGCTGGTTGCTCGGCCGAAGGCCACATGATTTTGCATCCTTTATTCGTAGAACAATGGAAAGAACTAAAATTGAAAGCAGTGATGACGTTTGACACCATCGGTCTCACGCCAGATGGGAGATTGTTATCATTCAGAGTTTTCTGACCTTCCAACAATTCGGAATAACAAAATTATTTGGGCTTTCCAGCCAATAGTTTTTCACCATCGTCACGCAATTTCCCATCGGGAGCAACGTGGCGGTATAGCGTCTGCCGAGTTATTCCCAATTCATTACAGAGAACTCCCACCTTGGTTTCTGGTTGCCCCATTGCCGCCATTGCAAGCCGTAGTTTTGCTGCTGTCATCTTATAGGGTGCCCCGCCGGACCTTCCACGGGCACGTGCTGAAGCCAGCCCAGCTTTTGTACGTTCGGATATAAGCTCTCGCTCAAACTCAGCGAGTGCGGCAAATATGCCGAATACCAACTTGCCGGCAGGGGTTGTTGTGTCGATCGAAGCCCCATGACCGGACAGAACCTTAAAGCCAATCCCCCTCTTTTCCAGATCATGAACCGTATTGACCAGGTGCCTGAGATTCCGTCCAAGCCGATCCAATTTCCAGACAACCAACGTATCGCCTTCTCGCAATGCTTTCAGTGCGGCATCCAACCCAGGCCGGGCGTCAAGTTTGCCTGATGCCCTATCGTCATAAAGATGATCGGCGGCGACACCAGCAGCGATAAGGGCATCACGCTGAAGATCTGTGGTCTGCGAGCCATCAGCCTTTGAGACCCGCATATAGCCAATGAGCATATGTGTCACCTAAACGTTCGATTGTATGACAAATCAGATGTGTCATTTTCAGAAGACGACTGCACCAGTTGATTGGGCGTAATGGCTGTTGTGC
>CAYVYW010000002.1:0-156940 GCA_964456065.1 uncultured Geobacteraceae bacterium
AAGAACTATAGCATAAATCAAGTTAAATCGATATATTTATTTGCCGTGGTAATATCAACCCACCAATTGAAACCCTTCATTTTGGCAAGCTAGCAAATATTGAAAACTACCTGTTATTATAATAAGTCGTACCGCCTACCCTATTCGATGTGCCAGATGCACCATTATTGTAATTATAATAGGTAGTCCCGCCTACTCTGTTTGACGTACCTGACAGCCCATTATTATAATTATAATATGTGGTACCTCCAACACTGTTAGATGTTCCACTGACGCCGTTACTGGAGTTGTAGTATGTAGTACCGCCTACTCTGTTTGAAGTAGCAGATGTCCCATCGTTATAATTATAATAAGTTGTTCCACCAACTCTGTTTGCCGTACCACTACTTCCATCATCGCAATTAAAGTAAGTCGTGCCCCCAACATTATTACTGGTGCAGCCAGCGTCCGCAAAACCGGGCAAGAGGAAGGCAATAACAAGGCTGGCAAGGCTACCGGTCAGTATGCCCCAGGTCGCGGCAGTCATGGTTTGAAACACAACTTCGCTCAGGAACGTTACCTCGAGTGCATCAATCATGGGATGAGCCACGAACAGGCCCTGCAGCAGACCTCCCTGGAAACCTCCCACTTCCTGTTGCGGGAGACCCTGACCTACACGAGAGGATGACATGACCGAGCAGTTGAACCTGATAACCGGCCTGACGGAACATGAACGGAAGAAGCTCTTTTCGTGGGTATCGTCGCTCCCGGAGGACAAAATCATCGAGATCTTCCAGGAAGGCGTGAAGAGATCGTTTCAGCTGAAAGGCGAACGCCCCGATCTCCCCGGCAGGATCGCCAAGTACTGCGCTTTTGTCATGGCGGCCCGCAAGGGGGGCTGGGACACTATCAAGGGAAAAGGCTACCGGGTGGCGGATCAGGAGCAGTATGACGACTTCACCCACCTGCGCCGGGCGACGGCAGCAACCCTTGTCACCAGGGGGAGGAAACCGTTCCTGCGCCGGAAGATCCTGGCCTACTGGGGCGAAGTGAAGGGGCTGAAGGCGGATGGCATGGGTTTCCGGATCATCGCTGGTTATCTGCAGAGCAAGCGGAAACTGAAGGTATCGGCAACGTATCTGAGCAAACTCTGGAAGGAGGTGGAGGCAGGATGATCGAATTCAACTTCAAAGGAATATCCGTCTCCGCCACGGTCGAGATGGAACGGTATGACTACCGGGATAACGGCGGCCATTACAAGACCCGTTTCAACAGAAACACCCTGGTCAAGGCCAACTTCTGGGGTTTTGTCATTGATAACGATCTCTATGAACTGGCCATGGTCAAATCGTCTCTGAACTATTTTATGCAGGCCTACTGGAAGCGAAGCAGCAAAGCGGGCGGTAAGATCGAACTGGTAACGGCGCTCAAACGCAATAACAGCGGATATCCGCAGGCACTCTATCTGGTTGCCAGGCAGAAGGACAACATCCATTCACTTGAAATTAGCCTGGTCGAGAAAGGCGCGCCTGCCGGCAAGATTTATCTGAACGGCCAGGAAGTGATCATGCTGGACATCGCCATCGGCAAGGCCATCAACCTGCTGACGCCAGACTACAACATCATCGAGGGGAATATATGAAACTGTTAGCGTACCAGAAAGCAGATTTTTCAAGCCCGATCATTACCGTACACGAAGCCCTGCATCTCCGGCGCCAGTTTCCGGAGGAGTGGGAAGGGAAACATTTCTACGATCTCATCAAGCTGAGACCCATGGTGCCGGTTGACCGCGGAGCAAAGTCTTCCAGTTTTGCCTATCTCAGCGGCTCTGGGGACGGTCATGGTAATGGCTCCAAAGGGATCGCCCACGAACTTGTCCAGGAATACGTGTGCAAGTTGTGGACATGGCGGATCAGACTGTTCGGCAAAGAGTTCATGCTAAAAATTGATGAAACTTCCGACGAATGGCCCGTTCATGATGATCGTTCTGGTCTGAACTATTCTGTGGATTGTCAGCTGGTTTTGTCTCCTGGCTCTGATCTCTACCATGAAACATCTGGTGTCATTGGAATCGAGGTCACCGATACGCATAAGACCGGCCCTCGCAAGAAGAAGGCTCTGACAAGAGCCGGCCTCGTTATCCTGGAACTGCAGATGATCCCGGACTGGCATGTCGCCAATGACGCCACAATCACTTCCAAAGATCTGAGTGTGCTGCGGAAGAGAATCTTTGGCTTTCTGGACAAAGGTACGAGGCTCGGTTGCCTGTGCAAACCGACGCATTTGCGGATATGACCGTTTGATCTGAAAAGGGAGGTTTTTCGATGATCAAATACTATGACGCCCAGCAATGGCTCAGGGATCGGCAGCCGAAACGGGCAAAGCTGCCGGCGGTGCTGGTTGCCATTGTCGTGCCCCTGCTGACCAGCGCAGCCACCGGTCTGCTTGTCGGCCTCTGTTTCCTCGGAACATTCTGGTACTGGGCCATCGGCATCGCCTGCATCTCGCTGCCGTACATCCTGATGGATCGGGTGCAGGTGCGACTCTACCACGGCTATGTGAAGGGGAAACCGTTCTGGACGCTGCTCAAGTATGCCTTCTCCAGCACGGATTATCGTCCCTGCTATGCCCCATGGAGGTACTGGCGCTGGTACTATTGGTGGTAGGGGAATGTTCGGTATCCAAGCTGGTCACCCGTTTTGGATGCTGAAAAGTATGGTGGCTGTTTTGGCTACCAATTTGGCATCAAATATGGGGAGCTTTTTGCCACCTTCCGCAAATGACGCATTTTTGGGTACAAAAATGGTGTCTTCAATGCGCCATTGCTCTGAACCGACATTCCTTGCTGAATAATTATCCACTCCCCCGCTGTTTTCAGGTAGATTACCGATACTTCAGCCAAATCAGTGCACAAATGGAGAGTGATTATGCTCGTCCGTCCATTTTCCGACATCCACGCCGAGTTCTGGCAGCCCAACAAGATCCCGCGCATTCTGGAGATGGTGGTACAGCCGCTGCCGACTGACAAGGAGACTGTTGTCCTGGTTGCCGGCGACGTCGGCCTTGCTCACCGCCAAGAGACCTGGCTCAAGGTGGCCAGCCTCCTGGCCAAGCGTTTTCTGGCCGTCATCTATGTGGAGGGAAATCACTTCTTCTACCATAACGATTTCTTCGGGCGCATCCACGAGCTGAAGACCAAGCTCTCCCTGCCCGCAAATGTCCATTTCCTGGAAAACGAGTCCGTCGATATCAATGGCGTCCTGTTCATCGGTGCTACCCTCTGGACGGATTTTCTCGGGAAGGATTTCTTCAAGATGCAGTACGCCCGGAAGAACATGAACGACTTTGTCGTGATCAAGAAGGCTGACGGGACGCGGCTCATGCCGGAGGAGACGGTCGATCTGTTTCAGGAATCGAAACGGTATATCTTCGAGATGCTGGCAGCAGCGAAAGACAGGAAGAGCGTCGTTGTGACACACCATGGTGTCTCTCCTCTGTCCATCCACGAACGGTTCCGGGGAGACAGCCTCAATTGCGCCTTCATGACGGACATTTCCAACGAGATAATCGATCATGGCCCGGACCTCTGGGTGCATGGCCATACCCACAACTCCTTCGACTACATCCTCGGCAGGACCCGGGTGGTGGTAAATCCCTACGGCTACAAGGATGTGGAGGTCAATCCGCAGTACGACAGGCAGCTGGTAATTGAACTGTAATTCTGGATTTTGAATAATTGCGCTGCTGATCGGCTATAGAGTCGCGTCAATCGTTTTAATGTCGCGAAAGTTGCATTTCGAGACAATTAGTGTATTATTGCGTCGAGAAAATGCTGGTGCGCTTGAAAGGTGACCTGTGCCAAAACAGATTACAGAACAGGAACTCATGCCCGTTGAGCGACAGATTGCCGCTTATCCGCAAGGAGTCGGTATTTCCGAGCTTGAGGAAGCATTGTCTGCTACTGGAGTACCCCTCAATCGACGCACGTTGCTGCGTCGTCTCAGCATCCTCATAGAAAATAAACGCATTCGTGCTACCGGTGTATTCAAGGGGCGCCTTTATTGGCCTGTCACATCTGGCTCAACTCAGGAAACTGGCCCGGAAGAATCACTTATCCCGCTCTCCGCAGCAGGCTACGAAATCCGTAACTATGTCAGCCAGCCTATACAGCGTCGTGAGCCGACCGGATACCACCGCGATTTTCTTCTCTCCTATCCGGAGAACGGACCATACCTGGATGATGCCACGCGAAAGCACCTGCATCTGATCGGGCGAGCCCACCACGATCCCGTGCCAGCCGGCACCATGGCCCGTCAGGTGATGGGAAGGCTGCTGATCGACCTCTCCTGGGCATCCAGCTATCTGGAGGGGAATACCTACTCCCTGCTGGAAACGGAGCGTTTGATCTCCTTCGGCCAGGCTGCAGATGGTAAGGATGCCCTGGAAACCCAGATGATCCTGAACCACAAGCAGGCCATCGAATTTCTTGTGGAATCCGCAGAAGAAATCGGCTTCAACAGATATTCAGTGCTGAACATCCATGCGATTCTGTCCGACAACCTGCTGCCCAACCCGGAAGCCTGCGGCAGGCTGCGCCAGATCGCGGTAGGAATCGGTGGTTCGGTCTACACGCCGTTGTCCACACCGCAACTCCTGGACGAATATTTCCAGAGGGCTCTCGATACGGCTGCCGCCATCTCAGATCCCTTTGAGCAGGCATTCTTTGCCCTGGTGCACCTCTCCTACCTGCAGCCGTTCGAGGATGTCAACAAGCGGGTGGCACGGCTTGCCGCCAATATCCCGCTGGTAAAGCAGAACCTCTGTCCGCTCTCGTTCATTGATGTCCCCAAGCGTTCCTATGTCGAAGGGATTCTGGGTGTCTACGAGCTGAATCGCATCGAGCTGCTGCGGGATGTATTTGTCTGGGGCTATGAACGCTCGGTCAAGCGATACCTGAGTACGCGGGAGGAGCTAGGCGAGCCTGACCCGTTCCGGATGAAATATCGTGCGTTATTGACGGAAATCATTCGAGAGGTAGTTCTTCAGTATGCTGAAAAGATGGAGGAAGTAGTTGCCTCATGGACCTCAGAGCATATTCCGGAGGATGACCAGCAACGTTTTATTTCACTGGTGCATGCCGAGTTGAAGGGATTGCATGAGGGAAACATAGCGAGATTCCGCCTGCGACCGGCAGAATTTGAAGCCTGGAAGGCTAAATAGGCTGTATATGACATTTTCTGTCCCATGTTCGTTTTATAATATTGTCCACTGCAAATGCAGTTGATATGAGGAAGTATGCCCGAGAACAATAAATCAGGTCATCGTGAGCGTCTGCGAGAGAGATTTGTAAGTTGTGAGCAAGGCTCACGAGACGATCTTGCTCTCCTGGAACTGCTCCTTACATACGCCATTCCTTTAAAGGATGTGCAGCAGCATGCAAAGTGCCTCATTGCCGAATTTGGCAACCTTGATGGCGTACTTGCCGCGGACATCGACTCCCTTGTCACGATTGATGGTATCAAGCAATATTCTGCCATTCTGATCAAACTGGCCGATGCCCTTAGAAAACAGCACCCGGTTCCAGTTCAACAAGTACCGGCAAAATCTTCTTTATTTGAACATGTTGATCAGGAACCTCAATACTCAGCCACAACTCCGGCGCAACCCAAAGCGCCTCGCCAGCGCAGCGGGGTTATTGGCAAGGCCATCTTGAAAGAGGCAATCGAGATCCTGCCGAAGCTGCCTGATACTGAATCCTTGGCAGAAATCCGGCAGTTTCTGGTCAATAATCTCCATTTCAGTGCAGCACAGACCCGGAAGCGTAATTCAAGTTACATAACACTCCGGATGTTTCCTAATGGCACTGCGGATAAGGCGTTGATAGCGTTCGCTCGCAAATTCCAGGGGACCCAGGAACTGAGGGATGTCTGTTTTTACCGATTCTGCATGGCTGAGCCGTTAATGCTGGATGTGATTACGGAACTGATAATTCCGGCGATTGGGGTTGGCAAGATGCATCGCCAACGGATTCATGACTATCTTATCGAACGGTTCCCGGAGTCAAAAAGCATCGGTGACTGTTCAAAGGCAATAGTTGATGCTCTGGTTGCCGGGGGTGTCGCACGGGCTGACCGGACACACATTTCATTTTCCTATCGGGACATTCCGATCCATTCGTTTGCCTTCGTGATACACAGTGAGTATTCGAATCCCGGAATGTATGATCTCGGCTGGCTGGAAAAGAATATTCACGTTATGAGCATGTTATGGAATCCGACCAGACTGGTTCCGATGCTTTATGAGCTTCGTAATAGTGAGCTGATCAGCAAGATATCAGAGATCGATAACGTCCGGCAGTTTACGACAAAATGGACGCTGGATGAAATGGTAGCCAGGATTACGTCATGAAAGATACTGAAATTATCGAGGCTCTGCGGAGCAAACTCACTGTTCCCGGAGGCCGTCACCTGTATGGAGTGCTGGGGGACTTCCCTGCTTTGAAGGAGTTCTCCAGCCGTCTGCAGGAGGCAAAGACGACCGATGGGCGACGATTTCCCAAACCGCTTTCGGTCAATCACGGAATACTCGACGCCATTCCCGATGAAGAATTCAAGCATCTTGTGGAAAACGAAGCGAAACGGCCAGAGCCTACCGCCGGTCACGTGGCCAAGGCGTTCGAGGCGTTCCTGCGCTCCAAACTTCGTGGGAAAGGTTTGGTCGTGCTGGCAAATCTTGAAATGCTGTTCGCCTATCACCTGGAGCTCAATCTGCTCAGGACAATGGCAGCAGATGATGACCGGATTCTATTGCTGCTTCCGGGTCGCCGAAGCGGCGGGAGAATCGTTATGTACCCTGAAATTGAGGAAGGAAACTATACGCTGCCGTCAAACCTCATAGCGGATAACCATCTCTGGGAATTGAAGTAGCGCCGGGACATGTCCAAATACGATCCGTTCAGAGAGTACCTGTTCCGCAAAGATCGTGAGACTTCGTCGTTCCAACTGACATTCGCTGCTATCGAGGAGATCATTGGTGCAGAGTTGCCTCAAACTGCCCGTATGGATCGCCCCTGGTGGGCAAATACGCTGCGAAGCAATCATGCCCGGTCGTGGCTGACCGCCGGTTGGAAAGTTGACACGGTCAACCTGTCGGAAGGCACTGTAACCTTCAGACGTACAGATGGCAAAGTAGCAACTCCTTCGGTGAAAGCCTCACCCGCAGGCGGCTATAAACGTTTTACTGAATTTCTGACTTCTCTGCCACAAGAACAGCGGCAACTGGTTCTCACGTTTCCGGAGATAGAGGTAATTCTCAACCGGAAACTGCCGAATATTTCGATGGTGGACCGGCCCTGGTGGGCAAATACGAAGTCCAGCCCGCAGGGGACATCCTGGACATCGGCAGGATGGCAGGTCGACCAGGTTTTCCTGAAGGCGCAAACCATAGTTTTCCGGAGAAAGGGGGACAATCCAATGGTGAGCATTCCCCGCTATGTGCGGGGCCTGCTGGAGAGCAGTGCAGCCATTGGTCACCCCGACAATCGAACTCTGATTAACTGGATTGCCTTCTGCCGTAAAATCGGCTGGT
The DNA here is from genome assembly GCA_964456065.1 of uncultured Geobacteraceae bacterium. Taxonomy (GTDB): domain Bacteria; phylum Desulfobacterota; class Desulfuromonadia; order Geobacterales; family Pseudopelobacteraceae; genus Trichlorobacter. The sequence goes on from CAYVYW010000002.1 coordinate 7,567, forward strand.
ATTTTGAAGGCACTGTTCTCTTTGAACGGGGAGGACTCTCGCTCCAAGGTCTCGATGCGACCGAGAGAGTAGATGTGGAAGAACATTATGATGTCTGCAAACGTGAACTGACGCGATATCGCAGATAGTATTTCGAGGAGGCCTTGATGGCTAGCGGTGATTTACTCACATTCCGAAAGACCCTGGATCAGATCTGCACTGTACCCGACAAGATTATTTCGGTTTATTCACTGGAAAAGCATGTATGGCTTGATTCCAATTCCGAAAACGCCCGCAAGTCAAGAAAACCTGAGATTCAGACTATAGAGGAGTTCCAGATCGATCCGGTCCGGCCCTTCCTCAATGATATTTTCCGCTATGTGGCCGCACCGTATAAACCAGAACGCAGAGACAACCCAATAGGCCAGGGGTACTGGATTCAGGCTGAATTCGGTTCGGGAAAATCGCATCTCCTCTGCTTCCTCTCTGCACTGGCGCTTGGCGACAAACAGGCCTGGACGGTCGTCAAACAGAAAGAAGATAAAGCTGGTCGAGGGAAACGAGAATCTCTTTATCAGTTCTGGGAGGACGGTCTCGAAGCGAAAAGCACGAAGCAGAAGGGCGTCTTCGTCATCGTCAAGACCCTGGTCGGCGCTGGGGGGGGAACGGTAGGCCTTACCGACAGAGGACAGCGACTGAGCGAATATATCCTGGATGCTGCCAAGGAGCAGATTCAGGCAGAACTGGGGAAAAACCTTTCTCTCTATCCCACGGAACTGCTCGCCGATCGCTTCATCAATGAAGATCTCGATCGCTACCGTAACGATTTGCGGAAGTTTCTGCGCGACCCACGGTTCTTTGAGGAAGATGAGTTCGAGGAAGTTGATAATTTCCTCAAGGATATCCAGGATAACAAGGCTCCCGAATACAAGCGGAGTTGCGGCAACAAACTCTGGCGTTTCTATACCGAGTACCTGAAGGTGCAGCCGCAGATTGCCGCAGAAACCGAAGACATTCTCAAGCACATGGTTGAGACAATCCTGGCTGAAGGTTACAGCGGGATCATGCTGGTGCTGGATGAGGTCTCTCTGTTCATGAAGAACCGGGAGGAGGACCAGAGAATTGACGATGAAAAAACGTTGGTCGTTCTCTCAAACCGCCTTGCCAAAGTCCACAACCTCCCCATCTGGACTGTCTGTGCCGCCCAGCAGGCCATCGAAAGCAAGATGGGGGTCAAAAACATCATTGCCGACGACCGGCTGAAACTTGTCGAGCTGTTGAAGGACGACAAGGACTACTACGACATCGTCCTGGCAAGGGTTCGGGAGATCAAGGATGCCAGCGGTATCGGCAATTATTATCTCCATTACAAGCGGGGTTTCACCTGGCCCAACAGCATCGGCGAATCGGAATTCGCCCATTTCTTCCCTTTCCACAAGCCGGCTCTGGAAGTCCTGCGACTGGTCACCCACGAACTGACCACCGCTCGATCCGCGATTCATTTCATGCACCAGACCCTGAAGCATCACATGAAAAATCAGGGTAATGAGCTGATCCGGCTCTGGGAGCTCTTCGACGAGGCGGTGCGCTACGAAGAAGATCCGAGCGGGGTCCATGCCGGACTGGTAGCAATCAGAACCAAGAAGGAAGTCGAATACAAGGCCTATGAAACCTGCAAACGCCAGATTGACGGCCAAACCAAAGGTGCCCTCAAGGTTTTTCGTGACAGGGCCGTAAAAATCGTCCAGACCCTGTTCCTTTACCATGTGGCCAAATTCAGGCAGCAGGGGCTTTCGCCGGAAGAAATTTCCAATGCCGTGCTGGTCGAACGGTCTCCGGATGCAACGCCCGATGAAAATATTCAGCACTACGAAAGCGTTTCCGAGAATCTGAAAAAAGAGCTGCGGCAGATCGTCCAGAACAATGACGAGGACGGCAAGCCGCTCTACCGCTTCGATCCGGTCTTTAGCGGGGTCGATCCGCGTGATGAATTCAGAAAGGCCCGGGATGAGGCCGAGACCAATGAAGTCATGCGCAAGGATGCCTGGGACCACCTGGTAGCGTTGGACGCCTGGCCGATCCGCACCCGGCAGATGACCATCGACCTGGCAAACGGCAACAGTTCCATCTTTCGTGACATAGCACCGTTTATCGGCCCCTGGGAGGATTCTACATCCGCCAAGGCCGGCGATCAGATCATCGACATTACCTGGCAGGGGCGCACCATTGCCGGCCAGGTTGGCATGCGCGACCTCGGCAAGCTGGCTGCGGAAAACACCCCGTTGCCGGCACTGTTGACCGACGAGACGGACAATGACTTTTCGGTAATTGTCGGGACTAAGCCCGTAGCAGCTGATGCTGTTACCAAGCTATTGGCTCTGCGGAGCGATCCGAGGATCATTGTCTGGACTCCGGCGGAGCTGACCAGCGAAGAGCAGGACCGGATTCTGGATTTCGCCGCATACCGCAAGCTGGTGTCGGACTGGCAGGGTAAGGAGAGTGAAGATGGCGTCGCCGTCATCAACTGGGTTGCAACGACACTGCAAACCGAGCTTGGGAAAATCGTCAAGGTTATCGGCAGCAGCTACGCCCGTGGCCGGATCGATTCGCTGAAGAACTCCCAGATGGAGTTTCATGTTGCAGGAGAACTGCAAACCATCATCTCGCCCCTGGTGGATAAGGTCCTTGTCGGGGCCTATGAATCACGGGACATCAAGTTCGATCCTCCGTTCGTTTTCAACAGGGACGAAGGGGTCAAGGTCATCAACGGCATTGTCAAAACCGGCTCTATCCCGAAGCATGCCAAGCCCAACAAGGATATCAGCGCTGCCCAGAACTTCGGCTTCGGCCTGAAGATCATGAAGAAGAGCGCCGAGAAGGAACTGGACGTTTCTGACAACCGCTTCGTCAAGGAAATTCAGACGTTCATTGATGACAAACTGGCCGATGCCGGCCAGACCATGAAGATTGAAACCCTCTACAAGAACTTCATGGGTGTCGGCGGCCCGAAAGATTACGGTCTGAGCCGGCGCATGATCCAGATATTCCTGCTCTGCCAGGCCCGTCTCGGCAAGATCAGGATCGGGATCGGACCGAAAGCGGGTCTGACCCTGACCAATATCGACTACTCGAACATTGTCGATATCGATTTTGCGGCCAAGACACTGGATGCCTTCACCGAGATCCAGAAGATGGAGAAGCCGGAAAACTGGGAGGTTCTCCGTCCCTACGCTGAGAAGATACTCGGTGAAGTCATTCCCTCAACCCACGATGATGCCGTCATCTCCCGCCACCGGACCAGGTTGCGGGAAGAGTTCGAGCGCCAGAAAGAGACGTCCCAGCGGCTCACCACCAGATGCAAAGGACTTTTTGAGACGCTCAAATGCGCCAACCCCTATGAAAAGGAGTTGTCTCAGGTCGCGGTACTGTTTGCCAACGACATCAGCAGTGGCGATGATATCCAGCTGGCCCTCTATGCCCTCAAGCAGGCCTTCGGCTATAAGGCATTCGATGACAGCAAAACCGATCAGGTTGAAGTGGATGATCTTGCCAACAGGTTGAAAAACTATCATGACCTGGAGCGTTTCCTTACCTACGAGACAGAGCTGCGTGCCATTCAGGCATACTGCGACATGACCCTGCCCGATCTGCCTGACGTAGCCAAGTCCCGCAAGATTCAGCGGAAGATCGTCGAAAAGATGGCCGCGCTGCGCTCGTACATAGATTCCGAGGTTAAGCTGAAAACCGAGCTGATCGGCAAGATTCCACCTGAGCCGGATGAGTTCAACACTTATGGTGCATTGGTTCATGAATACACCACCGTCTATCTGACCCTGCATGACAATGTGCTCGCGAAATCAGAAGAGTCCCGCAGCGCCATTCAGGAGCTGATCAGCGGCGATTCCATGAAAGCCTTGCGGGTTCTGGAAAAGGTAACCGCCCTGCAGCCGGTCGTGTCGGATAAGCTGGAAGAGAAGCTGAAGTTCTATCTCACTGAGCTGTTCACCTGCCCGACTCCCTCGAAGGCCTCGGTGGAAGATGCTCTGAAGAATGCGCCCATCCACAAGTGCGATCTTTCCTTTACCAACTACAACGAGATCCTCGGCAAGCTCGATGCCGCCACCCGAAGGGCGCATGGCGCTCTTAACGGCGCCATCAACGGCAAGCTGGAGGTTTTTACGACCCAGGCGGTACGTGAACGGCTGGAGCAAGGCAAGGGTGAACCGGTCATCGCCGCGCTTCTGGCATGCACAACGGTTGCAGAGGTCCGGGCTTACCTCCTGGATGCCTGTCTCAGCGACTCATCCATCGTTGAGATCATCAATCGCTATCTGAAGAAGATTGTCGTCAAGGTCGTTTCCCTGGCGGAGTTTTCTCCCAGCGTCACCACCATTGAAAAAGAGCAGATCGCTCAGATCACAAAGGAGTTCGGCGCCTTCCTTGAGGCCAAATTCGCTGAGGCGGATGAAGGCGAAGAAGCGCTGCCGATGCTGAAACTTGAAGGGGAGAGAAAGCATGCTGCGAAGCTGGATTCTCAGGAAGCTTGAGCCGGTAAAAGAGAGTAGCAGGGTCTTGCTCAGAGACCCGCTTCGTCTTCTGGGCGAGATTGACAGTACCATTCACGGGTTCGCCTGCGAAAACGGCTTTACCGTCATCACTGCCGCCACCAACCTTGCGTTCCGTGACTTATACGACAAGGTCTGTGCCGATTCGGAAATCAGCAAGGTGCTCATCATCGACCGTGCTCCGGCCCGACGACGCTCAACACCTTCCGTCACCAAGGCGCCGCCACCGTTCTACCCCGACCTCCTGGCCCAGACCTCCCAGGAATGCCGGATCGACCTTGACCTGCGCCAGTTTCTCAAGGATGCCACGGGAGATGAAAACTGGCCGGCGGAAACCAGCGATCCCCGTTATGCCCGCCTCATTGTCCGGAACCTGGATGCGGTATACCGTGCCCATCAGAATCTGCGGGCCGCTCATCCGACCAGATTCGAAGACCACGACTTCCGGACCATCGTTGCCTATGCCGCCCTGGGCGTCGCCGAGGCTGCTTTCAAGAAGCAGAATGCCGAGGATTACTGGAAAATCGGCTTGCTGGGCTACGAAGTCCTCGAAGAGCTGGAAACGCTGACGCCGGAGATCACCAAGCCCATTCGTGAGGCCCTGCGGACAGCTCCCGCCCCGTTCTGCCATTTTGCCAGCCATAGCGCTGACCTGGTCGTGCGGGTGTTCTACCTGTCGGTCATCCTGGCACAGCACAGTGAGAACTGGAACCTGCTGCTGGCCAATATCGATCCGGATCTCAAACCGCTGGCCGACATCAAACAGGAAATCCTTACGGACGCGGCCCGGCGGTTGGTGGCCCTGGATCGCGACCAGGCCGACCGCGATCTCTCTGCAGTGGAAAAATCGATGAGCAAGGAGACGGTCAAATTTTTGCTGCTCGATCAGCTCAAAATCGAAACCCCCGAAGGCTTTGCCGCTGCGGTCGAGCATGAGGGGTACTCCACGTTCATTGCATCACTGGCGCTGCTTCTGGCGCTCAATAATCTTGTCTCGGCAACTCCGGCGCAGGCGGAACAGCAGAGGATTGCAGAATCCCTCTTTCCGGAAGCCGGCAAGGCCGGAGCGCGGTTTTGCGATAACCGTCCCAGTACGACCTTCTCCCAGCTCAAGGAGGCCTACCAGCTCGCGGGCGAGTGCAACCAGCTTCGCGAGCAGCTGGCAGTCGCGGTGAAAAACCTGAAGGTCATGAAGCCGGAGCAGCTCACCTTTGCCCTGTTTCGCGAGCTGTGGAACGAGAAAAAGATCAACCGGCTGGAATACTACCTGTCGGCACTCCAGCGTCTTGCCCAGACAGGGGAACTTCTCCCCCGTCATGAAGACGAGCTGCCGTCACTGTTCGGCAATACCCTGGCTAACCTGCGCCAGCGGCTTGATGCCCTGCTTGACGAGGTCAACCGCAATCTGAACGAGATGAATGCCCGGTTCCAGGAGCTGGTTGCCCGGGATTATCCCGCCTGGGTCAAGGAGCAAGGCAAAGCCGGAGGCAAAGAAGAGTCGTTGCCGCTTTTTGCCGGACAGATGTCACCGATCCTGACCAGTCAGTTCCTGCGGCGTTGCCTCAAGCCGTATTGGGATCACCAGAAAGAAAAGGCCGTGCTGTTGGTTTTCGACGGCATGCGTTACGACATCTGGGACGAACTGTTGCGCCCACTGTTCGAGGACCGGATGGAGATTGTGGCCGATCTTCCGGCCTCATCACTGCTCCCGTCCGAAACCCATATCACCCGCAAGGCCATCTTTGCCGGCACCTTTCCCGACACCTTCGATACCAGGGGCGCCGAAGATGCCCTGCTGAAAGATGGCCTGACTCGTGACCTCGGCTATGCGGGTCCGGTCGAAGTCATCTCGCCGGAAACATCCGGCACCGGGGAGACGGTTCGCTACCGTGCCGGTAACCTAGAGGTCTATATTTTCGAGTTGTGCGACAAGGAGTTGCACAAGATCACCATGAAGACACTGCCAGATGGCCGCCAGGTCCCATCCCGACCGCTCTCGTTCGTCTACGAGCAGCATTTGAAGAACATCATCGATACCGAGGTGATGGCCATTACCCGTAACCTGGCCCCTGGCACCAAGGTCTTTGTCACTGCCGATCACGGCTTCGGCCAGGTGGCTCGCAATTCCCTCTCCTTTGACCTGGCAAGCCTGAACGAGCCTTCCGACTGTTCATACCTGAATTGCTGGCTGCGGGTGCCGGTCACCGATGCGTCGGTGCATGGCAAGGTACGGAGCAACGTCATTGCCTTCACTCCCGAGCAGTTGCGGATGAAGTCACAGGAAGTCCGCTTTGACAAGAAAGCCGGGCTGAACATCAGCAAAGAATACAAGGCGATTGTCTTTCCCAAAACCGGCTATTCCTTCAGCCGGCAAGGTTCACCCTACAATCCCGATGCCTATACCCACGGCGGCATATCGATCCAGGAGCTGATGATCCCGATGATCGTCCTCAAGGTGAAGAAGCATGAGGAGGGTCTGCTGATGCTGGATGAGATCGCCGGGCCGCAGGAGATCATCGAGGGGAATGAGGTGGAATTCCGTCTACCGATAAGCAGGTCGTCCCAACTAGCTGGGAAGGATGACGACATCAGGGCTGATATAGACGCCACCTGGAGTCGGGAGCCGGGAGAAAAACCGCTGCCCCGTCAGGTAGTGTATGTGCCTGCTGCCGGGACCGAAACTGTGATCCGTTTCAAGCCCGATCCCAATGATGCCACGGTGGAAGAACGCAAGGACGGGGTGATGGAAAGGACGCTTACCATAACGGTGAGTTACAAGGAAGGGTTCCGGACCAGCCGGAAGATTCAGTCACGCAAGTTTTCAGTTACCCTCAATTCCGAGCAGGTTGTCCGGCGCATTCCGCCCTCACTGGGTAATATTCTGGGGCTGACCCCCAAGAGCATGAGGTAAATCATGGCAAAATCGAACGACCACGTCGATCAGCATAAATTGTTCTCTAGCAGCGTTCCAGAAATGCCGGAAGGGTATTATTCTGGGGATAAGCCGAATCCTAATCTGAGGGCTTTTGTAGAAGAACATATCAAGGAGAATCCATACGATCCTTCCACGGATAATTATGATGTTCCTGCATTTGATCGGCCATTAGAAGCATCAAAAGCAACTGACTTGTATAATATGCACACTTATTGGTCGAAAAAACCTAATGATGCTATCAGAGAATATATTAAACACTATACTGATTCCGGCGAGTTAGTGCTTGATCCATTTTGCGGATCAGGAGGCACAGCGCTAGCAGCACTTATCGAAAATAGGAAAGCAGTTGCTATTGACATTAGTCCTGCCTCAACGTTCATAACATCTGGTTATTGTACTCCATTAAATACGACAGAACTGCATAGCAAATATAGTGAATTAGTGAAGTTCTTTGATGATAAATCAAACAATCCATATCTGATTAAATGCTCAAGATGTAATAAAAAAGCTGAAATAAAATACGTTCTGTTGGCTCAAACATTTGAATGTATTAAATGTCTGAATCCTGTAATAATATCTGATTGCGACGATGGTGATACTGAAGAATTTCGGGGTAGAATTAGACAATCAAAAAACTGTCCATATTGCGGTGAGCGAATAAGAACTGGTAGCGATAAAAGATTGGGGCATGTTCCAATTCAGGCATTAGTTGAATGTGTTTCAGGATGCAAACCAAAAAGGAGTTATGTAGATCTCAGTGATAAGAGTGATATACAAACGCAATATATATTAAATAATTACAAAGATTGTGACAACCTCGTAAATCATATTCAATTGTCAGATAGACCCTTTAGATATGGCTTGGAAACGCATATAAGAAAGGATTTATCTGCTGTTTCTGTCTATAAAATAAGAGATTTGTTCACCAATAGAAACTTGGTTGCAATAGATAAGATCGTTAGCCAGCTTGATTGGAGAAAATCATCTATTGACAGAGGGCTGATGTTTGTTTTGACCTCAATGTGTTTGCAGGTCAGCAGGATGGTGCGCGCTTCTAATACCGCCACGTTGGCTGGCACATACTATGTACCACCAGAAGCTAAAGAAGTTAATGCCATCAATTCTTTTAAGGGAAAGTTTGAACTATTTATTCGCTTGCAGCAAGCATTAGAGCGGGTAGTCAAAACACAGCCAAAATTACTTGTATCTACTCAATCTTCCACAAAAATAGACATCCCTGCCAATTCAGTTGATTACATTTTTACCGATCCACCGTATGGAGATAAATTTCAGTATGCCGAGTTAAATGCCGTTTGGGACTGGTTGTTGTCGGCTAGCGATGATTATTGGGAACAAGAAATAATCGTAAATAGTGCAAGGAAGCTTGGTGAATCACATTGGGCAGATATGCTGCGGCAAGCGATGTCTGAATGTTACAGAGTCTTGAAACCAGGTAGATGGCTTTCACTCTGCTATCATGACACCTCAGATGGAACTTGGGAATTACTGCAAGACATAATGGCAGAAGTTGGTTTTGTCGTTGATAAATCAGACTCTGCTTTATTCATTGACACCAAGCAGAAGTCATATAATCAACTCACTGCTGATAAAGTTAATAAGAGGGATTTGGTAATTAATTATAAAAAGCCGGTACCAGGTCAAATCACAGCATCTATCAATATAACTGATACTGATAGCCAAATTACATTTAATGATAAAGTCAGGCTAATCATTTCCCAATTTTTAGAAGCATATCCTGGCGCAACAAAAGACAAAATTTATGATGAGGTAGTAAGTCATTTAGTTAGGACTGGACGGATGGAAGCTCATAATTTTGATGAGCTACTCCAACAGGTGGCTGAAGCAACAGAGGGCAGTGATGGCTTACGCTGGTATCTGAAAGACAGCTCCCTTGACATAATTGATGCTGCGGAATCCGCCAAGGAAGATGCAGCGGCAGAAAAGATAAGTGCTTTCGTAGCCGGATATCTTGCTGCACATCCAACTACTGAAGGTGTCCATTACAGTGATATCTTCGAACAGTTTGTCTATACCGTAAAAGACAAGCCCCGCCGGCCGCTTGCTGAATGGCTGCTGGATTACTTCTTCAAGACCGATGACGGTACCTACCGCCTGCCCATCTCCGACGAAGAAAAACGCCTGAAATCCGAAGGCCGATCCAAAGGCACCCAGCGCCGCATCAAACGGTACATTGCCTTCCTCCAGCAGGGCGTCGCGATCCCCGACAAAGAACGCCCCAACGATTCCACCCTTGCCGAATGGGTTCGCCACTGCAAGCGCTCCGGTCTTTACGAGCAGGGCAAGCTCCTCTACGAAAAAGGCGGCCTCAATCTGGATAATCTGCCGGAAGAGGCCATGGTCAACGTGGAAGAGGATTACCAGGTTTGCGTCCGGTTGCTGGCCCGTGGCGGCGGGGCTGCTGCCGAGGCGAAACCGAAACGGGGCAGGAAGGCGAAAGCCTGAGATTTATCTATGAGTAAGAGCTTTTGAAGGAGGCACCATGAAGATAAAGCGCCTGAGTATCAAAAATTTCCGGGGGATTGAGTCGCTTGAACTGGACTTTCTTTCTCCTGACGGTACCAAGCCAAAGGATCTGCTGGTTTTCGCCGGGGCCAACGGCAGCGGCAAAACAAGCATTATTGAGGCTTGCCTCCTGGCACTGGGGATGAAGGATGCCTTTCGTACCTCGACGGTTGCCAAAAATGACATCCGCGAAGGCAGCGATGACTACCTGATTGAGCTGACTGTCGAGCACGGAGAGAAAACCTACGATTTCAAGAAGACCTCCAAATCTGGCAGTTCAAGATCATCTGAATTGACAGCGCTCTTGAATGAGTCCGCACTTGAGTATTTTTCCTCATGGCGGGAGCCGAAGCTTGCCGGTCCGGTAACCATTACCGCCGGGAAAAAAGGAAAGCGTCCCGCTGTCACCGAGGAAAACAGGCTGTGGAGACTGAAGCAGCACCTGGTCAACGTCACTGCCCGCAAGGCGTTTGGAGCCGCGCCAGACAGTCAGCAGAATTTGCTGTTTGATGCTGAAAAGTCGGCTTTTGATCGGCTGCAGCAGATGTGGGATATGTTTTATCCCGAAGGTCACGATACGTTCCAAGCGTTGCCGGTAAGTGACAATGTGGACGAAGGGTTCGACCTGTTTATCAAGTATGGCCGCAGTGGCGAGATGATTTCGACGGACGCACTCAGTTCCGGTGAGATCGAGGTGCTCGCTTTTGCATCGACTTTTGTAATCACCGACTTTGCCGGCGGCATCGTGTTTATCGATGAGCCGGAACTGCATCTCCATCCGGCGTGGCAGCGGATCATTCTGCCGGCGCTGCACAAGACCATGCCAGGCATCCAAATTATTGCCGCTACCCATTCTCCGCAGGTTTTGAGCTGCATTTCGCCGGAGAGTGTTCTGTTGATCAGCCGGGAGAACGGGAGGATGACAGTCTCTTCACCGGAAGATTCCTTTGGTCTGGACAGCAACCGGATTCTCGAAGATCTGATGAGGGTGCCGGAACGTCCCGCAGAGATGAAGAAGCGCTTTGATGAGCTGTTCGCCCTGATTGATAATAATCAGCTTGAACCGGCAAGAAAGCTGATTGTTGAGTTGAAAGAGGTGATCCATGCCGATCCGGATCTGGTCAAGGCCGAGACGATAATCCGCCGCAAGGAGATTCTCGGCAAATGAAGCAGATCATCAAGAACCAGGAGCCAGATGATTTCCGGGATTGGAAGCAGTTGGCAAACGATGACTGGCAGCCGTCGTGGACCGGCATGCCGGGAGATATCAAACGTAACCTGCATCAGGCGTTGATTGATGAGCAGGGTGGCATCTGCTGCTATTGCGGCAGACGGATTGATGCCAGCGAGAGCCATATCGAACATTTTCGGCCACGTAACCCCAACGCGTATCCTGAACTTGAAATCGTCTTCACGAACCTGCTTGCATCCTGTCAGCGTGATGTGCAGCCAGGTGCGCCGCTCCATTGCGGCAAAAAGAAAGGAAAGTGGTTTGATGAGCGTCTGACGATATCCCCTCTGGACCCAGTGTGCGAAAATCGTTTTCGCTTTGGAGCCAATGGCCGGATATTCCCCATGATCGAGGGCGATGATGGCGCTCGCCAGACGATCACGCATCTTGACCTTGATATCGAGAAATTGCGGGCCTTGAGGAAGAGTGCTATCGAAGGGGTGATTACTGATCTTGATGCCTTGTCGGATCAGGATTTCGATCTTCTCATTGCCGGGTTTACAGAGCGTGACAGTGCCGGACAATTCCCGGAATTCTGCATGCCGATTGTCTCGGTCTTACGAGAACTACAGAGAGCAGCCTGACCATTTGTGATGTCACAGGATTTGGCCTTTTCAGCGTTTGCTGAAACAGGGCGGTAGCGAAAAAGAGGATGGCAATGAATCATGAACTGAAGGACACTTTCCGGGGCAAGGTGGTCAACAAGGCCCATACCATCAATACCGGTGTTGACGAATTCCCGCGCTATGTTCTGGAATACCTGATCGATAACTACTGCGCTGAGGAGACCTTCCATGAAGACATGGAAAAGGTTGTGCGCCGCCTAAAGGATTCTTTTGTCTATGGGGCAGAGGCGGAAAAGATACGCCACTATATCCGGGAGAATCGCCGGCACTCGGTAATTGCCAATCTGGAAGTCCGTCTGGTTGAGACAGAGGATAAATACTGGGCCGCAATTTCGGCAATCAACGAGAACTTCGTGAACATTCCGGAGAACATCGTCCGCCAGTATCCGATGCTCCTGTCTGGCGGCATGTGGGGCACGATCGATCTCACCTATGATGAGACCGAGATTCACAACAAGAAAATCCGCCCCTTCAAGGTGACTGCCTTTACACCGTTCCAGGTCAGCATGATCAATCTGGATGAGTACATCGAGAAACGAAAAGAGTTTTCCACCGACACCTGGATCGACATTCTGCTCAATTCCTGCGGGCTTTCACCGGATGCCATGAACCGCCGGCAGAAACTGCTCTATCTCTGCCGCTGCCTGCCGCTGGTGGAAACAAACGTGAATATGGTCGAGCTGGCCCCTCGCGAGACAGGCAAGACGTACCTCTACCGGAACATTTCGTACTACGCCCATGTCCTTTCAGGGGGGAAGGCAACACCTGCCCAGCTCTTCATCAATCTCAACACCGGCAAGATCGGTGAGGTCGGCACCCGGGATGCCGTGGTGTTCGATGAGATCGCCAATACCGACTTTACAGACCCGAAGGCGCTTGTCAGCATCATGCAGGGGTATATGCAGGATGCCAAGTTCAGCCGCGGCAAGAAGGAGATGCTGGCGTTTGCCAGCCTGGTTTTTGTCGGTAATCTCGATGTGCAGGGGCATCTGCCCCACGAGAAGTACTATCACCTGTTTGAACCGCTGCCGGATTTCCTCCAGGTGATCGCCTTCCTTGACAGGATTCATGCCTATCTCCCTGGCTGGGAGATCCCGAAGCTGACACCGAATAGTTATTCCAAGGATTACGGCTTCATCACCGACTATTTCTGCGAGATCATGCACGAACTGCGCAGGATCGATTTGCTGGCGTCGGTCCGGTCACGCTTTGAGCTGATTGATATTGCCAGGACCTCGCAAGGAATTTCCGGTCGTGACCAGCGGGCGATCATGAAAACATCGTCCGGCCTGCTGAAGCTCCTTTATCCTGATGGCCAGGTTACTGATGACGAGCTGGCGGAAATTCTGCAACTCTCCTGTGAACTTCGCCAGCGGGTACGGGAACAGTTGCACCTGATGGCTCCAGGAGAATACGACAAGCTTCTGCTTGGCGTGCGCATGACCGCTTCCGGAAAGGAAATTGCGCCGTCGCTGCCGGACGCCAATCGGGTCCAACGGGTGGCGCTGGCTGAAAAACCGACCGTTGGCGAGGTTATCGGCCTCGCCGTCGATGGTGATTTCGGCTGCATCCTGCATTTCGAAATGCAGGCGACCAAAGGGAGCGGGAGAATTGTGCCGCTGGGATCGATACAACGGGTGATGCGCGAAAGTATCGAAACTGCCGCCCAGTTTATCAGGGCCAAGCATGGCGACCTTGGCATCTCTGCCGAGTGGCGGCAGAACTACGACGTTGCAGTGCTCGCCACCTTCATGGGGGTACCGAAGGAAGGGCCTTCTTCTGGAGTTGCCATAGTAACAGGGATCGTTTCCGCACTGACTAATCAGCCGGTACGTAACGACGTGGCCATGACCGGTGAGATTACCATCATGGGGAAGGTCCTGCCTGTCGGGGGCATACAGCAGAAGGTTCGGGCGGCGTATGATGCTGGTGTGAAGGAAGTGCTGCTGCCGGCGGATAACCTCCCGGAAGCCCAAATGCTGCCGGCTTATATTCTTGAGGCTGTCAAACTGACACCTATTGAGAGTATTGACGATGTGCTGAAAAGTGCGCTGGTGGCCGCGTAGTTACTCCCAAATATTACGATTGAGTGTTGAGGCAGGCAATTCATGGTATCGATATTTTTCTCTTATTCTCACAAAGATGAGGACCTGCGCAACGAGTTGGAAATTCATCTTGCCAGTCTGAAACGGCAGGGCGTGATCAGTACGTGGCATGATCGAAGGATTGCCGCTGGTGAAGAGTTTGTCGGCAAAATCAGCGAGAACCTTGAGTCTGCCAATATCATCCTTCTTCTGGTAAGCCCCTATTTCATTGCTTCGGATTATTGTTACGAAGTTGAGATGAAACGAGCGCTTGAACGTCACGAGTCGGGCGAGGCAAAGGTGATCCCAGTTATCCTTCATCCGTGTGACTGGCATGGCACTCCATTTGGAAAGCTGCTGGCTGTTCCCAGGGACGGGAAACCGGTGTCAAAGTTCCCGAACTTGCATGATGCATTTCTTGATATTACCTTAGCCATCAGGACTGTAGCCGAGAAGATCACGGGTGCGGTGACATCTCCAGCAGGCATAGCGGCATCGCCTTCGCGCCCTGCAAGTGATTTGGGCTCCGGGCCGCGATCAAGTAATTTGAGAGTACGGAAATCGTTTACCGACAGGGATAAGGATAAGTTTCTTGAAGACGCTTTCGAGTTCATTGCCAAGTTCTTTGAGGGGTCGCTGGACGAGATTGCGAAAAGAAATCCGGGCATTGATGGGAACTTCCGGAGAGTAGATGCAAATCGATTTATTGCCGTTATCTATGAAGACGGACAAGCTTCCAGTAGATGTCGGATTTCCTGTGGGGGGCGACGATCCCTCATGTCCGGGATTACTTATTCCATGAGCGATTCGTTGGATGAAAACAGTTACAACGAACAGCTCTCAGTCGAAGACGACGGCTATACTCTCAATCTCCGGCCGCTGGGAATGATGATGCAATCCAAAGAGCTCTTGTCAGTTGAAGGCGCTGCTGAATTCTATTGGGGAATGTTTATAAAGCCGCTGCAAAATTGACTTTCTCACGCCATATTTTTCAGCCTGAAAAAGTCAAGTTCGGCAATCTCCTTGAATTTGTCGTGAATAGGACAATGAAGCTCCCGCAGGTATTTTGCCACCGCTTCATTGCCGAGCAGGCTTTTCAGATACGCCTGCATGGATGTCATGTCGATCATCGCGGTGCCGTACTGCTCCTTCAATGAGCCGATCTCCCTGGACAGTGCAAGACTCTCTTCCTCAAGCCGAGCCTGGCGGGCCAGTATCGCCGGAGTCTCCTTTTTCGGTCTGCCTTTATTGACGAGCTGGTTTGCCGGTGTTGCGTCCAGAAGGGCCTCCTGAAAGCGCATGGTATTCAGCTGAAAGTTTACGACAAACGGCAGAGCGGCTCTGTCACTGAATTCGTATTCCACGGTTCGCTGACAGACATTCAGCAGCAGGTAGTCGCTGAACTGGAGAGACATGACATCGGTATCTTCGTTGCGCCTCCCGGTTCCGGTAAGACCGTAGTCGGCGCCTGGATGGCAGCGGCGCGGAACTGTTCAACGCTTGTGCTGGTACATCGCAAGCCGCTCCTTGATCAGTGGGTTGCACAGCTTTCCACTTTTCTCGGTCTGCCCAAGAAATCTATCGGCACCATCGGTTCCGGGAAGAGCAAGGTGACCGGCATCATAGATGTGGCCATGATGCAGAGTCTGGTCCGAAAAGATGAGGTTTCTGATCTGGTTGCCAATTACGGCCAGGTGATCGTGGATGAATGCCATCATCTGCCCGCGTTCTCCTTCGAGCGGGTGCTGGCTGAGGTGAAGGCGAAATATGTTGTCGGTCTGACCGCGACACCGTATCGTCGGGACGGCCACCAGCCAATCATTCATCTGCAGTGCGGATCTACCAGATTTGCGCTCAACCGGAAGCAACACGAAGGCGATGGAGCATTTACCCGTCGGCTGATCCTCCGTGAAACCGGCTTCAGTCTGCCGCCTGCCGCCAACGAGACAACTATTCAGGAGATTTATGCCCGACTGACGGAAGACCGGCAACGAAACCGGCTTATTCTGGACGATATCCGCAAGGCTCTAACCGAAAGGCGATCACCGATCCTGCTGACGGAACGCAAGGATCATCTGGAGTCCCTGGCAGGAGAACTGCGAGACGCGGTGAAACACCTGGTTGTTCTCCACGGGGGGATGGGAGCAAAGCAACGACGCAAGATCATGGAACATCTGGCTTCCATCCCTGATGACGAAGAACGACTAATCCTTGCCACCGGCCGCTATATAGGTGAAGGATTCGATGATGCCAGACTGGACACCCTCTTTCTTGCACTGCCGTTTTCATGGAAGGGAATGTTGGTCCAGTACGCCGGCAGGCTGCATCGACTCCATCCGGACAAGGTGGAGGTGCAGGTTTACGACTACATTGACAGTTCAGTGCCGATGCTGGCAAAGATGCATGAAAAACGGATGAAGGGGTTCAGGGCGATAGGGTATGAGCAAGCCGATCCATAGAAATTACACCCTTTATCAAACGGGAACAGGTTTGTTCTCATAAACATTGCAAACGAAGTCAATTTGAGAACAATATCAAAATAATATCAATCGCTGGCGGATAAATGAAGAAGATCATAATGGGAAAGTCCTATCCCCTCAGATTTTTTGTCGTAAAAACTGTTTTTACGACAAAAAAACCGATTTATTTGTCCGATAAAATTCCTCAACACTTTCAAGAACCAGTGACATACCTGATGAATGCAAATTCACATTGATTATTGATTATTTGCAAATATAAGCAACACGTGCTATTTTATGCGCCAAAATTAAACAGGATAGAGATCGGCGTATGTATCTTGGTCTGGTCGACAGTTTAGCCGCACAAGGCCGCTCATGTTTCACCTACCAGGAGTTTTTTCAACTGGCGGGGTCATCAGAGATTGCGGTCAAATCGGCGTTGCATCGCTTGCAGAAAAAAGGCGAGATCGCGATGCCGTACCGTGGCTTCTACGTCATTCTTCTTCCGATGCACCGAATCGTGGGGTGTGTTCCCGCGGCCCAGTTCATCCCGCATCTCATGGAGCACTTGGGAGAGGTCTATTATGCCGGGCTCCTGAGTGCCGCAGAATATCATGGGGCGGCACATCAGCGGCCGCAGGTCTTTCAAGTCATGGTGGCGAAAGTCCGCAGGCCGATAACCTGTGGCAACATCAGGGTGCAGTTCATTTACCGGAAGAACGCGGTAGCAATCCCCACAGAATTACGTAACACCACTGCCGGCACCATAAAAGTATCAACGCCTGAGGCAACCGCGCTTGATGTTGTCGGTTATGTCAGCCACTGTGCCGGTCTGGATAATGTCGCAACCATCCTGACCGAACTGGCTGAGCGTATCGATCCAAAGCGACTTGTCGAAGTTGCCGAGCTGTCCCCTGTGTCATATGGACAGAGGCTTGGCTACTTGCTGGAGTTGGTTGGTGAAAAGGAGTTGGCAGCACCTCTTGCCGACTATGTCCGTTTGAAACGGCCAATTCCAACAGCCTTGACTCCAAAAGTGAGTATCAAGGGGGCAAAAAAGGATCGTCGGTGGCAGGTTTATGTAAATACTGAGGTTGATTCTGACCTTTAATGTAATAACGAACTTTTTGTGGCACTCAATGTCTGCATAGTAATCAAAAAGGCGAGATAGATGAGTAACGAAGCCGATACCTGTCGAAAACTGGTGTTGCCAAAACTGGTTGAAACTGGTTGGGATAATGAACCCCACCGGATCAATGAGCAGGTGTCCTTTACCGATGGCCGAATCGTCCTGGCCGGCAACAAGGTCAAGCGCCGTCCCCAGAAGCGGGCCGATTATCTGCTTCGCTACACTCGTGACTATCTCATTGCCGTTGTCGAGGCAAAACCGAATTATCTGTCCGCCGGTGACGGCCTGCAACAGGCTAAAGAGTATGCCGAAATTCTGGGGCTCAAATTTGCCTACGCCACCAATGGCATTGAAATCATCGAATTCGATTACCTGACCGGCCAGGAACGGCTACTCCAGCAATTCCCGACCCCTTCTGAACTGTGGCAGAGGCTTCAGGAGCAGAATATCACCGAGACCGCCAGTCAGCAGCTTCTTACGCCTTACTACCACCACAGCGGCAAGAGTCCGCGGTATTACCAGGAAATTGCCATCAACCGGGTTGTACAGTCAGTTGTGCAGGGAAAGAAGCGGGTTCTCCTCACTATGGCCACCGGAACCGGCAAAACCGTTGTCGCTTTCCAGATCTGCTGGAAGCTCTGGAGCGCCCGCTGGAATACCACCGGGGAACACCGCCGCCCCAAGATCCTCTATCTTGCCGACCGTAACATCCTGGTTGATGATCCCAAGGACAAGATCTTCGCCCCCTTTGGCGATGCCCGCTGGAAGATCGAGAATGGCGAAGCCAACAAGAGCCGCGAGATGTATTTTGCCATCTATCAGTCCTTGGCCAAGGATGAGCGGCGGCCTGGGCTTTACAAGGAATACAAGCCCGACTTCTTTGATTTCATCATTGTGGACGAATGCCACCGGGGGAGCGCCCGCGACAGCAGCAACTGGCGGGAGATTCTGGAATACTTCTCTCCGGCATTCCAACTGGGGATGACTGCCACACCGCTCAGGGAAGACAACCGGGATACTTACCTCTACTTCGGCAATCCGGTTTACCAGTACAGCCTGCGTCAGGGGATCGATGACGGCTTCCTGGCACCGTACCGGGTACATCGTGTCATCACTGATTATGATGCAGCTGGCTGGCGGCCCAGCAAAGGCGAGCTGGATCGGTACGGTCGGGAGATTCCAGACGATGAATATCAAACCAAGGACTTTGAGCGAATTGTCGCCCTCAAGGCCCGTACCGAAGCCATTGCCCGCCACTTGACCGACTTCATGGTCAAGAATGACCGCTTCGCCAAGACCATTGTTTTCTGTGTCGATCAGGACCATGCCGACGAAATGCGACGGGCACTGACCAACC
This sequence comes from uncultured Geobacteraceae bacterium, assembly GCA_964456065.1. GTDB lineage: Bacteria > Desulfobacterota > Desulfuromonadia > Geobacterales > Pseudopelobacteraceae > Trichlorobacter. Next base: position 26,476 of record CAYVYW010000002.1, read on the forward strand.
TCAATCAGGACCTCTCCAGCCGTTATGCTGATTATGTCTGCCGGGTGACATCCAATGAAGGGGACATCGGTCGCGGCCACTTGGGAAGATTTCAGGAGTTGGAGACCGAGACACCAGCAATTCTTACCACCTCACAGATGCTGACTACTGGTGTTGATGCTCCCACTTGCAAGAATGTGGTGCTGGCCCGGGTTGTTGGTTCCATGTCCGAGTTCAAGCAGATCATCGGCCGTGGAACCAGGGTCCGGGATGATTACGGCAAGCTCTGGTTCAATATCCTCGACTATACCGGCAGTGCCACGCGGCTCTTTGCCGACAAGGATTTCGACGGTGATCCTGCTTTCGTCAGTGAAGAAAAGATCGATGCTACTGGAGCAACCTATGAATCAACTGTTACCGAGGAGACTCCGGTTGTCGAAGATGGCGGCATCCAGGATGATTACGGCCCGACCGGTGTCGTCATTGATGATGGTACCCCTGAACCCCGCAAATATTTTGTCGATGGCGGACAGGTAGCTATTGCCGCCCATCTGGTTTACGAACTCGATCCGGACGGCAAGCAGCTACGTGTCGTCAAATACAGCGAGTATGCCGCCGACAAGGTGCGGACACTGTTCCCCGGTGCTATTCGGATGCGGGAACAGTGGGCAAACCCCAGGGAACGGACTGAAGTTATCCGGCAGCTTGAGGAGCGAGGCATCAACTTCAACGAATTAGCCGATTCAGTCGGTCAACCGGAAGCTGATCCCTTCGACCTGCTCTGTCATATTGCCTTCAATGCCCCTTTGCGGACTCGCCGGGAGCGGGCGGAACGTTTGAAACACGACCGGAAAGACTTTTTCGACCATTTCAGCCCCGAGGCACGGGCAATTCTCGAAGAACTGTTGGAAAAATACTCCCAGCATGGCACCGCGCAATTTGTGGTGCCGGATATCCTGAAGGTACCGCCGATTTCGGAACGGGGGAATGTGATCGAGATTGTCGGGTATTTTGGCGGGGCGGAAAAGCTGCGTGAAGCGGTGAATGAGTTGCAGACGCTGCTATATGCGGGATTTTGATACTGACAATAAGAAATTCCTTTGGGTACCCCCCCTCTAATGAAACTGGAGCAAACAGCATGATGTGCGACAAGGCAAGCCACGAACCAGAACCAAGCAAAGATAATCCAGCGGGCTATATCGCGTTGACCCCTATCGACGATGCTGACGAAAAGTCAAATTATTTCAGCGCCCTGAAGTTCGCAATCGACAGTGAACAGATATGTAACATAGCACTTACCGGCCCATTCGGTTCCGGCAAGTCCAGCATTATCAAAACGTTTGAAAAATACAACCAGTATAAGTTCCTGAACATATCCCTGGCGTCATTCAAGGAGGAAGCAGAAGATCAAATTGCTAACAATCTGATCGAAAGAAGCATATTGCAGCAAATGCTATATGGTACAGATGCAAGCAAGTTGCCGTATTCTAGATTCAAGAGAATCGCTGTACCCAATAAACCACTGATAAAATCGACTCTTTTTGTGTTTTGGGCTATGTCGATTGGCTACATTTACCTGAATAGAGTCGAGTTCTTAAGTCTGAATATCTTTAACAATTTAAATACAATAAGGGCTCTGATAATTTCCTATGTTCTTGTCTTTCTGATTGCCATAATTATGAATCTTTATAAATCACTCTTTGGTATTTCATTCAAAAAATTATCGCTTAAAAATGCGGAAATAGAGGCAACAGATACCCCCGAAAACTCGATATTAAACAGACACCTTGATGAGATCATCTACTTTTTCCAGGTCGTAAATTACAACGTTGTTGTCATCGAGGATCTTGATAGGTTTAACTCACCAGAGATATTTGTAAAACTTCGTGAAATCAATAAGCTGATTAATGACAACAGGCAAAGTGATAAAAGAATAAAATTTCTCTATGCTCTCAAAGATGACATGTTCGTCCACAACAATCGAGTGAAGTTCTTCGATTTCATCATTCCCGTTATACCGATTGTCAATAGCACTAACTCATTGGAAATGATGCGAAAGCGTCTGAAAGATAAGCATTATGAGAACGAGATATCAGCAAACTTCATCAGTGAAGTTGCCCTATATATTGATGATATGAGGCTTATTCATAATATTTTCAATGAATTCATCCTCTATAAATCGGAATTACATAGCGACAGTCTGAATACGACAAAATTGCTAGCCATGATGATCTACAAAAACACCTACCCTGGTGATTTCGAGAAACTGCACCATGGCGAAGGTGCTCTTTGCGAGATCGGCAATATGAGGGCCATCCTTATTACCAAGAACAAACAGAAAATAAATGACGAGATTGCCACTCTCAAAACAAGCATAGTGGCCTCAGAAAAAGAAGAGGCAAAAAGCGAACTCGAATTGATAAAGTTATTTATCGGCAACATCGTGTCATCTTTAGATCAGCCTGTAAATGCCATATACATCAATAATGAAGCAAAGCTATTTCCCCAATTTAATAATTGGGATCTATTTTCTCAATTGTTTAACGTCTCAAATATAATGGTTCAAATTGCCCAATCTGGATATAAATCTAGACAGCACTCTCTTGGGAAGTCATTCACTCAATTTCAAACAGAAATTAGTCCGAATCTGACCTTTGCCCAACGCAAGAAAAATATCGAGAACAAGACTGCAGCACAGCGTATAGAAATCCAGACAAGGATTCATGCGCTTGAAAAAGAAAAGACAACCATCTCGCAACTTCCGTTGCATGAGCTCATTTTGAGGAATAATCATTCTGTCGAGGAAATACTTGCAACTAACGGCATTTCCAACTTGCAGCCTCTAACGTACCTGATCAAGAACGGCTATCTGGATGAAAGCCATTATCTCTACACTTCCAAATTCTACGAAGGCCGTCTGACAAGGAATGACCATGACTTCCTAGTTACGATTCGTGACTTTAAAAAACCGGATCCGAAGCAGCCGATAGATACTCCTAACGAAGTATCCTCAAGTATGCGGCTCGAAGACTTTGCCCATACCTATGGTCTCAATGTTACCCTTTTCGATTATTTGCTTACTGATAATGCCAACAGAGAACGTCTCCGATTAGCAGTAGGTTTTATATCTGCCAATTTCAGGGAAGCAGAAGAGTTTTTTACGGCATACTGGGATATTGGCAGAAATGTCATAGGCTTCGTCAAGGCAATTGCCGAGATATGGCCTGGCTATGGGGCTGCTGCCGTAAAGTCTCCCCAGGCTCCTGAACATATTGCGATGATACTGCAACATGTTGATGCAAAGCATGTAGTCGAAAAGATGAATGCAGAAAACATCCTGACAAACTACCTCTCAACCAATGGACACCTCGTTTATGCTTCCGATATCATGCCTCCGGAAAATTATGCCGTCCTGAAAGAACTGAAAGCGGTATTCAGCAGCCTAGCCAGTCTGGCTGGTAACAAGGATCTCCTTGATTTTACACATCGTGAATGCCTTTATGAAATCAATCCGGAGAATATCGGCCTGTTACTTGACACATATTGCACCAGCGAGGAGGCAACGTCCCTCGATCATGCTAATGCCAACTATTCGACGATCTCTGCCTATGGCAGTCCGGAGCTAAAGGGGTATATCGGTGCCAACTTGTCATTGTATCTCGACAAGGTATTTTTTGCGCTTCCTGGTAACACGAAGGAGAACGTCGATATCATCAGGCAACTTCTCAAGTCTGACAAGATAAGCGGTGATCAGAAAAAGGAAATCATTTCAAAGCAGGACGTGAGATTTGAAAATCTCGCAGGTATTCCAGATGGCCTGTGGGGAGAAATACTGAACGCAGAAAAGGTCAATATTACTTGGGAGAACATCGTCTGTTATCTGCACTATGAAGGAGTTGACAAAGATTTCGTATCTCGCCTTCTGAACCGTCCATCCATTATTGACATTCTTTCTAAACAAAAAATAGACTTTGGCGCGACAGATAAGACAACAGAGTTGTTGACTGAGTTTGTGTTCAGCAATGATGCAATCAATGATGCTAACTATTGCAAATTGGTCCCTTGCTTAACTTATATGTATACTGATTTCCCGGAATCAATTTCAATGGAAAAAATTAAATGCTTGATCAAAGAGAGCGCCGTAGAATTATCAGCAAGCACATTTGAATTCCTGAAAGATGATGAACTGTTACTTGCGATGCTGCTTGGCTTCAATATCTCTGAATACCTTGCTGATAAAGAGAGTTACCCGGTCTCAGATGATATTAGGGCAAAGCTGCTCAATTACGATATGAATACAAAACAGAGAACCGAGATATGCCAGGATGCTACCCCGGAAGGAGTTATCGCAAACAGAGAGCTGGCCAGGCATATTGCAGAGTTACTTAAGCTGCCGGATACAGATTATTCTCCTTTTGACAGCAGGGTTATTACTTCAGTAATCACATGTGCACAACCAACTGATACCTCCATCCAGATTTTAGCTAAGTGTATGCCAAGCTTGGATAAAAAATTGATCCTGGAAACTCTAGTGCAACTCCCCGCACCATACAGCGAAATTGCGGAACACGGCAAGAGCCCGAAAATCCCAGACACCCCAATAAACCGCCGGTTTGCAATCCTATTGGTAGAGCATGGAGTCGTTTCTTCCATTTCAGACAAAAAAGATTCAATCAGGATCAATACATTCAAGCCTAAAGATTAAAATTCAAAAGGAAAATCATGGCACGCATCAAAAAATCTGCTCACCCCCAAACGACAGTCCAACAATTAGGCTCCATCGTAAAATCCTCCCGCGACATAATGCGTAAGGACAAGGGACTTTCCGGTGACATTGATCGGCTTCCCATGCTCACCTGGATCATGTTCCTCAAGTTCCTCGACGACATGGAGCAGATTCGGGAAGAGGAAGCCATCCTTTCTGGCGACAAGTTCCGACCGGCCATAGAGTCGCCGTATCGTTGGCGAGACTGGGCCGCCAAGGAAGACGGTATCACCGGGGACGAGCTGATCGCCTTCGTCAATAACGACGAGGCTGTTCGTCCTGATGGAACACGGGGATCCGGACTCTTCGCCTACCTGCGCGGACTCCAGGGGGCCAATGGCGGTGACCGGCGCGATGTCATTGCTACGGTCTTCAAGGGAACCATCAACCGAATGATCAACGGCTACCTGCTGCGGGACGTGATCAACAAGGTGAACGGCATCCACTTCACCTCCTCAGATGAGATCCACACCCTAAGCCACCTCTACGAATCGATGCTCAAGGAGATGCGTGATGCGGCCGGTGACGCAGGTGAGTTCTATACCCCCCGACCGGTGGTCCGTTTTATGGTGGAAGTGCTCGATCCCAAACTGGGAGAGTCCATCCTTGATCCAGCCTGCGGCACCGGCGGCTTTCTGGTGGAGGCATATAGTCACCTGGAGAAGCAGTGCAAGACCGTAGAGGATCGCAAGAAGCTCCAAGGTTGCAGTATCTACGGCGGCGAGGCCAAGCCTCTGCCGTACCTTCTGGTACAGATGAACCTATTGTTGCACGGGCTGGAATATCCCCGCATCGATCCGGATAACAGTCTTCGCTTTCCTCTCAATGAAATCGGCGACCGTGACCGGGTGGACGTCATCCTCACCAATCCACCTTTCGGCGGTGAGGAAGAGAAAGGGATTCTCAACAACTTTCCCGCCGAGATGCAGACATCGGAAACGACGCTCCTCTTCCTCCAGCTCATTATGCGCAAGCTGAAGCGCCAGCCGAAGCCGGGGCGGGCCGGGGTGGTCGTCCCTAATGGCACCCTGTTCGGCGACGGCATCTGCGCCCGGATCAAGGAGCGGCTCCTCACTGAGTTTAACCTCCACACCGTCGTTCGGCTCCCCAACGGGGTCTTTGCTCCCTACACCGGCATCCCCACTAACCTTCTCTTTTTCGACCGTTCCGGTCCGACCAGGGAGGTCTGGTACTACGAGCAGCAGCTTCCCGAGGGGCGGAAAAACTACACCAAAACCCAGCCAATCCAGTTCGAGGAGTTTGGCGATTGCCTGTCGTGGTGGAACAGCCGGGAAGAAAACGAACACGCCTGGCGAGTGCCGGTGGAGCAGATCGTATCAAACGGCTGTAACCTGGACATCAAAAATCCAAATGGCAAAGAGGACTTCGAGCACCGACCTCCAGAGCAGTTGGTGGAGGATATTGTTCGGAAAGAACAGCGGATACTGGAAATTATGGGTGAAATTCGGCAGGTACTTGCGGGAGGGATTCAGTGAGCAAGTCTTGGCCGCAGGTGGCACTGGGGGAGGTGCTGAGGAAGTCGGAGGAATCGGTTCCGCTTGCCCCGAACACAACTTATCGAGAAGTAACCATCAAACTCTGGGGCAAGGGAGTTGTATTGCGACGGGAAGCGTTCGGCTCCGAGATAGCCGCACCCCGGCGATCAGTTGTACGTGCCGGGCAGTTCATACTTTCGCGGATCGATGCCCGCAACGGTGCATTCGGGATTGTCCCACCAGCTCTTGATGGCGCAGTTGTCAGCAATGACTTCCCTTCCTTCAAACTGAATACACAGAGAATCATTCCCGAATATCTTGGATGGCTCAGTCGGACAGAGAATTTTGTCGATCTCTGCAAGGCTGCCAGCGAAGGGACGACGAACCGGGTCCGCCTCAAGGAAGAAAGGTTCCTTGCTACTTCTATTGCGCTCCCATCCTTGGAGGAGCAGCAGCGGATTGTGGCACGGATTGAGGAACTGGAGTCGATGATAGAAGATGCATGGGGGCTTAGGCGGCAGGCAACGGAGGAAGCTGAGGCGCTTGTGGCCTCTGAGGAGTTCAAGTTGTGGCCTCCAAGTAGTCTTCTGAATGCCCCCAGCTTACAAGAAGTTACTGTATTCCTTTCGCGTGGTAGACAGTCAGAGCAAGGTACCTCTGAACACTATCTAGTGAAATCACAGCATGTCCAAATGAAAAAATACGTAAGAACAAATTTGACGTTGGCAGCACACATTGCTCAAAAAGTGTCTCCTGATGCGAAGGTCAGAGACAAAGATATTCTAATTGCGTGCTCAGCAGCAGGTTGCCTTGGAAGGGTTGCATATTATCGAGGCGAACCTGACCGGGTAGTTTCGACGGATACCCATGTTGCGATTGCAAGAGCCAACCCAGAAAAAATACTTCCAGATTACTTATTTGCTTACTTAAGTGGAGCTCAAGGGCAAATACAGCTTAGAAGCCGTGAAAAAGGCGATTGGACCCGAGAAAAAATCGAATTCAGGCTTACAGAGCTGAATGTTGCAGATATGCGGAAGGTTCCAGTTCCTCTTCCTCTTCTTTCTGATCAGCGGCGTATTGTCATATATTTGGACAGCCTTCACAGCAAGCTCAACTTACTCAAGCATCTTCAGGGTGAAACCGCCATCGAACTTGACGCTATGCTGCCTTCCATTCTGGCAAAAGCATTCCAGGGCACATTATGAGTGCCTCTATCTTTTCCGTGGATCATAAATGCCTTTCCGATCTTTCTCCAAGCTATGCAATCCGTCTTTTCAGAAACCTTCTGTGGTGCGAAGCGCAACGTACTGGTCTTTCAGCCCATAATGTTCTGATCAGCCTTGATGAAACTGTTGCCGACGGCGGCATAGACGCACGTGTTGATGGTACGCCTTCTGCCGATTCAATACTTGTCGGCGGGCAGACATTCTTTCAGCTCAAGGCAGGTTCATCGTTTAAGCCGTGGCAGAACAGTCAACTCAAGAAAGAACTATTTGGCTCATCCAGAGCAGCACCGTCTCGTGCTGCATTAGGGGCCGCAACTCGTGAATGTTTAGATAATAATGGCCGCTATGTCTTGGTTGTTTTTGGTCATGATTTAACTCCTCAGCAACAAAGTGCCGCGAAGAAGAATCTTGTAAGCCTGCTTGGAATAGTCGGTTATGTTTCTCCTGTCGTAGAGCTAATTGGGCAAAGCCAACTGATGGGCTTGCTGGTTCCTTATCCTTCCCTGTGCCTTGAAATCCTCGGTAGAGCTGACCTTCAATTCCAGACGGTAGATGCCTGGAAAATGAATGATGACATGAGGCCGGACTTCAAACCGGGGGCCACACAGACTCAGTTTATTGAAGACATTCGCTCCGTCTTGTTCGCGGATAGTTTTCAACATCTCAGAGTCATAGGCGAACCGGGGATCGGAAAGTCTCGTCTGATTTTAGAGGCTGTATCCGTTGATATTCTTGCTCCAACGGTAATCTACCTGGCTAATGGTGATGACTTTCAGAAAAGCGCTCTCTTCAATGAACTTCTCCGCCCAGACCGGCTCTATGTCGTAACTCTTGTTATCGACGATTGCGTAGAGCGAGACCGGGCTTCGATCTGGAGGACACTCAAAGGGAAAGTTGGAATAAAGCTGATCACGATTGATCATGGGCCTGAAGAAAGCTCCGACAGCTCAATGAAGGTGTTTCAGTGCCCACCTCTTGAAAAAGACCAGGTTGTTGAAATCATAGCCTCATATATTGGCGAACGGAATGAGAACTCAAACTGGGCCGAATGGTGTGATGGTTCCCCCAGGGTTGCGCACGCTGTTGGCGACAATTTGCAGAGGAATCCTGATGATATCCTGAAACCTCCAGCCACGGTGCCGATATGGGACCGATTCATTCTGGGGCATCATAAGCGCGACGAAAGAGAGGCAGAAGAGCATCTTCTCACCTTGAGACATATCGCTCTATTCCGACGCTTTGGTTTTGAGCCTCCGGTCGATGAAGAAGCACGTTTTATCAGTACTCTCGTTCAAGAAGCAAACCCTCTCATCACATGGCAACGGTTCCAGTCAATTGTGCAGCATCACAGAAAACGTCGTGTATTACAGGGGCAGAGAACTCTGTTCATTGTCCCCAAGGCATTGCATGTCTACCTCTGGCTGCAATTCTGGGAGCACCACGGGAGAGGATTCAATTTCAAGACTTTTCTGGAACAAATGCCAGAGTCTTTATCCAAATGGTTCATGGAGCTGTTTATCTACGCCCATGGGTCACCTGTTGCCACCCAGGTTGTAAAACAGATTCTGTCACTTAAGGATGGCCCCTTCTCGCGGCATGAATTCCTGATTTCTGAAGCCGGAACCAACTTCTTGAGTGTTCTTGCTGAGGCAAATCCTCAGGGAACACTCTCCCTTCTGGAAGCAACCATTGGTACGTGGTCACGGGAACAGTTGCACAAATGGAATACCGGCCGTCAGCAAATTGTCTGGGCTCTTGAAAAAATTGCTGTATGGGAAGACACATTTCCAGGATCAGCGCGTCTTTTGATGTCAATGGCGCTTGCGGAAAATGCTTCATATTCGAATAACTCCAAAGGAACTTTTCTAAGCCTCTTTATGCTGGGAGAAGGATGGGCACCTACCCAAGCACCGCCAGAGCTTCGATTCCAGGTCCTGACAGAGTTGATTAAAAGTCCCGATCAATCAATGAAAGAACTGGGACTTGAAGTATGCAAATCTTGGATGAGTACCTATGGTGGCATGCGAATAGTCGGTGCTGAGTATCAAGGGCTTAGACCTACGATTCAGTTCTGGCGCCCCAAGACATACGGCGAAATTTGGAACAATCTCTTGAGTATTTGGGATTTCCTCTGGTCTGAATCACGAGGTTGGACGGACTCCCTGAAAGAAATGGCTCATACTACGCTGATGGAATCTGCTCCAGGCTTGATCCAGATTCCGTTAATTGCCGATAGGATACTCGATACAATTTTTTCAATGGCAAACGATCCCATCGCAGACAAAAAAAAGATAGTTCATTTTGTCATAGATCAACTCAAGTATCGCGAGGAGAACCTCCCCGAAGCAATCATTAACCGACTCAGCGAATTGGATACCCTCATAACCGGAACAACTTTCAGAGAACGCTTCAATCGGTATGTTACCTATACCGACTGGGATGAAGACCACAATTTCGTCAATGGTGAAGTGACTGACAATCCCGTTCCTGTTGAAAAAGTTCAGCAGTTAGCCGATGAGGCGGCAGCACACCCAGAGATTATTGATGATCTTCTGAGCTTATTTGTTAGCGTAGAAGGGCATCGCCTGTATTTGTTTGGATACCGGTTATCTTTCGCTACCAGTTGTTCACTGATTGACAGAATTATTGCGGCGCAAGAGATGGCCCCCCCCCCAAATATGACGCAATTTATCGGTGGGTATCTTGCCGGAGTAAAGGAGCAGCAACGAGAGGTTTGGGAGGATTCAGTACTTTCAGTTCTTCAGTCAGAATCACTCCGTGCGATAGGCGTTGATCTTGTATTCAGAACTGGGGCATCTGAGAAGATCGTCAACGAATTGATACAGCTTTACCGGGACAAAAAAATACCATCCCATGCATTTTTCAGATTTGGATTATTGTCTGGAGATGACCGTTTATCGCGGGAAACCATTGAGCATGTATTGGAAGCACTTTCTGAACACCCTGATGAACGCGCACTCTCGCTGATGGTAGAAATAGCAGATCACTATTTCTGCGAAAACAAGGAACCAATTGGAGCATCTAACGACCTGATTTTCAATATCATTACGATTGATGCTTATTGCAAACGCACCAATCAACCTGGGCAAGGTTATCATTGGCAGCGAATTGTCAACTCTTTCCGGAAGCAGTTTCCTGACAAAGACTTAGAGTTATTTGAACACGTTATTACACGATTGGATTCATCGATCCGACAGACAGATTACGCCTGCCGGGTCGCCGATGAAATTGCGAAGGCCGATCCGGATAGCTGTTGGGATATCATCTCGAAATTCCTGGATAAAGTTAAAGAGGAGTACAGTTGGTACATGCTTTCGTGGCTTGGGGATGAGATCGAATTCGGCGAGCGGGAAAAACCAGGTGCGATTCGTTATTTTGCGCCCCAGCGTGTGATGGAATGGATTTACGAAAAACCTAAGAAGCGAGTTCCATTGATTGCGAGATGCTTACCAAAAAGCTTCGACTTGGAACATGGTGGAGAACTCACTCGTTTGTTCGTTGAAACGTATAGCGACGGCGATGATGATTCTGGCCGACTTATAAGTCATTTTTGGTGTGGAGGGTATAGCGGTCCAGAAAGTATGTATCGATCTAATCAACGTGAGGAAGCAAGAAAATGGTTGTCCGAGATAGATTCACCCAAGATTCGAGCCTGGTTGATGAAATATATTGCGTATTTAAGCGAAACCATCGAACGCGCACAGATAAGCGAGGAAAGAGCTTTTTGAGCATCGGTCGTTAGGGGGGAGTATGCCAATTCGTCACGCAATCTGGAAAGTAGGCACCAAGCCTGAACCCTTAGCAGAAATATCTCTCGGCAAGGAAGCCTTGCTGGAGCAGATGATCACCGAAGATCCGATGATCCTTTCTGATCGTTGGCTTCTTATCGGACGACAGGTGCGTACCACCCACGGAGGCTTCATCGATCTCCTGGCGTTAAATCAGGACGGCCAGCTTATCGTGATTGAACTGAAGCGTGACATGACGCCTCGTGAAGTTGTCGCCCAGGCTTTGGATTATGCCTCTTGGGTTCAGGAGCTTAAGGCAGATGATATTGCGTCCATCTATAGCCGGTTTTCCGGCGGCGGCTCATTGGGGGATATTTTTCGGCAACGCTTTGGCCTACCTCTGGATGAAGAACAACTCAATGGCTCCCACCAAATTGTCATTGTTGCCTCGTCACTGGACCTGAGCACTGAACGCATTGTCAATTACCTGAACAGGATGGACATTGCGATCAACGTCATCTTCTTCCAGGTTTTCCAAGATGGCCCCAGTCAATATTTGAGCCGAGCCTGGCTGATTGATCCGGTAGAGACTGAAAGCAAGGCGACTGCTGGGCCGGCTGGCGAGCGTGGCGAATGGAATGGAGAGTATTATGTTTCGTTTGGACAGAGTGCCGATCGAGACTGGAAGGAAGCAGTGAAGTTTGGCTTCATCAGCGGCGGTGGCGGCAGATGGTACAGCCAGACACTTTTCATGCTATCACCGGGAGACCGCGTTTGGGTCAATATCCCGCAGCAGGGTTATGTCGGTGTTGGAAAGGTAACCGGTGGCGCAGTTCGGGCCAGTGAGTTCAAGGTCAATATTGACGGAGTCGAACGGACTCTGTTGGATGTCGCACAGTCCAATTATCACCGGCAATTCAACGATGACGAAGAAAAGTCTGAATATTTCGTGCCGGTCGAATGGATTTGCACAAAGCCGATCAACGAGGCCGTCTCAGAGGTTGGATTTTTCGGAAATCAGAATACGGTTGCCCGGCCAAAGACGCATAAGTGGAATCATACCATCGAACAGCTGAAGCAGCGGTTTGGGGTAGAATGACTGAGTATATTCAAGGTGCAATAGTTCCCATTTTCGGTGAATATTGACTTCCTTGATGTCTTTTACTCCCTTGATGTGCAAAGTGCTTATCCTGACAAATCGAGAACTGACATGGCCATAAGAGGGGAAGATGATTACTCTGAAGTAACTGATTACCATTATCGCAAACGGCGAACAACTTGACGTGTAATTCAAGTCAGACCGGCACAATCAGTTCATTACTTTAGGTGCTGTGCTTTTACTTAACTGGAAAACGTAAATAACACGTAACATACTAATATCAAATAATATTTTTGCTTAACTGGAAAACGGAAATGATAACCCTTGACCAACTGACAGACATAATTGCCAAAGGCGAACAGCTCGACGTAGAGTTCAAATCTGACCGGCGCACAATGCCCGACCGCGAGATTTACGAAGAGGTCGTTTCCCTGGCCAACAGTAAAGGCGGTGTTCTCCTGATCGGCGTCGAGGACGACGGCGCAATAACCGGTGCCCATCCTCGCCATGGTGATGTTACCGACCCACCAAAACTCCAGTCGGCAATTTTCAATAATACCGTTCCGAGCATCAACACCCGCATCTCCGTTGTCAGGCATGACCTGGGCCAAGTGATTGCTATTGAGGTTGATTCATATCCCGAGCCATGCGCCACCAAATCAGGCAAGGCGTTGCATCGTACCATCAAATCAGACGGTAAACCTGAAAGTGTTCCATTTTATCCTCGCGATCAGCGATCACGCCGGGTGGATCTGGGATTGCTCGACTTTTCGGCCCAGCCACTTGATCAGCTGACATTTGCCGATCTCGATCCATTGGAATTTGAGCGGTTGCGTCAGGAGATCGTTCGCCTGCGGGGTGACCGAAGTCTTCTGGAACTTTCGAATGAAGAAATTGCCAAGGCTCTGCGACTTGTCGAGACCCGACACGGCAAGCTGATCCCGAATGTTGCGGGCTTATTGCTTGTTGGCAGGGAAGAGGTCATTGCCGAAGTAATCCCAACTCACCAGGTTCATTTTCAGGTTATCGATGCTCAGGCGAATGTGAAAGTCAACGACGCGTTCAGGGCACCGCTCCTCAAAGCCCTTCAGGAAGTCGGCTCACGTTTTGCGGCCCGAAACGAGGAAAAGGAAATTACCATCGGTATGCTCCGCTTGCCGATACCGGATTATTCTCCCAGCGGTTTCCGTGAGGCAGTCAATAACGCCGTCCTCCACCGTGACTACACGCGGCTCGATGACGCCTATATTCAGTTGCATCATGACCACCTGCTCATAACCAGTCCTGGCGCCTTTCCGGAAGGGGTCACCATAGACAATCTGCTTGTCCATGAGCCAAAACCGAGGAATCCTCGATTGGCAGCGGCCTTCAAACGGATTGGTTTGGTCGAGCAGACCGGCAGGGGTGTTGACCGGATTTTTGAGGGCCAGCTCCGCTATGGTCGGCCGGCTCCAGACTATACTCGCACTGACAATAACGGGGTTCGCGTAATTTTGAATGGCGGGGAACCATCACTCAAATTTGCATCGTTCGTGTATGAAGAGGACAAAGCGGGCAGGCCGTTTGTATTGGATGAGCTGATTGTCCTGAATACGCTTTTCGTCCAACGAAGGATTGATGCTGACCAGGTTGCCAGGGTTATTCAGAAAGGGGCATCGGAAGGCAAGAGGGTCTTGGAGCGTCTGCTTGAGCGCGGCCTTATTGAAGCTCGTGGCGAAAAGCGCGCTAGAATTTATCACCTGGCAGCGAGTCTCTATAATCGTCTTGATGACATATCCGGTTATGTGAGAACGAAAGGCTTCGATAAAATTCAACAGTACCAGATGGTGCTTTCAGCGTTGGCTGCTCAAAAAGACAAGCGGATCACACGGGAAGACGTTGCTGAATTGTGCAAAATCACACCGGCTCAAGCGTATCATCTGCTAAAAAAGATGGCCAAAGATAATAAGTTAGAACTCAACGGCAGTGGGAGGGGGGCGTACTACACGCTCAAAACGCACGGATAAACGCACATATGAAATTAAACGCACAGCCGTGTGTTTATGGTGTGTTTTTCCTTAAGAGCAAGTATGCTTCTACATCACCGGGAGCGACTGAAGTAGCAAATGATAGAACTATTTGCCGTCTGTTAATCGTGCCATAAACACGCCAAATGCGCCAATGGGATCACAAAGGGCTTAATGGGCTCATCCAAAGCCGACATAAACCCGACAAACCCTATATTGATTGAGGCAAATGGGACACGCCGAGTTGCTAAACGGCTATTATTGCCTATGGGACACAAATGAGACATATGGGACATGGTTCTGATAGGGACATAATAGAGACAATAGGGACTTTCCGGAGTTGATGGATGATGTCTACAAACTTGGATGACCCCATGGAGCTACGACCCATGGAGGAACTTTTAGCCGACCTCGACTTTTGGACCGGCCGGACGAAAATTGAGCTGGTCGATGAAGCCATCGAACGATGGGGCGCAATCGTTCCCCACCTGCTGGCACACCTGGAAATGGTTATAGCCGATCCGGAAGGCTATCTTGCCGAAGACCACGACCTGCTCCCCTATGCCCTCCTGTTGCTGGCCCACTTCCGTGAGGAGCGTGCCCACCCGCTGATGCTGTCGCTGTTCAGCCTGTCAGGAGATATTCTTCATGAACTGCTTGGCGACATCAAAACCACAGTACTTCCGGCCTTTCTGCTTCGGACCGGTGGCGGTTCTCTCGACGGCATCAAGGCGCTGATACTCGATCGTAGCGCTGATGAATTTGTCCGCTGGGGTGCCATGGAAGCGCTCTGCCTTGCCGTGGTTGCCGGAATGGCTGATCGTGAGGAGACAATTGACTTCCTGGCTGGATTGCTGACCGGCGATGAAGCTGACCCCGACTCATATTTCTGGGCCGGCGTTGCCAACTCCCTGTGTGATCTGTATCCAGACGAAGTTATGGACGTAGTCCGAAAAGCCTATGAAGACGGGCTTATCATACCGGGTGCTATCACTCTGAAGGATTTTGAACGCACCCTGGATCTGGGACTCGAACACTCCCTCGCCAATGTGCGGCGGGAACTGGCTTGGCGAGTTCCCGATGATATAGAGAAACTAGTCGCGATGTGTGAAGCGGTTGATGACGGCTCTGATGCCATATCGACCACCATTCCCCATAATGACAAGAAGGCAAAGGCAAAACGAAAGAACAAGAAGAAGATGGCCAAGGCCTCCCGGCGGAAGAACCGTTGAACCGGGCATGACGGAGGAACTGCGGATTGAATAGAGAACTGAAAATCAATAAGCGCTTCGCTCCATGCCCTGAAGAAGATGGTGACGAACTCTATCCTAACGGCATCTTCGTTTTCAATGTCACCAAACTGGCTGAATACATCCAGCGAAACGGCATTGTATGCGAAGAGGTGCTGGTAGAGGATTTCAGCAGAGGTTCATCAAAATTCAATGAAGAGCATCTCCCGTCAGTTAACGTGACCAAACCGGTTATCATTGCTGAAATATCACCCGGTCGCTATAACGTTATCGACGGCAACCATCGGATGGAAAAAGCTCGCCGTTTGGGGCTGAAAATAATGCCAGCTTACAAAACAGCTCCTGAACAGCACGTCCAGTTTCTGACGACTGAAAAAGGTTACCTGGCTTATGTCGAATACTGGAACGACAAGCTGAAGAACCTATAAGATTTCTACTTTGCGCAACTCGTGAATCGCTTGTCAAATAATGGCCGTGCTGTCCGATGTATCTTGCTGCATTTGAATCCTGCTGAATGCGGCATGTGCCGTTTCCATCGGTAATTCACTGCGGAGCAGCGGTGCAGCAGATTGCCAGTCGGTTTCCCCAACCTGGCGGAATCGACGAATCGACTCCTCAATGGTAGCCTGGTTGATCTCATCAACGTGAACAACCATATTCAGTCCGGTACCATAACAATAGGAACGGTCTGTCTCGAATGATTCAAATATTTCCGGCGGCTCGTACTGAACGATCTCATCGGCAAGTTTGTCCTGATACTCGATAAAGCTGAGCCCGTTGTATTTTTCATAGACCAGTTTTGGTCTTTCAACCATGCGGAACATTCGCCGTCCATTCGACCAGATCAGTTCAAACTTTATATCAGCTTCTGAAGCCTGTTCTTCAGGAGTCAGCATATCCCAGGTCCGGGTGTGAGCCAGATTTTCCACGACATCCCAGAACTCTCGGGCGGTGGTGATGATGGTGGCATTCCAGATGGTCAGCCCGTCACTGCCGAGGAAGTATGCATCGGCCCACTGGTTGTATAAACCGGGACGTCCCGGTTCATTCAGGACATGGGGACTCGTAAACTGGCCGCCATAAATTGAGGAGTCGTTCCTGATTTTCTGTAGCAGACGAATGAAGTTGTCCGCTGTTTGCGACGGGGTAGTTGCCAGTATGGTGTCGTCTTCTTTTGTCGCATAGTTCCCGTTCCCCTCAACGTTGCCCCGTTAATACCTCATATGCCCATCCGTGGGAAGCCAAGCGCGTTGGCATCCCATTGCTGACCGTCTTACCGCGACAGCACCGGGTACAACTCCGGAAAAAACCAGCCGGCGGCATGAATCGGAAAGCCGATCCTGACTTCTCCCTTGGGAGTATCGGATACAAGTAGCCCTTCGGCTACAAGCTGAGCCAGCAGATTTCTGCCGGTCCGCTCTTTCAGGCCGGATGCCTCGATGACTGCCCCCCGGGGCGCTTCGCCCCGCAGTAATACCTCCTGCAGCATTCTGGCCGCCTCCGGCCGCAGGTCGTCACCGCCGGGCGGATTGGGAATTATGGCGGTGCCGCGCAGCTGCACATAGCTTCTGACCCGCTCCACCAGCCCGTCAAGTTGCAACAGGGTGCCCATGTAGTCCAGATCATTGCGGCGAGGCGCATCGGCCCGGGTGAGTGCCGACTTGTAATCCACCATTCCGGCGAGCCAGCCCCCGGCTGATTGACCAGAGGCCGAAACCATGGACCGGAATCCGGTGGAGATAGGCCTCGGTGAACAGACGGGCCACCCTGCCGTTGCCGTCGAGAAAGGGGTGAATCCACATCAGCCGGTGATGGGCCGCTGCTGCTGCCACCAGCTTGGTTGCGCCGTGATGCTTTTCGGGAGCATACGATTCGCCGAACCGTACCATGAATGCGTCCAGGCTGTCATGCCCTGGCGGCTGATGCTGCCCGACCTTGACCGCTTGTGTGCGCAATTCACCCGGAACAACCCGGCTCTCCCGACCGGTTTCCGGATTGCTCATGACCTGAAACTCTTCCGGCAGCAGACGGAAAAACTCCCGATGCAGTGAACAGAGAAACTCCTGCCCGGCGATGTTGGGTGGGGCTTCTTCCTGCAACTGCGCTTCCATCTGCCGCTGTACGGTAATATGCGCGACACTTTCCAGTTGCAGGTTGCGCTTGGCCGGTTCGGTATCGTACTGCTGCTGCATGGCTCTGACGATATCGTAGGGGTGGGTGTTGTGCCCTTCGATCAGATTGGAATAGTAACTGTTGATGATGCGCAGTGACCTTCCCCCGCAAAACTGATCCATTGCAAACTGAGTGATTTCGGTCGCCTGAGCAAATAAACTTTTACGGAGTACCGTGCAATGCCTTCATTGCCGTTTCCGGTTCACGGTCGAATATGGTCAACAATGCAGCTGCCGCACCAGTCGGGTTGCGGCGGTGCTGCTCCCCATTTTGCAGGGTCTTTACATTAACGCCAATCATGGTGGCAAATATGGCTTAAGACAGACCAATCTTTTCGCGTACCGCCTTCACGTCCGGTTACTGAACTGTGAACACGCGGGAAGGCTGCATATCACCTTTGGCAATGGCAACAGCATGTATATTTTGTTCGAGTAAGTCGGACATGGGGATATTGCTTATTGCCGATTTTTATACCGGTCGCTACTGCGCATAAAACTACATTAGCATTCAATAAATTTAAAGCAATCGCATCATATCATACTAATAGTTGCCGACTATTCTGCCGATGGATCACGCCAAGACCGGCTTTGCGCGCGTTGTGTCATGGTGGGCACCTGTTTTTGATGCTATAATGCAACCCAAACAGTAATGGCGCATTGATAGTACCAATTTTGTACCCAGAAATGTGCTATTCACTGCGATAAAGTTTGCCTTAAAATAAGGGATTAGCTAAAAAGCTAATCCCTTGTACTTCCACACGAAGCGCGCATGGTGTAACATATCACACGAATTACCTGTTCCTACAGGAGGGGACTATGACACAGCTAGTAAAAATATGCTCGTTGGCAATCATCATATGCTTGCTGAGCTCTCCGAATCTCCCTGCGGCTGATGGCCCTGCTACAGCTAAAAGCCAGACTATCTATGTACCCGTTTACTCGAATATTTTTAGTGCACCACGTAAAATCCCTTTTAACCTTGCTGTTATCCTAAGTATTCGTAACACTGACCCGACAAATAGCATCAGTGTCTCCCATGCTGACTACTACGACACCAAGGGCAAGCTGCTCCGCAAATATCTCACGAATCCGGTCATGTTGCTTCCGCTTGAGTCCACTGACATTTTCATCCCTGAAGATGATACAGCTGGAGGCGTTGGCGCAAATTTTCTTGTCACGTGGCATGCCGCAAAAACGGTCAACGTCCCCATTGTCGAAGCGGTAATGATCGGCATGAAATCAGGCCAGGGTATCTCATTCGTCAGCAAAGGGCGTGTCCTCGTCTTCACGGGAAAGTGACTCGAGCATCGCGTCATATGCCATCTCACGGGCTATGGCAAGAGCAGCAGACGGCGGCATATTCCATTGAAATGGTGAGGAATTTTTAGCCCGGGCCAACCAGGCATCCTTTTGGTATGAAGCCAAGGATTCCCAATACGTGCTCTGTAATGCATAAAGTGCATGTCGCTCCTCTTGGTAGCGTAAAACGGGGTCATCAGCAGGAACAAAAGGTTTGTGTACGATACTTGACGGTGCCTCATCAAGAACAACATCTTGACATACTTTCTGTAGATAACCACCGGGGTTTACTATCTGAAATTGTTTCTGTTGCCATGCTGTGGCAACGCTCTGGGCTGCTATAAGAAGCTTTTGCCTGCCATGTCGTTTTACCAGCTGTTCAAATCCTGCATCCGTAATGCGCATCAGTGGCGTTCCCTTTGCGAGCGCCCGAACTTCTGCCGATACTGTTTGTTGTTCTGTTTTCTGTATATGATTTTTTTGTTTCATCTCTTCGGGTGACATACGTGACAAGGGGGGGTGCCCTCCATGACACGGCGGGGGGGTGTCACAGGTGACATCCCCGTGATGCATGCGGTTCAACAGCACCAGCTCTTCATAGGTCTGCTCATCATAGGTCTGCTCATCATCGTCTTCGTCATCCTCATCATCATGCGGATGCTCCAGGTCATCATGTATATCCGCTTCCTCATCGGCTGCAATAGTTTCCCGCTCCTCCAACATAGGATGCCAGATAAACTGGTAACAGTTACTTCTCATGCCACCGTCGTAGCGTTCCTGTCGTTTAGCCTCGAGTAAACCGATTGACTCGAGCTCTGCCACAGCACGCATTGCTTGACGCTTCCCCACACCTACCTCGCAGCCCAGTGTACGGTAGCTAGGAAATGCGAGCCCATCCTGCCCTGCATACTGACACAATCGACCGAACACCAGCTTAGCCGTTGGCGAAAGCATCTGGTTTCTGGCAACGGCGTTTGGCACGAAACATCCAACAAACATTCTCCACGGGTTGTAGCTTTGGCCTGGTTGCAACATCATCGTAATTCCTCCCAAATGGATGTCATGACATCTGTCATGGAGAGGAAGGTGCTACAGAAAACGTAAAATCACATTCCCCTCACCTCTATATTCGTGTGGGGGGGCACTCTGCTCTTTTAGAGGGAAAAATAGCACGTAGAATATGAAGGAACGGCCCATACTCGTTGTCTGATTTCTATTGACCACGATACACTCTTTCAATAGGCTTACAGACCAGACTCATTTATCAAACTCCAGGAGGACCTATGAAGCGTTTTGCTCTAACCTGCTGCATGCTCGGGATACTCGTCACCACGGCCGAGGCAGCCTGCCCCTCAGCAAAGGCAACTATTTTCAGTTGCACGACTACCAACGGAAAGCAGGTAGAAGTCTGCGACCTGGGAGCAACGATTAGCTATCGTTTCGGCAAAAACACAGCAAAGCCGGAACTTATGATCAAAGTGCCACGGGAGAAGGTTACAACCTATCAATGGGAAGGAATCGGACGGTATATGAGTTACGCAGTTACCATACCAAACGGGCCGGTAACCTACACCACCACATGGGGCATGGATCGTCTTTCCGAGGAACACGGCATTGAAGCAAGTATTCTGGTTGAACAAAATGGTAAGACCCTTGCCACCATCCCTTGTGTTCCCAAAACCGTTATTAACAACATGGAGGGGGTAAAGCTCTCACCAACACCATAGAACTATAAAAGGCGGCTTACGGCTTGACCAATCTGACGTAAATCACTGAAGCGCTGGATAGCCGGAGGTAAAACCGGTATGGAGGCCACCCCGGCCCCACCAACCCAAAGAGCTATTTCTGAGGGGAGCAGCCGTCGTGTCCGAACCAGCTGTTGGGCAACGACACGGCGGTTGCCATGGGGGGAACTGGAAATGCCAACACAGCAGCACCCTGCGCTAACCGCCCCCCGTACAATATCGTCCAAAGGCGTTTGAGGACCAACATACAGCACTCCAAGTCCTTCAAGAGCACAGACACAGGAAGCCATCAACAAACCGACCACATGCTGTTCACCTGGCAAGGTAGCCATCAGAATTTTCTTGTCAGTAGAGACGGGGGTTTGGTGTACGATTTCTTTGAGAATCTGGACGGCCTGTTCACTATAGGTATGCTCTTCCAAAACACCAATACGCCCTTGAAACCAAGCTTCACCGACGGCTTGTGTTAAAGGGGCTATCAGTTCATAAATAAAGTGTCGAACGCCAAAACGTTCTTTAAGCTGCATAAGCTCGTCATAGACCAAACCAGGCTTAAGGCATCGAATGATCTCCAGAAGACGATCAACATCTTGCGAGACATGGTGTGTGGGGGTCGGAATTAGTGCAAGTAAGCCCTCTCGACTTAGCGTGGCAAGCTTACCGATGCGATAACCAGCATCCAAGAGCTTCGTAATCATAAGCAGACGCTCCACCGTCTGCTGGTCGTACAGGCGCTCACCATAGATGTTTCGCGATGGTGCAGGAAAACCGTAACGTCGCTCCCACACCCGCAAGGTATCCCGTAGAATACCCGTTGCGCGCTCTAACTCCTGAATGGTCAATTGGGCCATACTGATTTCCTTTATGGACGCAAGCTTTTTTGATAGCGCTGGATAAAATTACACCAGGAACAATCTTTTTGACCACACCCCGGACCAAAATCGTGATTCATGATTTTATGGTAGACGTGCTGTATCTGCGCCGCAACCATCACCACATCATGGTCAGTCACAACCACCTCGCGTGACTCAAACCGATTGTTTACCTTCTGGGGTTCGACAAAATCAAAACGGGCTGCGGCCATTTTCCAGGAGCGTTTCGGTTCCTGCTCCACGAGGATACGATAGAAGACAGCCTGACGCCAATAATCTCCTCCAAGCCCCTCCATCGGATAGGCATCTGCCCTTAGCATGTCGACCTGCTCAGAAAATTCGAGTGTTGGCGGTTTAAGCTTTTTGGTAATGTTTTGTAAGGCCCCGGTTTTAAAGTCAACCACCCGTACTTCGAGCCCTTGCGGCTCAACCAAATCAAGCTTGCCGTTAAGCGGCACCCCTTGATATACAACATTCCGGATCGGGAACTCCACAAGGCCATCAGCGCGCCACTGAGGTTGCTTCTCCTGGTAGAAGGCCGGCAGAATTTTCATGCCATAGTCCATACGCCGCCGATACTCAACCGGAGGCAAGAGCTCCTGGAAACGCCGGAAATACCACTCAAAGGCAGCGGTAAATTGCCCGGTATCAGGGAACTGATGCCGAGGATGGCGTTTCATCTGGAGATAGACCTGCTCAATGGCATGGTGGACAGCTGAGCCGAAGACCATCGCCGCATAGGGGGGGGTGGGAACCCGTAATAATGTGCTGAAATAAAAGCTGACAGGACATTGTAAAAAGGCATTGACATGACTTACGCTCAGAGAATAGGAGCGTAGGCGCTCATCAAGCAGCGTATGGTCGATGAAATCATCGGGAAGAGATTTCTTCTGTTCCCCCAGCAGAATGCCACCAAAAGTAACCAGCGCCTCTTCATCAACCACAGCATCCTGTTCTGTACAGGTCTTCCCTGCCAACAACTCTGCTATAAACATGCTCTCTTCAAGGGCTGCCCCTTTGGCAGCAAATCCTGCGTAGGAAATGCTGAGCCCACGTTTGGCCCGGGTCATGGCAACATAAAAAAGTCTTCGAGCCTCTTCAATCTCGGCCCCGCCTTGATGATGGAAGACCGTTGGGGGCAAGGCAAAGGTTTTACGCCGCCCCGGCGTATCCCAAACACTCTTGTGTCCGCCAATCAGAAAGACATGTTCAAACTCAAGGCCCTTTGAACCATGTGCCGTCAGGAAAACAACCCCCTCCCTACTTCCCGAAAGTTGTTCAACCTCAATGGCAATGGCATTACGGCGGTATTCCCCAAGTAATTGCAAAAGGTCTGTCAAGCAGAATGGTTTTTTCTGTGCTTCATCCCGAACCAGATTATAGAAGCTACTCAAAAGCTCCAGATGCCACATCCGTTCTTCGCTGGCGAGCATCTCAGCAACAAAGCCGAGTTCCGTAATAATCCGGTGGAGGAGGGTAACCAACGGCTCTACTGCCGCAGTGCGAACCAGTTCCTCAAGTGTTGTCAAGGCAGCAGCCAGACGATCTTGATCGTCCCGCGTGAAAAGCGTTAGCTGCCCACCATCGCCATGCCGACGCATCAAGGAGTCACGCCAAGTCTTCTGCCCCCCCTCACCACGTGCCGTACGCATCTCAAAAGCGACCCGTGCCAGCGTAAGCGGTGCAATACCGAACCAAGGGTCATGGAGGATTTCAAAGAGTAACTGCTCAGCACTATGGGGGGTGACCAACTCTTTATGCAGATAAGCCAGAACCCGCTCTAAACGATGAATGAGCGGTTCCTGAAGTATATCGACTTTTTTCCGGCTTTGTACCGGAATGCCCATATGCCGCACCATTTCCAAAAGGTCACCAGCCTGGCTATGATTACGATAGATGACGGCAACTTCATGGGGGGCAACACCCGTCGCAAGCAAATCCCGGATGCGCTCAGCAGTACCACAGGCCTCATGAAAAGGAGACTGGTAGCGAAGAATTTCCGGTGCGCGTACGTCATTCCCCAGGGGGGGATTAGCTGCATGCAGCACCTTATCTGGATCAAGCCGTTCCGTGTTAAACTGAATCAATGAGCGGGCTGCATCGAGAATCAGCTGAGAAGAGCGATAATTCTCCCGCAGGCTCACCTTCTGCAAACTCCCTGCATAGCGCTCTACAACTGCGAGAAGATTCTCAATACTCGCCCCTTGAAAACGGAAAATTGACTGATCGTCATCACCAACCATAAAAAGGTTTGGCGCATCCCAGTAGTCAACCAACTGCATGAGAATGTCAAACTGCGCACCACTGGTATCCTGCAACTCATCCACCAGCAGATAGAGGTAGCGTTCTTGATAGACGGCAAGCAGCTCGGGGGTTTCGTGAAAGGCCTGCCGACACCACAGCAGCATATCAGCAAAGTCATACATGCCCTGTTTGGCGAGATACTCCGTATACTGCTCGAAGCAGACGACGGCCGCCGCAAGTTTTTTCAACTCATGTTGGGCCTTCATCAGTTTTTGCTCGTTTATTTCACCCGCTTCACGGTAACTGCCATCCGGCTGTTTCGTTCGACGCTTATAAACATACTCATCCTGGTGTGGCAGTCCATCGGCGTACCGCTCTATCCGTTCCAGTAGCCATGGGATAGTCCAGCCTTCTTTCTTCATAATCTCGAAGAGGCCGAGCAGCCGGGAGGCATCATAATAAAGCTCACCGGTACTGCGTGTTAACGGGTGATCAGCAGGGAAGGTATCAATAATGGAGCAGGCAATACGATAGCGATCAACATCCGAAGCAGCAGTACGATATTTGAAGCCAAAATGGTCGCCCTGCTCTTGGATAACCTGATTACAAAAACCATGAAAGGTTGTAATTTCAATTTTATGGGCATCCGGTCCGATAAAATCCACTAAGCGTTTTCGCATCGCGACCGTACCGGCATCGGTGTACGTTAAGCAGAGAATACTACTGGGGTCTGTCTGTGTTGAGGCCAGAATATTAACAATTCTTGTGGCAAGAATTTCCGTTTTACCCGTACCAGGCCCCGCCATAACTAATACCGGACCTTCCAGTGTTGCTACGGCGCAACGCTGTTCGGGGTTCAAGCGTGCTAATAGCCCCTCGAGAACTGCTCCGGTCATCTGCTGACGCTCCATAGAATCCTCCATGAATTAGTATACACGAGCCTGCGCCTTCGTGCTATCATTTGCATATTCTCATCCGGAAGGTTATGACCTGGTTATGGTACGTTGCATGTTTGTAGGTTGGCTCGCAGTACTATCCCTTGGCTTCTACACGTCAAGTTTTGCCGCCGACGCGGTCGTCACCGCATCGCAGGCCCCTCTCCAGCTGCTGAAGTCGGCTCAGCAGCATTTGGAAAAGAGCACTTTTCCTGAAGCATACCAACAGGCCCAAAGCGCTCAAGAGCAGTACCCACTTGTTCGGGATATCGCTCTCCATTACCAGGCCAAGGCATTACGGGGGATGGGAAGGCTTCGTGAGGCAGCGGCGGCAGCTCGCCAGGCAGCTGACCAAACCACACGACCCGGTCGCCGACAAACGCTCCTTTTACTGAATGCCGAGCTGCTCCTTGCGGATAATGCGTTGCAGGAAGCCTTGACCGCCTACCAACAGTTCGTACATCTTAACACCACCAGCCCGATGCTCGCGACAGCCCGGCTCAATATTGCACGCTGTCAGCAAGCGCTTAAAGACTATCCCGCAGCGGCAAAGACCCTGAAAGAGCTGTATCTGCAGCAGCCAACACACGCTGAAGCGCAAACTGCATATCAACTTTTGCTGCAGTTAGAGAGCGAACAGCCGACAGCCATAATACCCATCAGTGATAGTGAACGATTAGAGCGGGCCGAACGTCTCGTACAGGCCAACAAAGCACAAGCGGCTCTCGAAACCATTACACCGGTAACGGGTACAAGCTTCACGGCTGAGCAAAAGGCCCGCTATGCCTTGCTCATGGCAAAAATACAGTTTAAAAAGCGGAGCTACTCACAGGTTTCCCTGCAGTTAAAGGAGATCCTTGCAGGCCAACTCCCCCCTGCAGCTCGAGATGAGGCACAGCTTCTGCTCGGCAAAGCAGAACTACGGCTAAATCGTGATAACGAGGCGCTTGCCCTCTTACGGGCCATGGCAGCTGAGCGTGGCAAGGCAGTTGACAAGGCACTGTTTGATGCTGCTTTAATTCATAAAACAAATACCAGGCCACAGGAGGCCCGCATACTTCTGGAACGCATCTTGCGGGAACATCCCCATTCAAGTCTCAAAACAAGGGTGCTCTGGGAACTCGCCTGGGCGTATTATCAAGCAAAGTCTTACCAAGAAGCTGAGGTATCTCTCACTAAACTACTCTCCTTTCATGACGAACGTGAACGGGCACTGTACTGGTTGATTCGCAGTCTGGAGCTACAGAAGAAAGATGCCTCACACCTCCACGCGCTCTTACTGAAAGAATTCCCTTTTGGTTTTTATGCCGCCTGGCACCGGCAACAGCACAACCTACAACCGGATTGGCACATCGCAACCGAAGCGCCTCCCCCAGTAAGCTATCCGGAACCACTGCAGCGTGCCGCATTGCTCATTGAGGCTGGACTTCCCCAGGAAGCAGCCTTTGACCTCCGCGATATGAAAACCGACCCAATGACTCGAGGCCTTGCACCTCCCCTCGCGTATCTTCAGGGACGCGTGGGCGATCATCTTGGGTCAATTGCAACATTTCACCAATTCAGACCTGATACAATCAGCCCAGCCAACAGTAGTTTTTGGGAAGCTGGATATCCACGTCCCTATTATGATCTGTTTCGCCAACATGCCACGGGAAACCGGCTGTCTGAAGCCCTTGTGCTCTCATTAGCAAAACAGGAAAGCCGTTTCAGACCTGCGGTACGCTCACATGCAGGCGCCATTGGTCTTATGCAACTCATGCCCGCAACCG
This sequence comes from uncultured Geobacteraceae bacterium, assembly GCA_964456065.1. GTDB lineage: Bacteria > Desulfobacterota > Desulfuromonadia > Geobacterales > Pseudopelobacteraceae > Trichlorobacter. The sequence goes on from CAYVYW010000002.1 coordinate 53,081, forward strand.
CACGCCAGACGGCACGTTTAAAGGAACACCAATTTTCCGTTAGCATGCTAAGTGATCCGACCTTCAACATCTCGATCGGGACGAAGCACTTACGAGAGTTGTCGACGCAGTATAATAACAATACCGTTTTCATACTCGCGGCCTACAATGCCGGTGCATCTGCTGTTAACCGATGGCGAGCACAATTCGGCACACTACCCCTTGATGAGTTTGTAGAGTCAATCCCCTACCAGGAGACCAGGGATTATGTTAAGAAAATTGTCGCTTCTATACCGGTCTACCAAACCCTTTACCGAATTCCTTAGTGGGGTTCGACAAAAGCACCGTTTCTGTGCCAGCCTGCTGGTATCCTTGGTGCTTGCAAGCCCCGCCACGGCTGAGACACTCCCCTCACACGAACCTCAGCATCAGCAACTGCTCGCTCCCTATCACAGGGTAACACCAAACGAATGGGGAGAGCGGGTCACCGGGGTCAAAAACAGACTCGCCACAAATGAGCGAGTTCTCGTTTTAACCCTCGATGCATGTGGCTCCACCAAAGGTATGGGGTATGACCAGCGCATGATTGATTTCCTAATCAACAACCGCATCCCGGCAACCCTCTTTATGAACCTACGTTGGGTGGAAGCCAACCCGGCTATTTTTGCCGCCCTTGCAGCCAATCCACTCTTTGAGATCGCCAATCATGGCGCTTGGCATAAGCCAGCCTCCGTGAATGGAAAACGGATTTATGGCATCCAGGGTACTGCATCAGCTGCTGAACTTCTGGATGAGATAGAAATTAATGCCAGAAGAATACAGCAACTGACCGGCACCAGACCCCGCTATTACCGCTCCGGTACAGCCTACTATGACGAGGTGGCTGTCGCCATTTCTCAAAAACTTAAACACGCTGTCATCGGCTACTCAGTTCTAGGAGACGCCGGTGCTACCTATACAGCACAGCAAGTCCGCCATGCACTGCTACAGGCAAAGCCGGGAGATATTATACTCGCCCACATGAACCATCCAGCATCAGGTACTGCTGACGGTGTAATGGCAGCCATTCCTGAGTTGCGCAAAAGGGGCTATCGCTTTGTACACCTTCACGACTATCCTCTTCAGTAGGTTCTTCAAACAAACAGCGAGCGGAGAAGGCTCTCCGCTCGCTGATCTGATTACAACAGTCCGTTTTACCCCTTACTTACTTCTGCGAGCCCCCTTTCGGCATAGTTGCCAAGGCGTCATTCAGAATTTTAACACCTGCTTTTGATGCTGCTATCGAACCGGTCAGTGTTTCACGAGCCAAGGTCGGATTATGGAAACCGTCAGAGTTCTCCGCAGTCCAGTATTCCCACAGGACATGAGCCTCTTCATGCTTAGCACGGGCCTGATCAAGCAGTGCCGGCGCAACACCTGCTCGGGCTGCTACTGCATAGGTGTCTATTAACTGACCCAGCCAGTACTCTGCTTTGCGCATCTTCCCTTTTGTATAATTTCGAATGCTTTCTATCTGCCACTTTGCTTTGGCAGGCGTACTATCCTTGTGGCAGGCAACACACGATTCCTTTACCCGCTCAATCGGTTTCACCACACCATGGGTTGAGAAGGATTTACCATCAGCACCCTTCATTTTGGGCATATGGCACTGATGACACTGGACACCAGCGAGATCATGGACCGAACCAGCAAAGGTTTCTGCTTCTGGGTGTTGGATTTTAATCAAACGGGCACCGGTAACCGCATGCTTGAAATCATAGAAGTCAAGCTGCTTGTAATGGGCCAGAAGTTGCTTCGCATTACGTAACGGAAAATGGTTTGTGCGGACATCATTGAATTTTACTGGTTTACCATCGCTCCATTGCGTTCCGGGGTTACAGTTGTACTCAACATGGCACTGGGCACACTGCATCCGCGAATCGGTTTTCTCCATGATACCGATTTTTCTAAAACCATCCCTAAAGCTCACCACCTTGAGGTCGGTCATACCTTTTTTTGCAAAGATATTACCTGCACGATCCTTATCAATAGCAGCGATCAGTGCGTCTCGAATTACCCGTGGTTTCGTTCCATGGGGATCATGGCACTCAATACAGCCGACGGGATACTGCACATCCTTCATAACAACATTCACATCGGAAGTCCGGTCATAGGTGCCACCCTTTTCCCCAAGATATTTCCACTTTAAGACGAGATCTGAGGTTTTACACTGGATACAGGTCGGATTACCCGCCATAGCCGTTTCCGTCATCTTGCCACTATTGGCACCTCGGTCTTCAAGCACGTCCCACGTTTTACCAATCTTGTCGTAGTTTTTCCAACCACCCTTGAACTGGTAGCGCCCACCCTGGAAACGGTCGACCGCAAACTGGTCCACAACCATAAAGGCATGGCCACGGGGTTCTGCATGCTCAAAGGTGAAGCCATGCCCGGCAAGCAACTTGTCCTGAAGCGGTGAACGGCCGTTTGGCACCCCTTTTTCCTTACGGGAACCTCCTTCAGGGTAATGAGCCGTAAACATACTCTTGTACTGGTTCTGGTGACAAGAGCCACAGACCGCCGGGTTAAGCTTCGTAATAGGTTTGGTATGCGGCCCCGGATCTGCAAGATGCTCCTTTGTCTTGTCATGGCAGACCGTACAGGACAGCTTGGCATGCTTTGAGCCTTCTTTCAGCGCCTTCACTTCACTGTGGCACTGGTAGCACTGCTCGCGGCCATCTTTGGCAAGCGGCGTCACTTTTTGCTTCGCTACGGCACCAGCCGGCAGTGCACCACAGGCCAATATACCAGCCACAGCAAGCATCACGACAGGGGTCAGGTTCCTCTTCTCCATATAAAACGCTCCTTTCGGGTACTCCTAACCGCTAGCGTGAAGTACCGCTTGTTGCAATAGCTACTTCCGTTGTCATGCAACAAAGCTATACAGGGAGTGTGCCAAAAAACGGCTCCTCAAAAATAAGTCGTTAAAACGATATGTTAAAAAGAAAGCGGCTTTCACATAGTGTGAAAAGCCGCCTCGTAACGTTACCATATTGTAACCTTGCTGACCGAGGTTACTATATAGTGACGTCTCGATGCTTTAGTTTTTCCCAGAGTGTTTTACGGGAAATACCGAGCAGTCGTGCAGCCTCCGCCTTCCGCCCACCCGTAGTACGTAGAGCCTCCTGAATCATATGACGCTCGGCCTCCTCACGACAGTTCACCAAACTCGTGCTCACCCCAGCGGTCTCTGAGCCAGCCATACCACCACCATAGGAAACATAGGTGCTGCGACCGGCAATAAAGGCTTCCGGCAAATCACCAGGAGCGATACAAGCCCCTTGACACAATGCAACCGCACGCTCCATAGCATGCTCAAGTTCCCGCACATTGCACGGGAAAGCATATGAAGTCAGGATTGCACGGGAAGCTTCACAAATCCCTAGCATTGGCCGATCCATGCGTCCACAGAAACGCTTCACAAAAAACTCCGCCATGGCAAGAATATCCTCTCGACGTTCTCTTAGCGGTGGTATATGCAGCGTGATAACATGTAGGCGATAATAGAGATCCTCACGAAAAGTCCCATCAGCAACCATCTGCTTTAAATCACGATTCGTCGCAGCAATAAAACGGACATCCACCGCTCGATCGCTGGTACTCCCTAAGCGGCAGATCGTGCGTTCTTGAAGCACCCGCAAGAGCTTCGCCTGGGCATTCATGGGGAGATCGCCAATTTCATCAAGGAAAAGGGTGCTGTGATGTGCCTGTTCACATTTACCCGGATGATGGGCTACCGCACCAGTAAAAGCCCCTCGCTGATGGCCAAACAGCTCTGATTCAACCAAATGTTCCGGTAAAGCGGCACAGTTAACCGTCACCATCGGCCTATCTTTTCGAAGACTATTCCGATGTATGGCTGCCGCCACCAGCTCCTTACCGGTGCCACTTTCTCCCGTTATCAAAACCGTTGACTCGAGGGGCGCAACAGCGCCAATCGTCTGGAAGACGGGCGTCATAGCAGCACTTATACTGACAAAACCGCTAAAAGCGCCGCATCCCCCACCCTGTCGCAAAGCCTGGTTCTCGTTCTGTAGGATCTGACGGTCCGTGACATCCCGACTTACCAATACGGTGCCCCGATAGGCCCCTTGCTCATCCCGTATGGGATAATAACTGTTCTCAAAAAATGAGTTTTTAACCTGTATGACCCGGCGAGACTGCGGAATGGATCCATCTTTCAAACCATTGAGTAGTGCCATAATACGTGCCGAAGAACTTGGCGCATGAATGCTGAGAATTGATCTACCGATAAAATTTTCAGCTTTAATACCCCTGATTGCTTCAGCGGCATTATTGATGAACATAATGGCATCATCCTGGTCTGCGACAATGATACCATCGGGCACACTCATCAAAAGGCTGTGACTTATTTTGGCAATAGCATCGTACATAGCAACCCCCGTTACATAAAAGTAACATAGCTGCCTGTCCGATGCCATCATGTATACACATGAGTCTTGCAAATACGCTGCAGAAGCATCGCTAACCGGTTGACTTTTTGGTTGTATAGTGTATACAGAGAAGCTTCATGATGGTTTCATGTATTTTTTTTCATGAAAGAAGCTCTATGACGCTCGAAGGAACAAAAGCCCCCGATTTTTCCCTGCAAGGGAGCGATGGAACAGATCATTCTCTGGCCCGCTATGCAGGTAAGGGGATTGTGCTCTTTTTCTACCCTAAGGACAATACCTCCGGTTGTACTAAGGAGGCATGTGCCTTCAGTGAACTTAGCACGCAATTTGCCGAGCTTGGCTTCACCGTCCTTGGTGTTAGCAAAGACTCCCTCGCATCTCATGGGCGCTTCATTCAAAATCATGGTTTGACAACCATACTGCTTTCTGACCCAGACACCACCATGATGCAGGCCTACCAGGCTTTTGGTGAGAAGGTCATGTATGGCAAAGCAGTACAGGGAACTATTCGTTCAACAGTGGTAATCATGCCTGACGGCACCATAGGCCGCCACTGGCCCAAAGTCGCTAAAGCGGAGACCCATCCCCAGGCGGTTCTGGATTATCTAGGCTCACTTAAAAGACCATAACGGAGGAGAAGACGATGAGTTTTTATTCCATGAAAGACGTTCTTGATTTTGCCATTGAGCGAGAAGATATGGCATATCAAATGTATAAGCGCGCTGCAGAAATCTCCACAAGCCCAGCCGCCAAAAAACTTTTCACTGAGTTAGCCCAGGAAGAAGCAACCCATAAAGATGTCTTCTCCAAAATCGAACCGGAGAAAATCCCCGAGGCGACGGTTTGCAATATCCCGGAGGCCACAATCGGTAACTACCTTAAAGAGGTACCCCTCCGTGCGGATATGGGCTACCAGGAAATTCTGATCTTTTCCCTCAAGAACGAAGAGAACTCTTATCAGCTGTATAAAGCAGCAGCTGGCATGACCGACGACCCGAAGCTACAAAAAGTTTTATTAACGTTTGCTGAAGTCGAACTCGGACACCGCCGCAAAATTGAGGGATTATACGACGAGCACGTCCTGACTGAAGGCTAGCCAGAAACCAGCTTGGAAAAGAAAAGAGGGGGCCCCGATGGGCCCCCTCTTGTACGTTCTATAGAGAAAATACTGCTATACTACATACCTTTCAGAGCATAAATACCAGGAGCGTTTCGCCACAATCCTTCGATATCCAAGCCATACCCGAAAACAAAACGATCAGGAATAACCAGACCAGTATAGTCGGCATGATATCCCGGACAGGCCTTGCGGTCATGGTCCTTTTCCAAGAGAACCGCCGTCAGCACCTGGGTTGCACCAAGCTGAAGACAGGCCTGCTTGATTGACAGGAGCGTTACCCCCTCATCCAGGATGTCATCAACGAGCAATACCGTTCTTCCCTGAACCATGGCAGGTGCTGGTGATAGCCACTCCAACTCACTGCCAACCGTCGAAAAACCATAGCGACTGGCATGTACATAGCCAACTTCCAACGGGAAATGCAACCTCGTCAGAAGCTCACCACCAACAATCATACCACCATGCATAACAGACAAAACCACCGGGAGCCGATTGGCAAGATCCGCATGTATACAGGAGGCCATGCGATCAATAGCCGCTTTTACCGTCTGTTGGTCAACCAAGCACTCCGCCTCACGAAACAGTTCTAAAGCTTCATGGTGATGCATACCACCCTCCTGCTACAACTCGTTCAATACCGGCAGTATCCAAAAAAGTTTTGACCGAGCAGAAACCAGCTTCCAGCATCATTGCACTAACCAAAGTGGCCTGATCAAAACCAACCTCCACAAGCAGGTGGCCGGCATCCTTTAAAAACAGCGGCGCTTGCTGTATCAGGCGGCGATAGTAGCACAAACCATCTATACCACCGTCTAGCGCCAGATGTGGTTCATAGTCTACCACTTCCGGCTGGAGTGATTCAAGTTGCTCATGCCGAATATATGGCGGGTTGGAAACAATAATATCGAAGCGCTCACCCTGAAAGGGAGCATAGAGATCACCGTGGCGGAACTGGACATTGCCACCTAAGGCTTGAGCATTTGCAACGGCAACCTGCAGCGCCTCAGCAGAAATATCACCAGCACAGACAACGGCTTGAGGGGCCTCACAGGCCAGACTTATCGCAACACAGCCGCTGCCAGTACCAACATCCAGAACACGCGTCCCAGGCTGCACCAGAGCTAAAGCCTGCTGTACAAGTACTGCCGTATCATCACGGGGAATTAAAACAGCCGGGTTCACTAAATAGCGGCGCCCCATGAAGTCTTGATCTCCCAGAAGATATTGGAGTGGCTCCCGCTGGCCACGACGTTTGACGAGTCCCCGGAAGCGGACAAGCTCAGCAGGCTCAAGCGGTTTATCAAAGTTCAGATAGATAGCAAGGCGACTCATACCCGTTGCCGCACCAAGGAGCCACTCTGCCTCTCGCCGGGCCCCTGCAACACCTTTTTCCTGCAGGTAGTTGCTCGTCCAGCTAATCAGCCGAAGCGGTGTCCAGACCTCTTCTGCAGCGGATGGTGCGTCCTGCATCACTAGGCTCCTTCAGACTGGGCTTGCAGGGCCTCCATTTGATAGTGTGTTCGCAGAGCTTCCGTAATTTCATCTATGTCCCCAGCCATAATGCTGTCAAGGCGATAGAGTGTAAGACCGATCCGGTGGTCAGTCATACGTCCCTGGGGAAAGTTATACGTCCGAATCCGTTCTGAGCGGTCACCAGAACCAACCTGCTGCTTACGTTCAGCAGCCATTTTAGCGTTCTGCTCCTGAAGTACACTATCAAGAATCTTTGTTTTCAGTACTTTCATGGCCTTAGCACGGTTTTTAATCTGACTGCGCTCTTCCTGGCAGGCAACGACCGTGCCGGTCGGCAGGTGGGTAATACGGACTGCTGAATCCGTCGTATTAACATGCTGCCCACCAGCCCCTGAAGAACGGTACACATCAATTTTCAAATCAGACGGATTGATATCAATATCGACATCCTCTGCCTCTGCCATAATGGCAACCGTACAGGCCGACGTATGAATACGCCCCTGCGCTTCGGTCTCGGGGACGCGCTGTACGCGGTGGGTTCCCGACTCATACTTCATTTTGGCATAGACATCTTGCCCTTCAATGGAGGCAATAACTTCCTTATAGCCACCGCGCTCCGACTCAGAGCACGAGAGTATTTCAGTTTTCCAACGGTTTTTTTCTGCGAATCGCAGGTACATGCGTAGTAAATCGCCGGCAAAAAGAGCCGACTCGTCTCCACCAGTTCCTGCCCTGATTTCTAGAATAACGTCGCGGGAGTCATTGGGGTCTTTCGGAAGTAAAAGAATTTTGAGCTCCCCATCCAGTTGATCACGCTCCTCACTCAGGCGTCCAAGCTCTTCCTCAGCCATTTCCTTCATTTCAGCATCATCAAGAAGCTCTCGATTTTCCTCAATCTCCACCAGAACACGCGCATAGCGTCGATATGCTGCTACCAGGGGTGATAACTCCGCATGTTCGCGGGAGAGCTTTCTGAACTCGGGCTGGTTTGCGATTACCTCCGGGTCAGACAGTAATGACTCTAATTCCTGAAACCGGACATCAAGGTCCTTAATCTTATCAAGCATCACATTGCATCCTTCATACGCGGTAAGAAATCGTGAGCGTTAAACTACAATTCGCTCATCAGCATAGTTGCCGTTCTCTTCCAATGCTTCCGTAACGGACCTGATAGCAACCTCTAACTGGCTGTCATCTGGTTCCCGTGTTGTGAGGCGCTGCAAAGCAAGTCCAGGCGCAATCATGAAGCGCACCAGTGGATTTTGCTCATGGCAGGCACTCCACTTGAGAAACTCATAGGAGATCCCCGCTATCAGGGGAAGAAGAACCACCCGTGAGAGTGCTTTTTCCCAAAACGGCCACGGCTTGGGTATGAGACTGAAAACAGCAACACTCACCAGCATGACGATGAGCAAAAAGCTCGTGCCGCAGCGGGGGTGTAAGCGACTATTCGCGCGCACACGCTCAACGGTCAGTTCATCCCCACGCTCAAAAGCGTAAATCGTTTTATGTTCTGCACCATGGTATTGAAAGACCCGCTGAATATCCTTCATACGTGAAATCGCAATAATATAGAGCAGAAAAACAATCACCCGTATAACACCATCGACAAGGTTAAAAACAAGCCCGTTATCACCGATAACCGGCACTAAGAGTTTCGTTAGGTAAAGAGGCAGAAAGAAGAACAGGGCAATGCCACCCAGAAAAGAAACCGTCATGGTTCCAGCCAGGGCCAGGGAGGAGAGCTCTTGGGTTTCCCCTTCCTTGCCTGCCTCTTCTTCAATCGCATGATTAGCAGAAAAGTTGAGGGCCCGAATCCCTAGCACCAAAGAAGAGACTAAGGCCACCGCTCCCCGAATAATCGGTAGTTTTACGAGCGGAAAGCGCTCTGAAAGTGGAGGGACCTGCTCACGATGCACCACCACCGAACCATCAGGCTTACGAACGGCAATAGCCATGGCACGTGGGGCACGCATCATCACTCCCTCTAATACCGCCTGGCCGCCGATATGTATTTTGGGACTCATACCAAATTCCTAAAACGTGCCCTGACTTCCGTGGTCTTACCGCAGCAAAAAGCACCTTCCGGGCAGGGGCCGGCAACACAACCGGGACCGGCATCCTTGAAAATAACCGGAGCGAGAACGTGCACAAGACGGAGCATTTCCGTCGCCATAGCCCTGATTTCCCACTGAGCCCGTTCACAACACCGCAAGCGGAAAAAATGTAAGAGTTCCCGTGCATTCATAGTGATTACCAGCTTTGTCTCCGTTGCGTTTGGTAGCAGGTACCGTGCATCTTCAGGCTCTATACCCGCTGCCACTAAGTCGCCATAGGCACGATGCGCATCCTGAATCGCCTGGGTAAAACGTGCGGCCGCGGCAGGATTTGCGGCAATCGTTGGCGGAACAACTGCGTCAAATGCCTCGACGTGTGAGACATAGCGCTGCGACTGCTGTGAATAGGAGGCAACCCGATGCCGCACAAGCTGATGGGAGGTAACGCGGGAAATCCCTTCCACCCCGAAGCTGAAAGAGGCGTGTTCCAGCACCGAGTGGTGCCCGAGGGACATGATCTTGTCGATGAATGCAGTGATATCGGAGGCGTCGATACGGTTACGTAACTCATCGATACCGGTCGGCGAATAACACAGACGGGCAGCGAGCGCCACAGTACGTTCTGGTTCCGGGGTATGCTGAATAAGGATAACACGCATGGCGCTTCGTCCTTCCTGCGGGGCTACCGCTCGTGGGCTTGAAAACGTAAAAAGGGGTTGCACCCGATGGCACAGCCCCTTCTCACGAAAAACCGGTTGCTGCTAGGCTTGACCGTAACGCTTTTTGAAGCGCTCGACCCGGCCAGCGGTATCGACGAGCTTCTGCTTACCGGTAAAGAACGGATGACAAGCAGAACAGATTTCAGTAAAGATGTCAGGGCGGGTTGAACAGGTCTGGAACGTATTACCACACGCACACTTGACGGTTACTTCCTGGTACTGGGGGTGAATTCCCTCTTTCATTGGTACATCTCCTCTCAATGGCTCGCAAATAAAGCCCCATTAATAAACGTGAACGAATTATATAGCCTATAACTGCCTTCTATAGCAAGCTTTTTATTTGCTCATGGAGTCAAGAAAGTCTGTGTTTGACTTGGTTTCTGCCAACTTATCCAACAGGAATTCCATTGCATCGATTACGTTCATCGGGTGAAGCACCTTACGCAAAATCCAGATTCTGTTCAAGAAAGCCTTCTCAATCAGCAACTCTTCTTTACGTGTGCCGGACTTATTGATGTCAATGGCAGGGAAGGTACGCTTCTCAACCAAGCGGCGGTCAAGATGGACCTCCATGTTGCCGGTGCCCTTGAACTCCTCGAAAATGACCTCGTCCATTTTACTGCCCGTATCAACAAGGGCCGTGGCAATAATGGTCAGCGAGCCCCCTTCTTCGATGTTTCGTGCAGCACCAAAGAAACGCTTCGGCTTTTGCAGTGCGTTGGCATCAACACCACCAGTCAAAATTTTGCCTGAGGGGGGCAAAACCGTATTATAGGCTCGCGCCAAACGGGTTATGGAGTCCAAGAGAATGACAACATCTTTTTTATGTTCAACGAGTCGCTTTGCCTTTTCAATAACCATTTCAGCGACCTGGACGTGACGTGTTGCCGGCTCGTCAAAGGTGGAGGATATAACCTCACCATTAACAGAACGTTGCATATCCGTTACTTCCTCAGGGCGCTCGTCAATCAGAAGAACGATCAGGTAAACTTCAGGATGGTTCTCAGCAATGGAATTGGCAATATTCTGGATCAACATGGTTTTGCCAGTCCGCGGAGGAGCAACAATCAGGCCACGCTGTCCCTTACCGATCGGCGACACCAGTTCCATAACCCGCGTTGCGTAGTTGTCCGGAGCCGTTTCCAGCTTTAGCTTCTCTTCAGGATAGAGCGGCGTCAGGTTGTCGAACAGTGTCTTGTCACGGGCCGCTTCGGGTGGTTCAAAGTTAATCGTCTCTACTTTCAAAAGCGCGAAGTAGCGCTCTCCCTCTTTCGGCTGGCGAATCTGTCCTGAAACGGTATCACCGGTTCTCAGGTTAAAGCGACGAATCTGGCTTGGGGAGACATAGATATCGTCAGGACCCGGCAAATAGTTATAATCAGGAGCACGCAGAAAGCCGAAGCCGTCCTGGAGGATTTCGAGCACGCCCTCACCATAGATGGAGCCATTCTGCTCAGTCTGAGCGTTCAGGATTGCGAAAATAAGATCCTGTTTGCGGAGACCAGACGCCCCTTCGATATTCAGTTCTCGGGCGATAGCATTCAGTTCGCTGATTTTTTTGTTCTTAAGTTCTTGAAGATTCACGATGTACGGCTCCTGAAGGGAAAGGGTCTTGCGGCAACGAGCCGCACTGCATTGCGTGACCTGTGGAGATTTTTAGTTGTATGGCAGAAGCATTGGCATATTCTCAGATACAAGACGACACACGCGCAGGCGAGATCTTTTGGATCTTTAAACGATGCTCCATGGTTCGTTTGGGGACATGCCTCTTGAAGTGATGATTGATGTTACAGAAGTAGGGGTACGATACCCACACCACCTCGTGGTGTCAACAGAAAATACCGCTACAACAGAAGAAAAACATCACGCATCACCCCTACGCACAGGCAGATGCCCTAAAATTGCGGTATACATGGAGTTGAATCTGCATTATACTAATAATTTCCAGAGAATTATGCTCTGAGCTCCACAAAAAAACAACTGATCCGGAACTTCTACTTATGGTAATGCAAGGACAACCTCTATTAGACGCCATCGGCAATACACCGTTGGTTCAAATAACCAGCATCACACCAAACCCGAATGTCACGATTCTGGCAAAGCTTGAGGGGAATAACCCCGGCGGTTCGGTAAAAGACCGCCCTGCCCGCCAGATGCTTCTGGCTGCAGAGGCTTCAGGGGAACTAACACCGGATAAGATTATTCTCGAGCCGACCTCGGGGAATACCGGCATTGCCCTCGCGATGATTGCGGCGGCCCGTGGCTACCGTATCAAGCTCGTCATGCCTGCATGCGTCAGCATGGAGCGCCGAAGTGTCCTTGAGGCATATGGTGCCGAAATTGTACTCTCACCTGGCTGTGAAAAAACCGATGGTGCCATTCGACAGGCGCACCGTATTTATGCAGAAGATCCTGAACGCTACTATATGCCAAACCAATATGACAACCTGAACAACCCCAAAGCTCACGAACTCACCACCGGGCCTGAAATTGTAGCGCAGACTGGCGGAACCCTTAGCCACTTTGTAGCCGGCATGGGAACTGGCGGCACCCTAATGGGAACAGCAGCCTATTTACGCAACCATGTACCTTCGGTCAAGGTCGTTGGTATTGAGCCACCCTTAGGGCATACCATTCAAGGACTCAAAAACATGCATGAGGCTATCGTGCCGGCCATCTACCATGAAGACCGTCTCGACCTTAAAATAGTCATTGATGATGACCTCGCCTTCGACACCGCCAGAAAGCTGGCGGCCCATGAAGGTATTTTTTGCGGCATGTCAGGCGGCGCGGCCATGGCTGGAGCGTTTCAACTAGCAGCCACGCTTGAGAAGGGAACTATTGTCGTAATCATCCCGGATCGTGGTGACCGCTACCTCAGCACGAACCTTTTTAAGTCCATGTGCGCTAACTGCCCCCCCTAACAAGGGGGCTTGACCACAACACAGCAGCTTGTTACATACAAAGACCGTCTAACGAACAACTAATACGCCACGGAGGCGACCGTGACTTTTCAAGATCTGATTCTCTCACTGCAAGGCTACTGGGCACGGCAAGGCTGTGTAATCCAACAGCCCTATGACACTGAAAAAGGTGCCGGCACCTTTAACCCCGCAACGTTCCTCAGGGTCCTCGGCCCTGAACCCTGGAATGTCGCTTATGTCGAGCCCTCCCGCCGACCAACCGACGGTCGCTACGGCGAGAACCCAAACCGCCTGCAGCATTATTATCAATTTCAGGTCATCATGAAGCCCTCACCTGCCAACATTCTTGATTTATATCTCGATTCGTTGAAGGCTTTTGGCATCAATCCCGCGCAACATGACATTCGCTTTGTTGAGGACGACTGGGAATCACCGACACTGGGCGCCTGGGGACTGGGGTGGGAGGTTTGGCTTGATGGCATGGAAATAACCCAGTTCACCTATTTCCAGCAGGCCGGCGGTATTGATTTAAAACCGGTTTCATCCGAAATAACCTATGGTTGCGAACGGATTGCCATGTACCTGCAAGGGGTTGATAACGTTTATGACCTCGAATGGGTCAAGGGGGTGAGTTACGGCGACATTCATCACCAGACCGAAGTTGAGTTTTCAACGTATAACTTTGAAGAGGCAGACGTGAAGCTGCTGTTGCAACTCTTTACAAGTTATGAGCAGGAATGTATCCGCCTGATTGAAAAAGACCTGGTGTTCCCGGCCTACGACTTTGTTATGAAGTGCTCCCACACCTTCAACCTTCTGGATGCCCGGGGCGCCATCTCCGTAACGGAGCGTGCTTCCTATATCGGTCGCGTACGAACGATTGCCCGCCTTTGCGCTGAGGGATACGTTCGCCAACGGGAGCGGCTTGGCTTCCCAATGCTGAAAGGAGGTAATTAATCCATGGCTAAAGAACTCCTTTTTGAAATTGGAGCCGAGGAAATTCCCGCCGGTTTTGTGACGGCTGCCATCACCTCCATCCGGGAGATGTTGACAAAGGAACTGACCAGTGCACGCCTGACATTCCAGAAAATTGAGACCTATGGGACTCCGCGTCGACTTGTTGCCGTTATCACCGGGCTTCCGGCCTGTCAGCCCGATGCCGAATTGACCGTTTCTGGTCCTTCACGCAGTGCGGCATTTACACATGACGGAGTGCCCACAAAGGCCTGCGAAGGTTTTTTACGCAGCCAGAATGTAACCCTTGATCAGGTCCAGTATGTTACGACAGCAAAAGGAGAATACCTTGCTGTTACCAAGCATGAGACGGGTAGACCAACCCATGAGCTGCTTGCTGAAATTCTACCGCGTTTAATACCGGCCATTCCGTTCAAAAAGTCCATGCGCTGGGCCGATCTTGATGTGCGCTTTGCCCGTCCGATCCACTGGATTCTTGCTATCTTTGACGGCGCCGTCATCCCCTGCACCTTCGGTCCCATCACGAGTGGCAATACTTCCCGTGGCCATCGCTTCATGGCGAACAGCACCTTCCCGGTTCGTGACGCTGCCCACTACTTTGAAGAGTGTGAACGGCATTTTGTTATGGTTGATCAGGAGCGCCGGGCAGACACCATTCGACGGGAAACACACCGTTTAGCTAAAACAACCGGAGGGCACCTGCTCCCCGATGAGGGGCTCCTTCAGGAAGTCACCAACCTCGTAGAGTATCCGAGTGCCATCATGGGAACCATACCCCGAGAGTTCCTCGTGGTACCCAAAGAGGTGTTGATTACCTCCATGCGTAGCCACCAGCGCTATTTCTCCGTTGTGGACGACCAGGGTGCACTCCTGCCGTATTTCATCACCATTCCGAACACCTGTGCCGAAGACCCCTCTGTCGTCGTCAAGGGAAATGAGCGGGTGCTGCGTGCGCGGCTTTCCGATGCACGTTTTTTCTTTGACGAAGACCGTAAGACACCCTTGGCAGATCGTGTTGATGCCTTAAAAAGCGTCGTCTATCAACAAAAACTCGGCACATCCTATGAAAAGGTGGAACGCTTCACCGCTCTTGCCGCTTCCCTGGCCAAGCTTGTGGCCCCGGGGCAGGAAGAAACCGTTAACAGGGCGGCTTATTTGTGTAAAGCAGACCTGGTAACCGGCATGGTTGGGGAGTTCCCAGAAGTACAAGGTATCATGGGACGCGAGTATGCATTGCATGGTGGTGAGCCCGCTGCAGTGGCAAACGCCATTGCGGAGCACTATCTGCCAACCCAGGCGGGGGGTTCCTTGCCAGCCAGTGATGCCGGTGCGATTGTTTCCATTGCCGACAAACTCGATACCATTTGCGGTTGTTTCGGCGTGGGGCTTATCCCGACCGGCGCTGCAGACCCCTATGCGTTACGCCGTGCCACCATCGGCATTATCAGTATTCTCTTGGACCGTGGCTACCGCTTGTCTCTTGAGCAGCTGATTGGCCAAGCGATTACCCAGCTTGAGCCAAAACTGACGCGGCCAGCCCGTGATGTGCATAATGATGTCCTTGAGTTCTTTAAAGGACGTTTCACCAACCTTCAGGGGAATGCATATCCGCACGATGTTATTGATGCGACAATAGCTGCTGGCTTTGATGATCTCGTCTCCTGTGAAGCCCGGATCAAAGCGGTTGATATTTTCAGGCAGCGCGATGATTATGCCCCACTGCTTACCACCTTTAAGCGTGTTGGCAATATCGTCAAAGAAGAAGTTGATGCCCCGGTTGACCCTTCGCTCTTTACCGATGAGGCCGAGCACACGCTCTATCGTGTACTACAGGAAACCCGTTCCGCAGCCTTAGCGAAGGTTGCCAGCCAAGACTATCTGGAAGCCCTCACCATCATTGCAGGCCTAAAGTGGGCGGTCGATGCCTTCTTCGATGCGGTCATGGTTATGAGCGAAGACCAGGCGGTCCGTATGAACCGACTGGCTCTACTCACCGTTGTCCAGCACATTTTCTTAAAAGTGGCTGATTTTTCACGCCTGACCGCATCTGTGGCACCATGATAGCCATTATTGATTATGGGATGGGGAATCTTCGCTCCGTTGAAAAAGCCTTCGAGCGCGTAGGCAGCCCAGCAACGGTCACGACCAATCCGGCTGACCTTGCGGAAGCAAGCCATATTGTGCTACCAGGCGTCGGAGCTTTCCGTGACTGCATGAGCAATCTCGAACAGGCTGGGTTTGTTGAGCCAATTCAGCAACGCATTCAAGAAGGACGCCCTTTCCTAGGCATATGTCTCGGGCTCCAACTCCTGTTCACCGAGAGTGAAGAGTTTGGATTGCATCAAGGGCTTAATATTATCCCCGGTCGCGTTGTGCGATTCCCGGACGGCATGACAGAACAAGGCCAGCGGCTCCCTGTACCACACATGGGATGGAACCAGATTAGCTACCAAGCTCCTTCACCGCTATTTAACGGAATTGCTGATGGGTCAAATGTTTACTTCGTCCACTCTTATTATGTGGTGCCCGATGACAGCGCCGTTATTGCAGCCACCTGCACCTACGGAATCCCGTTTTGTGCTTCAGTCTGTCGCGATAATGTGGTTGCAACACAGTTCCACCCCGAGAAGTCCCAGGACATTGGGTTGGCTATGCTGAAAAACTTTGCAGCAATGAAAGGCTAGCATGCTCGTTATACCTGCTATCGACCTCAAGAACGGCGCCTGTGTCCGCTTGGAACAGGGCTTAATGGACCGTGATACCGTTTTTTCACAAGATCCGGCTGGGCAAGCCCGTATCTGGCAGGATGCCGGCGCTGAAATCATTCACCTTGTTGATCTCGACGGAGCCTTCGCAGGCGTACCCCGTAACCGCGATGCAATCAGTGCCATTTTACAGGCCATTACGGTTCCAGCGCAGCTTGGCGGAGGTATTCGAGACCTGGCAACTATCGAAGCCTACTTACAGCTCGGCCTTTCCCGGGTTATCATCGGTACCGCCGCACAACGTAATCCCACGCTGGTCACGGAAGCCTGCCGGGCTTTCCCCGGGCAAATCGTTGTTGGCATTGACGCCAAAGACGGACTCGTCGCCGTTCAGGGTTGGGCAGAAGTCACCTCCGTAACCGCCGTTGATTTGGCAAAGCGTTTTGAAGATAGTGGTATTGCAGCTATTATTTATACCGATATCAGCCGTGACGGCATGATGGGTGGTCCTAATATTGAGGCTACCCGCCACCTCGCGACCTCCGTTTCCGTACCAATTATCGCCTCTGGTGGTGTTTCCTCCCTGCAGGATATTGAGCAACTCATGCGCGTTGAATCAGCAGGAGTCAGCGGTGTGATTACCGGCAAGGCCATTTATACCGGCGCCCTTGATTTGCGAGCAGCCATTGCACTTACGAAACAGGGGTCTGCATGTTAACACGCCGTATTATTCCCTGCCTCGATGTCACCGGTGGACGGGTGGTTAAAGGGGTGCAGTTTGTTGATCTGCGCGACGCCGGTGACCCCGTGGAAATAGCTGAGGCCTATGACCGACAGGGTGCTGATGAGCTAACTTTTCTAGATATCACCGCCTCAAGTGATGGCCGTGACACCATGGTTGATGTCGTACGACGCACAGCAGAGCGGGTCTTTATGCCATTAACGGTCGGTGGCGGCATACGGGTTGTAGACGATATTCGTCGCATGCTGAATGCTGGGGCTGACAAGGTTTCCATCAATACGGCCGCTGTTCATCGACCAGAATTTGTGCGTGAAGCAGCAGAGCGCTTTGGTTCCCAGTGTACGGTTGTCGCCATTGACGCCCGTCAAGTACCTGGTGAACAACGATGGGAAGTCTACACCCATGGTGGCCGGAAACCAACCGGCATCGACGTCCTTGAATGGGCACACCGTATGGAGTCCTATGGTGCCGGAGAAATCCTTCTAACCAGTATGGATCGTGATGGCACAAAGGATGGCTATGACCTTGCCCTTACACGTGCTGTAGTCGATGCGGTATCCGTACCGGTGATTGCATCGGGTGGCGTTGGACAACTGGAACACCTCTATGATGGCTTCGTAACCGCTGGGGCATCGGCCTGTCTAGCGGCTTCAATCTTCCATTTCCAACAGCACACTATTGCTGAAGCAAAGCACTATCTGTTTGACCGTCATGTCCCTGTGAGGATGCTATGAATGAAATAAACGCCCGGGTTCTCGACGTGCTGTCAGGTATTTTGCAAGAACGGGTCACCGCCGACCCGGCAAGCTCCTACACAGCCTCCCTCTTTCACAAGGGTCTCGATACTATTCTGAAGAAAGTTGGCGAAGAGTCCGTTGAAGTCATTTTGGCTGCCAAGGGAGAAAATAGTCAGGAACTTACCCATGAGGTAGCGGACTTGCTTTATCATGTGATGGTGCTGTTGGTTGCCAAGGGGATACCAGCAGAGGCTGTCTGGCATGAATTACAACGTCGCTTCGGCACATCGGGGCATGAAGAAAAGGCCTCACGAAAAACAACAGCGTGAAACAAGCCTAAAAGCGGAAGAGATGTCAGTAGCAAATAGATGTCAGTAGCAAATAGATGTCAGTAGCAAATAGATTGACAAATTGATTTTTATCGCTATTATATAACGCTCACCAAAAAAGACATACACTTGGCAAACGGCTGGCCATGCGCCAGATTCCGATACGTATCTAACGACGAGGGGAGGGATTTTGGATGCCAGGAGTAAGAATTCGTGAAAACGAACCATTTGACCTCGCTTTGAAGAAATTCAAGAAGCAGTGCGAGAAAGCAGGGATCCTCTCAGAAGTTCGCAAGCGTGAACACTATGAGAAGCCCAGTATCAAACGCAAGAAGAAGGCCATTGCAGCACGTAAGCGTGCGCTCAAGAAGCAGCGCAAGATGATGGACTGATGGCCTGTGTGCCGGATCGTTCCTTCCTTCCAGCACAGAGATCCGGTAGTCGATGTTCAACGGGGCTTTCAGATGAAAGCCCCGTTGCCGTATTCCCTCAATGGATAGCCCATGAACCTGATTGATAGCATAGTAATTGCAATCGTGGCTCTCGCGGCTGTACGGGGCTTATTACGTGGATTAATTAAAGAGGCTGCCACCCTCACCACCTTTGTACTGGGGAGCTGGTTGGCATATCGCCTCTATGAGAAGGCCGCCTTATTATTGGACGGCCTTATTCCGTTACCAGCAGCACGTATTATCATGTTCGCTGCACTGCTGATTGGTGTCGGACTGATTGCTCACCTCGTGGGAAATCTTTTGACTGGGCTTGTGAACCTTGCGCTGCTCGGCTGGGTGAACCGCTTGGGTGGACTTTTATTGGGTGGGGTCGAAGGGGCTGTTATCTTGGGAATGCTCATGTATGCCATCAGCGCAATACCCTTTACGTTTCCGTTAAAACAGCAGTTACAGGAGCACCCCCATGCTCGCATGCTTGTAACACTCGGGGCAAGTGTACTTGATCATGCCAAGACACTTAAGCAACCAGCGACGGAACGCCAACCATGATCCCTGCTGACAAAGTTAGGGAGGTCGCTGAGCGTAGCTCTATCGTTGATGTCATCGGGGATTATGTCTCTTTAAAGCGCAGTGGTGCCAACTATCTTGGCCTCTGTCCTTTCCATGGAGAGAAAACCCCCTCTTTTACCGTTAACCCAGCACGGGAAATTTTCCATTGTTTCGGCTGTGGTGCCGGTGGAGATGTTTTCTCATTTGTTATGAAAATCGACGGCCTGAGTTTTCGGGAAGCGATTATGAAGCTGGCCCAACGGGCTGGCATCACCATAGAGGAACGCGCTTTAACACCGGCAGAACAGCGTCAGCGGTCGGAACGTGATCAACTGAAAGCCATCATGCTGACCGCTGCTCAACACTACCGTGATTGCCTCAATCGTGATCCGGATGCAGCCAGTGCCCGTAAGTACCTGCAAGAGCGGGAGGTAACACCGGAAATTGCAGCACGGTACGGTATTGGTTTTGCAGGTAACCGGCGTGATGCTCTTGTTCGGGCCTTGACAAATAAGAGTCTCCCCCTGGAACTTGCCACCCAGGTAGGTGTCATTCGCAAGGGAGATAATGGATATTATGATCTACTGAGAAACCGCCTGATCTTCCCAATACGGGATTCAAACGGGCAACCGATAGCTTTCGCTGGACGGGTACTGGACAACAGTCTGCCCAAATATATTAACTCACCGGAATCAGCGATCTACCGGAAAAGCAGTGTACTATTCGGTGTCGACTTGGCCTTGCGGGCCATCCGACAGACCGGTACCGCCATAATCGTTGAAGGGTATTTTGACCACCTTGCCCTGTCCCAAGCTGGCATTCACCATGCTTTGGCCACCTGTGGCACTGCCCTGACCGATGGGCATCTTATGATGCTCAAAAAACATACTGAGCGGATTTGTTTACTCTTTGATGGAGATAATGCCGGCCGAAGTGCCACGGTTAAGGCAATGGAGCGCTGTATGACACACGGACTCCCCGTCTATGTCATTAGCCTGCCCCAACCTGAAGACCCGGATAGCTATCTCCGCAAATATGGCAGCGAACAGTTTCTTGAGGAAGTCCAACGCGCAAAGCCGGCCTTCCAACAGTTTCTGCTCTGGCTGATTGCCAAGACACCACCTGATAGTGTTGATAGACGTATCAGGCTCTTGGATGAAATCATGCCACGATACAGCATCATAGCCGACAGTATGGAGCGAGACCTCTACCGTAAAGAGGTCTGCCGTCTGCTGGGTATCGACGAGCAGGCTTTTACCAAACGCTTACGGGAGCATCAAGGAAAAGCCCGCGGGACGGCAGCTAAAACGCCCCTCCCCGTGCCGCCTGTGATAGCACCAACCATGCATGACCCGACCCAGGAAATGTTGCTTGGGGTTATGCTGACCTATCCACAATCTCTTAGCCGTATCAGAGAAATAGGTCTGGAATCATTGTTCGAAGGCACCTACAGAACGTTAGCAGAGTTGATGGCGACCTTTAGTGACGAGCACCCTCACCCGCCCATGTGGCAAGAGCTGTTTACCTCCATGGAACAGCCTGAGATACGTGAGTTGGCAGCCCGTCTACTCGTCGACCAAGGACATCTTGCTGATATGGACTGGCACGTGGCTTTTGAGCAATGCCTGCGACGCATCGAACAGCGTCACCTGAAAGAACTGAAGCAGATTGCCACCACACTGGCAAGCCTTACGCCGGGAACTGACCAGTATCAAAATCTTCTGGCCAGGGCAGAAGCAATTCGCAGTAAGAAGTCGTCAAGGTAGAACATCCCATGGGATGATTACAACCATGAAGGAAAAAACGACATGGCGAAAAAGAATATGAATGATATGAAGCAATTGATCGACATCGGCAAAGAAAAAGGCTTTTTAACCTTCGACGAAGTCAATGATATGCTGCCTCCCGACCTTGCCACGGATCAGATTGATGATGTTATGGGCGTTTTTGGGGAGATGGAGATCGAAATTGTCGACTCTGCCCAAAAGGTGAAAATTCCAAAAATCAAGATTGATATCGAAGAGGGCGAGGAAGAGGCTGAAGCTGAATCCGACGAGATTGAGTTTGAGCCAGGCGCTATTGGCAGAACAAGCGACCCGGTCCGTATGTATTTACGGGAAATGGGCTCGGTATCCCTTTTAACCCGTGAAGGGGAAGTTGAAATTGCGAAGCGTATTGAAGACGGTGATCGCGAAGTAGCTGGAATCATCCTGAACACGCCGATTACGGTCAACGAAGTACTTGAACTCGGCGAGCGTTTGCGCTCCTATATGCTACAACCTTCTGAAATCAGCAAAGACATCGAGGAAGATGCCGATGTTGACATTGAGGAGGGTGAAGAGGATGTTCAACGGATACGCCTGTTGGAAAACATCGACGCCATTGCCCAGAGCAGCTGCCTTGTCCGTGATCTGCAACTGGCCCTTGAAAGTACCAAAGGGGTTACAAAACGCAAAGAGATTGAGCGGCAGATTCAAGAAGCGAAAGAACTGTTGGCAACGCAACTTTCAGGACTTCGCCTAAAAGATCGTCACATCATGAAAGTTTCAGGCCGCTTGAAGGAACTTTCCATTAAAGTCCGCAATGTTGACAAAAACCTAAAAACCCTCAAGGACATCATACCACTTGAGCGCCACCCTGAGCTGTTGGATAAATTCAAAAAAGACGAGTCCAAAGGTAGTGCGGCGTTAAAACCTCTGAAGCTTTCAAGTGATGATTTTCAGAAAGTTGAAAAGCGCTTTCTTGAGGCAGCACGAGAGCTCTTGAACGCAGAGGTTGAATCTGGCTTTAAAGCCACCGAACTGTCGCAAGCCATCAGTGCCATCAGAGAAGGTGAACATAAAGCAAGGGTTGCGAAATCAGAACTGATTGAGGCAAACCTTCGCCTGGTTGTTTCCATTGCAAAGAAATACACCAATCGCGGCCTGCAGTTCCTTGATCTCATCCAGGAAGGCAACATCGGCTTGATGAAAGCGGTGGATAAATTTGAGTATCAGCGTGGCTACAAATTCTCCACTTATGCAACCTGGTGGATTCGCCAAGCCATAACCCGTGCCATTGCTGACCAAGCGCGTACCATCCGTATTCCCGTTCATATGATCGAGACCATTAACAAACTTATCCGTACCAGCCGTCAGTTGGTACAGGAGAATGGTCGCGAGCCATCCCCTGAAGAAATTGCCGATCGTATGCAACTTCCACTCGACAAGGTCCGTAAAGTCCTTAAGATTGCTAAAGAGCCGATATCACTTGAGACTCCAATTGGTGAAGAGGAAGATTCACACCTTGGTGATTTCATTGAGGATAAGGCCGTAGTCAACCCGCTTGACGCTGTTATTAAGGCGAACCTCTCCGAACAGACGGCCAACGTTCTTGGGACCCTGACCCCCCGTGAAGAAAAAGTGTTGCGTATGCGTTTTGGTATTGGGGAAAAGAGTGACCATACCCTTGAAGAGGTTGGTCAGGATTTTGAAGTTACCCGCGAGCGTATTCGCCAGATTGAAGCTAAAGCATTACGGAAACTCAGGCACCCCAGCAGGAGTAAGCGGCTTAAGCCGTTCGTTGAATAGCCAGTACCAGACATCGACCGTCGGCACACAAAGAGCCGGCGGTCGATGCGCTTCAGGATTTAAATCCCGGCAGTACGACTAAGTTATTGCGGTGAATGACCTCATCAGCATAGCGGTATCCAAGACATGTTTCGATTTGGTCGCTTTGCACGCCAAGTAGTTGTTCCACCTCACCACTCGCATATTCAGCAATCCCTCGTGCAAACTCGACCCCAGATTCATCACAGATTCTTAAGCAGCTTCCCCGATCAAAATGACCGCTCACTTTCAGAATACCTGACGGCAACAGGCTCGTCCCTTTGCGGCAAAGTGCTTTGCGGGCTCCAGCATCAACAACCACCGTACCCCGCGGCCGCATGCCATAGCCAATCCATTGTTTTTTTCGCTTTAATCCTTCTTGACAGGGTAGAAACAGGGTCCCCCGTGATTCTCCGGCCACAACCGCCCTAAGAATACCTGAGCGTTTCCCCGCGGCTAAAACCGTTGGGATTCCTGAACGCGTTGCGAGCTTGGCAGCAGCAACCTTCGTGACCATCCCACCAGTGCCGACCGTCGAAACACTCCCCCCCGCCATACTCTCAATAGCAGCTGTTACTGATGCAACGGTATCCACGAGCGTTGCCTGTGGGTCTTCCTGTGGATTTGCACTAAAGAGGCCTTCGGTATCCGTCAGGATAATCAACAGGTCCGCCGCAACCAGTGTTGCCACTAAGGCAGACAAGTGGTCATTATCGCCAAACTTGATTTCAGCCACCGCAACCGAGTCGTTTTCATTGATAACCGGCACACTCCCGAGGGCAAGCAGAGCTTCGATGGTTGTTTTCGCGTTGGAGAAGCGCTGGCGATCAGCCAGATCATCCGCCGTCAAAAGAATTTGAGCCGTGGTACGGGCAAAGGGGGTGAACGCTTCTTGATATGCCTGCATCAAGAGCGGCTGTCCGATGGCGGCAGCAGCCTGTTTTTGGGGGATACTCAGTGACAGATCACAGGAACGAACCGCAGCACGGCCGGCAGCAACTGCACCGGAAGAGACCAGAACAACCTCGACACCCGTCTCATAGAGTGCCCCTATTTCACGGCAGAGCATCGTGATGACCTGGTGGTCGAGACTGCCGTCTTCAAGCGTGAGAACGCGACTGCCAATCTTTACAACGACCCGTTTCACTGGGGCCATTATATCTCGTCGCACGACTCCCTCCTCTGCTCCGTCTGCCACAAGCGTACTGCAATGGCATCGAGTAATGCTTCAACTCCCGCACCAGTGGCCGAGGAAATGGGGAAAACCTCAATACCCCGTGCCTTAAACCAGGCTTGCGCCTCCTGACAATGCTCTTGTGCTGTGGGAAGATCCATTTTAGTAAGGGCGACTATTTGTTCTTTGGTTGCCAATTCCTCGCTAAAGAGTGTCAACTCCCGATTGATTGCGTCAAAAGCAGCGAAAGGATCACTCTCCGGCATCTGGGATATATCGAGCAAGTGCACTAAAATACCGGAACGTTCCAAATGTTTTAAAAAGCGATGCCCCAAGCCAGCACCCGCGTGGGCACCCTCAATAATCCCGGGAATATCTGCCATAACAAAGGAACGGAAATTCTTATAACCAACCACACCAAGGGATGGCGCAAGGGTCGTAAAAGGATAATCGGCAATTTTGGGGCGAGCCGAGGATACGGCACTAATCAGAGATGACTTCCCTGCATTGGGCAGCCCCAGAAGTCCCACATCGGCCATTAACTTCAGTTCCAACCGTAAAACCAGTTCCTGACCATCCTCACCCGGTTGTGCAAATTTCGGCGCCTTATTGGTGGCTGTGGCAAAGCGAGCATTCCCCTGGCCGCCGCGCCCCCCTTTTAAAAGCACAATCGTTTGCCCGTCATGGGTCAAATCAGCCAGCTCTTCACCACTTTCGGCATCCTTGATTAGGGTACCCACTGGCACCAGAATACGCAAATCTGCTCCGGCGGCACCATGACGGTCTTTACCCATACCGTGGGCACCACGTTCAGCTCTTCGATGTGGTTTGTGGCGCAGTTCCAAGAGTGTTGAGAGCCTGCTCGTGGCCTCAAAGATGATATCACCACCCCGGCCGCCATCGCCGCCATTGGGCCCGCCAAAGGGGACAAACTTCTCCCGCCGAAAGGAGACACAGCCAGCACCACCATGGCCTGAAGCACAATGGAGCGTTACCTCATCAATAAATCTCATGCCTGCTCCCCATGTAACCATGTACGGTATTGTTCCTGCCACTGGTTCCACGTAGTATCCAGTCGACAGCTGATATACTGTACCAAAAGGCTGTCAAAGAGTTGCAAGCCATTCTCTAAAAGGTACATGCGCTCTAAGAAAAGGCCTTCCTGCTCCAGTTGTCGGTCACCGGCATCACGATCACGTGAAACCGGCGGACAGCGAAAGGACTGCAGTGAAAACTCATCGGCATCAAGGATACCATTCCAGACAAGCTCACCCATTTCTAGGTTAATGCGGGCCCGTTCGATACTCTTGCCGGCCACCAGGGCTGAACGAGCCTCAAGGTAACGATCCTGCACCCCAGAGACCACAACCTTCTGAAGCCCCGCGTCACTCCCGCCAACAAGGGTTATTTTATCATCAACCCATGCAGAGAATGTCGTACCGGGACCTGTATGGCCCGGGGCACGGACAGAAAAACCGTCCCCCTCTAACCCCTGCTCCAAAAGCCACTCCAAAAACTCTCTACCAAGCCAGCCATTGGCTTGCATTTCATCTAACACAGCACCGGTGCCCGCTTGGTTAAGTGCCGAAAATCGCTCCAGTTGCTCACCTTCAAGCAGCGAAAGCGCTCGCCGCCATGGATAGATTGGAATCAATTTGCAGGCGCTAAAACTCTTACAAAAGAGACTTTCTACACGTTCACAAGCCGTTTTTGAGGACGAGAAAATACTCAAAATCCCCTCATCCATCTGCCAACAAACATCAACCATCGCGGGACTCGGCAGCGTTTTTACCAAGAGAGAACTAACAATGCGTTCCTTAATCTCTTCCCGCTGGCGTTTCGGCGGACGAACCAGTTCTGGCCGCTCCTGAAGATAGGCCTCCTCAGCTTGTCGTATATGGGATTTCAGTATCAATGCTGGTATACGACGCTGATCCCTACGATACGTAAAAAAGAGATAGCGATCTCGCCAACACTGTTCAGGACTCTCGAATAGCCCACCCTCGGGGCTGTCGGTCGGAACCCAGCCTTCTGAAAGTTCCTCAGCGCTGTGCTCAATAGCGTTGAATCTTCTACCATTTAGACCGGCACAGGCCCAAGCAAACAGCTGGCTTTTTTCTGGGATATCCCCGTCGACATGATATTGGCGTATACTAACCGTATTTGAATACAACCCCATGATGATGATGTTCCTTTCCTTCTTGCGACAAACAGTTCTACCTATACCTCAGTTTACTGCTGCACCGTACCGCTTTTATCCGGTGCTAGCAGCATATGATAGACCTCTGGCGTAACACGATTATGCCACTCACCGCGATACTTCGCGATTCCAATACCGCCCAGCACAAGAAAAAGTACCGCAAGGGCATAGAGAATACCTGGCAGAGCAAAACGGCGGGTAAAACGCATGGAGAGTGCCGAGTGCACCCGGCAGTAACTGATGCAACGCCAACAGCCAAAACACTCTGGGTTACGCACAGTTGCGGCATGCATGACATCCAACGCTGCAGGACAGACCTGTGAACAGACACCACAGGAGACACAGCGATCGGCATCCCGCACAACTGAGACCGGTGAAAGCAAACCCGCCAGACCTGTCAAGGCACCATAGGGGCAAATGTATCGACAAAAGGGGTTTTTCAGTATAAGCGAGAGCGCAAAAAGCAGCATAAGCACCACCATCGTCGTGACACTGGCATGGGTAAAGAGCTGCAGTAGACGAATGTCACTCACCAGATGATATTCACTCAACAGAAATGAACGAAGCGCCCCAACGGGCCAAAGCACGGCAGTGCCGAGGAAAAAAGCAAGGAGGATATATTTAATGGAGCGTAATATACGGTCAAGTACCCGTGGCACAACAACGCTACGCTTTCTAAGGGTAAAACCAAGCTTCCAAAGCCACTCCGAAAGAGCTCCCACAGGACAGACCCAGGAACAAAAGGCACGGCGCAAGAATAGTGATAGCCCCAATACGATAAGAAACCAGTAGACGGCGGCCGGGTGCAGGGGATTGAGCTCACCACCTTTGAGCCAGAGCATGGAGCCAAACAGTCCTGAAATTGGTAAAAAAGCATCCATGCCACTGGGACGAAGCGCATCACCACCTGCGGAAACAATGGTCGCAAATCGATAAAAAGCCCAACCGGTTTGGAGAGCAACCAGAAAAAAACCAATTTGTACCAGCAGGCGTAGTGGCTGCACATAGCGGGATGACATACACAACTCCTTACAACGACGAAGGGCGGCTAAGCAGCCCTTCCTTGCGTTCCCTCATAACCAGACTTATTCGGCCTTGATGGCTACATAGCCAAAACTACCATCAGGACGACGTAACAGCAGACGTACCAACTCACCTTTTTGAACGGAAGCGACCTGCTGTACAAATTGCTCAAGGGATTGAAGCCGAACACCATTTACTTCTAAAATAACATCTCCCCGGACCATACCAGCCTCTTCAGCAGCCGTTCCTGGCTTGACCTGGCTCACCAAAACACCGGCAGCTTCTTTCAGACCAAGGCGCTGAGCAATTTCAGGCGTTAAATCCTGTACCGTAATGCCAATACTGGCCTGATTATCCTGTCCAGCACCGGTACCGGCGGCCAGTTCCTGCTGGCGCCCAACTTTTAACGACAATACCATGGTGGCACCAGCGCGATAAATACCAACAGAGACCAGCTTGTCCACCGGTGTGGCTGCCACAAGCTTCGGCAAGTCATTTTCAGCTTTAATCTGTTTATTATCAAAGCTAACGATAACATCACCAGTACGTACACCGGCAACATCAGCCGGTGACCCCTTGACGACATGCGTCACAAGTGCGCCTTTTTTTGAGGGAAGCTTGAGCGACTGCACCAGCTTGTCATCAAGCCCCTGATAGGTTACCCCCAAAAAGCCACGGACGACCTTACCATTTGTTTTCAGCTGTTCAACAATTCCGCGGGCCACATTGATAGGAATGGCAAAGCCAATACCTTGACCACCGGCAACAATAGCCGTGTTTATACCAATAACCCTTCCCTTGCTATCAAAGAGAGGTCCACCAGAGTTACCAGGATTAATTGAGGCATCGGTCTGAATAAAATCGTCATAGGGACCACTCCCAATGACCCGCCCTTTCGCGCTCACGATGCCTGCGGTTACTGTCTGGGCAAGACCAAATGGGTTGCCAATAGCCATAACCCACTCACCGACTTCAAGGGTATCACTATCACCCATGACCACCGGTGTAAAAGGTTGGCGCTGGTCACTCACCTTTAAAAGAGCCAAGTCGAGCTTCGGGTCCTGCCCTTTCACTTCAGCCTTGAGTTCACGTCCGTCAGCAAGACGAACCAAAACCTCGTCGGCACCTTGGATAACATGGTTGTTCGTGACGATATAGCCCGAAGCATCAACGATAAAACCGGTTCCTAGCGACTGTTCCCGCCGTGGCCGTTGTTGTTGCCCCTGGTTTGGCAGTTGACCGAAAAACTGCCCGAAAAAGTCATTAAAAGGGTCGCCACCCGGCTGTGCCTGCTGCCGGCGTGGGTCGACCTGTCCCGGTTTTACTAAGCGGGCCGTTCTAATATTTACAACTGTGGGGTTGAGTTTTTTTGCTAGACTTACAAAATCGGGGTTCACAGGTACGGCGGCATACCCAGCCACTGGCAGACTGCATGACACCACTAACGATGTTAGAGCAATAAGAGACCATCTATACATATTCATACCAAATTTTCTCCTTCTCACAAAACAATCACGTACGTTATTCGGCCTTCAGGACATACCCTTGGCCACGTACGGTATGAATTAAGCGCTGCTTAAATCCCGTGTCAACTTTTTTACGTAGATAATTCACATACACATCAATAATATTCGTGAACGATTCAAAGGGGTGCTCCCAGACCTTCTCCGCTATCATGGCCCGCGTTACCACCGTGCCGGCATTGCGCATTAAGAACTCCAGCAGACCATATTCTTTGATGGTCAGTTCAATTTCTTTGTCACCACGCCAGACCTTACGAGTCAGCGGGTCGAGACGCAGGTCGCCGGTACTTAATTCGGCAGCACGATCACGGCCTGAACGTCGAGAAAGGGCACGTACACGCGCTGTCAGCTCAGCAAAGGCAAAAGGCTTGGTCAAATAATCATCCGAACCTGCTTCCAGACCTGCAACAATATCGTCCGTCGTGTCCCGTGCCGTCAGCATTAAAACCGGTGTCTCACTACCGGCGCGTCTTATTTCACGAACGACACTGAAACCGTCCCGGGTTGGGAGCATGATATCACAGATGACTAAATCCAGTTGGTGCTCAAGCGCTAATTGTGCACCCTCGTCACCATCATAGGCCACCAGAATCTCATAACCCTCTTCTTCCAAACCGCGCTTTATAAACGCTGCGACTTTTTTCTCGTCTTCAATAACCAGTATTTTCATAGGCATCCCCTTCTTGGGTAGCTATCACCTGGAAACTATTCACAACCGAGCCGGCGCAAAATCTCCGAGGCGGTTTCCTCAACTGAACGGGTGGTCACGTCAATAATCAGCCATTCGGGATGACGACGATAGTACTGGCGACAGAAAGCGATCTCATCTTCCACAGCTTCATAATCGGCATAACTACTGCGGGTACTCTGCCCCATAGTAACTAAGCGAGATGTTCTAATTTCAACTAATCGTTTCGGGCTGATCAAAAGACCAATAACCTTATGGGGATCGATACCATCTAATTCCTCCGGTGGTGTGATACCCTTCACTAGCGGAACGTTGGCAACCTTAAAACCCTTGTTGGCCAAATACATGGAAAGGGGTGTTTTCGATGAACGGGAAACCCCCACCAGAATCAGATCTGCTTTTGTAAGCCCCCTCGTTTCCTGGCCATCGTCATGCTTAACGGTAAAATTAACCGCTTCCATACGGCGGAAATAATCTGTATCGATTTGGTGTAAGAGTCCAGGAGTAGAACGGGAAGCCATACCGATAAACTCAGAGAGCCTGAAAAGAATTGGCGTTAAAAGGTCGTAAGAAACAACCCCCTGCCATCCAGCCCGTTCTTGAACAGCCGCAACCAACGCTGCGTCAACTAACGTGTAGACCAACAAAGCCGGGCAGGCCGAACGGCCTTCTTCCGCACTGTTAGAAGCCACCAAGTCTACGGCCTGCAAAGCCTCATCAACATTGGTCACCTTCGGAAGGCGGACAATCTTAACGCTGCTATCAGCAAATTGCGACAACGCTGCTTTAATGACTCGCTCGGCGGTTTCCCCCGTGGAGTCAGATAGGATATAAATCTGTTTCACAGGCCCTCACTTCCCGACTAATGTCAATTGACATTTTTAATTAAAATACGGAGGAAATCATAGGTTTGTCAAGATTTTATTGTTGTCAGCAAACTACTGTTCTGATAGGCTTTCATCCTATTCAAGGCGCTTTTTGCGCCCTTCATTAAAGCAAAAGCCCAACCGTTCTCATGGGGGGCTGGAATTGAGCAGTCTATGACCACCTCATGGTATCAAATCGGTTATACGGTACCCAGCGACCAAAGCGATAGCTATGCGGAAATATTGGCTATGCTTTCCGGGAGCGGTGTTTGTACCGACAACCGTGTTGTTGATACCTTTTCAAGTGATACCATCGTTCAGCTTGCCAGCGAGACCATTACGGCATTTTTTCCGGCGGATTCTCCACTTGAGCAGTATCTTGGTGCTATAGAAGAAGCATTTCATGCTGCCGGTATCCATGGCGCGCCGCCTCCGCAGATACAGCAGGTCGGTACTGAAGATTGGGCCCACAGCTGGAAACAGCACTTTAAGCCCCTTCCCATTGGCAAAACCCTCATCATTACTCCTTCGTGGTACCCGGCCGGTCAAGACCCTAAACGTTATGAGCTACGGATTGACCCCGGCATGGCTTTTGGTACCGGCGGCCACGAAACAACACGCTTATGCCTTGAGGCAACGGAAAACCTATTACCCCATGCGCCGAACAGCCACATCTTGGACGTTGGGACCGGCTCGGGCGTACTGGCCATTGCAGCAGTGCTTCTGGGTGCTTGCTCTGTTGACGCGATTGATATAGACCCTCAGGCGGTGACCGTCGCACAGGAGAATGCCGTGCTTAATGGTGTTGCGAAGGCTATACACTGCAGCACGACGCCTCTGCAGGTAATGGCAGGAGGGTACGGCCTCGTTTTAGCGAATATTCTCGCAGAAGAGCTGGTTCGTCTTCACCAGCCGCTGTGCGACCAACTGGCCAGGGGCGGCTATCTGATCCTTTCCGGTATTCTGCGGGAGCGTGAGGCCTTTGTTATTGAAGGTTTTTCTCATAGTGGCCTTATCCACCAAACAAGCGCCTATGACGGTGACTGGTGCTGCATTGTGTATCAAGCACCCACCGGAGCATAAACCGTGCGACAGTTCTTCATCGACCCGTCCATGCTTCAAGGGGATACGGCCTATGTCTCGGGAGACGTGCATCATCACCTAGCGCGGGTTTTAAGGATGACCACTGGCACCGTCATTCAGCTGGTACTTCTTAACGGTGAGCGCTTAACCGGTACTATTCGTACGATAAGCAGAGATCTGACAGAGGTCACTATCACACAACGGCACCCCGCAGTCCACCAGCGCGCCTGTCGAATCCATTTAATTCAAGGGCTGCCCAAGGCAGATCACCTTGCCATGATACTGCAAAAAGGAACGGAACTGGGCTTAGCGCAGATTACCCTGGTACCCACCAGTACGAGCGTTATGAAAATAAGCGCCGAGGCGCTCCCGGAACGGATGACGCGCTGGGAGCGGATATGCAAAGAGGCTGCACGTCAATCCGAGCGGGATACGATACCAAAACTTACATGGCTGCAAAACCTAGTGTCACTTCCCACCCAGACTGATACGAGCGTCGTACGGCTATTCCTCTGGGAACGGGGAGAAGATACACGACCCGTACGGGAGCAGCTTGAGGATTTTGCTCCGCCTCAGGAGGTACAGGTCCTCGTAGGACCGGAGGGTGGCTTTAGCCCAGGTGAGTATCAGCAGATTACAAAAGCCGGTTTTATCCCGCTTCACCTTGGCAGTCGTATTATGCGCACAGAGACAGCCTCCCTTGCCATCACCACCATACTACAGTATAGTTGGGGCGATCTTTAGTCTGGAGTCCAAGCCATAATGTCCTCGCACATAACAATCCTTCCCGAATCCCTTGCCAACAAAATAGCTGCGGGCGAAGTTGTCGAACGCCCAGCATCGGTTGTCAAGGAGTTGGTTGAAAACGCTTTAGATGCCAACGCCACAAACATTAAAATTGAAATAAGTGCCGGTGGACGCCGCCTCATCAAAGTCTCTGACAACGGTTTTGGCATGACAAAGGAGGATTTGTTGCTCTCCCTTGAACGTCATGCCACCTCAAAAATTAAAAGTGACCAGGACCTCGAAACTATTGCCACTCTGGGGTTCCGTGGTGAAGCTCTCCCGTCCATTGCTTCCGTCTGCCGACTGCGTTTTGCCTCTCGCGAACGGGAAAGTATCGAAGGGTGTGAAATCTATGCCGAAGGCGGCGTCATCAAGTCTGTCGCTGCCCACGGCATGCCGATTGGCACCACCATCGCCGTTGAGCAGCTCTTCTTCAATACACCTGCCCGGCTTAAGTTCATGCGAAGTGCTGATACCGAAGCATCCCATATCCACGATTTAATCATCCGATGTGCTCTTGCCCGTCCTGATGTCAGTTTTACCGTTACCAGTGACGGCAAAGAAAGTTTTCGGAGCATGGCGGGCAATTTACACGAGCGTATCAGCACACTCGTGGCACGGGGAGCATCCCTGTATGAAGTGGCGGGGGATGCGGAATCCATCAGCATCTCAGGTTTTTGTACCGCCCCTGACGCAGCACGCAGCAACAGTTCTGCCATGTATACCTATGTCAATGGCCGCTTTGTCCGTGACAAGGTTGTACAGCATGCCATCATGCAGGCCTACCGTCCACTTTTGGAAAAGGGTCGTTACCCGCTCGTCGTACTCTTCATTGATTTGGCCCCTGGAGATGTGGATGTAAATGTACATCCAACAAAACATGAAGTACGTTTTCGGCAGCAGCATCAGGTCCATAGCGCCATAACGGCCGTCCTCTCTACCGTATTACGGCCATCACCTTGGCTTGCCTCCTCGACAGCACCAATAGCTCCTACCAAACCCCACGATACTGAGGTCACGAATACGAGCCAGCACTATCGTGAGAGGGCTGCTGCATCCCTGCAACAGAGTCTTTCCATGCCTCGCCATGGGATGACGTATCACTACCAGGGGACCGTTGTCCCCTCTCCTGCAGCAACCTTTCTACCGGGCGAAGAGGGTCTGGAGCAGCAAACGATTTCTGCCGGATACTTTTCAAACTTACAGTATATCGGTCAATTCAGGGCCTCCTATATCCTCTGCCAATCCCCAGAGGCTCTGATCATTATCGATCAGCATGCAGCCTATGAACGGATACGCTATGAGGAGTTACGAAGCGGCTTTCAGAGTAATGCCATTGAATCCCAACAACTGCTGATACCGGAAACCATTTCCCTCTCCTTTAAAGAAAGTGATACGGTTGCCCGCTTCAAGGACCATCTGGCACGACTGGGTTTCCACCTTGAGCCGTTTGGCGGCCAGACCTGGGTGCTCAGTGCCCTCCCACGTCTTCTCGGTGACCGCGCCCCAGAGCCAATCATTCGTGACCTCATACATGAGCTTGACGCCCATGGCACTAATGCGGGTTTTGATGAGATTCTTTCAGACATTTGTGCTCGCATCGCCTGTCACAGCGTAGTACGGGGTGCCCGCCCCCTTGATCGTGAACAGGTTCAACAGTTACTGGTGGCCATGGACAAAACTGATTTTTCCGGGCACTGCCCCCACGGACGCCCCGTCTCCCATACGGTCACGTTACAAGAACTGGAAAAACTGTTTCACCGCTTATGAAACCTCCTGTCCTGCTCATTGGCGGCCCGACCGCTGTCGGTAAGACCTCCGTCGCTCTGCAGCTTGCCGAGTGCATGGACGGCGAAATCATCTGCGCTGATTCTCTTACCGTATATCGTGGCTTTACCATTGGCAGTGCAAAACCGAACGCCCAGGAACAAGCACGCGTCCCCCATCACCTGCTCGACATCCGGAATCCTGAGCAGCCTTTTAGCGTCTCGGACTTTTTAGATGAAGCTCATCGCGCCATACGTGATATTCAGCAACGGGGTAAAAAAGCTATCGTCGTGGGAGGAACCGGACTTTATTTACGTGCTTTGGCAACAGGACTCTGCGAAGCACCAGGCCGCCACGATGAAATCAGGGAGACGCTGCAAAAGCGGTATATCCAGGAGGGGGCTGAGGTTCTCCACAAGGAGTTGTCAGCATTAGATCCGATTCTGGCGCCACAGATACACCCCCACCATACCCAGCGCTTGATCAGGGCACTGGAAGTAGTACTGGCAACCGGCAAACCGCTCTCAAGCTACCACAGGGAACAACAGCACGCTGCCCCCTACACCACGATGCTTGTCTGCCTGACCCGCCCCCGCCAAGAACTGTATGCACGTATTAATCAGCGAGTCGAGCAGATGGTTGCCTGTGGGCTTTTAGACGAGGTGCGCAGGTTACTCGAAGACGGGGTTTCCCCCCACGCCAAGCCGATGCAAACCATCGGTTATTGTGAATGCTGCCAACATCTACTTGCCGGCACCCCCTGGGACGTAACGGTGCAGAAGATACAACAACATACCCGTCAGTTCGCAAAGCGTCAGCTGACCTGGTTTCGACGGGAGCAGGACTGTCAATGGTTTTTCGTACCAGATGATGAAGAACGGCTCCATACTGAGGTAGTCACCTTTTTTAAACAGAACAGCGGAGAGGGGTAGGCATGACCGGCATCATCATAGAAGATATTTTACCCCAATCAGCAGCTTTCCATGCAGGGCTCCATGCCCTCGACCGGATAGTCAGCATCAACGGCCAGGCCGTTCGTGACCTGATCGATTACACCTGGCTTGCCAGTGACGAAACCCTCGTCATGGAGATTATCCGTGACAACCAAACACTCACACTAACACTTACCCGCCCCCCCTTTGAAGGTACCGGTCTGGTTTTAGCGCCACCAGCACCACGGCACTGTGGCAACAACTGTCTGTTCTGCTTCGTTCACCAACTTCCTAAAGGGTTACGAAAACCTCTGTATGTTAAGGATGAAGATTATCGACTCTCTTTCCTGCAAGGGACGTATGTCACCTTAAGCACGACCAAGAAAAGTGAGCTACAACGTATCATTGACCAACGTCTTTCCCCCCTCTACATCTCAGTCCATGCCGTGCAGCCGACTATTCGTGAGGAGCTTTTAGGGCGGCGCGGAATTCCTGCCATTATGGATCAGATCCGCTTCCTCTGCGAACACGGGATTGAGCTCCATACGCAGGTCGTTTTATGCCCTAACATCAATGACGGCGATGTTCTGGAGGAAACCATCACAACCCTGGCGAGCCTCTCCCCGATGGTGCGCTCCCTCGCCATCGTCCCCGTTGGCTTAACCTCCCATCGGGAGAAGCTTCCCACCTTAACCAGCGTAGACCGTCCTTATGCCCAGGCTTTTCTCGATCGCTTTATCCCCATCATGCGACGCTTGAACCGAGCGTTGCAGGAGCCTTTTTTACAAATTGCCGATGAGTTCTTTTTGAAGGCTGATTACCCCTTCCCCGCTTTAGCCCGTTACGGAGAGTTGCCCCAATGGGAAAATGGGGTCGGCATGGTTCCCTGGTTTCGCAAGAATGCCCGTCAAGTACTGAAAAGAGCCAAAGCACTTCCCCCCTGTGATGTTACCATAGTGACCGGCACGTCTGCGTGTCCAGTCGTACAGCCCTATGTCGAGGCCTTAGCCCAAAAAACCGGCTGCCGTTTAACGCTCGTTGCCATACCAAGCCTGCTTTTTGGTGGCGGTGTCTCGGTGACTGGCCTCGTAAGTGGCGGCGATATTGCTGCTGCTTTGCAGGGAAAAGAATTGAAAGGGATTTTGGCTATTCCGGAAGTAATGCTCAAAGAGGGGGAGGGCTGCTTCCTTGACGACACAACGCCGGCCTCCATTACGGCATCATTGGGACTGACCCCTGCCATATTTGAGCCGAGTCTTTCCGGGTTATACCGCATGCTACGCACCATCACAAAAATAACGTAGGGGTATCCTTTGCACCCCACCATGAAAGGACGTTACACAATGAAAAAAGTACTCATAACTTTAGGAATGGTTGGCTGTCTGGCCACACCAACCTTTGCAGGCGACCTTGACTTCGGTGCCCGTTACGGGCAGGTACCGAGTGAGTCCGGCTCAACCAGCGAGTTTTTCATGCGCTACCGCATATACCCGATGATAAGTTTTGGAGCCAGTATCGCGAAGAGCGAATTGACGTTCAACCAAAACGGTCAAACCAAGAAGGTGGAGAGCACACCGGTTGGCGCCACTGTCACCGTCCATGTTCCCTTCATCCCCTTGGTAAAACCATATATTGGTGCGGGCGCCCAATACTATACCCAGCAGACCGTTACATCAACCGGCAGTGATTTGTCGAAAGAACGGAGCTCAACCGCAACACTGCACGCCGGTGCGGATTTATTCGCTCCATTTCCTGGCTTAAGTTTTAACCTTGAAGTACGTCGTTTGGTGGGAGACCAAAAAAATCAGGTCTTTGTTGGGGCTCTTTTTAAATTTTAAGCATGATACGGGGTGGGTCTCAGTGACCCACCCCAATCTGTCAGCTAAAGGACAGATGCCTTTATGATAGTAACCGTCTCAACCGGCACATCACCATGCCCCATCTTCGTGGCGGTTTTTACCGCACGGATAGCATCAACAACTTCCATTCCTTCCACAACTGCGCCAAAAACACAATAACCGAACTCTTCGGGGCGCTTACCGCGGTAGTCAAGAAAGCCGTTATCTACCGTATTGATAAAGAACTGCGATGTCGCTGAATCCAAAACCGATGTACGGGCCATGGCGACGCTTCCGCGCACATTTTTCAAGCCGTTAGCGGCCTCGTTTTTAATGGCAAAACGGGTCTTGCGTTGCTGCATTTGCTCATCAAAGCCACCACCTTGAATCATAAAATCACGAATGACCCGATGAAAAATCAAACCATCATAATGACCTTCCTTCACATATGTAAGGAAGTTCTTAACCGTAATGGGGGCTTTCTCACTGTTGAGTTCCAAAACAATAGTACCCATGGAGGTTTCCAAAGCTACTTTCGATTGTGCTGTTTCTGACATCGTACACTCCTTGATCATGGTTAATGTTACCTGTTTGATGCTACCACTCGTTGTCTATACCATCCCGGCTAGCCGGTCAACCTCTTTTGGCTTTTGACAGCCACCTGCTATTGCGCTAGGCTAGAATGTATGCGCGCACTTGAAAACGCTATAATCCGACTCCTTCGCACGCGGCCGTTCTATGGACAGTTACTGTTACAGGTCCGTAAAACCCCGCTCAGCACCCCACGCCATGCCGCTGGCGTCACTTTCAAGGATGGTGTTCCCACCATCATGGTACATACTGAACGCTTTGAAGCCCTGCTCCCGGTAGAGCAGGAAGTGTTATTACTACATCTTATTACCCACCTAGTACATCTCCACCCACTACGCCAGGGCCAGCGTACTCCCCATGATTGGGATGTCGCAACAGATCTAGCCATTAATCAACATATTGAAGGCCTCCCCACCCACGCCCTGCACCCAAGCGACTATAACCTGCCCCATGATTTAAGTGCGGAGGAGTATTATCACCTGATAGCCCCACCCTTTGAT
The DNA here is from genome assembly GCA_964456065.1 of uncultured Geobacteraceae bacterium. Lineage (GTDB taxonomy): Bacteria > Desulfobacterota > Desulfuromonadia > Geobacterales > Pseudopelobacteraceae > Trichlorobacter. The sequence continues at coordinate 90,854 of CAYVYW010000002.1, forward strand.
ATGGGTAATGCTGAGGGAAGTGGTCTTGGTGATGTGGAAGAGGCACACGCTGGAGCAGCCGGACAAGGAGAGCATCAAGCTTTACATATGGCCGACACGCTCGACGCCCATGACGCATGGCAGGAGTCCTGTGACACCCCGGCAACCCTGGCAGAGGAGATGGTTCGATCCATGGTGCGCGATGCCCTGGCCGGTGCAGATCAGGCATGCCCCTCGGAGTTACGCCACGTAATCGATATGCTTTTGCATCCCCCCCCGGTCCCATGGCGTCAGATATTGCGTCAATTTGTTGCCACCGCAGGCCGGACAGGCAGTATCAGCACCTGGAGTCGGGAACACCGTCGTTTCAGCCACCAAACCCCTGGCAGAAAAAAACAGCGGAAACTCAACCTGCTAGTGGCCGTTGATGTCAGCGACTCCACGGACACGGAGAAGCTCCGCGAGGCCTTTGCTTGCGAACTGGTAAACATTGCCCAGGGACGTCAAGCAAGCATAACCGTCCTGTATGCCAATAGCCGGATCCAAAAAGTTGAACATTTCTCAAATGCACAATTCGTTGCCCAACGCTATGACGGAGGTGGATTTACCGACTTACGCCCGGTTTTTAGCTATGCAGAGGGCATGACTCCCCGGCCTGCTGCCGTCATATACCTCACCGACGGTATCGGACCAGTACCTGAGGAGATGTCCTTCCCAACCCTGTGGGTTTTGACACAGGAAGGGGAGCGCCCAGCGCCCTGGGGAGTGGAACTCAGGCTTTCGGTATAAGATACCCACTTCCCGCCGACTCCAGAAGCCCCTCGCGCACAAGAGCATGCAGAATGCGCTGCACCCGCTCTCGCTGCCCATAATACACGGCATCCAGAAGTGTGCCCTCAAGCACCCCTTGCGCCAAGGCCAGGCGGAGTAGTTCTCCTCGAATCTGACGGTCCGATCCTTCAAAACGGCTCTGGACGGTATGAGCTTTAGCAGCACGGCTGGGGTTAACAAAGCGCCGCTTGAGATCACTGCCGTAATCCATCAAAGCATTGTACCACCGGCGTGGCTCGTTGGCTGGCTGCAGGATAGCAAGCTGGTGCATCATAAGCTGGTTCGTAATCCCGCTCTGGTCTGGATATACTAGGTGCAGGATAACTGCCCGAATATTAGTTTCCAAAACCAACGCTGGCTTGTTGAAGGCAAAGGCCATAACAGCCGAGGCTGTATATTCACCAATACCAGGCAGCGTTTTAAGCAGGGCGAGCTCATCAGGAATGACTCCTGCCCAACGTTCAACAATCATAACCGCAGCATCCCGCAGGTTTCTGCCACGGCGGTTGTACCCTAACCCCTGCCAGGCCGACAACACCTCAGGCAGCGTAGCTCTCGCCAAGTCGTGGACTGTCGGAAACAGGGACAGAAAAGAACAATACTTCGGCAGAACCCGATCAACCTGTGTCTGCTGCAGCATAATTTCAGAGACCATGACCTGATAGGGCGTTACCTCTGGATGACGCCATGGTAAGTTGCGTGTATGTTGGTCAGCAAAGCTGAAGATCAGTCGCCGGACAGCAGGGGCCGTACTCGCCGTTACTCCTTGCTTTGCCAGGCGCTGACGAAGAGCACGTTCTCCCCTCGTCAGCTGTCCTACTGGCCATAATGGTGCGTGGGGCTTGCAATCCGGTTCCCGTTTCGGGTAGGTTGGCGTATGGAAGATTGTATTAGACTGTCCCATGGTGCATACCATTGCCCCTGGATAAGCAGGCAGTCGAAGGAGGATATCGTATGGATACCGTTATGCGGCCCATGACCGCGGAATCAGTCCAAACCTTGCTTGAGCAGGCCGGTGCCGAGGTATTGTCCCGTTCAGGACGCTCTGAACACTACAGTGCGCCCCGTGAGTTTTCCTTTGAAGTGAAAGGAATCTTCCCCAACGGGCTGACCTTGCATATCGTTGCACGCCAGTTTGGGTATCGCGACCCCTGGGAAGCAAAAGGGCGTGTTAATGATGTCGTGGATGTCATGCTGCTACGGGATGGCGAGCTATCACCGCTCCCAAAGGGCTACCCCTTTTTTCAGGGGATTGAGGAGGAGTGCAGTATCGACGAGGAGAAGCTTATTACCATTATTACCTGTGTCGAAACGGTCAATCCCAAGCTCTATGCATTACAAAAGCTCACCGGAGACCTCCCCTAACGCCTTGGAGTCAGGAAGGTTTTGTACCCTCTCGAACCATATCAAACATTACCAATGCCACACCAACACAAATAAGCATATCGGCAACGTTGAAAGCCGGCCAGTGGTAGTGGCGCCAGTAAACATCGATGAAGTCGATAACCTCGCCAACGCGTACACGGTCTATCAGGTTGCCAACAGCACCGGCAAAAACCATTGATACCGCCACCTGGCCAAGCGTTTGCTCTTGTGTCATCTTACGGAGCGCCACCACAATGACCAGGCAGGCAATCAACGTGACCACGATAAAGAACGGCAAGCGCCACGCCGCGTCCGAAAGAAAACTAAAAGCTGCGCCGCGATTTCTGACATACGTGACGTTCAGTAGACCGTCAATGACAGGAAACGACTGGTGAAGTTGCATGCTCGCATCAATGGCGACTTTACTCACCTGATCGAGCACAACACCCACAACAACAATAATGCCAAATAATGACCAGCGGTTCATGCTAAATAACCGCCTGCGTACATTTAGGGCAGAGAGCTGGATGTTCACTATGGCTCCCTAACTCCTCACTGTAGCACCAGCAGCGTTCACATTTTTCACCGGGAGCCTTGGTAACCATAATGGCAAGGTTCTGCACAATACTGCCTTGATAAGCCTCTTCAGAAAGGACCGCACCGAGCGTCATTTGAGAAACAATACAGACCGCTTGTAACGTCTCCACATGCTTTTGTGCAAACTCCTGCAGATCAGCAGGAACAGAAAGGGTAACCGCAGCATCCAAAGGATGGCCAATCAGCTTTTCAACCCTTTTTTGTTCCAGGGCTTTCAGAATATCGGCACGAAGGGCAAATAGTCCCTGCCACTCCGTTGCCAGCGCTTCATCACGATGCATCGGCGTGAGGGAGGGGAAAGCTGCCAAATGAATACTTTCCTCCCGCTTGCCCGGCATAAACTGCCAGATCTCGTCGGTGGTAAAGGAGAGCAGTGGCGCCAGGAGCCTTGTAAGACCGTCGATAATAATATACATCGCGGTCTGGCTGCTACGACGCTCAAGAGCTTCTTTCCGGCTTGTATAGAGACGATCTTTCAGTATATCAAGATACTGAGCACTGAGTTCAACCGTACAGTAGGCATTTACCGCCTGATAGATAACGTGGAACTCATAACTTTCATAGGCCTGGAGGACTTTCTCCTTCAAAAGCTCGAAGTGATGGAGCGCTAAACGGTCAATGGGTCGAAGCAGATCGTAGGCGACCTGATCCTGTGCAGGGTCGAAGTCCGACAGGTTTCCAAGCATAAAACGACACGTGTTACGAATGCGTCGATACGCCTCCGCAACCCGATTTAAGATTTCATCGGAAATACGGTTGTCATCACGGTAATCCTGTGTAGCACACCAAAGACGTAATACATCAGCACCGTACTTCTTGATGACGTCCTCAGGGGCAACAACGTTCCCCATTGATTTACTCATTTTACGGCCTTGGCCATCGAGAACAAACCCATGGGTCAGTACTGCACGATACGGAGCATGGCCTCGGGTGCCCACCGACTCCAGCAAGGAAGAATGGAACCATCCACGATGCTGGTCACTTCCCTCTAAATACAGGTCAGCTGGTGACGACAGACCGGGGTGCTGCTCGAGTACGGCAGCGTGGGAAACACCAGAGTCAAACCACACATCAAGAATATCATTTTCTTTGACAAAATCATGCCCGCCACAGGATGGGCAGACGCCCCCTGGCGGCAGCAACTGAGCCACGTCCCATTCAAACCAGATGTCGGAGCTATGCTCCATAAAAAGTGCAGCCACATGGTCCATGGTGGCCCCGTCTGCGAGGTAGGTACCACAGGATGAACAGGAAAAAGCGGTTATGGGGACGCCCCAGGAACGCTGGCGGGAGATACACCAGTCAGGACGATTTTCCACCATACCGTAAATGCGGTCACGTCCCCACTTAGGAATCCAGCGGACCCGATCGATTTCTGCCAGAGACTGGGCCCGTAAATCATTGGCCTCCATGGATATGAACCACTGTTCGGTGGCGCGGAAGATAATCGGCTTTTTACAACGCCAGCAATGGGGATATGCATGTTCAAGCTTAGCCGCCCCCACAAGGGCTCCAACCTCTTCAAGGGCTGCGATCACCTTGGGATTTGCATCAAAAACCCGCTCACCGCCAAACATCTCGACCGTTGGCAAATAACGCCCAAAATTGTCGACCGGGTTGTATATCTCAAGCCCTTCACGCAGGCCAATGACATAGTCATCATGCCCATGCCCGGGAGCCGTGTGAACACAACCAGTACCGGCATCCAAGGTAACATGCTCACCCAGAAGAATAACCGATGTGCGCTCATAAAGCGGATGACGGCAGAGCTTGCGCTCTAGTAGTGATGCACCGAACCGTGCCACCACCGTCCCTTGAAGACCGTTTGCCGCAAGGAACTGCTCATGCAATCCGTCTGCCACCACTAAAATCTGACCATTAACATCAAGGGCACAGTATTCGTACGTAGGGTGCAGGGCAATGGCAAGGTTTGCCGGAATGGTCCACGGCGTGGTAGTCCAGATAACCAGATAGACATCTTTGCCGGCCAGCTCCGGCACCGATGCGCTGATATCATCAAGCAACTTAAAGCGCACATAAATCGAGGGTGAAGTATGGTCAGCGTACTCAACCTCAGCCTCTGCCAGTGCGGTTACGCATGACGAGCACCAGTGAACCGGCTTACGCCCACGGTAGAGTCCACCATTGTGGGCAAATTTTGCAAGTTCAGCGGCAGTCTGCCCTTCATAACCATTGGTCATTGTCAGATAGGGGTTATCCCAATCTCCGACAATACCGAGCCGCTTAAACTCGTCACGCTGAATGCCGATGAATTTTTGAGCATACTGGCGGCATGCTTTACGCATGTCTGCCTTGCTCATGGTATGTTTCTTGGAGCCAAGGTCCTTTTCGACCTGAAGCTCAATCGGCAGTCCATGGCAGTCCCAACCCGGGACGTAAGGGGCGTGGAACCCCTCCATGCGCTTAACCTTCAAAATGATATCCTTGAGTGTTTTATTCAAGGCGTGACCGATATGAATATGACCATTGGCATAGGGAGGTCCGTCGTGCAGCATAAAGACGGGATGGGTATCGGCACGGGATGCAAGCCGTTCATAAAGACCGAGATCTTCCCAGCGCTTCAACATATCAGGCTCTCGCTGATAGAGGTTGGCCTTCATGGGAAAATCAGTTTTAGGTAGGTTTAAGGTTTCTTTGTAATCCATTGCCGACTCCCTGCAAAATACAACATATGTGAAATGTGGTAATGTAACGACTCTCCCTATGGAAGTCAAGGGATAGCAGGCAGGATATTATTGCCTGTCAGGTTTTCCTGCTTGCATTAACTGACTCATTCTGTTAATTTTTTTGACCCACTAACCTTCATATCCCTAGTAGAGGTGAACCTAGATGCTGAAGATATTTGATTCTTTATTTGGAATGTTCTCCAACGACCTCGCCGTCGACCTTGGTACGGCCAACACCCTGGTCTATTTAAAGGGCGAAGGAATTGTTGTCAGAGAGCCCTCCGTTGTTGCCGTCCAGAAGACCAGTACCGGTCAGCAAAAAGTATTAAAAGTCGGCATGGAAGCGAAGTTGATGCTCGGAAAGACCCCAGGATCCATCACGGCCATCAGACCGATGAAAGACGGGGTCATCGCAGACTTTGATATTACGGAAGAGATGCTGCGCTATTTTATCCGCAAAGTGCATAACCGTAAAACCCTTGTCCGGCCACGCATTGTTATCTGTGTCCCCTCAGGTATTACCCAAGTTGAGAAGCGGGCTGTCAAAGAGTCTGCTGAGTCTGCTGGTGCCCGTGAGGTCTACCTGATTGAAGAGCCGATGGCTGCTGCTATTGGTGCTGGACTCCCCATTACTGAGGCCAGCGGCAACATGATTGTAGATATCGGCGGGGGTACCATTGAGGTTGCTGTTATCTCCTTAGCCGGTATCGTCTACGCCCAATCCACGAGGATGGGGGGCGACAAAATGGACGAGGCGATTGTGCAGTACATCAAGCGTAAATATAATCTGCAGATCGGTGAACGTATGGCCGAAGGGATTAAGCTTGAAATCGGCGAAGCCTACCCAGGCCCTGAAGTTCTCACCATGGAAGTCAAAGGGCGTGACCTTGTATCTGGTATCCCGAAGACTATCGAAATCAGCTCCGATGAAATTCGTGACGCTTTGAAAGAGTCAGTCAATGCCATTGTGAATACCGTACGTCAGTGCCTCGAGCGTACCCCGCCTGAGCTGGCTGCTGACATTGTTGATCGCGGCATCTATCTTGCCGGTGGTGGAGCAATGCTGCGTCACCTTGACCAACTCCTGCGTGAAGTAACAAAAGTACCTATCCTGATTGCTGAGAACCCCCTCGATTGTGTTGTTCTCGGCTCTGGCAAGGTCCTTGATGAACTCAACCTGCTTAAGCGCGTCTCTGTATCATCCTAAAAAACCAGTACGCCCCGCACGTCACCGTGCGGGGCACCACCGGAGCTGCAGTGACCGTCACCACCACTCCCAAACTTGACATCATCATTCCGGTCTGGAATGACATTCCCCGTATCCAACACGCCGTTAGTGCCGTCATAGACAGCATTGACAACCAAGCTCGCCTAATACTCATTAAAAACGGCAGCGACTATGACACCGACCTGCTCATTGATCGTTATTCGGAATTCCTGGGCGAGCAGGCCCTCATCATAGCCTTCGAACGGGTCACCACCAGTCTTACGGCTTATCGCCACGCCTTAACGATGGTACAGGCCCCATGGGCCATGCTCCTACCGACCAACATTACGCTGAACGTACACAGCTATCAACGACTTCTCCATACGATTCATGAGCGTGGTGCCGATGCCGGCATGATTGGTTTCCCCACCAATGACCTCCCTTTGAAAGGGTTACCGCCCATCATAGAGTCTGAGACCCTGTCCTGTGAGCCGATGGCTATTAATATGCAAATCTACCGCACCATAGGTAGTTTTAATGAACTCCTCTGGGACACCCCTTGGGCTGGTCAGGAATATGCCCGGCGGGTGAACATGGCCGGTTATCGCAGCTATCTTCTCTCCTCGGCACTGGAGCAGGAGCCCTTACCGCGACACGGCTCAAAAGAACGCCTGCAGCAACGTATCGAGGCAGCCGAAGCCTATATGAGTGGCCAATGGGGACCTTCACACCATCTCGTTTTACATCTTGCGCCGGGAACAGATACACAGAGGATTACACGGATTGCAGAAGCGGTCTTAACGGCAGCGAGAACCGGCACAACGGCGACCATTTTTGTCCATGCCCGGGAACGGGGCAGTGAGGCTGTGATGTCCCTGGCCCTGCTCCACCAAGGGGTTGAAATAATCACTATCCCCCGCCTGCTACCAACACGTCAGATAAAGAAACATATCAACCGCTTGCGAGAACGTCCCGTTCCTATTATACTGATTGCCGTCGGTTCTTTGCACCTGCTGCCAACAGAGTGTGGTTGCTGGGAAAGTGATGACGCTTTTTTCGAACGGCTCGTTGAACCCAAGGAGATATCATGAACCAGTTTATTGCTCAGCAACTCGACGAGCACATTGCCGTCATGCAGTCTATACAGAATACTATCCAACCGGTCATTCGTCAGGTTGGTGAGCGCTTGATCCAAACCCTGGCCATCGGTAACAAGCTGCTTATTATGGGCAACGGTGGTTCGGCGGCTGATGCCCAACACTTTGCCGGTGAAATCGTGAGCCGCTATCGTATGGAGCGGCCTGGGTTACCAGCCATTGCTCTCTCCACCGACACTTCGATACTAACAGCAATTGGTAACGACTATGGTTTTGATCGTATTTTCTCCCGTCAGGTTGAGGCATTAGCCTCACCGGGTGATGCCGTTATCGGCCTCTCCACCAGTGGCAACTCTCCCAACGTTGCCAAAGCGCTCGAAGTGGCCAAAGCAGCAGGCTGCTCAACCATCGGCCTCTTAGGACGTGATGGTGGCAGCATTAAAGATCTCTGCGACTTACCCCTCATTATTCCTTGCCAAGACACACCCCGTGTGCAGGAGGGGCATATAACCGTCATTCATATCCTCTGCGATCTTATAGAGCAGGGATTATTCGGCCGCTTTGCGGCGGAGGCTCGGCCGTGAGTCTCGACCGACGGCGCGTGGAAGGGCTTTTTGCCCGTCTCTCATCAACAGCATGCCTTGTGATTGGTGATGTGATGCTCGATGAGTACCTCTGGGGAAAAACCGAGCGTATTTCACCGGAAGCACCCGTGCAGGTTGTCGACGTTATTCGTGAAGATACGCGCCTTGGGGGGGCCGGCAATGTCATCAACAACCTCTTGGCCCTAGGATGTCAGGTCACCGCAGCATCCGTCATTGGCGACGATGTTAGCGGCAGTACGCTCAAGACGATGCTTCACGAGCAAGGAGTGGCAACTGATGCCCTGTTTGTGGATTCCGACCGCCATACCATTAAAAAAACGCGTGTCATGGCTACCCATCAGCAAATTGTACGTATTGACCGTGAAACCCGCACACCGTTAGGACAAGGGAGTGAAGACAAGCTTTGTGCCTGGTTACAGGCCAACATCCCCTGCTATGCTGTTCTGCTTATCTCCGACTATCAAAAGGGCGTCCTCACGCAGAAGGTTTTGACAACAGCCATTACAACGGCACAGGCATCCGGCATTCCCGTCTTAGTTGACCCGAAAGGGAATTCTTTCGCCAAATACTATGGAGCCACCTGCCTGACTCCCAACCGAAAAGAAGCAGAAATTGCCTCAGGCATTACTATTCATGATGCGACCTCCCTCGAAGAGGCTGCGCGGGCTATCGTGCAGGAGGCCGGCCTTGCAAAACTCCTCATAACCCGCAGCGAACAAGGGATGTCATTATTTTCGGTTGATGGCCCCACCGTCCATATACCAACCGTCGCTCGTGAGGTCTTTGATGTAACCGGTGCCGGCGATACGGTTCTCGCCGTATTAGCCTGTGGTCTTGCCGGTGGCTTTTCCATGGAGGACGCCGCACGGCTTGCCAATAGTGCTGCTGGCCTCGTTGTCGCCAAAATGGGAACCGCCACCATCTCCCCACAGGAAATTATCGACGCAATCGGCCATCAGCATCTCGATGCTGACGGCAAGATTGTCACGCGCCAGACCCTCGCGGCACGGATGGCCACCGCCCACGAGCAGGGTCGCCAGATTGTTTTTACGAATGGATGCTTTGATCTGCTCCATGTGGGACATGTCAAATACCTTCAAGCGGCACGCCGCCTCGGGGATCTACTCGTGCTTGGCTTAAATAGCGACGCTTCCATTCGTCGCCTGAAAGGGCCACGGCGCCCCCTCATTGGCGAGGAAGAGCGTGCCCACCTTATGGCAGCATTGGATTGTATCGATTATGTCTGCATCTTCGATGAAGACACACCCTTGGAATTGATTACAGCCGTTCGGCCGACCGTCTTGGTTAAGGGTGGTGATTATACCCCTGAGGGTGTCGTGGGTAAGGACCTGGTTGAGTCGTATGGAGGAAGGGTTGCATTAATTCCTTTTGTTGACGGCAAGTCCACAACCACCATCATCGAAAAGGTTTTGGAACGCTACGGGGAAGAAGAATAAAGCAGAGACCCACCACAAAAAACAGCATGCAGACACGCCTCCTGCAAGAGGCGTGTTGCTGACCAAACGGCCATGCCCGGACAATCAACAACTTGTATGTCAGCACGCATACCGGGCCGAAGTCCACCAACATACCCCTCAAAACCAAGTGCTGCAGCCCCGCCGGTTGTGGCCCACGAGAACAAGGTTTCGTCATCAACCGCTGCACCATAAACGTGCCGAGCATAGCGTAATTCATCCCATAGCGACAGACTGGTGTTGCTTGCGAGGGAATCAGTACCGATACAGAGTTTTACACCTGCGGCACGCATGAGAGCAACCGGTGTAACCCCAACATCTAAGAAGGCGTTACTCCGCGGGCAGAGGCAGATTGTCGCCCCGACCTGAGCCAGCGTCTTGATTTCATGTTCCACAAGGTGCACACCATGGATAGCAAGCAACTGTGGCCCGACCAAGCCTCCTTCTTGGAGAAAACCAAGGGGAGAGCCTCCAGATGCCATGGGAGCCCCCTGCCAGCCGACTGCAGGGTAGAGCCGTTCCGCAAAATCACCGGCACCATCTAGCAACAGTCGGAGCTCCTCACCAGTTTCTGCGAGGTGCACGGCATAAGGACCCGACAACGACTGCAATGCAGAGACGATAAGGGGTAGGATATCTACATGTAAGGTATAGGGGGCGTGGGGAGAAAGACCTGCTATGTCTCTACGGTTTTGGCAATAGAGCTGTATCTGCTCAAGTCTGGCAGCAACCCGCTCGGGCGTCCGTCCAAGCACCTCGCAAAACGCCCGCACGAGGAGCGAGGACTCCTCATACACAGCTCCCAATGCAAGGGTGGTGAGAATGTCGCCAACCGTGGTTGTACCGGAACAGAGTGACTGCTGCAATCCTTCTCGAAAAGAAGCGACACGTTCATCATCTGAAATGGTCTGGCTAAGGGATATACCCTGAAGAATCCATTCGACAAAAGATTCGGCCGACTTGGGCTGCCCAGCAAAGCGGGTACGCCAACGGGGTGTATGCGTCAGTTCAAGGTGAGTATGGGCATTAACAAAGCCAGGCATGAGCACGGATCCGGGAAAAACCCGTTCGCTTCCCATAAAGGTACGGAGTAAGTCACGGCGCCTTCCCTGGGCCCGAATGCCCCCATCCTCTATAACGACCGCCCCATCAACAAGGGGAGGCCGGCCAGGTTCGTATAGCCAAGCACCTGATATTAGTTCAGCAGCCAAGCGACACTTCCCGCCCTAAAGCAGTTTGATGCTCGCCTGTCCCGCTTCCTCTTTACGGGTGGGAAGCATCCGGTTTTTTTCATCAACAAAGACCAGTTTAGGTTCGTGGGCCATGGCTTCAGCCTCATCCATGGTTACAAAGCTTGCGATAATAACCAGGTCCTGGGGCGCCACAAGACGTGCTGCTGCACCATTCAAACAGATAACACCTGAACCACGCTGCCCCTCAATAGCATACGTCTCAAGGCGACTACCATTCGTAACGTTCCAGACGGCGACCTTCTCATAGGAAATAATATCAGCGGCATCCATGAGATCACGGTCGATAGTGACGCTTCCCTCGTAATGCAGGTCAGCACCGGTTACCGTGGCGCGATGAATTTTACTTTTCAGCATGATACGGTTCATTGTACAACCTCCTCATTCAACACCATATTATCAATCAAACGTGTTTTTCCTAGAAAGACGGCACAAGCCACAAGCGTCGGACCAGTGATTGCTTCAACTGGTTCAAGAGTCGCAGCATCAACAAATGCAAGATAATCAACCCGGGCAAGGGTTGAGGCAGCAATACAGCTAAACGCGACTTCCCGAAGGCGTGCCACCGTATCTACACCCTGTTTATATGCAGCATTTACTGCAGAAAGGGCCTGTGACAGGCACCGTGCTTCGATCCGTTCCTGCGCAGAAAGGTAGCTATTACGAGAGGAACGCGCTAAGCCATCGGCCTCCCGAACAATTGGTACTCCAATAATGTCAACGGGGATATTGAGATCCAGCACCATTTGGCGGATGACGGCGAGTTGCTGATAATCCTTTTCACCAAAATAGGCAACATCAGCACCAACAATATTCAGTAACTTCGTAACGACAATCGCAACACCATCAAAATGGCCAGGCCGGCTCGCTCCGCAAAGACCGGTGGTCAAACGGGAAAGTGACAGCGTACTTTGAAAGCCAGCAGGATACATGCCGGCAACTGTTGGCGTAAACACTATATCAACACCACATGAGCGTGCAATGGCGAGATCACCCGCGAGATTCCGGGGATAACGGTCTAAGTCCTCCTGGGGACCAAACTGCGTCGGATTCACAAAAATAGAGAGCACAAGGACATCGCCCCCCAAGCGCCCAGCCCTGAGGAGTGTTGCATGCCCTTCATGTAAAAAACCCATGGTTGGCACAAAGGCTATGCGCCGCCCCTCTTGCTTTAAGGTGGCAACAAGGGACTGCATTTCCTGAACATCACTGACGATCTTCATGAAAAAGAGTGCTCCTGTGTTGGGAAATCGCCCCGCTTCACCTCGTGGACATACTGACCAACGGCATCGGTAATGACGCCAGCCAATGAGGCATAGCGTTTAACAAATTTTGGAGAATATTTTTCGCAGATGCCCAGGAGATCATGCAGTACAAGCACCTGACCGTCACAGGAAGGTCCTGCACCAATACCAATGGTCGGAATACCAAGCGCCGCCGTAATACGAGCAGCCAAGGAAGCAGGAATCCCCTCCAGCACCAGAGCACAGGCACCCGCAGCCTCGACGGCAAGTGCATCGGCATAGATTGCTTCGGCCTGCCCTTGTCGCCCCTGCACCTTATATCCGCCCATACGATGTACGGATTGGGGAGTCAGACCAATATGACCGACAACGGGAATATCCATGGACGTCACTGCCTGAATAACCGGCGCCATGGCAACCCCACCTTCAATTTTAACGGCGGCGGCTCCGGCTTCTTTCAGCATTCTGCCACAGTTGTGTAAAGCTTGTTCAACACCAGACTGACATGACATGAACGGCATATCAGCCAAAATGAGCGCCCGAGGCTGTGCCCGCATAACCGCACGAATATGATACAACATCTCATCCATGGTTACCGGCAAAGTCGTATCATGACCGGCAAACACTACACCGACTGAATCCCCCACCAAAATAACGTCAACACCGGCGGCATCACACAGGCGTGCCGATGGGTAGTCATAAGCGGTAATGACCGTTATCTTTTCACCAGCCTGCTTCATGCGCTGAAGAGCAGGAATGGTCATGGCTGTTCGTTTCATGCGTCCACCCCAAAAAAAAAGCATACCGTGAAACGGTATGCCATACAAAGGGACCACAAGGGCTCCAGTGATGAAACAATCCGTCCCAGTTCCTATGAATCCAGGCGGTATGACTATACAAAAACGACCACAAGCTGATCAGGCCTCAGGTGAGTACCCGTCATGTGCGCCGACACCTTACCATAGAGTCAATTGGCATTGCCACATTTTTTTACGAGAAATTCCTTTGCAGGACGGGGGGAATCGGATAAAAAAACAGGTATGAATACTCCAACAACACAGCGGGGAGTTGCAGGCATACTGATCATGCTCTTGGCTGCCTCCTGTATACCTGGCGTGACTGCTCCCATGGCACTGTGTGCCGGTATACTGTTCGGGCTTCTAACGGGCAACCCCTTTTCTGCTAAAACCTCTCAAGCAAGTAAGCGCCTGCTGCAGCTATCGGTGGTTGGCCTCGGCTTTGGTATCGATTTACCCGTTGTCATAACGACTGGCTGGCACGCCTTCGGCTACACAGCTTTCAGCATCATACTGACCATGTCGCTGGGAGCACTCCTTACGCGCATGCTCTCCGTCCCCCAACGTCTTGGCATGTTAGTCTCCTTTGGCACCGCTATTTGCGGGGGAAGTGCCATTGCTGCCATGGCACCGGTTTTAGAGGCGGAGCCTGAGGAAACGGGCATGGCACTGGCAACCGTTTTCACCTTAAATGCCCTTGCCCTGGTACTCTTCCCCCCTCTGGGAACATTACTCGGTATGACACAAGAGCAGTTTGGTGTTTGGGCAGCACTGGCCATACATGACACCAGCAGCGTAGTTGGTGCTGCGGCTGTTTTCGGCACCACGGCTCTAGCCATCGGTACCACCGTGAAATTAGCCAGGGCATTATGGATTCTACCATGCGCCTTAGGGACTGCCCTGCTGCGACGCTCCCAGGCCAGGGCTCCCTTTCCTCTGTTTATACTCGGTTTTATCGCCGCGGCCGGCGTACGCAGCATAACCCACGTGGATCACAAAGCGTTGCTTGATCTTTTGGCCCTCATTGCCAGACAGTCTCTTGTGGTAACATTACTGCTGATTGGTTGCGGGCTCACGAGGGCTGCACTTGCCCGAACCGGCTTTAAACCGATGCTCTTGGGAATTCTGTTATGGCTCGTCGTGGCTTGTGTTAGCGCAACAATTATTGTGGCAGGGGGACTCGGGTAGTTATAACTGACAGGTAGTACTCTTCATAGACTCCAGATTTTGCAGGACATCCGCAACCTGACGCCGCCGATTATCCATATCATCAAACATGGTGTGCACCATACCGCTCATCGCATCAACCGATGTATTGATTTTATGGCTGTCCTCGAGCTGTACAGCAGTGAGGCGCACCATCTCCTGGAGCATGTCCTTGATGGTCTCTATCGCTTTGGCGATACTGTGACTGGCCCGTACCTGCTCTTTTGCCTCACCAAAAATATGGGCTGTCATGGTACTGATATCTTCCATTGATCGAGCTACCAACTGTACGCTATGGGCCTGTTGCTGTGTAGCCTCTTCAATCTGCTGCGTCATCTCCATCGATTGTTTGGAGCGCTGATAAATCTCTTGGAAGGTAGCTCCCATGGTGTGTCCTCGATTCACGCCATGCAGCACCTGCTGGCTCGTTGCCGCAATGAGGTCACTGGCTGAGCGGGACTCTCGGATAATATCCTCAACAATATCGTTAATCTCACCTGTGGAGTGCCCGGTTTTAACCGACAAGTTCCGGATTTCTTCGGCAACAACGCCAAACCCTTTTCCCTGCTCGCCCGCCTGATTAGCAATGATTGACGCATTTAAAGCCAGTAGGTTGGTCCTCTTCCCAATATCATTAATAACATTCAGAATATGCTCAATCCGCGAACTTTTTTCGGCAAGCCGGGTAATACCTGCCACCGAAGCCTCAACGGAAGCCTGAATAGCGGCCAATGCTTCTACGGTATCATGCACAGCAATACGGCCTGCAGCTGTCTGGGCCTGCACATCCCGGGAAACCTGGTGCGACTGCGCAGCACTCTGCTCAATACTAGTAATATTCTGGGCAATTTGCTCCATGGCGGTCGCAGACTGCAAGACAACGCCCGTCAGCGTATCCAGATTCCTCGTAACCTCATCGACCGCCACCGATATGCGGTGTACGGAGGCTCTCGTTTCATCAACGGCACGAGTTGCCCCCTCAGCAGCTAGCGTAATATTCCCGGACCCTTCGACCACAGAGACAATAGAACGCTGCACCAGGCTGCCATGCCCAGAATAGGTTGGACGATGCGACAACAAAAAGGCAAAGGAGCTTTCAAGTTCGCTTGTCAAGGTATCAATGGAAGTCATGAGATTAATACGGGTAACGGTCGCCGCAATCTCATCGGCAAACAACATAATAGTGTCAAGGTCTGACTCGTTCATCAAGCGGTGGGTTCGCTTATTATCTATAGCGAGCGCACCGATACAGACCTTTTTAACCATAATAGGGCAAATAATAAAACTACGGGAGCGTAGACACTCAATCTGATCATAGGGGGGGTGGAGATGGAAGCTGGCATCAAAACGGGTCACGTCATCAATAAGATAGGGAACCCCTTCTGCGATACTTTTATAAATAACACCGATTTCCGGCACAATTGGCAGCACAAGCCCCTGTGTTTCATGCGCCTCACTGCCAGCCGCCGTTACAAATCGCAGATGACGGTCGTGCTCCGCCACCATCAAAACATTGACCCGTTCATAGTCAAGGATGGCATGCAAGCCTTCTGCACACAGCAACAGCACCTCTTCAAGATTCAGGGTCCGTTGAATCCTGCTACTAATCTGGTGGAAGCTCTTTATGTTAGCGTCAAGCAGGCGGAAGCGGTCCTCAATAACCGTCTTTTGACTTGCAACCTCACGATGAAGGCGATCAAGCTCTTCAGCACGAATATGCAGTTCATCACTTGTCTGGCCAATTAAAGCACCCATTGAGACAAAACCAATTGAAGCCCCTAACCCCATGTAGAGATACAGCAAGCGGTGTTCTGGGTCTTTAGTAAGGTCTGCGACGAGCTGCTCCCACATCCCCTGCTCTATGGTGCCGAACAGCACGGAGCGGATGATAAGCCATCCAAGGGGGGTGAGAGCACCAAGCAGAAAGCCAAACAAAGCATACTGCCGGCTACGGGAGAGCCTACGCACGAGGTCCCTTTCCTAAACCGTTATTTATGCTTTACCTGCTGAACCAAGCACTGATTCATTCTTGTGCTTAATCAGAGAAACAAGCTCACTGCGTGCAGCTCCCAGGTATTTTCTCGGGTCAAATTCTTTCGGGTCTTTCGCAAAATATTCACGAATCTTTGCCGTCACCGCAAGGCGGCCATCGGAATCAATGTTGATTTTACAGACGGCGGAGGCAGCGGCCTGACGAAGCTGTTCTTCCGGAACCCCCACCGCACCCTCAAGAAGACCACCGTTGGCGTTAATCAGGTCAACGTAGGCTGGGACAACTGAGGAAGCTCCGTGTAGAACAATCGGGAAACCGGGTATCCGCTTTTGACACTCTTCTAAAATGTCAAAGCGCAATGGCGGTACTGGCTGGCCAGGTTTAAATTTATAGGCGCCGTGGCTGGTACCGATGGAAATGGCCAAAGAGTCAACACCCGTCCGCTTGACAAAGTCTTCAACTTCCTCAGGCCTGGTGTAGGTTGAGTGATCTGAACTCACCTCATCCTCAATCCCGGCGAGAACCCCCAGTTCTCCTTCCACGCTAACATCATAGCGGTGGGCATATGCAACCACACGACTGCATAACGCAACGTTTTCTTCGTACGGCAAATGGGAGCCATCGATCATTACTGAAGAAAAACCACTATCAACACAGGCCTGACACAGTTCAAAGGAGTCGCCATGGTCGAGGTGTAAGCAGATTGGAATAGAAGAACCGAGCTCACGAGCCATTTGCACAGCCCCCATGGCCATATACCGGAGCATCGTCTCGTTGGCGTAGCTACGTGCCCCTTTTGAAACCTGAATAATCACGGGGGAGGATGTTTCAACGCAGCCCAGAATAATGGCCTGCAACTGCTCGAGGTTATTGAAATTATATGCCGGTATGGCGTATTTTCCCGCCATGGCCTTGGCAAACATCTCACGTGTGTTCACGAGCCCCAGTTCCCGATAGTCCGTACGCCCTGCTGTCATATCGCCCCCCGCATCATGCAAAAAATAAAAGGATAAAAGCACCTTGTAAAGCAGTAACAGGCATGGTTAAATGTATCATTGCCCCTATGTGAAATCAAGGGGGATCCAGAAAAACCCGGAGTCTTATATTTCATGTCTCGCCCTGTTACCTTTGACCCAGCACTGTTAGATACTCATTGTATCATAGATGCCCGTACACCGGCGGAATTTGCTGAGGATCACCTGCCCGGAGCAGTTAATCTCCCTATTCTCTCCGATGCAGACCGTGTATTGGTCGGCACCTGTTATAAACAAGAAGGCCCTACACCGGCACGCGAACTCGGCCTGCAACTGGCTTGCCATCGAGTCTTTCCTCTGGTTCAGAGTGCAAAGCAGGTTGCTCATGGCCGCCCAATACTGGTCTATTGTTGGCGTGGCGGCTTACGGAGTGAGTCCCTCACGATGCTGCTCACCATGGCCTCCCTCCCCGCCGTCAAACTACAGGGGGGCTATAAAGCATACCGACAAAATGTTTGCCGTTATTTTGAAGCACTTCCCCTCCCGGCCCCTCTGCTTGTACTGCATGGTATGACTGGCTCAGGAAAAACTGAACTCCTGACCCGCTTGGATACCAAGCGCTTTTCGGTCATTGACCTCGAGGGGCTTGCACGTCATCGTGGCTCTGCCTTCGGTGCCCTTGGCCTTCAGGAGCAGCCAAGTCAGAAACAATTCGAGAGTTTATTATGGAATGCCTTTCGGTGCTGCTCACCAGATCGTGCCATCGTACTGGAGGGGGAAAGTCGCCGAATTGGTCGTGTATCACTTCCCGGACATCTACACGAGCGGATGGCCATGGAAACAAAAATCTGGTGCACCGTCTCCGTACAAACACGTGTCCAACGCCTTGCCAATGAATATGCCCTCAAGGAATATCAGCAGCCCATGCTGGAGGCTCTGGAGCGAATCAAGCCAAAGCTCGAGCATGAAACCTTTACACTGTTACACGACGATATTCTGGCCTGGCGGCCTGAAGCAATTGCCCGGCAACTGATTGAACGCTACTATGACCGCCTCTACTACCGAGTGCGCCGTTGGGAACCTGAAGCGACTATCTGCCTTGAAGACTATGCGCTGGCAGAAAAGAAGATTGCTGAAGTGGCCCTGCAGGCTCTCCAGCATCGAACTGCCGTTTTTAGTGAACACCAGGCTTAAAAACACCGAGCGCCCACTGCAGCAGATCAGGGCAAGGGGCTCCGATTAAAGACTCATCAGGACGATATCCCAGAAATGTTAACGCCTGCGTCAGCGCCCTCGAGGTGTCGTCGTGTCCGTACCCCCATGATGAAACCGTATGATCTCGCTTGCTCAGCTTACTACCATCAGGACCGGTCACAAGCGGTACGTGCCCATAGTATGGTGTTGACACCCCTAAAAGCTCCTGTAAATATATCTGCCGTGGCGTAACCCCCATAAGGTCCTCACCGCGAACAACCTGCGTGACACCCGCCACAGCATCATCAACTACAGCAGCAAAGATATACGCAAAGATACCCTCAGCCCGCTTAATAACCGGGTCGCCAAGTCGATTCAGTTCATATGATACCGCTCCATGCCAAAGATCATAAAAAATACCACTGCGTTCAGGAAGAGCAACGCGCCAAGCACGCACATCCTGCGTCTTGACCTTTTGGACGCGGCAGGTGCCAGGATAGGGAACCTCCTCACCCGGAGCGGGTGCGGAGGCAAGCTGCGCTATCTGCGAACGACTGCACACACAGGGATAAAGTGCCGACAGGGCCTGCAACTTTCGAAAGGCATCTTCATAGTGACTCGTCATGGCACTCTGGCGATACACAGGGCCATCCCAATACAGCCCACAGTGCTCAAGCGTTGCCAAAATATCGTCTTCATATTGTTGACGACAGCGCTGATGGTCCAAATCATCAATACGGAGCAACCACCGCCCCCCTTCGATGCGGGCGCAGAGCCAACTTGCCAGTGCAGCGACGAGCGACCCGCTATGCAGTGGTCCTGTCGGTGATGGCGCAAATCGCCCCACAACCATTAACGAAGCTCCTGCTCCAGAAGTTGTACGGCAAGTGCCTGCTCTTGATCCTTGCTCACAATAACGCCATCCAGGCGGGCATACAGAAGACGGGTCTTGATGCGCCGCATGGCTGGGCCGGCGGGGACTCCAAGGGCTCGCAGTTCATCGCCCCCCACGAGCAACTGTACCTCTGCCAGATGCGTAAAATAATGGGAGACCAGTCGCCTCACCGCCTGATCCTTCGTACGCGCAACACCATACAGAAGAAGCTCAAGGGGTAAACCATGCAGTAAAGCATAGACCTTACTTGACGGTATAAGCTCGTCGCGACTACTGAGCTGCCGCAGGGTACTGAACTGCTTGCGCGCTACATGACGTTGGCTAAAAACATGCTTCATCAGTCGTTCGGGAAGTGACAGCCGTGTACAGGCCTCCTGAAAATGCTGGTTATCCAAACGGTCGGTCATCATCAACAACCAAACCATCCATGCCTGCACAGGAGTGCGCTCCAAAAACAAAAGTCCATACCACGCGAGGACGTCTTGAACTTCATCATACTGTGCCCCGTCATGGGGCGTCTCATGCAAATCAGGGTGTATAGCTGGCAAGAGCCCTAATTGACCAAGACGCAACAAGGCCTTTCTTGGCCGATGTTCCATAAAAATATGCCGCAGCTCGTTTAAGAGTCGCTTACCGCTAATACTACCGACAACACCGGCACGAACAGCCGACCGCAGTAAACCCTCCGTATGCGCATCAAGGGTAAAACTGAGACGCTGTTCAAAACGAACAGCCCGGAAGGCTCGCGTGGGGTCTTCAATAAAGGAAAGGTTGTGCAATACCCGCACACGACGGGCCCGTAGATCTTCTTGCACGCCAAAAAAATCCAATAGCGTACCGAAGCGATCAGGGTTCAAAGCAATGGCGCCAGTATTGATGATAAAGTCACGACGATACAGGTCTTGGCGCAACGTGGCCCGCTCAACACTTGGGAGCATACCCGGCGCCCCATAATACTCAAGACGTGTGCTCGCCACATCGATCTTTGTCCCATCCTGCATGACAATAACCGCCGTTCCAAAGGCCTGGTGGGTGCGAACATGGGCACCATGGACGTTAGCAAAGGTTTCGGCAAACCGTATACCATCTCCTTCTACGGTTATATCGATATCTGTATTTGCTATGTCCAGCAAAAGGTCACGAACGAAACCACCAATACTATAAACACAAACACCAAGCTGCTGGCCATGCTGACCAAGTTCATGAAGAAGGGTAAGTAGCCGCGGTTCGAGTTGCTTCTCTAGACGATGACGGACCAAACGCTCCTTTGCGGCCTCATGATCCTCTGTGAGAGCCATCGCTTGCGTTTCACCATGTAACGATGTCTGCATATGCCGAAGGAGGTCGGTTCGTGTAACAACACCGACAAGCCTCCCCCCATGAAAAACCGGTATAAAACGTCGATCACCACCCACCATATAAGCCGTCAGGTGGTGTAAGGGCATTGCAGGATCCGCCTGGAATACTTCCGTATGCATAACCTCAGTAACCGGCCGCGTACCAAGGCCATGGAATACGGCCTTTTCCGCTACTTTACGGGTAATGACACCAACCATTTCCTGCATCCGCATGACTGGGAGGGCGCTATGGTTGTACCGCATCAACAGATCCCGAGCCTCAGCAATACTGCTCCCCGCATCAACTGAGTGTATCTGGGTCGACATCACATCTGCCACCGTAGCGACAGGATGGACTACCTCCGGAAGTGCCGTAAGGAGCCTGTTTCTTATGGCACGAAGATTCGTGTCGTGTACGGTTGCTGAGGCGGCTCCTGCATGCCCTCCTCCACCGAATCTTCGTAACAACTGGGCGAGATCAATGTCACTCACCCTGCTTCGTCCAATAAGGAAACAGCGGTCCCCCATTAAAACGCTCACAATCAAAACATCCAGGTTCTCCATCTCGAGAACCCGTTGTACCAACCCTGCCAGGTCAGCGATATAGGCCTGACGACTGGCATATGCCTGCGAAACAGCCACACCGTGTACCATTGTTGTTTGAAGCGTTGTCAGCAAATCATGGAGTAACCCTACCTGTTCAGATGAAAGCTCAGGCACCAGAATATCACTGGCAACACCGAGATCAGCCCCCTGCTCCAAAAGCCACGCAACAGCACGGCAGTCTTCTGGTGTTGTTGTCTTAAAACGTAAGCCCCCCGTATCCTCGTACACTCCCAAGAGCATGATTGTGGCGACATGGGGGGGAAGCACAGCATGTCGTGCCTGTAACTCAGCCACCAGCAGTGTCACCGTCGAGCCGGTAGTCCTGACATAACAGGTGGCCGGACGGGCACACGGTTGCTCCAAGGGATGGTGATCAAAAATGGTGATACTGCATGCAGGATTGGCAAAGCAAACCTTAAGCGCACCAATACGCTCTGCATCATGACAATCAACCAGAATCAAATGATGCACGGCGGTAAGATCGAGGTCTTTAATCTTGGTAAGCGCAGGGAAGAGTTCGGGATGCATCAGACTGAAAGCCCGAACATTACGTTCTAAAGAACCGGGAGCCACGAGTATGGCGTCCGGATAGAGACAAGCAGCCGCTGCCAGCGACCCCATACAATCGAAATCTGCATTCTGATGACAGACAATAACTGTCATAACATCAACCCCTAAGGCGCAGACTGCGCTGCAGCAACAAGATGCTGTTCCCAGCGCCAGGCATCCGCGACAATGGTTTTAAGATCTGCAAAACGGGGTTGCCAGGTGGTGAGATCATGAATGCGCTCGGTTTTGGCCACAAGACAGGCTGAATCTCCCGGGCGCCTGGGCTCTTCAACCACCGCAAAAGGCACACCTGATACCTCTTGAACAACCGAAAGGACATCCCGCACACTACTACCACGGCCATATCCAACATTCATAATCGTACTATCACCACCAGCATCGAGATAATTAAGAGCAGCCAAATGGGCCGAGGCCAGATCTTCAACATGGATATAATCACGTATACCCGTCCCATCGGCGGTATCATAGTCCGTCCCGTATATGGCAACATGGGGGCGCAATCCAAGAGCCGCTTGACAAGCAACTTTTATAAGGTGGGTGGCTTCTGGTGTACGCTGCCCCATCCGTACATGCGGGTCGGCACCGGCAACATTGAAATAGCGCAGTGCCGTAAAACGAAAACCATGGGCAGCAGCAGCGTCACGAATCATCCACTCACTCATGAGTTTTGACGAGCCATAAGGATTAATTGGCTCCGTGACGGAATCCTCACCAGCGATACCACCTTCTGGAAGACCGTAGACCGCAGCCGTACTGGAAAAAATAAACTGGCGCAAACCATAGCGCACAGCGACCTCAAGGAGACGCAGCGTATTTCGCGTATTGTTTCCGTAATAGGCAAGTGGCTCCGTAACAGAAGCCGGGGCAACGATAGAGGCTGCAAAGTGCAATACCGTTGAAAAGCGGTAGCGTTCAAAAAGAGCCTCAAGGTGTCCGGGGGTGGCAAGGTCGGCCACAATAAGGTGCTCACCATGCACCAACGCTTCAGGAACACCGGTGGTGAGATTATCAAACACCACTACCTGTCGACCAGATTCCGTTAGCTGTCGGACAACATGACTACCGATATAACCGCAACCACCCGTAACAAGGACCGCCTGTGTCATACCCCCCCCTGCATATAGCGCTGAAGTGCCGTCATGGAGCGTTTCGCATTGCTGAGAGAGTGGGCCTCAAGCGTCCAAACAGCTTTTGGAGCTTCTCGCTCCAAAAGGGGCAAGAGTTGCTGAAAGGCAATCAACCCATCCCCCAAGGGCAAATGCTCATCTGCATGACCGTGGTTATCATGGAGGTGACAGGCAACTATGAAGTTGCCAAGGCTTTCAAACCAGATATCCCATGAAACCGACGCAAACATATTGAAATGTCCACAGTCAAAGCAATGGCCAATCAGCGGGGTGTCCAACCCTTTCAAAACAGCATGGAGGGTGGAGGGTTCCTCTTCAAATATATTCTCCAAGGCAACGACACACCCACTATCGACAATCTGTGAACAGAGTTCCTGCCAGAAGGAAATTGTATTATCAATCCATTGCTGCCTGATGCCATTATGCATAATGCGATGATACCCCGGATGAAAAACAACCCGATCAGCACCAAGCGCCGCAACGGCCGTAAGGGTTTGCCTTGCCCGTTGCAAACAAACTGTTCGTATGGCCGGATCTATGGAGCCCGCATTCAAATCCATAAAAGCTGCATGTACGGTACAAGACAGCCCTGCGTCCTGCAATTCCTTTGCGACATCTTTTGCGACAGCAGCTTCAAAACAGTCCAAGGCAGCGGCCGGCAGAAAAAACTCCGGATGAAAGCGATTGGCCACCAACTCCCCACGATAACGATCAAGCTGTAGCCACGGAACATGCACCCCCACCCTAGACGGCATCAACAACCTCCCGTCTGGTTACGCCAATCCGCTGTGTAATCAAAACATTTAAGGAGTCAACGGATGAGGGGTCGCCAAGCACAATCAGCGTATCACCTTCGTCGAGCCGGTCATGGGGACTTGGATTAAAAATCATATGGCCATGCGCTTTTTTAATACCAACAATAATGACACCCGTTTCTTTGCGAAAAGCTGAGCTCACCAACGTCTGCCCGGCAAAATCGGACCCCCGCGGGATCCCAATCTCCTCCATCTGCAGGTCAAGGTGTTCACTGGCAGTGGCAATTTCTATAAAATCAACAACATTTGGCCGTAAAATTGACTGTGCCATACGCATGCCACCGATGGCATAGGGAGAAACAACCTTGTTCGCACCAGCTCGTTTCAGCTTGAGCTCTGTCCCCTCCTCACCGGAACGGGCAAGAATGTAAAGGCTCGGATTTAAGCCCCGCGCGGTGAGGGTGATGTACACATTTTCTGAGTCGGATGTAACCACGGAGACTAAACCTTTAGCCCGCATAATACCAGCCTGCACAAGGGTTTCATCAACAGTCGCATCACCTTTCAGCCAGAGAAAACGCTCATCCTCAATACGCTCAAGAATCTCTGTCGTATGTTCAACCACCACAAACGGGACTTTACTTGCTAACAGTTCTCGGCAGATCATTGACCCGATTCGTCCATAACCGCAAATAATATAGTGGCCATGCAAGGCGTCGATACGCTTTTCCACTTTCTTCCTCCCGTAAATCCGCTGGATCTGACCTTCAAACATCAGCTGGACCATGCTACTCACCAAATATCCCAGCGTACTAACGCCAAAAACTATCAATACGATAGTAAATATTTTGCCAAGGTCCGAAAGATCGTGCACCTCTTTGAAACCGATGGTTGCAAGGGTAATAACCGACATATAAAGGGCATCGAGAACCCCCCAGCCCTCCAGCATCATGTACCCAAGCGTACCGAGCGTCACAATGAGTATCAGTGCTATAAACGACAGTATTATCCGGCGTACCGGGTCCATACCAACCTCACCTTGTCCCACTATCAGGAATTTTCTCAAAACCGTCAGGAGCAGACACCCTTTTTATAACTTTATCATACCAGAAAAACATTGCATAGTGACAGCAGATGCTCTTGAGAGAATTGACAATTACAGTCGAGTGTATACAATATACCTATACCTATAGTGGAGCGTGCCTTCTATAATGAGAAAAATTCGCGAACGACATAGAACCCTCAGGGAAAAAATCCTTGAGAGCATACGTGATGCCATAATCTCTGGCGCAATGAGTTCCGGCAGCCGTGTCTCAGAACCTGAACTCGCCGAGCGCTTTGGCATCAGTCGTACGCCAATTCGTGAGGCTATGCGCCAACTGGAGTCCGAGGGTTACCTAACGGTGATCCCACGCAAAGGTGCTGTCGTAACGAGCTTTTCCGAAAAAGATGTTGAAGAGTTCTACGCAATCAAGAGTATTTTAGAGGGTTTTGCAGCCAAACAGGCATGTTCTCGCTTAACGCCAAAAGAAATTGATCGGCTTGAGACCATAAATAAACGGCTCAATGAGCTTGCTGCGCTGGGAGATGTAAAACAGTTTTTCAAAGTGCACAACGACTTCCATGAAGTATTCATTAAGGCTGCCAACAACGATAAATTACGTGACATGATTAATATGCTCGTAACCCGCTTTCAGAGACTGCGCCTGATGTCCCTATCACAACCTGGCCGGATGCACGTTTCCGTTCAGGAACATAATAAGATTATCACTGCATTTAAAGAAAAGGCCTGCGACCAAGCTGAAGTACTGGTGCGCAAGAATGCTGAGTACGGCGGCAAGGTTCTACTCTCAGAAGCACCCTCCCCTGCAGCAAACTCTGAAAGCGCCCCATGAAAGAGACGGGTAACGATATACGTCGTTCCATCCCCCAGATGAACAAGCTCTTGGCCTGGCCAGAGCTTACCGCATTGCAGGATTTGTTCGGTGAGCATGCACTCAAACAAGCCGCACGCAATGTCATCGACGATATACGTAAAGATCTTGCGGCCGGCACCTCACCTGCTCTGGAACAAAATGCCCTTGTTGCCCGCATACACGATCAACTTCACCGTGCTCAAACGCCCCATCTACATCCCATCATTAATGGCAGTGGCGTCGTGGTGCATACGAATCTGGGTAGATCGCCCCTTGCCAAAAGCGCCTTACAGCACCTGGAGACTATTGCGCGGGGCTACAGCAACCTGGAGTATGATGTCGCAGCCGGTGAGCGGGGCGAGCGCTATGTGCACGTTGAGGAACTCCTCACCGAACTGACAGGTGCTGAAGCGGCCCTTGTTGTTAACAATAATGCTGCTGCAGTTTTGTTGACCTTAAGCGCCCTCGCAGCAGGCCGCGAAGCCATCGTTTCACGGGGAGAGCTTGTCGAAATAGGTGGAGCATTCCGTATACCTGAAGTCATGCGACAAAGTGGCGTAGGCCTTGTTGAAGTAGGCACGACTAACAGAACGCACCTTACAGACTATGCAAACGCCATTTCAGAGCAAACAGCTCTGCTCGTGCAAGTACATACCAGCAATTTTGCCATTGTAGGTTTTACAAGCGCCGTTTCAACGATGCAACTTGCCAGCCTTTCACAAAAGACGGGCGTCCCTTTTGTTGTCGATGCAGGTAGCGGCTCCCTCGTTGATCTTGCAGCCCATGGCATACCAGGTGAAGCGACGGTTCGGAGCTATCTTGCTGCCGGCGCCGATCTTGTAACGTTTAGCGGGGACAAGTTACTGGGGGGACCTCAGGCAGGTATTATTGTCGGCAAGTCAACATTAATCACGCAGTTGAAGCGTCACCAGCTTCTCCGAGCTCTGCGGATTGACAAATTAACCTTAGCCGCTTTAGAAGCCACACTCCTTCTGTACCGTACTCCTGAGCGGGCTTTCCGAGAGATTCCAACGCTTGCAATGCTGACAGCCCCCCTTGCGACGTTACAAAAAAAAGCACAGCGCTTGCGCCGTCAGCTGTCCACCCTGCTACGGGACACCATTACCACCACCATTGTCACTGGCGCATCAAGCCCTGGAGGCGGGACCTTTCCGCTGATTGAGCTCCCCACGTTTTTAGTGCAGATCAAGGTGGATGGCTGGTCAGCAGCACGGCTGGAAACAGCACTTCGCCAAGGCAGTCCAAGTATTGTAGGACGCGTCTACCAAGATGCGTATCATCTTGATGTGAGGACCCTCACGTCAGATGATTTCCCGCACATTGCACAGGCCATAGTGGCATTAACAAGGTGCTCATCATGACATCCCCCCCCTGTTTTGCACTTATCCCTGCCGCCGGCATGGGGCGTCGCATGGGGGCATCCATCAACAAACAGTATCTCCATTTGGAGGGGATACCGATTGTGGCGAGAACCCTCGCCGTATTTGAACGTTCTCCTCATATTGATGGTATTGCGTTGGTCATACCTGAATCCGAGATTCCCTATTGCCAAGAGCAGGTCGTTGAACACTACAGCTTAAACAAAGTCTACCCTATCATCCCCGGTGGAGCGGAACGTCAGCAGTCGGTTATGCATGGTTTAGCATTTCTGCGCAGCATCGCCCCCCCCCAGTCCATTGTTGTCATTCACGATGGAGTCAGGCCCTTCATCACCGATGAGCTCATCGCGCAAAGTATTGCTGCTGTGACTCCTGGTCAGGGGGCTTTGGTCGCCGTCCCAGCCAAAGACACTATTAAAGTAGTCAAGAATGGGTGCGTAACGGAAACCCCTGACCGCCAGACACTTTGGCAAGCTCAGACACCCCAGGCTTTTTTACTTGAGGATATTTATCGGGCCCATCAGACTGCTTTGGAACAGGGATACGTAGGGACTGATGATTGCGCACTTGCAGAGCGTATCGGCATACGAATCAAGGTCATTATGGGTAGCTACACCAACATAAAAATGACGACACCGGAAGATCTGCACTACGGAGAACTCCTTTGCCGTTTACAAGATACACACTAGAGAACATGCTATGCCCACTCCTAAAAACATATTAATTGTCGATAACGGCACCTTTGCAGCAAAATATGCTCTGGACCTATTAAAAGAGAGTAGCTACAAGCTTCTTTTTGCTTCAAGCTGTCTTGAAGCACGCCAGATTATCTTTGATACCAATTTAGATGCCATACTCCTTGGCTCCCCAGCACAGGACCAGTGCCTCCCGCCCCTGGACCACTTAAGCGAAAGCATTAGTGACCCTGCTGTTATTGCCCTCTTAGATGCCTATGAAACACATCGCTTTCTGGACTGTCACAAGCAAGGAGCGCTCGACTGCCTGATTCTTCCTTTTGATCAAGACAAGCTTTACAAGAGTATCGAACGCTGCCTTGCCATTAAAGCCCTTGAGCGTGAGAAGCGTGATTTCATTTCTATGCTTTCCCACGATTTAAAAAACCCGATTACTGCTGCTATTGGGTCTATTGACCTCGTGCGAGAAAAACGCCTTGGCCCCATTAATCAGGAACAGGCCACCTATCTCATGTCAGCAATTGAAAGCTGCGGTGAAGTGGTCAACATGATAGACAACTTACTTGATGTACATAAATATGAGGCAGGGAAGCTATCTTTCAAACAGTCCAGCTGTTCTATAGCCGCCATTCTTGTCACAGTGCTAGACCGGTTTAAAGGAAGCATCAACCAGTCAGAGCTTAAGCTTCAGGTGCAGATTGAGGAAGGGTTACCTACGGTACTTCTGGACAAAAACAGGATGATACGGGTATTTGGCAACCTTATGACCAATGCCATCAAGTTCACACCCCACGGCGGTAACCTAAACATTGAATGTAGAAGCGGCGTCTCAGAAAAATCAAAATTAGCCATCATTATCCATGTCTCCGACAATGGTACCGGCATTCCCCCCTCTGAAGTACCAACTATTTTCGATCGATTTGTACAAGGACACCCACACTCCCGTCGTACCAGTGGCGGCTGCGGCCTTGGATTAGCCTTCTGCAAGATGGCTGTTGAAGGGCAAGGTGGCAGTATTCATGCGACAAGTACTCTCGGTGTGGGGACAACATTCACCATTGTAATGCCGGTAAACGATTAGGACAAAAGACAACAATACACCCACACGACATACACAAAAAGGCCGCTACACAGGTAGCGGCCTTTTTTATGATACATCGCTTACAGCGTACTACTTGATGTTTACCTTCATCGGATCACCATTATAACCAAGGGCTTTCCAGTCAAGGCGGCTCGTATTGCCGTGGCAATCGATACAGTTTAGAGCCTTCTCACGCTGAGCAACCATATGGTTAACCGGCCATACCATTGAGGTTTCGATAAAGCCATACTTACCACTGAACGGCTGGTTAGCAGCCTTCATACCAGCTGCAATAGCCTTCTCCCAGTTAAATCCGTTCCAGTAAGGAGTCTTGTCAGTCGGCGGTCCAAAGGTGTTCACAACCGCAACGGTGTTGTTAACGCTATCGTACGGTTGCTTACCGCGCATTACCTTGAACGGGAATATTTTGGCATTCGGATCCTTACGGCTACCGTTTGCTGACGAAAGCGCTACGACTTTCTTCGGGTTAATCTTGTCGCCAACGAGTACACGCTTCACGGTTCCGTTATACCAGTAATACGTAGGGACAACATCTTTTTCCCACTTGAAGTCGCCCTTAATCTTGGCATAGGTATGCTCACCATACTTATCAACCGGTGAGTGCTTGTCTTGACCAGCTGTTGACCAATCCCACCAAGTCTTGGTTGGGGCTGCTTTCGCAAAAGTCGGAATATGGCATGTCTGGCAAGCAACTTTCTTCATATGCTTGTTCAAAATTGCATTTTTATGTACGTCGCCTCTGTGGCAATCGCTGCAACCAAAAACCTTCTTGCCGCTACCCACGGAAACGGATGCTGCTTCACCCTTGATGGCATGTTCTTTACCGCCTTGGTGGCAGGACTGGCAGGTCATCTTAGATTTTCCACCCATATGGACGTCGATATCAACTGACGGATTCTTCAGGCTGGAGTCCAGATCACCGTGCTTTACACGATCTCCACCACCACCATAGAAGTGGCAGCTACCACATGCAGTACGAGTCGGCTTCCCTACGGATTGAGCTACTTTAACGAGGTCAACGGGTGCCCATACTTTACCCTTTGGGAATTCCTTGACTTGACCAGGGTATACTGGGTGGCCGGCACCGGATGGGAACTTCTTGTACGTTCCGGTTGTGTCATGACAGACGAGACAGTCAACATTCTCTGCCTTCGTAAAATCAAACTTACCGTCTTTCCAGTTATAGCCTGCATGGCAGCTTGTACAACGCGGCCAGTTCGAGTCAACAGCAACACAGAAATTGTTCAGTGCATTCTTCTTACCAAACATCATCTCCTTGCCGTTGATTTTCTGCTTCTTGGCCCAAGTCCAGTGGACAGATTTCATGAAAGCATGTGTTTCTGCTTCATGGCACTCCATACATTTCTTGGTTACCTCCGGACCGCTTTTAAACGGACCGTTTCCGACGTACTCAGCGTGGTTACCAGCAAATGCTGTGGTTGCGAAAGCCAACCCTAACACAAGCGATACCTGCATACATACCTGTCGAAGTCTCATGTAGTATCCCCTTTCCATGATATTCCTCTCAACGAGGCAGATATATGAATATTCATATATCTTAGTAATAATACTACAATTTATAAGCGTTATTGCTTATACCTTAGAATATCCTCATCGGTCAAGGAATTCACACTAAAAAATTCGTGAATTATCAATAGCGCTTAGTACGGCACATTTTCATTGACTTAATCCTAGCCTCTGTGATAAATATCTCGTCTATTCATTCCCCAGTAGCTCAGTCGGTAGAGCGGGTGACTGTTAATCACCATGTCCGTGGTTCGAGTCCGCGCTGGGGAGCCATAAAAAACATGGCCGATTTCTTAAATGAAATCGGCCATTTATTTTTGCGCTCCGTTCGCTTCTAACTCTTCCTCAAGACAATAGTCTGCACCGTCAAAATGTTACAAGTTTTGCAAGTGTATCAGATGGTCTCCATTAACAAATATGGGTATATAACCTCCAAAACCGTAATATGACTATTAAAATAGCATAATTACTAGAGTTGTTGTGCTTATTATGCTATTTCTATGGTATATTTACTGCCTCAGCCCTCTTTGACTTTTATTTTAACATGCTATTTTGATAACAATTTTTATTGAATTATGGAGTATTTGTTGCTATTATAATGTCATGCTAGCGACACTACAGATATTCAGTGACGGCAAGTGGGTCATTGCTGGGACATTTGATACAGGGCAGAACAAAGGCGGAGGTATTGCCAGCGGAGGCTATCTGGAGTACGACACAAGCTACGCCATAGACCACCTGGAGAACCGGGCCGATTGCCGGATGGGACTGCTTTATCCGGTAAACTTTGACCTGCACAAGGAGCAGAGGTGGCCAGCGTTTCTTCTGGACATCCTCCCTTCTGGCGCCGGCAGACGGGTCTGGTTGCGCAGATTGGGCTTACCCAACGATGACTCTTCCGACTGGCAACTACTACTAAATGGTGCAGGCAATCCCCCGGGAAACTTACGGGTAGCTGAAGCGGTCATACCTCCTGCGGGGTCACACCCTGGCTTCACCAAAGACGAAGTCGTTGAAAAAAAGGCTGACTTTATCGAATATGCCGAGGCACGGGGTGCGGTGGTAGCTGGAGCCTCCGACGTTGCGGGAGATGCACCTAAATTTCTCTTGGTTCGCGACCGAAAAAGACGCTGGCATCCAGACGGGGCACTTGAGGACCAGGACGTTTTTGACAGTTGGCTCGTCAAGTTCCCACGCGGCAGGACTGATGCGGATCGAATGGTTCTGCGGAACGAAGCACCTTATTACGAGGTCGCACGTCGCTTTGGCCTCCGCACCGGCAGCAGCCTCCAGTTTATCAATGATGCTCTGTTCATTCCTCGCTTCGACCGTGAGGTGATAGATGGCAGACTAATCCGGCACGGCTTAGAAACTCTCTCCTCGGCGGCGGGGATCGCCGAATATGGCCGACGTTCAAATCATGCTGATTTCTGCTCCGCCATCATCGCCTTTGCTACCGACCCCAAAAGCGAGCTTTATGAATACCTGCGGCGGGATATACTGAACACCGCTCTGCGTAATACCGACAACCATGGCCGAAACAGTGCATTCATAAAGTATGAAGGTGGCAGGGTCATACTCTCCCCTCTGTACGACTTTGCCCCCATGTTCCTGGACCCTGAGGGAATTGCTCGTTCCAGTCGCTGGGTTGGGCCACTTGAGCCTACAACAGGCAGGCCGGCCTGGGGCGTGATAGCCGAATCTCTCTATCCACACCTGGACCAAGAGGGAACTAAGGCATTTCTATCAGGACATGCAGAGAAGGTAGAGAGGCTCCCTGATGTGATGAGGGAGTGTGGAGTGGAAGACACAGTAATCGAAGGCGTCGCCCGGCGATGCACCGAAATTGCAGCCGATCTGCGGGATACCCGGTAAAGGAGTCGAAAATGCTGCGCCGAGGCAGGGCAAGAAGGACACCGGAAGAAATTCGGAAGGAAAAAGAGGCGCTGTACGCCGACCTTGAGGCTGGACTCCTGACACTCGGCCAAGCAACACGCAGGATGCGAAAAATCGTGGGGCTGACGCAGGTGGAGTACGCAGAGAAGGCGTTGAAAATTTACCCACGAGTGCTTATGGAGATCGAAAAAGACAGAGGGAATCCGACGCTTGAGACACTGGAGAAGGTCGGCCGCACCTTTGGACTAAAGGTGGGGTTCGTACGCGAGCGGAGGGAGAGTGTTCCTTCCCCTAATCCAAAGCCCTCAAAACCGTAGTGTTTATAATGGCCGGGACCAAGAAAGCGTGTATTGTGACGCAATTCCTGGGCCAAATCGTTAACTTTCTGGTGACTGGATGATGGGGCAGGGGAAGGTCAAAATCTCTGAAACCTCTACTTAGCTCTCGGATGATTCTTCTTAAGGGGATTCATCAAAAATTCGAAATTGTAGGAAAAAAAGTTTTGTTGGGTGTCACGCTCGGGGAGCCATAAAAACAAAGGGATTAGCCGCAAGGCCCATCCCTTTTCTCTTTTTCCCCGCACAAAACAAAGCTGGTGTCATACTCTTCGTCAGTTAACGCCTGAATAACCACATTAATAATGATAGCACTACTGAAATCAAGATGCTTGTTGTCAGCGGGAAATAGAAGCTGAAAGACTCTTTTTTGATAGCAATATCACCAGGCAGCCGTCCAAGCCATGGCAATTTAGGCGCAAGCATGACCAGACATCCTATACCTATCAGTATAACCCCTATGCCAATCAATGTTCGTCCTATACTCCCCATATTATACACCGCCTATCTGCATACCTTGTAAAGTCCCGTCAGCTATAGTATACATAGCATATAGGTTATCCACAAGGAGGAGCCACTGATGACGCTACAAAGACAGATGCTTGGGCTTGGCATGGCAAGCTGCCTTTTGGCTGGCTGTGCTACAACGGATGCTGTCAATGCTGTCCGCCAAGATCAAGATGAATCAAAAACCCGGATACACACCCTAGAGCGTGAAGTAAAGGGTGTCAAAGATCTCACGGGTGGCCTTCGTGAAGAATTACAGCGTTTTCGTAAAGCCGATGCTGACCTACAAGCAAACATCGACACGGTCAAGTCGGAGATGCAATCAGTTACCGGCAAAGTAGAAGACCAGGGCGTTGCCAATAAAAAACCCGCTGAAGAGCTCGTAAAACTCCGTGAAGACACTGAGAAAAAAGTAGCCTCCCTTGATGATCGCGTCAACAAATTACAACTTGCTCTTGATGAGGCTCATAAGAAGCTGAAAGAGTTGAGTGCCAAACCAGCGCCCCCTCCTGAAGCACCTGCTCCACCAGCAGCACCCGATGCCATCTATCTGAAGGGGATGTCTCTATACCAAGCAGCCGACATGCCAGGAGCACGCAGCCAGTTCCAGCAGTTTCTTGAAAAGAACCCCGCACATGACCTCGCACCAAATGCGCGCTACTGGCTTGGCGAAACCTACTACAGTGAAAAGAATTTCGAACAGGCTATTCTTGAGTTTCAAGAAGTTATCAAACAGTTTCCACAACGAGACAAAGCCCCCGCCGCCCTCTTAAAGCAGGCTCTGTCATTTAAGGAACTTAACGACAAGAAAAGCACGCAATATTTACTGAAAAATCTTGTTTCCAGTTATCCTAAAAGTGATGAGGCGAAAAAAGCCCAGATACTCTTAAAGGACATCAAATAGAAAGCAATAAAATCCCTATGTAAAAAAGAAAGGGGTGCTTAAGCCAAGCACCCCTTTCTTTTTTACGGGAGACCGCCGTTCTTTCAGAGCACACCCTTCGTTGACATAACACCGTCAACCCGTGTGTCCATTCGGGTTGCCATATCGAGTGCGCGGGCAAATCCTTTAAAGCAAGCTTCAAGGATGTGGTGCACATTTTCACCATAAAGAAGGCGTATATGAAGATTACAGCCACAGGTGTTGGCAAAGGCTTGGAAAAACTCACGCCCCAGTTCAACATCAAACTCTCCGAGCTTGACCTTTGGCAATGCCACATCATACACAAGGTACGGACGACCCGACAGGTCGATTGTCACCTCAGCCAAAGCTTCATCCATAGGGATACGGGCTGTTCCATAGCGAACGATACCTTTTTTTTCACCCAAGGCATCCTTTACGACGTCACCCAACACTAAGCCG
The DNA here is from genome assembly GCA_964456065.1 of uncultured Geobacteraceae bacterium. Lineage (GTDB taxonomy): Bacteria > Desulfobacterota > Desulfuromonadia > Geobacterales > Pseudopelobacteraceae > Trichlorobacter. Next base: position 125,386 of record CAYVYW010000002.1, read on the forward strand.
ATATCCTCAACCGTGTGGTGATAGTCAATATCCAAGTCACCATTTGCTTTGATAGTTAGGTCAAAGAGACCATGACGAGCAAAGAGGTTTAGCATATGGTCAAGAAACGGAATAGATGTATCAATGCTGGCACGACCATTCCCGTCTATCACCATGGAAAGTGAGACAGATGTCTCCGTTGTCGTACGCTCCTTCGATGCTTGACGCATTACTTCCTCCTTTAAACCCGTTTTAGTTACCCTACACCAAGCGCGACATGACGGCAACCGTGCTTTCCATCTCCTGCACCGTACCAATTGAAATCCTCACCCCATGGGCCAAGGCGGGGTCACGGAAATGCCGCACCAGAATCCGGGCATCATATAAGCCTTGATAAACCCGCTGTCCATTGTTATCAGGCGGGATAACAAACAAAAAATTACCTGCCGAAGGGAGCACTCTATAGCCAAGCAGTGTCAGGCGGGCACGCACATCTTCACGGGTTGCAACAATGATATTACGCTGTTTCTGAAAATAATCTTGATCCTGTAAAGCTGCGACACAGGCCGCTTGGGCTAAACGATCGAGGTTGTAGTGATCCCTGATTTTATCAAGAGCCTCGATTACCACAGGATGGGCAATGGCAAGACCAAGACGCATACCAGCTAAGGCATAGCTTTTAGAAAGCGTTCTTGTAACCACCACATGCGGATATTTTTTAACCAGTTCAAGTGCGTTCTCGTCCGAGAAGTCTGCGTATGCCTCATCAATCACAAAGAGGCCGTCGCAACGACATACGAGAGATTCTATCTGTTCGCGAGGTAAACGATAGCCCAAGGGGGAGTTCGGACAGGTTAAGAAGAAAATACGACCGGTATAGCGGTCGGGGAAGTCAACCAGATCCAAATGCTCATCAAGGCTAAACGTCGTAACCGTCGCACCCTGAACGCTGGCAAGTGTCGAATAGTAGGAGTAGGAAGGGTGTAGATACCCCACATCCTCACCCTCTCGCGTTGTCGCTCGAATCAGATTATTCAAAACCTCATCAGAACCATTGGCCATAATAACCCAGCGAGGATCAAAGCCGTACAATTCTGCGGCAACGTCTCTGAGCGCTTGGCTTGAGGCACTGGGGTAGGTCCGCAAGGAAGCGCCCTGCTTCCCGATTTCCCGCTGAATTGCCTCGACAACAAGGGGAGACGGAGGATAGGGATTCTCATTCGTATTCAGTTTAATCCACGACTCACTATCATCTGGCTGAAATCCTGGGACATATCCCGCCATGCGCGTAATTGCCTCCCGTATCAGCATACGTCCCCCTGGGTGGTCCGAACCGTCACCGAACGCGCATGGGCTTCCAGCCCCTCAAGCTGAGCAAGGCTTACCACATCTTCACCCAAACGCTGAAGACCAGCAGGTGAAAGATAAATGAGAGACGATTTTTTTACAAAGTCATCAACGGACAGCGGCGAGAAAAAACGGGCTGTTCCACCGGTTGGCAAAGTATGGTTTGGCCCTGCGAGATAATCCCCGACCGCCTCAGGAGTGTAGTGCCCCATGAAAATAGCACCTGCGTTGCTAATCATCGGCAGCAGAGCAAAGGGGTCCGCCACAGCCAGTTCAAGGTGTTCCGGGGCAAGCCTATTGGAAAAACGGGCTGCCTGATCAAGATCATCAACAAGAATCACCGCGCCGAAATCTCCCCAAGAAGCCATTGCAATATCTTTGCGGGGTAGAACCGCCAACTGTTTCTGGACCTCGACGATAACAGCGTCAGCGAAGTCTTTGGAGGTTGTAATAAGAACCGATGACGCTAATTGATCATGTTCTGCCTGTGAAAGCAGATCGGCGGCAATCGCTGCCGGGCTGCCACTGCCATCATTGATAATCAGAATTTCGCTTGGCCCCGCTATCATATCAATGCCCACCTGGCCGAAAACAAGCTGCTTTGCCGTAGCGACATAAATATTGCCCGGCCCCGTTATTTTATCAACCCGTGGCACCGTCTCCGTACCATAGGCAAGAGCAGCAACCGCTTGGGCACCACCAACCTTGAAAATACGGTCTACACCCGCAAGGTCCGCCGCCACTAAAACAGCGGGATTGATTTCACCCTCTGGTGCAGGGCATACCATGATGATTTCACGTACACCAGCAACACGGGCAGGGACTGCATTCATAATAACACTTGAGGGATAACTAGCCTTACCACCAGGAACATACATACCAATCCGGTCAAGGGGGGTCACTTTTTGCCCCACCATAACGTCAGCTTCTTCCGTTGAAAGCCAAGTTTGCTGTTTCTGTTTACGGTGGAAGCGCTCGACACGCTCTACGGCATGACGTAAAGCATCAATGGTGTCCTTCGAGAGTAAAGTATGGGCTTCAGCAATCTCCTCAGAAGAGACCTCAAGCCCTTCCGGACTACAAATACCAACACGATCGAACTGATTGGTGAGGGCAAGGAGCGCCTGATCACCACGAGTACGCACTTGTGCAATAATATCCTTAACCGTCTCCATGACACCAACAGGCACCGTTTCGCTCCGTTGCACGATTTCATCGAAACGGACCTGAAAATCAGCATCACTCATCGATAGATAGATCATAAATCCCCCCCAGCAGACAGAACCTCTTCAAGCCCATCAATAATTGATCTAATTCTTACATGCTTGGTTTTTAATGAGGCACGATTCACTACCAGTCGCGTCGTAATTTCAGCGATATTCTCTAGTTCAATCAATCCGTTTTGACGCAGTGTCTCGCCGGTTGACACCAAATCAACAATGCATTCGGAAAGGCCGACTAATGGCGCAAGCTCGATGGAGCCATACAGCTTGATAATTTCAGCCTGGACACCACGGCTCGCAAAATAGCGCTCCGCAATATGGGGGTATTTCGTTGCCACCCGAATATGGGCACCCTGTCCCGTCCGTTGCGCGACATCATCACCAGCTAGGCCGGCAACCATCATACGGCAATAGCCGAAACCAAGATCAAGCGGTTCATAAATATCTTTTCCCTGTTCAAGGAGTGTGTCTTTACCCACAATGCCAATGTCCGCACAACCATGTTCGACATAGGTCGGCACATCGGTGGCACGCACAATCAGGGCACGAAGGTTCTGGGCGGGATACTCAAAAATCAGCTTTCGAGAATCCTCCAGCATGCTGTCGAGATTGATGCCAATTTTCCCAAAAAGCTCGATTGACTCGCTAAGAATTCTTCCCTTGGGTATGGCTATGGTTAGAAACTGGTTCATTTGTCAGACACCCGCGTAATCTGCGCACCAACCTTCATAAGTTTTTCCTCTATTCTATCATAGCCCCGGTCAAGATGATAAATACGCTGGATTTCCGTCACGCCTTCAGCTGCCAGTCCCGCCAAAACGAGGCAGGCTGATGCCCGGAGGTCAGTAGCCATAACAGGCGCACCGGAAAGACGACGTACACCTTTTACGGTGGCTGCATTTCCCTCAACCGTAATATCCGCCCCAAAGCGCAGCAGTTCTGAAACATGCATAAAGCGATTTTCAAAGATGTTTTCGCTGATAACACTTGCCCCCTCTGCGACGGTCATAACAGCCATGAACTGGGCCTGCATATCGGTGGGGAAGCCAGGGTATGGCCGCGTTTTTATGTTAACTGCCTGGGGACGCTGGGGACCCTTCACGCGCACAATGCCGTTGCGATTGGTTATCTCAACACCGGCATCCATCAGCTTAAAGCTTAAGGCATCGAGATGCTCAAGCTTCATGCCCGTAATTTTCAAATCACCCCCGGTCATGGCAGCGGCACACATAAATGTACCTGCCTCAATACGGTCAGGCATCACCTCATAAGCCGCAGCAGTTAGACCACTTACGCCTTGGATACGTATGGTGTCCGTACCAGCCCCTTCGATCTTGGCTCCCATCCTGTTGAGGTAGTCGGCAAGGTCCGCAATTTCGGGTTCTCGCGCTGCATTTTCAAGGACTGTTTCTCCCTTTGCAGTCACAGCAGCCATCATGAGGTGCTCGGTCCCCCCGACGGTGGAAATGTCGAAGTTAATGCGTGCCCCTTTTAAACCTTTTTTAGCCACCGCCTCGACATAGCCATGCTCCAGCGTAATCTCTGCTCCCAGTGCTTTAAGCCCTTTTAAGTGCTGATCTATCGGCCGTGCACCAATAGCACACCCACCGGGGAGAGAAACCCGCGCACGCCCAAAACGGGCCAGTAACGGGCCAAGAACCAATACAGAGGCCCGCATGGTCTTGACAAGGTCATAGGTTGCTTCAACAGTAGTAATCGTCGTTGCGTCTATCCGCAATGCCGTATCTTCTCGGCTTACGCGCGCTCCAAGTGACTCGAGTAAGCTCATGGTGGTAGTAATATCCCGTAAGCGTGGAACATTGGCGATGGTGCTCGCACCAGGTGCCAGTATTGCGGCAATACAAATAGGAAGCGAAGCGTTTTTAGATCCGCTCACTGCGATTTCACCCTTGAGACGATTACCACCTTGAATAACGAGTTTGTCCACGTACCACCCCTTTAATACTTTTTAACGATAATTCGGTAATTCTCCACGAACTTCAAGTACCGGTCCACCTTGAATCTCTTGGGCATCTCCAGAATCCTCACCATAGATACTGTCGGGGACCGCCCATGCATACAGTTTCTGTGAATCCATCAAAACAGGTTTCTGCGGGACGCTGAACATTCTTTTCTGCATGACCTCATCAAAAAGGCCAATACAGCCATGGGAGGCCGGACGGCCCGGCAAATCCCGCGCATGTATCCAGTACCCGACGAGTTGCTCATCAATATGAAAGCGCAGTGCATTATCCATGGGATACTGCTCACCCTCCTCCTCAATCTTGTATAAGGAGGAAGTATGTTTACGGTGCCGCGCGTCTATACGGTATATGCCGTTCGGCGTCTCGGTACCAGCTTTGCCGGTTGCTGCTGGAGCGGAGAATGCAAGTAGGCCTCTGTCATACCCGGCAATCCACTGTTCCCCTTTGTCCAGCAATAAATACCGACCGTACGTTCTGGCTTGCGGATAAACCCCTGGAAGAGGCTGGTATCCCTTGACATCAGCTATCCGAAGTGGCTCCTTAATCGTAACCCCTGGATAGGCATGCCGACGGTCAACACGGTTAAATCGTGCCACCCATACCCAGTCATCGCCATACAGAGATTCAAGGGTATCCTGCGGCATTATAAAACGGGGGCGCCAGGGAATAGATCGTTGGCTCGGAATATCAAAGCGCGTAAGATTCTCCCAGGCTTTATCAGCAGGTGAGGGGCCCGGCTCATCAAGGGCCACACCTCCAGCAAGCACCATAACGGCGGTAAAACACGAGGCCAACACAAGGCACAACCCCGTTTTGTAACGCTTCCCAAGCGACGTAGGGAGCTTCGTCTCCTCTTGGCAGCGTTCTAAAAGACGTTGAAAATCTTTCTTATTCAACCGTAACACTCTTCGCAAGGTTACGTGGCTGATCGACGTCAGTCCCTTTGAGTACCGCAATGTGATATGCAAGGAGTTGCAACGGCACTGACAAAAGAATCGGGTCTAAATCATCTGACAGCGCTGGCACCAATAATGTCGTCTCTGCTTTTGCAAGCAATCCTTCATCACCGTCACTACCGATTGCAATGACACGGCCACTTCTGGCAATGACCTCCTCCATGTTAGAGAGCGTTTTCTCATACGTATCATTATGGGGAGCCAGAACGACCACCGGCACATCTTCATCAATCAGGGCAATCGGCCCATGTTTCATTTCACCGGCCGGGTACCCTTCAGCATGAATATAGGAAATTTCTTTGAGCTTCAGGGCCCCTTCTAGTGCTATGGGGAAGTTCTTCCCTCGCCCCAAATAGAGAAAATCACGTGCTTGCATATACTGGCGTGCAATCTGTTCTGTTTTACCATCGAGATGTAACGTTTGTTCAAGAAGCTCCGGAAGCTTCTTGAGCGCAGCGATCATTTCCATTGCACGCTCAGGTGATAACCTCCCCATCAAGCGGGATAGTTTAATGGTCACTAAATACAAAGCTGTCAGCTGGGTAACAAAGGCCTTGGTTGAAGCCACACCTATTTCCGGGCCTGCATGCGTATACACTACGTTGCCAGCTTCACGGGCAATGGATGAATCCAGCACATTACAGATAGCAGCCGTATGGGCTCCAAGTGCCTTTGCCTCTCGTAGGGCGGCCAGAGTATCGGCTGTCTCCCCCGACTGCGAGATTACGAGTACAAGGGTCGTCTCGTTAATGACCGGCTTGCGGTAGCGGAACTCGGATGCAATATCAACTTCCACTGGCAAGCGGCAGTACTGTTCAAGATAAAACTTACCCACAAGACCAGCATGCCATGAAGTACCACAAGCAACAATTACAATGCGTGAAAGAGCCTGCACCTCTTTTGGGGCCAGGAGTAGACCGTCGAGATAGACATCTGCCTGTTCCTCAAGAAGTCGTCCTGCTATGGTATCCCGTACCGCACGCGGCTGCTCATGGATTTCTTTCAACATGAAATGTTTATAGCCACCTTTTTCCGCCATAAGTGGCGACCAGCTAATATGCTTAGCCACCTTTTCTATTGGTTCGCCGGAAATACGTGAAAAAGCAACCTTTTCCCGCTCAAAAACAGCCATGTCACCATCATCCATGAAAACCATCTCACGGGTATATGCCAAGATTGCCGGAATGTCAGACGCCACAAAAAACTCACCATCTCCAATACCGACAACCATGGGCGAACCGACTTTGGCTGCAATCAGTGTGTCTGGCTTATCGTGGCACAACACACAGACTGCAAATGCACCATGCAGCTCTGCCAAGGCAACCCGCACTGCTTCTTCAAAACATGAGGTCGTCTGCATACGGGCATCAATGAGATGTGCAATCACCTCAGTATCGGTGTCGCTGGCAAAAACATGCCCCGCCTCTTGCAATTGCTTTTTTAGTGGCAGGTAGTTTTCAATAATCCCATTATGTACCACGACAATACCACCAGCCTGGTGAGGGTGCGCATTACGCTCAGAAGGGCGCCCATGGGTTGCCCAACGCGTGTGACCAATACCAATTGCACCATGCAGGGGAATATCATGGAGTACTTGTGCAAGATTACGCAGTTTCCCTTCACTGCGGCGCACAGAAATACATCCATCAGCTATTGTAGCAATACCGGCGGAGTCATAACCACGGTATTCCAACTTCTCTAGTCCATGAAAAATAATTGGCGTTGCATCCTGCTGGCCTATATAACCGACAATACCGCACATAATAAGCCCCTCTTTCACTGGCATGGGCGCCTGACATTACCTGCCCTGCCATGGTCATATTATGCATAACCATACTTCTGCATAATAGGTAAATGTCACCCAAAACACGTACTATGTCAAGGCATATATCCGCATGAAACCACTACATTATCGGCACGACACCCCCCTATCGACATACGGAGATGGGCGGGGTTAACGGTTGAACGGCAAGACGGTTTGGTCTATCATGGACACTCATAAGGAGTAGTCATGAATATTGAGCAAATGAAGCTTGTTTTAGCCGAGATTATTACAAAGACCGACCTTACCCCCTGTGTTGTTGGCCACCGTGGAGTCGGCAAGACAGCAGGGATTATACAAATATGTAAAGAACTGGGGTGGGACTATACCCCCTTGCGCCTCGGCCAAATGGAAGTCGGCGACCTTGTGGGTATCCCCTATCGCGAAGGAAGCACTATGCACTGGTCCCGTCCCTCGTGGTGGCCAACTGATGATGATCGCCCAACCATTGTGCATTGTGATGAGCTGAATCGAGCCCAGCAGGAAGATACACTTCAGGCCATCTTTCAATTTGTAGAACCACCATCAGAGGGGCGTCAAAGGGCACTCCATACCCACCAACTCCACCCACGGCACAAGGTAATAGTAACCATCAACCCACCCGATGGCACCTATCAAGTGGCCACACTGGACCGTGCTTTAATTGACCGGATGGTCATGCTGTATGTTGATAGCGACTACCATTGTTGGGCTCAATATGCAGCTCGTAAAGAATTTGACCGTGAAGTCCAGGGGTTTTTAGAAGGTAATAGCGGCTTATTAGCCAAGGCGGGAGCCCCGATTGACCTGCACGTTGAGCCCACCGAACGTGGCTGGGAGATGATCAGCGTTCTTAGGCAGTATTGCCGTTTTCCTGAGGCGCTTGCTATGGAGGTCTATGCTGGTATCATTGGTAAGGAGGCTGCTATAGCTTTCATGCGTTGGCTTGCTGACCGATCCGGACGCCCCGTCAGCGCATTGGAAATTCTTGAGACATGGGAAGACGTACGAGAGCGTGCAGCAGCGCAACGGGATGATCTACAAGCAGCCACAATCCAAGGGTTAACTACACATTTAAGTGTTCATGGCCTGAAGAGCATTCAAGAAGAGGAGCACTTGGTCGCCTATATTGCTCTTTTGCCACGGGATTTGCGATTTGGCTGCGTGAAAGGCTTTTTACGGATACCAGACGTGGCCCTACAACTAGCCCAGGATAAGTACGACCACATCATCTATGACGTTATGCAACAACTTCATCAGGAATCAAAGGGTTCCTGACACCTCTTCCCGTTTCATGAGGTATTGGATTACTGCATAGCCGAGCAGAATGCCAAACTGTGCTGGCATATATGAAATAGTACCAAGTGGTCGACGACCGTCTCCATCTTCTTGCTTATCAAAAAAGTCCCCCTGACAACCGCCCACTGGCTCAGGGGAGTAGACCACACTAATGTCCGTGTGCGACCCATTTTTCCGAAGTTGTTTACGCAGCTTACGCGCCAGAGGGCATCCGTGGGCTTTCTCCAGTGTGCTTACTTTCACCAGCGTGGGATCAATTTTACCAGCAGCCCCCATGCTCGAAAATACGGGGACCCCAGCCTCTTGGCAGGCGGTAAGCAATGCCAGTTTTGCGGGAACCGTATCGATTGCATCGACAACCACATCATAGGACCCTACATCTAAGAGATGTACATTCTCAGGGGTCACCGTCATATTCAGCCCTAAAACCCTTGTTTGAGGGCTGATACGCTTAATGCGATCAGCTGCGACCACCGTTTTTTGCTGGCCAACGGTCTCTAAATCAGTAAGAAGCTGGCGATTTAAATTACTGATACTAAACCTGTCACCATCCACAAGTGTACATGCTTGCATACCACAACGGGCTATCACCTCAAGTGCAAAACCACCTACGCCGCCAAGGCCAACCAAGAGAACACTACTATCTTGTAATTTTGCAAGAGCAACACTCCCGACTAGCTGCTCGGTTCTATCGTAAATTTCCCGCCGGCTCATACTTGCGTACAAGATTGATTAATATTTTCATATGAAAATAATGTTCCCGCAAAAAGGGCAAATAGAGCTTGGGTGTGTACCCCCCATAAGTAAGAATCGCTGAGACATATAAGGGCATACAGAAGTGGTAAGGCGAGCATCAATATTCGATAAGAGGCGTTATGAGATCGCCAAAAAAGGTACACTTGTGAGGCGAACATACCACAGAGAGTAACAAACCCCAGCACCCCTTGCTGCACAAGGCTAAGGGCATACATATTATGAGGATTTTTTGTTGTCAGGGCCTGTGGCGTTAACTGGTTGTTAATACGATCATACTCCCTCGCAAAACTTCCCGTACCATAACCCATCAGAGGTCGTTCTTTGAATAATTGAAGAGAATTATAAGCAAAGTTCATTCTCAGCCCTACGGAAGTATTAGGATTCGCTTTGAATTGACGGACATCAGACACAACAGCATCAATCCTCGATTTAAAAGCAGGGTTAAAAACATACATACCACCATATAAGAGAGGAAGACTTAAAACAACCGCAAGCAATATGCCGAGTCGCTGCCGAAAATAGTATCCCATAATTGCCAAAAGGACGAAACCAAAGGATAGCTGGCCAGCGCGACCACCGGTAGTAAAGAGGTTAAGAGCCATAAGGCACATCAAGACCACGAGAATGAGGCGTTTATAACCAGATACACGCTGTTCCAGGAAAGAGACCAAAACAACGCTGAGTGCAAAAACTAAAAATGGTGCATAGGAGATACTGGACATGAAAGCCGTATACCCTGAAGCACCGCCACCACCATGCTGAGACCAGAGCGTAATAATTTTGTAGTAGGAAACGGCTTCAGCGACCCCCATGGCTGCAACAAAGGCCATGCAAACCTTCGGTATTGTCTCTTTTTGAAGTGAGCAGGCTATCAATGGTACCAACAACAATAGATAGAATTTATGCCCATCAACCGGCTTTCCCTCAACCCAGACTAGCCCTACAAGCTGAATAAAAACGTAGGCAAGCACTGAAAGCGCAGCCGCATTACCAGACAATCGCGACAGCTTTGCTTTGTAGTCGCCAGAAGCTACCAAGGCGAGGAGTATCATGCCAGCAACAATATTAACTCCTGCAGTGCTGAGTGGCGCAATAAAAGCTAAAAGTACAACAAGCCACTGTGTAACAACGTCCCTATTCCACATAGTTTGTGCCATGGTTCACCCCCTCGGCGCCCAAAGAAGACGGGAACCACTAGCCAGAACAGCAGTAACCGACTCAACAACACGCTGCGGGGTGATACTTTCCATACAGGCAGTGTTATCCAGACAGCTCGTTTTGAAGCAACCGGTACATTTCATTGGGGCCTGTATACAAATATGCTTTTCCCCGCGAGGGCCACTACGCTCACCAAGACTGGCACGATACAATGATACCGTTGGTGTGCCGACAGTAGCGGCCAAGTGGACTGGTCCCGTATCTCCACCAACAACGACATCAGCACGTTTAAGGATGGCAACAAACTGTTTCAAAGGCAACCGTTGAAGTGCATGGGCTCGCCCCCCCACCTCTGCCGCAAGCCTCTGAGCATGGGTAAACTCCGCCTGCGTCCCTGCGGTGAAAATAACCACCCCTTGAGGATAAAGCTTCTGCAGATTCTTTGCCAAATCAACCCATCCAGCATCATGCCAAAACTTTGTCTGCCATGTTGTCCCTTGATGCAGACAGATAAGAGGGCTCCCCTCGTAAGGGGCAAGTATCTGATGTGCCAGCGCTTCGTCCTCTGGAGATGTATAGATACCCGGAGCAGTGGAAACGACTTCTGCCTTACAGCTACAAAAAGATGCTATCGTATGAAGATATACGTCTGAAATATGCTGTGTATCAGGAGCTGTTGCGACCATGTCAACAAAAAGTCGATTAATGCGCTCTTGCATATGTCGAGGTGCAAGACCTATTTTACGTGGTGATCGTGCACACAATGTTACAAGACCGCTTTTAAGATTGCCCTGCAAATCGAAAACAGAATCATACTTATGCTTACGTAATTCCTGGAAACTCGTCTGAATAGCCCGATAGGTAGATGCTTGCGCGAGGTGTTTGCGCCATGTTTTTGTATCTATGGTAATGAGCCTATCAATGTAGGGGTGTCCCCGGAGGATCTCGGCAAAGCGTTCTTCAACAACCCAGTCAATACTAACGGAAGGAATACAAGACTTAAGATATGGTAAAACCAGTAAGGCGTGGATGATATCACCAAGAGCAGAGGCCTTTACGATTAAGACACGGTATGTGCTCATCCCTTAACAATCCCATCTGTACAACGATAGCTACCTGCAAGAAACGTTTGTTGTAACAGCGTGTCATTCGACTGGAGTGCGTCTCGACTGTTCTCTTTATGCCAGAGATGATAGACTATTGCAGAAAATACAGGGTCGCGGCGTATAACACCTGCTTGCATCAGGCGGAAAGCAAAATCGGAATCTTCACGACCCCAACCAATGAAACTCTCGTTAAAACCATTAATGGTCAGGATATCTTTTTTATATACCCCCATATTACACGACCTGATACCACGGAGTCCCTGCTTAACAAAGGTCACGTCTCTAAAACGTAGTAGGTGATGACACCCCGAGAGCAGCCCCTGGGTACAATAGCGCAAATCATTCCAAAAGGAACCTCGCATATAATGTTGGGAAAGCTGTTCTCCCACAAGCATGCGCTTACCCTGTATGAAATGGCTTGGCCGTGCATGGTATCCATGGTCAGCCACAAAATATCGGCTGGGAATACAATCACCATCGGTAAAAACTATATATTCTCCCTCGGCCGCCTTAACAGCTTCATTTCTGATTTTTGCTGCCCGAAACCCTGCATCCTCGTGCCAGACATGTTTAACAGGTATCGGGAGCTTAGCCGCGACAGAACGGACAACAACTGCTGTATCCTCCGTAGAGCCATCATCAGCCACAATAATTTCCAAAGGAAGTACTGTCTGGTCGGCATACCCTTCCAAGACTCTCCGCAGGTATTCAGGAGAGTTATAGGTGGTTATTATTATGGATATCTGCATGACTGCACCGATCACACTTTATCAGTTATTGAGTCTAACGTATAACATCGTCAAGGTCCTCGCCTGCCTGCTGCCAACCATGCTTAGCTTCTACTGCCTTAGCATAACGATAGAACGTACCCTCAAAATTACCAAAAGCTATCACAAACCCAACCCAACCATCTAAAAAACCACCTTTAAGAATATAATGACGAAAGAAAGCCGCACTGCCATGGGTGAAGGCTTTGAACATTGAGACCTCTTTACCCCTTTCCTGCAGTTTTACAGCCCCTAAGCTTGAGTAGCGCTCCATCTTACCAATCAGTTGAGAAAGGCTTCGGTACGGAATCTGCCAAATAGCATTTTTGAGGAAGCCAACCGTACCAACAACTTCATATCCTTCATGAACCTGATCATCATTGAAGACAAGAGCATCTCGTTTGAAAATTTGTGGCTGACGATAATCAGGATACCATCCACTATGTTTTACCTCCTGCGCCATAAAATAATTGCGCCGGGGCACATAATAAGCATCACAAGGTGTATGACTGGCGAGTATTTCTACTATTTCGTTACGAGCGGAGTGGGTGCAGCGTTCATCCGTATCTAAACTAAAAACCCATTCATACTGTGTCGCTGCAATTGCATCACGACGTAGTTTACCAAACCCCTCAAAGGCGACCTGCACAACCCGCGCTCCCAAAGACTCTGCAATGGAGACCGTGGCATCCGTACTAAAGGAGTCGATTACAACAACTTCATCAGCCCACAGGACACTTTGAACCGCTGCCTTGATATTCTTCTCTTCATTATATGCAATGATATATGCTGAGATTTTTGGCGTCACATTCTCACCTATTTCCTCTCATGAATCATGGACAGAGTTCACCTCTATAGTAATTATGTTAGCAGTTTTTCTATGGCAACCATGACATCATCAACCGTTACTGATGTCATACACCGGTGGTCAGTCGGACATTCTCGGTGGCGGCATGGTGCACAATCAGCATCACGAGTTACTATTCGTGTCTTTGTAGCCAACGGATACGTTCGATGATAATCCGTCGAGCCAAAGATTGCCACAATAGGTTTATCAAAGGCGGCTGCAATATGCATAGGACCGGAGTCGTTCGTCACAAATAGGTCACACTTTGCAATGACCGCCATCAAAGCACGAATCGACGTTTTTCCGGCAAGATTGATGCAATGTCCAGCAAGCATGCGCTCGACATCCTGAGCTACAGAAGCCTCAGCGGGACTCCCTATAAAGACGCAGGTTGCCCCACGCTCTTGCCAAAGCCTTTGCGCCACCTCTGCAAAGCGTTCAGGCAACCAGCGTTTTGCTGTCCCATAGGCTGCACCAAGACTGAAACCGACGAGCATACTACCAGCGGTGTAGCCCTCTTCCCGCAGCAGACTATCCGTCGCCTGCATTTCTTCAGGCGTTACATGAAGAAGCTGGGGAAGCTGCTGAGGCCAAGAAATCCCGAAAGAAGATAAAAGGTCAAGATAATATTGGGATTCATGATGAGCTGATATTCTTTGAATATCGGGCTTAAAACGTCCTGTAAGCATAAAACTACGACCATCACTTGCTCGGCCGACACGAATGGGAATACCTGCCAACCAAGGGACGACTGCCGAGTCAAAGGAGTTCGGCAAAATAACGGCTGCATCGAACTTTTTTGCCCTCAATGTCTGTGCTAATCGTAGACGCCCCAACACCCCTTTGTGGAGTCTTGACCGGTCAAAAACAATCACCTCATCAACCCATGGATGTTCATGGAAAAGCTGCGCAACGAGCCCGTTGGCTACAATCGCTATATGTGCTTCGGGATAGCTATGACGTAAGGCACCAATTGCAGGTAACGTCATGACGGCATCACCAATCCAGTTGACCCCACGGACGAGAATCCTCTTCGCACTATGTAAGGAAGATTTAGTTGCCATTATTACCTCACCACCTCACAAAGCCGCTGCTGTAAGAACAAATCTTCTGCAATCACCAAGCCCATAGAAGCGATCACAACCTTGTGAAGTATTTCAGTATGGTGTTTCTGCAGTTTCACAGCATCTTTTTCCGTCACAATAATGTACTCAGCTTGTGTAACGACAGCATAGTGATCAAGGGAACGAAGCAACTCCCCTGTATAAACAGCATGATCTGGTAGCTCCATAGCGCCAACAAGCTGTAGACCGGCATCCTCGAGCCCCTGAAAAAACTGGTTCGGATCGGCAATGCCTGCGGCAGCACAACAACGAGTTTTTTGGAGAGAGGCGATAGAGACCTCAACCCCTGTCACTAAAGCTCTATAGTTGAGCAAACGATTCTGAATATGTAGCTTTGGCGTTGCCCCTTCGCCAAGTTTATCACATCCCGACGCTGTCCAACGCGTAAAGCCTAACAGTGAGGCACGTACGAGGGCAGAGCGTGGCTCACGTAGCGGCCCTGCTGGCAGGCAAAAACCATTCCCCAGAGGATGGCGGGCATCAAGAAGCACGATATCAAGGTTCCGCTCTAGGGCTAAATGCTGGTAACCATCATCCAAAAGACAACAGTCCGGCTTAAGTTGCTCTAGAGCCAGAAGTCCAGCTGCATAGCGATCTCGAGCAATAACGACCATCAAGCCTGGTACCATCTGAGCGAGCAGAAACGGCTCATCCCCCGCATCTTCAGGCGTGAGAAATATCGTTACGCCATCACTGACAACAAGAGGTTTCCCACCACCAAGTCGGCCCCCATATCCACGGGAGAGAACCACAACCTTCTTTCCACTGGCTATCAGACTCTGGGCAATATGAGCGGTAACCGGTGTTTTTCCGGTTCCTCCGACCACAAGATTGCCAATCGAAATAACCGGAATACTCAGGTGTTTCGCCTTGAAAAGGCCAAGGGTGTAGCAAATGGCTCGACAGCGCATAATGGTGGCATAAAGAAAAGACCACGGTAGCAAGAAACACCATAGCACCCGTTCGAGAAAACTTTGACGGGGATTATACCACAAAGACCTTAGTAGCCGTTGCATGTCCCCCCCGGGTACACGGTTTGAATTTCACGAATATGATTATGAACAGAGCCGCCTTGCTCCACGAGAAGCTTTTCGCCACCAGCGCTACCATTTTGACGTAATGCTGGGCTGTGTACGAGGCATGCAATTTTTTCCGCTAGCTCTTCTTTGGAAACTTGCATACCAGCTTCATAGGCGATAGCCAAGCGACTCACTTCACGAAAGTTTTCCATGTTAGGACCGAATATCGTTGTAACACCGGCAGATATTGGCTCTAGGATATTGTGACCACCATGGGCAACGATACTGCCACCAACAATTGCAATATCACTGACACGGTAAAAATCCATTAACTCACCCACCGTATCAACGATTAAAACCTCCCTTGGTGCGATAGTAACGGCATGATCACCAAGGGATGATCGCAACACAGGAACCAACCCAGCCTGCCGAACTAGCTCTTGGACGCTGGCGACCCGCTCCGGATGTCGCGGTACAAGAATCAGCCGTGCGTGCTCTGCATGATCTGCCATAAAGGCATGAAGCACAACCTCCTCTTCGCCTGCGTGAGTACTCCCAGCCACTACGATACAGCAATTTTCATTATAGCCAAAATAAGCACGCTTTCGGCACTTTTCATCAAGGGGCAGTGGGGCGAAAGAAATATCATACTTGAGGTTTCCGGCGCTCACCGTTCTATCAGGTGGAGCACCGATGGCACATATGCGCTGAACATCCTGTTCTGTCTGCATACAGAGAACAGAAAAAGGCGACAAGGCATATTTGAAAAACCACTTTAAACGACGATATCCGCGCAATGACTCATCAGAGATCCGACCGTTTGCCAAAACAAGGGGTATGGATCGTTTTGCGAGGGCATGATTCAAGTTGGGCCAAAGCTCGGTTTCCATAATAACAACAAGGGAGGGATGTATGGCGGTGATAAAGCGCTGTACCGCCCACCAAAAGTCAAACGGTATATAGTACACCCCATCGAGCGGCAAGGTCTTGGCGACCGACCGACCGGTTTCTGTCATGGTAGTGAGAAGTAGGGCATGCTCTGGATAGCGTATGCGCAATGCAGCCAAGAGTGGACGGGCAGCAAGAACCTCACCAACAGAAACAGCATGCACCCAGATGCGAGGCTGCCGCGTTATATGCAGATTCTCTGGCAGCGAAATCCCGAGCCTTTCTGCTAAGGCGGCAGGACGCTTTCTGGTATAGGACCGATAGAGGTGATAGGTGATTGCAAACGGCGCAATCAGTATGAGGCAAAAATTATACAGGACATAGAACATATACGCCGCCTTGTACCACCATTTACTGGTAATCCTTCCAGCGTTTATGCAGCCAGAACCAATTCGTAGGATGGGCCATGATATACTCTTCAAGTGTTCTCGTGTAGCGTGCCACATCCTCTAGTAAAGCGGTGTCATCCGTTTCAGAGCTAAAACGGATTTCAGGATGGAACTCAATAACGTGGTGTCCATTCTCACGATATGAAAATGCCGGTACCACTGCGGCACCGGTTTTCCGGGCAAGAACAACCGGCGTCTTAGAGGTCCAGGCCGGTCGCCCGAGAAAGGGGACACGCACACCACCTTCCGATGGACTGAGAGCCTGATCAACCAAGAGCGCAACAACCCCACCATGACGTGTCGCAGACATGATACCCCGCACCGCATTTTGCTTGTAGATGACGGTATTATCATAGCGGCGCCGCACCTGCTCAACAAAGGCATTTAAGTAGGGGTTATCCTGCTTACGTGCCACGACGGAAAGTTGTTCTTGGAAGAGCAGACTATAGGCAATACCGACAACCTCCCAGTTACCGCAATGCCCCGTCAACAAAATAATGCCTTTGCCACCGGTTTTTGCCTGCTGGTAGTGCTCAACACCTTTAAGAACTACCTCGTCAATGAGATAGCCGGCACGACCATGATACATCTGACTTATCTCAACAAGAGACTGCCCCAAATGCTCAAACATACCCTGGGCAACATATTCTGGCGTATGTCCTGCCCACCCATCCGCCGCGTGTGAAGTGAAAAAGGGTCGTGCCAAGCGAATATTCTCCACAGCGACCCTAAAGCGCCCTGGAGCGGCAGACATAAAAAGGCGTCCAATCCTCATCCCCACTCCTTCAGTCCTGTGAGCTGGGACGAGCGACAAACACCAAGTTGCAATAAAGATGCAGCCCGCCTGAAGCATCCAAAACAGCTTCTTCATACGGTAACCGCCACCTGGTCAGGCGTATCACTAAACTGCATACTATGCAGCCGGTGATAAATGCCCTGGCCCTCAACAAGGTCAGCATGTGACCCGATTTCAACAACCCGCCCTTTTTCAAGGACAACAATCACGTCGGCATGCTGGATAGTTGATAAACGATGAGCAATTACAAAGGTGGTGCGGTTTTGGACGAGGTTGTCTAAGGCACGCTGTACCATCTTCTCGCTCTCTGTATCAAGCGCACTGGTTGCTTCATCAAGAATTAAAATTGGCGCATTACGAAGAATTGCGCGCGCAATGCACAGGCGTTGGCGCTGTCCACCAGACAAGCGTAAGCCGCGGTCGCCAATAGAAGTCTGATATCCCTCAGGGAGGTCTGTTATAAAATCATGCGCGTAGGCTGCCTTTGCTGCTGCCTGCACTTCATCATCGCTTGCAGCAGGGCATCCGTAACGTATGTTATTCGCAATGGTATCATGAAATAACGTTGTCTCTTGATCAACCAAGGCGAACTGTTTATTGAGGGACTCAAGGGTTACGTTTCGAAGATCAACACCATCGAGAAGAATCTGACCAGAGGTAACATCATAAAAACGCATCAGCAGTGAAACAATTGTCGATTTGCCACTTCCAGAAGGACCTACCAGTGCGACCATCTGTCCGGGAGAGGCCCTAAAAGAGACATCTCTCACCACGAGATCCTCACCATACCCAAAGCAAACGTTCTTAAAATCAACGGCTCCCTCGACACGGTCAAGGGTTATGGCTTCAGGATTCTCTACGACGACATTTTGCTCGTCCATGGTATGGAAAACGCGTTCAGCAGCACCTGCAGAACGCTGTATGACATTGTAGGAGCCCTGCAGTTTTTTTAGGGGAGTAAAGAGCATCACCATTGCTGTAATAAAAGAGAAGAGCTCCGATGGTGTCATGCGACCCGCTATAACCTGATGGCCGCCAACATAAATGACTGCAGCAATACCGAAAGAAATAATGAGCTCCGTGACCGGAGTCGCCAGTGACTCATATTTTATAAATTTAAAAAACTGGCCGAGGTAACGTAGGTTCTCCTCTTTAAACTTTGCCACAACCGTATTCTCTAAACCAAAAGCCTTGATGACCTTAATACCAGAAAAACTTTCCTGCATGGTGCTCCCCAAACCACCCATTACATCAAGGCTCTTTTTCGCAGCCTTTTTTATTCGTTTACCAATTAATTGTGCCGGATAAATGGTGATGGGAAAAACCAGAAAAGTAATCATTGCCAACTGCCAGTTACGGTAAAAAACAACCCCCAGCAGAGCCACTAACGAAATAACATCACGAAAAAGACCTGTTACTACTTGGCCAAGGCCTTCCTGCATCGTCGTGATATCATTTGTCATCCGCGACATCAAATCTCCGGTGGATTTGTTATGGAAAAAAGCCATATCCTGCCGAATGGTCTTTCGATAAAAATCATCCCGTATGTCTTGCACAGCTTTTTGACCGGCCAGCTTAATGCTGGTATCGTAAATAAAACGGGAACCCCCTCGTATAACAAAGAGGCCAATGATACCGAAAGGGACCAACAGAAAAATGCTGGTATCCTGGCCTGCAAAGATACGTTGCAATGCGGGCTCTACTAAATAAGCAAAACCGGCATCCGTGATCCCCACAACAAGCGAAAACACGCAGGAAACCACAAGGAGTACCCAGTATTTAAGAAAATAGTGTAACGTGCG
Source organism: uncultured Geobacteraceae bacterium (assembly GCA_964456065.1). GTDB lineage: Bacteria > Desulfobacterota > Desulfuromonadia > Geobacterales > Pseudopelobacteraceae > Trichlorobacter. Next base: position 144,688 of record CAYVYW010000002.1, read on the forward strand.
TTTTAAGGTTGGATGCATACCGTCTTATACCATGGATAGGACAAGGTCCGCCAGACGTTCATGGGCCCCTGATTTTCCGAGTGTTACGCGGATATCTGAAAGTTTTTGTATGGCCGCCTTGCGATAGACCTCGTCATACACAAGTTTTTGGATTTCATCAGCAATAGCGTCAGGAGATGCTTGGTCTTGAATCAGCTCTTTCGCCACCTGCTCCCCAGCGACAATATTACATAAGCCAATGAAAGGAACTTTCACTAAGCGCTTGGCCACTGCATAGGTCATGGATGCCAGACGATACATAATAACCTGTGGCGTCCCCACCAAAGCAATTTCCAAGGTAACCGTGCCGGAAACCGAGGCGATGGCATCACATGCCCGCATCACCGTATGAATTGCACCATGTGTTAGCTTTACAGCCGGCTGCAACTCTCCTAAGAATGGTGTTATCTCCGCTTCTGACAAGGTTGAAGCGACCGGGAGAACGAACTGAACGTCGAGATGATCACGCCGTATTCGTCGCGCCGCCTCCACGAGAACCGGCAACATGCGGGCAATCTCACTTTTACGGCTACCAGGAAAAAGACCAACCACCGGCTTGTCAGGATGAAGCCCTAGTTCCGCTACCGCAACATCTCGACTGACAGCCACCTGAACCATATCAAGTAAGGGGTGACCAACAAAAGTTACGGGAATCCCCTCTTGCTCATACAAGGCAGCTTCAAACGGTAGGATAACCGCCATATGATCTACAATGCGTTTGATCTTTTTTATGCGACCTTTTTTCCATGCCCAGATTTGCGGGGAGATATAATATAAAACGGGAATACCGGCTTTTTTTGCCAGTGCGGCCAGACGGAGATTAAATCCGGGATAATCTATGAGGATAACAAGGTCAGGTGGTGACGTTTGCAGAATACGTTTCAGCTCGTTAAATGCCCGGGAGATTACACCAAAATGGCGGATAACCTCGACAAAACCAACAACTGCAAGCTCTTTACAGTCATGGAGAATCTTTGCACCAGCCTGGTGCATCGCCTGTCCACCAATACCAAAAAATTGAATTGCAGTATTTCGCTGGTGCACTTTACGAATAAGATCACCACCATACGCGTCACCAGATGCTTCACCAGCAACAATGAGAACACGCTTCACCTCTGATGAAGGCCCTAAAGGATGAGCCGCACAGAACGCATCGTGCCCTGTCTGAGACACTTCGTGTGACATCTAGCCCTTACAGACCCCACGCTGGGATTTTTCTATAAAACTCACCAGACGTGCAACTTCCGGACTTGCGGATAATTCATCTTTCATCTTCTGTAAGGCATCAGCCTGACGCAACCCCGACATGACCAGCATGCGATATGCTTTCTTAAGTGAGCTGATGGCTTCATCACTAAAGCCACGTCGCTTCAAGCCAATAAGATTGAGACCTCTCAATTTGGCATCTCGGCCATCCGTTGTCACCATCATATACGGTGGTACATCTAAGGTGATGAGACTCCCGCCGCCAAGCATGGCATTTTCACCAATGGTCACAAACTGATGAATTGCAGACAGCCCCCCAATGATAACATTATCCTCAACCGTTACATGCCCAGCCAAGGTAGCCGTATTCGCCATAACGATACCATTACCAAGACGGCAGTCATGGGCAACGTGGGAGTAAGCCATACACAGGTTACCATCCCCCAGAACCGTTTCGCCGCAACCGGTCACCGTTCCCCGGTGTATCGTTGCAAACTCACGAATGAGATTATTGTTACCAATTCTCGTCCAACAAGCCTCTCCCCGATATTTCAGATCCTGTGGTGCAACGCCAACAGAAGCCATATGGAAAATGGTATTGTTTTCTCCGATAGAGGTCCAGCGGCCGATAACCGTATGGGGGCCAATTGAGGTCCCGCAACCAATCGTCACATCCTCTTCTATGATAACATACGGCCCAATAGTAACGCCCTCTGCAATGGTTGCATTCGGGTGAATTATGGCGGTCTGGTGTATTGCCATGCCTAGAACCTCTCTCTATTCGACTGACGCAAATGTTGCTTTTAGGTTGGCTTCCGTCACAAGTACATCGCTTACAAATGCTTTTGCTGCCACACCCCAGATGCCACGCCGACTCATGATTGTGGTTACTTCAATTCTGAGCTGGTCACCAGGCACAACCGGCTTTCTAAATTTCGCATCATCAATAGCTATAAAATAGCTTACTTTTTTTCTCGTCTCTTCATCGGAAGCAAGATAGGCCATGATACCAGCAACCTGAGCCATCGCCTCGATAATCAGTACACCAGGCATAACGAGGTGTCCGGGGAAATGTCCACTAAAAAAGGGTTCGTTTACGGTGACATTTTTAATACCAACACAGCGCTTGCCTGGATCGAGTTCAACAATCCTATCCACAAGTAAGAAAGGAAAGCGGTGTGGCAAAATTTTCATGATATCAGTAATGGATAAGGGTATAGAACATCCTATCATATTACTCCCCTGCCTCCAGTGCTGAGAGTCTCTTCTCCAAATCACTCATTTTTTTACGCATTTCAGGAAGCTTTGGTATAACCCCCATCGACTTCAGCCAGTCCCTATGCTCAATGGCTGGTGTTCCGCTATAATATGCGTTGCCGTCCAAAGAACCTGAAACACCTGACTGGGCACCAATCATAGCATTATCACCGATAGTTACATGACCAACAATACCCACCTGGCCTGCAATGGTTACATGATTACCAACCTTGCTACTCCCGGCAACACCTGACTGGGCAACAATCATACAGTCTTCACCAATCTGGCAGTTATGGGCAATCTGCACCAGGTTATCAAGCTTCGTGCCGCGTTTGATACGTGTTTCCTCAAGCGCAGCGCGGTCTATGGTTGCATTGGCACCAACCTCTACATCATCTTCGAGGACAACAACCCCTATTTGGGGTATCGGATAATACCCGCGGCCATCAGGTGCGTAGCCGAATCCATCACTGCCAACAATTGCACCTGGCTGTAAAACACAACGATTGCCCAAGCGACAGCGCTCTCGCACAACGGCATTGGCGTGAATCGTCGTATTATCACCTATAGTGACACCGGCATACAAAACCGCACCTGAGAAAATCACCACATTGCTGCCAATGGTGCAGTTATCACCAATACAGGCACCAGGATAGACTGAACAGCCTGCTCCAAACCTGACATTCTCGCCAACAATGGCGTTGGGATGAACACCAAGAGCAGGATGGGGCGCCGTATAGAAAAGCGTTAAGAGCTTTGCAAAGCCAAGATAGGGATTGTCGAGCTCGATAACGGTCCGACCATACGCTTCCCCACCCTTTGCCATGAGTACAACGCCAGCCTTGGTTGCGGCGACTTTCGATGCGTATTTAGGGTTTGCGAGGAATGTTGCGGTATCATGGGACGCATGTTCAAGAGGCGCAAGCCCCCGAATCATACATGTACCATCACCAACAACCACGCCACCTAAATATGCTGCTAACTCATTGACTGTTTTTTCCATACCCGCCATACGTCCTCCGACCCTACTCCTTATTTAGCGCTTTCAAAACGTCATCCGTAATATCAGCTGCTTGATTGGCGTACAAAAGGCCTGAAGTCCGCTTGTCAAAAATCATACTAAAGTTATGCCGTTTGCCATATTCCCGTACTATTTTTTCGAGATTTTCGAGAATCTTCTTGGTCAGTTCCGCCTCGCGAGCCTGGAGATCCTCTTCTGCATCCTTTGTGAACCTCTGCAGATCCTTAAGTTTTTGCTGATAGTCTTTTTCCTTAGCAGCTCGCTTAGCTTCTTTAAGCGTAATGCCCTGTTTCTCTAACTCGGCTTTCAGCCCCTGAAGCTCCACTTCTTTTTGATTAACCTGCTCTTGGTATTTTTTAAGCTTTTCCTGAAGCTGAACCTTCGCAGCCTTGCCCGCCTCGGAAGACTGTACGACACGCTGCGTATCAAGATATCCCAAGCGACTCTCGGCAGAAAAAGCCATACCAGTCATCCCGAGTAGTAAACTAGCCACTAAAATCATTCGTTTCATACTGACTCTCCTTTTGAAGCTTAGAACATACTACCAATAGCGAATTCAAATCTTCCCGAAGCACTATCAATACCCGCACGAGGGTTGATGGGAATACCATACTCAAGCCGTAGTGGCCCCATGGGAGATGCCCAACGAATACCAGCACCATAACTCATTTGGAGCCTCGGTGGCGTCAGACCGCTTTCCCAGGCATTACCGTAATCAAAGAAAGCAACTCCCTTCAAGCCCGACTCGGGAATAAGGGGGAACTTGATCTCGGCATTACCGAATAACTCACGACTACCGCCAGTATTGACTCTCAGTGATGATGTAACACCATCTATGGTTATATTACTGTAACTAAATGGAGAAACCGACCTTGAGCTATAGCCTCGTAATGTGCCAATTCCCCCAAGGTAAAACTTCTCGTCCATATCGACCTCTGCACCACCCACCTGATTTACCGTACCAAGAACAATACGTGTCGAACCGACAAGCTTCCACCCAAGGGGCTTATAGAATGTATTGTCCACAATCGCACGGGCATATTTGTTGTCACCCCCAATACCTGCATACTCCAGTGAAATTGAGTTGACCATACCGCTTGATGGGTCAAAACGGTAATCAGTATCGTTATGGGTTAAGCTGCCATGGATTGCACTTGTTGTCTTAGTGCCAAGACGAATATTATAAACTTCAGGATACTGCAGAATAGCCGTATTATAGATGGCGTAAATATCCTTTATTTCATACTTATACATCGTAAAAATACTGAGATTGTCGGAAAGGGGGTATCCAGCCTTAAAATCAAATCCGGTCAATCGGCGGTCATAGTCAGTATATTCTCGTTCTGACCGGTACACATCCCCGCCGATTGTCCACTTAGTATCCAAGAAATAAGGATCCGTAAGACCCAAGGAATACGTATTTGACTTCCCGCCTATGGCTGCAGAAGCGCTTGCTTTAAGGCCAAGTCCTAAAAAGTTTGACTGAGATACTGATCCCTGAAAAACCATACCATCAAGAGAGCTATAGCCACCACCAATAGTAAATGCGCCTGTTGGCTTTTCCTTGAGATCAACCTTGACATCAAGTTTGTTACTACTGCTTCCCTTGACCGTGGAGACATTAGCCTCTTCAAAGTACCCAGTATTCATAAGGTTTTGCTTGCTGCGTTTAAACCCTGTTGCGCTATAGAGCTCCCCCTCCATCAAGCGCATCTCACGCCGCGCCACTTTGTCACGGGTCTTTGCATTACCGGTAATATAGATGCGCTCAATGGTAACCTGCTCACCCTTTTCAAAATCAAAGGTGATATCAAGCATTTTCTTCTGTTGGTCAGGCTTCGTCCGGGGGTTAACGTTATTGAATGCATACCCCTTATCTGCCACCATATCCGTTAACTGGCCAATGTCAGCCCGGATATTTGCACGGCTAAAAACTTCTCCCGGAAGAGACTTCAGCTTCTGACGCAACTCCGCATCAGTATGGAGTAAATCACCCTTAAAATCGATCTGCCCAATGCGATACTGGTCACCCTCTATAATACTTATATCAACAAAGAGCGCGCTCTTATCGTCAGCAAGCTTCAGAACCGGCTCACCAACTTTAACATTGATATAACCATTATTCAGGTAGAAGTCTTCAATCAACAGCGCATCATTTCTTAATACTTCTTCTTTATAGGTTCCAGCTCCTGTAAGCCAGGACATGAACCACTCTTCCTTTGTTTCCATAACCCCACGGATTTTTCGGGGGCTATATGCTTTAAGACCGTCGAAGCGTATCGTGCTGATTCTTACTTTTTTCCCTTCGGTAATGTTGAAGGTAACCTGATACTCCATTGGGCTTTTCTGGTCGATAACAGGTTTAATCTCGACAAGATAATAACCCTCGTCTTGGTAGTACTTTTTTATCTTTGCGACAGAACGGTCCAGGTCTTTCTGTGAGAAGATGCTATTTTTTCGCAACGGCATCCCTTCAAGAAGCTTATCTTTGTTAACCTCTTTCGTCCCTTCAAAGAGTATTTCACGAACGATTGGTTTTTCGGTAACAGCCAGAATCAGCCTAACACCTGCTGCATGCTGTTCCGTAAGCAGTTGTACATCTTGAAAATGACCTAAACGAAAGACAGCCTTAACGGCGGCATCTGTTTGTTCTGCCTGCAAGGCATCACCAATCTTTAATGCTGCAGCGTTTATAACGGCAGAAGACTCTATGCGGCGATTCCCTTGGACAGCAATCTCCGCAATTTTCTCTCCGTCTGCTAAGCATGGTTGCGCCGCAAATACTGCTGCAGCCACAAGTCCTGTCCTCGTTACTATTCGTATATTCACATAACCTCCATGCTGTCAGTACTTACACGGCCATCATGTAGTCTGACCACACGACCTGTTCGCTCTGCTATCTCATTATTGTGGGTAACAATGACTAACGTAACCCCTGTTTCCATCTGAATATCTGACAAAAGGCTGAAAATAGCTCGACTGTTTTCTGTATCAAGGTTTCCCGTCGGTTCGTCGGCGAGCAGCAGCCTCGGCTGCATCACCAAAGCGCGTGCAATAGCCACGCGCTGCTGTTCGCCACCAGACAACTCTCCAGGACGGTGGTGAGATCGGTGTTGTAACCCGACACTCGCAAGAAGCCGTTCTGCACGACTAACAGCCTCCTCACGCATGATCCCGCCCAAAAGTGCCGGCAAGGTTATATTTTCCAGTGCAGAGAACTCTGGCAATAAATGATGGTACTGAAAAACAAAACCTATTGTCTTATTTCTGAAAGCTGCCAGTGCAGCTTCTCCCATGCCATGAATTGCCACACCGTCAACGAAAACTTCTCCTGAGCTTGGTCTATCAAGCCCCCCCATAAGGTACAGCAACGTACTCTTACCGGCGCCAGAGGCTCCAACCAGTGCTGTTGTGCCGCCACACAGAATATCTAGCGAGACGCCTTTAAGAACCTCCGTCGTACCGACAGCCATCGAAAAGGACTTGTGTACATCCCTAAGAGAGAGCATGACCTCACTCATAACGAAGGGCTTCCACCGGGAGGAGTCGTGAAGCACGCCAAGCCGGATAAAGTGCGGCAACAAACGAAATAAGCATGGTCGTTATACAAATACTCACGACATCAGCCATAACAACTTGTGAGGGGAAATGCTCTAAATAGTAAATGTCTTTACTAAAAAAGTTTTTCCCGGTTATCTTTTGAATGACGTTGATAATCGGCTCGAGATTATGGGCAATCAATAAACCAGACAGAACACCACCACATGTCCCAACAGCCCCAATAACACCACCGACCAACATGAAAATCTTCATGATATGGGATGGTGTGGCCCCCATCGTCTTTAATATAGCGATATCCCTAGTCTTTTCAGTGACAATCATGAAAAGAGTTGAGGCAATACCAAACGCGGCAACCAATACTATTAGGGTTAAAATAATGAACATAACTGCCTTCTCTGTCTTTAAGGCAAAGAGGATATTTTTGTTCATTTGCATCCAGTCACGCGCAACGACATGGGGGGCAAAGCGCCTGTTAATCTGGTCTACCAACACAGGAGTTTGATACACATCGGTCACCCTCAACTGAATACCAGTAATACCCCCCGCAAGATCAAAGAAACGCTGAGCTTGACTTATTCCAATATAGGCAATGGATGAATCATATTCATACATCCCCGTCGAAAATATTCCACCTACACGGAAAGGCTTCATTTTAGGCATCATGCCTAGTGGTGTAATGGTTCCCAAGGGAGAAATTATATTCAACTGGTCACCCACCTGAACACCAAGGGTTCTCGCAAGCTCTGTCCCCAGCAGAATGCCCGGGTATTCTGTACTCGTACTGGCATTAAGTAACGCACTATAGTGACCATGCTGCATGTTTGTTGAAAGCTTGGTCACTTTAGGATCACTACTTGGCTCCACGCCACGAACAACAACACCAGCGACACGCTCCCCCGTTGACAACATGACCTGATTATATACAAATGGCGTTGTTGCCTCCACACCAGGAAGGGCACGCAACTCACGCTGTAAATCTTCATAATCATAAAGAGGGTTACCGTTTTTGGTAACAACAATATGGGCGTTGGTGCTTAAAATCTTTTCTTTCAGGTCCCGTTCAAAACCTGTCATTACCGCTAGAACCACAATTAAAGCCATGACCCCCAAAGCGACACCTGCCGTAGAGATGATGGTAATAATAGAAACGAAGACAGACGCTCGCTTCGCCCGCAAATAGCGCAGTCCTATCAAAAACTCAATAGGCAGTTTCAAATGCTACTTAGCCTCTTTACGTAACTGAGGAAACAAAATTACATCACGGATGGAAGCTGAGTCCGTTAAAAGCATGACAAGTCGGTCAATGCCAATACCCTCGCCTGCGGTTGGCGGCAGACCATACTCGAGAGCGCGGACATAATCCTCATCCATATAGTGAGCTTCTTCATCACCTTTATCTTTCTCGGCAACCTGGGCCAAGAAGCGCTCCTTTTGGTCCACTGGATCATTTAACTCAGAGAAAGCATTAGCAATTTCCCGCCCACCAATAATCAGCTCAAATCGGTCAACAATATCCGGATTGTCATCATTTTTACGGGAAAGGGGAGAGACTTCTGTTGGATAAGAAGTTACAAAGGTCGGCTGAATCAGCTTATGCTCTGCAACCTCTTCAAATATCTCCATAATCAACTTGCCATACCCAATAGCATCCGGCAAATCAAGGCCGATACTTCTAGCATAAGAGAGTGCCAGCTCACGGTCTTCAAGCTGCTTTAATTCGACATCGCCGTACTCAAGAATTGCCTCAACAACCGTTAAGCGGCGCCATGGCCCCTTAAAGCTAATAGCAAGCCCTTGGTAGGTAAAATCTAAGGTCCCCAAGACTTCCTCAGCCACATGGCAGAAAAGCGCCTCAGTAAAATCCATAAGATCTTCATAGGTTGCATAAGCCTGATAGAACTCCATCATCGTGAATTCTGGATTATGCCGTACCGAAATACCTTCATTTCTGAAGTTTCTGTTTATTTCAAAGACGCGGTCGAAACCACCCACCACCAGTCGCTTCAAATAAAGCTCGGGAGCAATACGTAGAAACAATTGCATATCCAAGGCATTATGATGCGTAACGAACGGCCGCGCTGTCGCGCCACCTGGAATCGGTTGCATCATGGGTGTCTCAACTTCGAGAAAATCATGGGAAGTCATAAATGACCGAATAATATTAATGATACGCGACCGCTTCATGAAAATCTCGCGTACATCTGGATTAACAATCAAATCCACATAGCGTTGGCGGTAACGGGTTTCTACATCCGTCAAACCGTGGAACTTTTCCGGTAGAGGCAAAAGTGACTTCACCAAGTGCCGCACCTGGGTAACATGCAGAGATAGCTCTCCCGTCTTCGTTCTGAAGGGGAACCCGTGGACACCGATAATATCACCGATATCAAAAGACTCGAACTGACCGTAGACATCCTCTCCTAAATCGTCTTTACGGAAGTAGGCCTGAATACGACCTTTCCGATCTTGCAACTGAATAAAAGCTGCTTTACCGAAAGAACGACGGGCAATGATACGCCCAGCGAGGGTGAAAACAGCATCAGGGGCATCAATCTGCTCAATTGCACCAAAACGCTCCACAACATGCTGTGATGTGTGTTCCGGTTTAAAGTCATTCGGATAGGGATTTACTCCTGCAGCCCACAGATCATTAACCTTCTTACGACGTTGCAATAACAAATCACTTAACTCTTCCATCAGATTCAATCCACCTCTCTTAAGCGTACCTACCAAAGAATGCTATAGAACCTACCCGAGCCAACCAGGAGCGTCAAGTCATCCTTAATTAGAATTTTCTTTTACTTTTGTAGTCTTTCTACCCCGACGTGCACCTGATTGGGGAAGTGGCGCCTCTTCACTTTCAACAGGCATTACAGGAGTCACGCCATCTGCCAGAGCCACTGCCTCCGCCTTCTTTTTACGAGGTGCGCGCTTACGAACCGGTTTGGTAACATCAGTCGTTTCAGCAATGGCCGTGTCAGCTAAAGCAGGGGCTACTATCTCCTGTGCCGGACCATCTGTAAGAGGAAGAGCTTTTTTCTTGCTGGCTGGCTTTCTCCGACTCCGCGTTTTCTTCTCTGGAACAGCAGCACTCTCCACATGCTCAGATTCAGCGGCATCAAGAGGCTCCGCATCAGCGACTACAATGGCAAACTCAATCTCAGGTTTTTTCCGGGAACGTGACCGACGGGACCTTTTCTTTTTGTCGACACCTTCCTGGGGCTCTCCCTCAATAGGAGTATCCACTACATCTTCAGTTGCACCAGTGTCAGGAGCCTCGCTAGGCTGCTCCACCTCCGAATCGTGCATTTCAGAAGACAGCAATTCAGGGGTCGCACTATCTTCAACCTTCTTCTTACGTTTGCGCTTACGCTTACGCTTTGTCGCACTTGCAGCTTGCACTTCTGCTTGGTCGTCACCAAGCGGAGGGGATACATTCGTTTCAGACGGGGTTACAGCGCTAGCCAGCTGTTGTAATGGCGCTGTTTCCTCACGCTGCTTTTCTTTTTTAACAACTTCAAGATCAAGTTGGTTTAGCAAGAAAGAGGGCTTACCTTTAACCGTTACCACTATGTCATAATCATTTTCTATTTGTGCCAAATCACGTTTTTTCCGATTAAGGAGGTAATAGGCAACCTCTAAAGGTAGACCTCCTCGAACCTCTGCAAGTTGGCCTTTAGCGGCCGCGGCATGAACCTTTCTCAAGAATGAAAGAGCCATCGCCTCGACTGATTTGACACGACCACGCCCCTCACAGTGGGGACATTCCAGGTGGATTGCATCATGAATATTCTTTGCAATCCTCTGACGTGACATTTCAAGCATACCAAACTGTGATATTTTACCGATATTTACTCGGGCCTTATCTGCTTTGAGAGCATCTTTTAGGGCGTGCTCCACATCTTTGTTATGCCGATGATCACGCATATCTATAAAGTCTATAACAACAAGGCCTCCTAGGTCTCGAAGCCTGAGTTGACGAGCAACTTCTACCGCTGCTTCCATATTTGTTTTAAACGCAGTGTCTTCTACACCACGTTCACCACTCGTTTTACCAGAGTTAACATCTATGGACACAAGCGCTTCAGTAGGTTCAATAATCAGCGACCCACCCGAGGGTAAAGGCACTCGCTTTTCATAAAGATGATCGATTTGCTCTTCAAGCTGAAACTTGGAGAAAATAGGTCGCTTTTCACGATGTTGCTTGACCCGTTTTTCCATTCCAGGTGCAATTTGCTTCAAAAAAGACACTGCTTGCTGGTATGCTTCCACGTCATCAACGAGAATTTCGTCGATATCATCGGAGAAGTAATCTCGGAGGCTACGTATAATAACTCCTGCATCCTGATAGATACGACCGGCACCGCTCTTTTCATTATAAGACTGCTGGATCTGCTTATGGACACTAACAAGATAATCAAGGTCAGCCCGTAATTCATCCGTTGAGTGGCCTGCTGCCTCAGTACGAATAATATACCCATATCCCTCAGGGACACCAAGATCGGCTACTTGTGCCTTCAACTCCTTACGCGTACCGGCCTCTTCGATTTTTCGGGAAATACCGGCAGCTGAATCACCGGGCATTAAGACCATATAGCGGCCAGGCATAGAAATATAACCTGTTAAAGCAGCCCCTTTCATATCGCGAGCGTCTTTTTCCACCTGCAGCATAAGCTCTTGACCACGACGCAGAATATCTTGAATACGAGGCCTCTTTGGACGTTCTTCTTCGGGCAGATCATCACGCCATTGCCATGTTGAAGGATGAATGTCTCCCATCTGGATAAAACCAGGCTTCGACAAACCAATATCAACAAAAGCTGCCTGCAGACTCGGTTCAACCCGCATGACAATACCTTTATAAATATTGCCCTTCGTTTGTTCTTTACCACTGATCTCGATATTTAAGTCCATCAGTTTACCATCAGAAACGATGGCAACCCGTGCTTCTTCGGGATGAAGCACGTTTATTAACATTTTTCTACTCATACACAATATTTCCTTCCGATTTTCTCGGATATTTTCTCAAATTAAAAGTATACTCGTTAAAGCGAATATTGCCAAGTAAAACGGGGCATTATTGATATTTTTTATAGAAGCGGCAAGCATTCATTTCTACGCAAAAAGGCCCTTGAGTAATCTCAAGGGCCTTTTTCAATTAATCTGGCA
>CAYVYW010000003.1:0-141733 GCA_964456065.1 uncultured Geobacteraceae bacterium
CTGAACCAAACTTAAATTCTTCAATTCGTTGTCTTGACAACCGGTAGTAGCTTAATCTGCTATGTCACAACACAGCTAAAAAACAAATCCGCACATATTGTGCGACTATTCTCTGGTGCTTTCACTAACATACTAATTTTATATTATGTATCTAAGGATAAGTATATAACGATTTTACAGTAAGGTTGACATGAAAAATAAATAATCATATCAATATTTTAAATATTACTTTGTTTTAAGAAAGAGGAGGAAGTCTATGCGTACATTATTGGTTGCCGCTGTTGCTGTTTTCACCCTTTCAGTCAATAGCTTTGCAGCTACTGTTGCTGAGGATCCTATTGCCGCGAACGTAAAGAAGTTTGTTGCAGAGCAAACAAAAAAAGCACCTAAAATCGATGTTGCAACATTCAAGAAAATGATTGATGCAAAAGAAGAAATGCTGATTCTTGACGTTCGTGAACCTGAAGAAGTGAGTGCCGGCAAAATTACCGCTCCGAATGTTGTCTATTTCCCCCGTGGACTCGTTGAGTTCTATTTCACGAAAAAGCATAACAACCCTAATCAGAAAATTGTTGTCGTCTGCAAGAGCGGCGCTCGTGGTGCTGCTGTTGTTAACAACCTGGTCGCCCTTGGGTATAAAAACGTCGTGAACGTAGACAAAGGAATTCTTGCTTGGATTGCAGCTGGCTATCCTCTTGAAAACTCATTCGGTAAATACACCTGTATGGACTAGTAGATCGTATATAATCTCAGTAATCAAAAACCCCCTGCATATCCAATGCTGGGGGTTTTTGATTATATGGTGTTAAGCTTCAAATCGTGCTACGGCACCACTACTCCCACTCAATAATCACCTTGTAAATTGTTGTTTATTTTCAACAACTTACAAGCGTAATTTTTTTGTGTGTAACTTTTGTGTAACTTCATTTTTTATTCTGTTCTCATAGTTACTTGGTTAGATTGGCACGTGTGCATTGTACGTGAACTAAATGTTACACGCTGTGCTATTTCACTTGCACAGAAAAAATTGAAAAGCAATTGGCGACCAACTTTTATAGCGAAACAAAGAAGCTGGTACTCTTCTAGGCATGAGCAGAAAAAATTCTGTAAGAAAAAACAGTTCCGTTTTCATATTCCGTCCAATCCCAGATGCTGTTGCGCTGCAAATTTGGGAACGTGCTGGCACGTATGAACACCAAGATTGGGAAGTACCCAAAGATAAAGAGCTACTTGCAAGCATTGTTGGCGATGATGTTGCTAATGATTTTTATGAGATAATTGACTCAAAAGTCCAAAACGTCGCATTGAGAAAAATAATGCAAGCGCCATTACGCAGCGCAGACGCTAAAAAAAAGAATGCTGCTATCAAATGGGTCGTATACGACTGGGGGAACATACCTCCACAAGAAGACGAGGAGGAAGATCGCCTGTATGAAATGTGCAGCGAATTTACAGACTATGCAGACGATGAGGTAAACGAATTTGCCAAGAAACACAAGGGCGATCGCATTGCATCTTGGAGCAAAGTACTTGCATTTGCAGACAGTGAGAGTTATGCAATTTTCGACGCTCGTGTAGCAATGTCCTTAAATTACATACTAGATGAGATGGACTTTCCACGTAAGTTCATCATGCCGCCAGCCCTTTCAACCCCGTTTAGAAAAATTTTTAGCGACATCAAGCGCCAAGTAAATGCACATTTTGAAAGGATGAAACTTTCATACATGGGCTACATGGAGTACAAAGCACTACTGCTAACCCTTGTTAGGTTAAATGTCGCAGCAAGCGTACTGGATGCAGAAATGTGTTTATTTGCAAACGGCGAAATCTATGCCAACCGTTATGCAGCAAAACACGGGTTGCAGTTGCCGTTCCCCAAAGTGCCGTACTAGCCCAACTTGCAATTTGCAAGTTAGCTACTAACAAGCGTAGGCAGCGTTACAACGTTGCCACTGCCGTACTGCCCTTCCAGCAACCAAAGCGCATCTTGGTTTGACTGCGCCTGCACCTGTGTTCGCACAACCATATTGCTTGCTTGTATGCGCACCATTGCTTCGTATGTGTTCATGTCTACTCCCTTTGCACGTATTTTTTCGTTGGTACGATTAATGAAAACTGCCCTGATAGCAGTGACGTAGTTCATGCCCAAGCTCTGCGTGTGTAGTTTGGCTACCAGTCACAATCAAGCAGGTGTCCTTGCGCCAAAAGCTGCAAGCGTCCACAGCAAAGCCAAACCCACCTAGCCCACTGTCCTTGCTAATTGCTTCGCATGTAGCTTGCACTTTGGATGTAGGTACAACCATCCAGCTAACAACCAGCGTTTCTTTGCGATTAAGCTTGGTGCTGAATTTGGCATAAGCATCACGCCAGTCACTTGCCCATACAGCACAAGGCAGCAGCAAGACTGCAAGAATGGATTTGGTATTTGGTTGCACATCAATACTCGCTAGTCAGCATCACAATCCACTGCCTATCTTCCCAGCAACCATACAGACGAATACTGGCAAGCGGAAAGTCCGTGTAGTCAATAAACTGCGTAGCCAAAATCTTGTCGTTACCATCCTCAATATGCACAATCGCTGCTGAATTGAGCGCTGCCATTTTGAGTACCGTGAATGGGAACTGGTCAAAGTCAATGCCAGTTAGATGTGACCAGTACAAGTCCAAAAGCCAAAAGCAATTTGCTTGCTCTGCCAAGAACTTCACACCATCTGTAATAAGCATGTTGGCGTGCATGCGGTAGTAGTGCTCTGTGCCAATAAATTGCCCAAGCTCCTGCTCAAGCTGTGCTGCGTTACATTGCATTGATGTTCTCCTGCTCAACCTTCACAACCCATATGTCGCCCATGTGTTCGTCATACGCTTTGGCTGCGTAGAACTTGTAGGACGCATACGCATTGTTGCGGTCAACGTTGTTTGCAAGGTCAAACTGGCGTGTGAAAGCAGATAACGTAATGCCTTGATGCGTTGCAACTGCAACACCCAAAACAAAGTCGTCATGCCTGCCCACTTGCAGCAAGTAATTGCAGGCAGCGCGAACAATCCAGTAGTACTCATGCTTGCGATTGAATGGGCGGCGCTTTTTGTTCTTGCGATAAACGACTGGGCTGTACAGCCGCAGTTCATCGTTCAAAAACGGTGCCAACCCAGCAACTAAGCACTGGGTGGCATCTGTAGCTGTATGCATGACAGCTATGGCTTAGCGTTCAAAGCCACCGCGAATCTGTCCGCTAACAGCTTCAATCTGTGCGTCCAATTCGCCAGCCAAAACCGCTTCGTTCACAGCAGTCAATGCAGCAATCAAAGCATCCGCGTTAGCGCACTCAACAGCATTGCTTTTTGCGTTCAGCATCAGCGTCTTTGCACCGTAGCGCACTTGTAGCAACACCTTGTTGCCATCAACAAACCACCATTGCTTCACACGCTTAGGCTGGTTAACTTGGACACGCTCGCCTTCAGCGTTCGTAACCGTTTTAATGCGGGTGGGTGCGTATGTTTCGCCGTTTTGCAGCGCCTTGCAGAGTGCTAGTTGCTCCAAAATTTTTGCGCTCAGCTTATTGCGGCGATGTTGGACAGGGTTTTGGGCAGTGGGCTTTTTAGCTGCGACGAGCTTGAGTGAAGTAAGTGTTGCCATTTGCGTTTCCTTTCAAAGTTGTTTGGAAACACAAATTTATTTTCAGCACCACAAACGAGCAACCAGTTCTATATTAACTGACAGCCTTAACTTCAATCTTTCATTGTTGGTCTGCCAGTGCGACTAAATAAAAACATGCAAAGACACAACGACAACTTCATGGACAACAAGATTGCACTTCCCTATGCAAATCAAATACAGTGGGTTGCAATGGGCCATACGCACATGCACATATACAACAAAGAACCTTGGCAAATAAATGGGATGCTTCTAGGCGCAAAACGTACAGGCAAATTTTTCACACGCAAGCTAGCTCAATTTTTTAACGGACATAAGGCACTCACATACCCTTCACACCACAACAATCCACTCATACTCAGTCATCTACACATGGGCAAAATTAACAGGGACACAAGCACAATTCACTATCACTTTGCATTTGGCAACATACCGACAGGCATTACACAAGAAGAAATGATGACTGTGTTTACAGAGCTTTGGGTTAAGAAGGCAAAGCAATCAGACAAAAAAATATGGCTACAAAAGGCAGACACAGAAAACACAGGCTGGCTATATTACGGACACAATGAAAGCAGATTGAACGCACACCTAGGCTTTGACATAAACGCCACATTCATACCAAACAGACTAGGCAACTAAGGAGCTTTTGCTCTACACACACTTACACACAACAATTTATTTACCAAGGCGCTGGCTAGTCCAGTATTAGCTTCGCTTTGGCTCAAGCACAAACGATAGAAAAGAGTGCGAGACAGAGAGAAAGAGTAAGACGACTGAGCGATGTTGAAGCACAAACGAACTGCAAGTTCGCTCTATAACTTGTAACTACTGCTTGAGTGAGCATCAAATGTGCTCTTGTTCTTGGCTATAAAACCACGCCAATCATCCACAGTAAAAAGTTCGTCAATCAAGTCAATACAGTCCAAATACAAACGTGGCGCTTTTTCGTGGCAATCATTTCCAAACGCACATTCATTAGCCCTTTGCACAGCATCTAGTGTCACCCATATGTTGTGGTTTGAGAGCAGCAACAGGCTCACATTGTCATATTGCCGCTTGTCAAAAGCATCCCAGTCCTGCACGTTCAAGTGCCCAACAGTCATCTTGTCGCCGATTGCGGAGCTAAATGGGAACGGGTCAGTGCTACCAATGCGCTTGTATGACTGAGGACTGGACTCAGAGGGCAACACCCATGTGTTTGCGTTAGTTGTTAGTACAGGGCTGATATAGGCATTTTCACGTCTCATGCCCTGCTGAAATACGCTGCTGGTGTCAAAGCTTATGGTTAACTTTGAATTGGACTTGCGGAGGTTGCGCTGGATAGCAGTCAAAATCACTGCCCATTTGAGCTGCGAAACGCCTAGCGTATGCACCCAATCCAAGCCCTCCACAAACGCACCATCATCACGCATCAGCATCACTGTGTGCAGCAATTGGGCTAAGCCGCCACGACTGCCAGCACCACCAGCAAGCGCCCATCCACCCCATTTGTACTTCTTAACTGCATCCCACCATTGCTCTGTGGCTGCGTTGTCAATGCCCTGCACCACGTTAAGCCACTTCGTGTGCCCTTGCCTGTACACGTCTATGTACTGCAAATTGTTCAGGGTCATGTCCAGCAGTTGTTCGCGGCTGCAATTGCTGAATGGCGATTTGGTATTTTCTTCAGCTGCCCACAAAGGCATGTCGATGCTCATTGCGTATGTGGAGCTAGATTCAAGCCAGCCCAAAATCCACCTACGCACATCATCTGCATCACGCCAAGCTGCAATAGCTGCATCTGCGGGCATGTGTGGAGTCAATGCCTTATAGCCCTCCAATGTACCCTTGCCAATTTGAAAGCCGCCACTGTCACCAATAACCACAGCCATGCTCTTGTCAGTGCGAGTTACGGCATTATCTGGGTTGCTGCCAACCTTGTAGCTACCAATTGAGTGCAGTAAATACGGGTAATGCCACAGCTTGTTGCCCTCGTTCCAAAACTCCAAGTCTTCAACGCCCAAGCCAGCGGGAAAGGAACGACTGCCTAACTTTTCAGTTACCAAGCAACGTGCGTATGTGTCGTTTACAGCTGGCAAGTAAACAGCGTAGTCCGTAATGTTGAAGTCACTACGCATAGCAGTAAATAGGCATCAAAGCGTCATAATCAACAGCTTGCACATGGGCAGCAGCACTGGCATGGCTTGTGTACGGGATTGCTGTGTACATCACAAACGCTTTGTCATTGCGCTGTTCCGTTTTGTCGTTGTACGTGGGTATTGCAGTGGTGTAGCTGGCAGCATCAGTGCTGTATTTGAACGCCAGCACATTGCCATCCAACAACATTTCAACATCACCCTGTAGCTGCAATGCACCCATGCCACTCAGTGCAGCCATCAAGTCCCTGCATTTGAAATGGTGCTTGTATGGCTTTGCCAGTTTCAGCTTTGCACCGTGCATACAAACTGGGTCAGATGCAACATCACCTGCTTTGTCAAATATTTCAAACTCAAATGCATCTGCCGTCACTGCAAATTTACACAGGTCGTTTTCTGCACGGTTTGCATGATCGCCTTTCAGCGTAAGCCACTTGTCCGCATACTGCTTTGCCAGCTTGTGCATTGTGTGGGCGTTAATTTTGAATTTGGTTTTGATTGCGGCAATGTACTTTTCATTCAGCGTAAGCTGGCTGTCTCGCTTTGCTTTGCCCTTAGTTGCGCTAAACGACACAATGTCAATGTACGCAAAGTCTGCTGGCATTGATTTGTTTGTCAACTTCAACGTGTAAACAATGCTTGGCGCTTTGTGCATTGCCATGAGCTTGCCAGTGTTTGTGACGCTGAACTGGTTGATGTCATCGTTGCCAATCAGCCTGCGCTCCAAGTACACACGGCTATATGCTGGCAAGAAAAAGTCATTGCCAACAACGTTAATGAGCTGAATGGCTGGTGTTGCCACAGTCACAAGCCCAGCATTGCTGTTGACTGGGCTGAGCAGGATTTGATTGCTGGCAGGCACAAACATCATGCGTGTAGCAACAGTCCGCTGCTCACCTTCAATGTCATCAGTGCTTGAAGGCAACCCAAGCTCAGCCACTTTCGCAAGCTGTTTTGCTGCCTTGCCACCAATGTATTGCGTCCGCAGCACCTCAAGTAAGCAACGCAAATTTATGTGCACAGATGCAAACTGCTCTCGGTAGGACGCAAGCAAGGCAGCTTTGATAGCGTCCTCGTCAACGCTTGAGTTGATGACTTCCATCTTGTCGCCATCCACACGCACAAGCGCAAGGGAATATTTGCGCTTATTTGCCTCCAAGCCAAAGCCCAAGTCATAGCTTGCAATACCACTTGCCTTGCGCCAGTACTCCTGTGCGTCATCTAGCAACGCATCTTTGCGCTGTGCGTCTGTCACTTCAACATGCACTTGTCTGCCCAAGCGTTTGCGTATCACTTCAAGTGTTTCGCCATCAACGCCAGCTGCAACTGGCATAGCAGCCTGCTTTGCTTCATGCTCATCAAGCTGCACGTCTGTTTTGATGTCATCAACGTGCGATGCAGCAGGAGCAATTTTTGCCTGTTGCTTTGCCAGGCCTGTTATGCCTTTGTTCTGGTCAATGTAGTCAGCCAGCTTCGCAACGTCCTGCTTGTATAGCTTGGGCTTAGATTCCCATTCATCGTGCATTGCATTTAATGCGCTGCTCATCCTGCTGCGCTTGCTGTCGCTCAATGTAGTAACGCCGTAAAACAGGCGCAAGACAGGCGCAAAGTTAAATTTGTCAGTCGTGTTTCGCAACTGCTCAGGCGGCAAGTGGGCTAGCTTTGCCTTGTAGTACGCAGGCAGCTTGTATGCCTCCTGCCACCAGTAATAAATTTGTGCAAGGTTCTCACGCTCCTGCTGCTGCGTGACTGAGTGCATCCGTATTTCTTGGACGCAGCTGTCCTGCAAAGTTGTCAGCTTTGCATCTAGTTTCTGTTCTGCTGCTGTCAGCTTTCCTTTTTGTGCTGCCATTGTCCGCCCAGTCATTGCTATTTTTGTCAGTTTAATCAAAAACGCGAAAAAGTATTTGTATTCACTGCCGCATAGCCTGTCTACCCCTAGCTGCAAACATTGCTAGCTACAGGACAAAGACCGTGAATTTGACCCGTTTTCGCGGTCTAGCCACACGAAGGTACGATGGATTCAGCTGCATCTATTGCTGGGGCTAAGGGGGTAAAACTCATGGCCCCGCTGTAGCTACAGAGCTGATTTGATTTTGGAAAACGGCAAAAACTACTCAGCCCCAACCAAAACCATCAAGGCATAGACAGGGGTTAAGCATGGGCAAACTTGCAAAATGCAAGTTGGACATAGACGCAAAATCACCACCCTGACGCAAAAGAGTAGCTACGCAAAATTTCTAGCAGCGTAGTTTTTTAGTGCTGTAAACCCAATTTCGCAAGCAAGCAGACGTGCGTACAAGCCCGCAGACAAGTTACGACTATTAATGAATTGTTAACTACGTACTCGCAGCAATCTCAATCCATTAAAAACAACGAGCAAACTTGCGCCCATATCAGCAAATACAGCCATCCACATTGAAGCGTTGTCAAAAACAGCAAGCCATAGAAACACAGCTTTAATGCCAAGTGCTATAGCTATGTTCTGCCACAAGATAACGTGTGCACGTTTAGAAAGATTTATTGTTTCAGGCAAACGACGCAAGTCATCATTCATTACGACAATGTCTGCCGCTTCCATAGCTGTATGTGTTCCAGCCGCACCCATTGCAAATCCAATATCAGCTTTTGCTAAGGCGGGCGCATCGTTTATACCGTCACCTGTCATTGCTGTAATACCAAACTGCTTTTGCAGTTCACTAATCGCAAGCAGCTTATCTTCAGGCAATAAATTTCCACGAACCTCTTCAATGCCTGCAAGTGCCGCCACTGTTTGAGCTGTCGCAGCGTTATCGCCTGTCAACATGACGGGTGTGACACCTAACAATTTAAGTTCTGTAACGGCTTGTGCTGATGAAGGTTTGATGGTGTCGGCTACAGCACACAGAGCAATCGCCCGATTCGCATTCGCCAAAATAGTGACAGTTCTACCTGCTTTTTCGTGAACGTCAAGGAGCCGCTCCAGTTCTGTCGAGCATTGCCCTCGCTCTTCAATCCAGCGATGGTTAGCTAGTGCATAAGGATGAGCTTCAATTTGCCCTTGAACGCCACGACCTGCGACAGCTTGAAAATCAGCAACCTCAACCGTCTCAGCTATAAGCCCTTCAGCGATTGCTTTTGAAACAGGATGGTCGGAGCGTGTCGCCAAACTTTTCGCAAGGGATTGAATTGCTGCAAGATCTGCGTCACTATCTAGCAACTCAAAAGCCACTAATTTGGGTTTGCCTTCTGTAATGGTTCCCGTTTTATCCATTGCCACGACTTTGATTTTTCTTGCTTCTTCAAGGTACACACCGCCTTTAATCAAAATTCCTCGTCGCGCTCCCGCTGCCAAACCACTCACAATTGTTACGGGTGTTGAAATCACCAAAGCGCATGGACAGGCAATGACTAACAATACCAATGCTTTATATAAGGCCTGCACCCATGTCCAGCCCATCAGCCAAGGCGTCAACAACACCACAGCAACAGCCAACATAAAAATTGCTGGCGTGTAAACAACAGCAAATTGGTCAACAAACCGTTGTGTGGGCGCTCGTGAGGATTGCGCCTCTTCAACAGCGTGAATAATGCGAGCTAAGGTACTGTTTGATGCTGGTGCAGTGACTTGCACTTCTAGCGAACCTGATTGGTTGATCGTTCCAGCATAAACCTCATCTCCCACTGCTTTATCTACTGGAAGGCTCTCACCTGTCACGGGCGATTGATCAACTGCACTTGTTCCTTGCGTCACTACCCCATCAAGTGCAACACGCTCGCCAGGACGAATGCGAACAATCGCACCAACATCAATATTTTTCGCAAGTTGTAAAACCCATTGCCCATCAGCTTGCCTTACTTCTGCTTGCTCTGGTGCTAGTGCAAGCAGGCTTTTGATTGCATTGCGAGCACTATCAACTGCGCGGGCTTCAATTGCTTCTGCTATCCCATATAAAGCCATCACCATTGCTGCTTCAGGCCATTGACCTATTGCAAATGCACCAGTGACTGCTACGCTCATTAAAGCATTAATGCTTAATCTTCCTTGCTTCAGTGCTGCCAAACCTTTTCCATACACAGTGAAGCCTGACAAAGCGATAGCACAAACAGCAAGCGCCATGCCCAAGAATTTAGCAGGTAGAGCATCTACAAATACAAATGCCAAGATTTCTGCAGCAGTAGCAAGTACCAATGCACAAATCAATTTACCCCATGAAGACCAAAAACTAATTGCTGTTGATGTATTTGCATTTCCGTCTCCACTTACAACATCAATAGGTTCAGGCTTGAATCCAGCTTTGCGTATTGCAGCTAATGCTTTGGTCAATGATGCTTCTGTCGCTGTGATAGCAATCACTCTTTCAGCCAAATTGAAACGTAAACTTTGAATGCCATCGATTGCTTCTAGTGCATGACGGATTTCTGCCTCTTCACTAGCGCAATCCATATTAGCAATGCGAAAACTTTTTCCACCCTCAAGTTGTGAATGGCTGTCTAAAGAACTATCGCTACATGGTTCGCTGCTACAACTACAGCTACTACATGATGCTTCTGCATTGCCATTTCTATGCGTGTTTTGGTCTGTTGTGGTCATTTCGCTTCCTTTCACTGCTAGATTAAAAACCCTGTAGCAACTACAATGTCAAGCACTTAATTTTTTTTGAGCACAAAGGACTAAGTATGCTGATGAAAATTGGCGAGCTTGCTAAAGCTACTAGTACACAGGCAGAAACAATTCGCTTTTATGAGCGTGAAGGTTTAATCCCACCTACCAACCGTAGTTCTGGTAACTATCGTATGTATGAAGACGTACATGCTGAACGATTGTTGTTCATCAGGCATTGCCGTAGTCTTGATATGTCTTTGGATGAAATCCGCATCTTATTGCGCTTCAAAGATTTACCAAATCAAAACTGTGATGAGGTAAACAATCTGCTTGATGAGCATATAGCTCACGTTGGTCACCGCATTAAAGAGCTGAAGATTTTAGAAAAAACACTAAAAGCATTAAGTACAACTTGTAAGGAATCACAGCTAGCAAGTAAATGCGGAATTCTTGCTAAATTGTCATCTACATCAAAACAGAGCGTTTCAATAAAAAAAGATGCAATGCCCATGCATGTCAATAGAACGCATGGGATGAAAATTAAACCAAAAAAACTAGCATCAGTAGTTTAGAAATATCATAGCAATTAGATTTGCTAGGGCTTACAAACTTGCGTACAAGCCCTACAAGCAGCGCAAAGCCCAGCCCAGCTACCCAAGCCAGCCCAAGCAGCTCAAAACGCTTGCAGGGCTTGGACTTGCATTTTGCAAGTTGGGCAGTGAAATGTGGCGCATGTGCCACGCCAAACCAGCTAAATATCACTGTATGCGTTTTATACAAAACCAACACAGTCACGCTAAGTCGTTGCTAGCGTTGAAGAAATTTAGAGGTAGGAATTTTGAACACACGAAAACATACTAAATGCACTTTTTCCAACACAGTAAAGGATGTGCAAATGGCAAAGCAGGCAAAGACGTTGAACGAGCGCGAGCTGCAAAAACTGCTGGAATTCGTTTCCAAAACCAAAAACCCAAAACGTAACCGCGCAATTTTCCTGCTGACGTACTTGGCTGGTATGCGTATTGGCGAAGTTGCTGCGCTGCGTGTGTGTGACGTGCTTACAAGCGATGGCGCTGTACGTAGCCAGTTCACGCTAAACCCTGAGCAAACAAAGGGCAGCGACAGTCGCACAGTACTGCTTAGCCAGCGTATGCAGGGCGAGCTTGCTGCTTACGTGCAAACATTCCGTGTCCGCAATGCCAAGCAGCCACTGTTTTCAACACAGCGCAATGAAGGCTTCACTGCTAGCTCACTAGCGCAAGTGGTGAACGGGATATACAAGAAGGCAGGCTTTGATGACTGCACTAGCCACTCAGGTCGCCGCAGCTTTGCGACACGTGCTAGCAGCATGGGCATCAGTATGCGTGTGCTGCAAAAACTGATGGGACACAAAAACATCCAAACCACGTCTGTTTACATTTACGCGAGCGATGACATGCTGCGCAATGCGGTGGAGCTTATCTAAGCCCTAGTTGCGGACGATTACGCCATGTTCCTCGTCGTAATCGCTCAGGGCGTTGGTACGCATCTTTTCTCGTGTGGTGCGGTAGTACGTCTTCTCAATCTGCGCTACGCTTGTACCGCACATCTCAGCAACAGACATGAGGTCTACGCCACTGTTCACTTTGTGTGTGATGAAGGAGTGACGGAAGCTGTACGGAACAATGCCACGTTCAATGCTGTTCGTAATGTCTGCTCGCTCAATCAAGTTTTCAAAATGCACGTAGATGGCACGTGGCGTGATTGGCGTGACACCATCAAGGCTAAAAATCAGGTCATCGCCTAACTCAGCTTGCAGCTTTGCCTTGTGTTTAAAAATGAACGTCTCCGCTTTGCCTGAGTACGTTGCGGGCAGGTCTTTAAACTTGATGCGCTTTGCTGCCAAATACAGCAGTTCAAAGAGATGCCTGTCATCACCAACCATAAACTGGCGAGTGCGGCGAACTTTGCTGATTGAGCCTGGCACAGTGATGTGGAACAAGCCATCCAACATTGCTTTAGTTTTTCCAGTTTTCACGTGATAGTCACTTTCAGCTAAGCCGATGTGTTTCCACTTCAACTGCAACAACTCACCACGGCGCATACCCGTAAGCATTGATAGCGCAAGAAAATGCCCGCACAAAGCCTTTGTGCCATTGTTTTTGTCGTTTTTGTCTTCTGCTGGTTCACGCACATAAGCAGCCAATACAGTTTTGATGCGCAGCAGTTCTTCTTTTGTAAAAATTGGGCGCTTCAATGCCAAATCGCCAGCATCCACAGGCTTGAGTTTCTTAAAGTAAAACGCATCAATGTAAGTCTCATTTGCCCTAAAGAGCCAAGCCATCATGGCGTTAATAGTGCTCTGTTCATTAACAATGGTGCTTTGGCTAATTTTGACTTCGTTGCGCTTTTTGGTTTGGTGGCGCTCGTGAAAGTAGTTCTCGCAGTCCGTTCTGCTCAACTCCTTCAGCTTTGTATCCTTGCCAATAAATTTAAGCCAGTGGTTGAGGTGGGTAACGATGGTTCTGTGACGCCCTGAAACAATGATGCCAGCGTCCACGTCTTTTTGGCGCTGCTCCAAATACATCGCAACGCCTTGTTTTGTTGTTAGCGAGAAGTACGTCTTCCCAGCAAGCTCCATTGCCTTTAGCTCGTGGTAGTACTTTTTGGCTTTATCAATAGCCGTGTCTCTGTTGCGTGTTTTGAGACTGAAACGGGCATAGCGGCGCTCTTTCTCAAGCCACATACGCATCTGCCAGTACTCACCACGCTTGTGGATGAGGGCTTCGTCGTAAATTGCTATCTCGTCGTCGCTGTAGTGTGTTTTTTTACTGGGCATTTTTGGGCGCAGGAGCACTTATGAAAATCAATAAGCACTTTTTTGTGCAGGTTTTTGTGCAACTATAAAACCTACGCCCAACAAAATCAACAAGTTACTTTGCTGTGTGTCACTTTTGTGTAACTTGAAAACCAATATAAATCAACAACTTACGTGAGAAAAATTACTCCCACTCAATGGTAGCCGGTGGTTTTTGACTGATATCGTAGACAACCCTATTAACACCTTTCACTTCATTGATGATACGTGTCGAAATACTACCCAACACCTCATAGGGAAGCTTCACCCAATCTGCAGTCATACCATCAAGTGAGTTTACTGCACGAAGCGCAATAGTATAATCATAGGTACGTGCGTCCCCCATAACGCCAACCGAGCGAACGGGAAGAAGTACTGCAAAAGACTGCCAGATTTCACGATACAAACCAGCTGCCCGGATTTCTTCGAGAACAATTGCATCAGCCTCACGAAGAATGGTTAAACGGTCTGCAGTAATTTCTCCCACACATCGAATTGCAAGGCCAGGCCCTGGGAATGGTTGGCGATAAATCAGATCATCGGGTAGCCCCAGTTCTTTGCCAAGCAATCGTACTTCATCTTTAAACAATTCACGAACCGGCTCAATTAACTTCATTTTCATCCGCTCAGGAAGTCCACCGACATTATGGTGACTCTTGATGACGGCAGATGGCCCCTTCGTAGAAACTGATTCAATAACATCAGGATAGAGCGTACCCTGGGCCAACCATTCAACTTCACCAAGTTTTTTTGATTCATCTTCAAAGAGGTAGATGAACTCATTACCAATAATCTTACGTTTTTGCTCTGGATCAGTAATGCCATCAAGCTTGGAGAGAAAACGTTCTTCTGCCTCAACGTAATCAAGATTAATCTGGTAGTGCTTAGTAAAGAGCTCAACAACTTTTTCAGCTTCACCCTTACGAAGCAATCCATTGTTCACAAAAATACACTGGAGCTGATCACCGATAGCCTTATGGAGCAAGACCGCAACGACTGAGGAGTCAACACCACCTGAAAGTGCACAGATCACCTTACCATTGCCTACTTTGGCCCGAATAGCCGCAATCTCGGTCTCAATGAAGTTGGCCATAGTCCAGATCGGTTTGCAACCGCATACGTTGAATACAAAGTTAGCAAGCATTGCGGCACCCTTTGGTGTATGAACAACTTCAGGGTGGAACTGAACAGCATACAAACGCCGCTCAGGATGCTTCATAGCAGCAGCAGGGGTGTTACCGGTGTGGGCTATGGCACAGAAACCTTCCGGCATCTGCTCAATCTTATCTCCGTGAGACATCCATACTTCTTCTTCAATGGACAAGCCGCAGAAAAGGTCACTGGTGTCATCAATGGCCATGGCTGCCCGGCCAAATTCGCGCTTGTCAGACTTTTCAACTCTGCCACCAAGCTGCCAGGTCATTAGCTGCATACCATAACAGATACCCATGACCGGAATACCCAGCGCATAAATTGCTGTATCTGAATGGGGAGCCCCATCATCATACACGCTACTTGGGCCACCAGAGAGAATAATCCCTTGGGGGGCAAATGCTTTAATGGCATCCAAGGTCATAGTATAAGGATGAATCTCACAATAGACCGACTGCTCACGAATACGACGGGCAATCAGTTGGGTTACTTGTGAGCCAAAATCAAGAATCAGAATTTTCTGACTATGTATATCAGTCGAACTCATGGATACAGGTCCTTAACTAGCCCGATAATTCGGAGCCTCTTTGGTGATGGTAACATCGTGTACATGGGACTCTTTCAGGCCAGCCCCCGTAATCCGAATGAAACGGCCATTCTGCTGGAGGGCCTGGATAGTTGCGCAACCGGTATAGCCCATACCAGAGCGCAACCCGCCTATCAGTTGATGAATGTTTGCAGAGAGCGGTCCTCGCAGAGGAACCATACCCTCAATCCCTTCGGGTACAAGCTTAACATCATCACCAACATCGGATTGAAAATAGCGGTCTTTACTGCCGTCTTTCATAGCACCAATAGATCCCATACCACGATAACTTTTATAGGTACGCCCCTGATATAAAACCGTATCTCCAGGAGACTCTTCCGTACCAGCAAAAAGAGAACCAATCATGATAACATCAGCACCAGCAGTAACAGCCTTCGGGAGATCACCAGAAAATTTAATACCGCCATCGGCGATGACCGGGATGCCATGGGCATGGGCCACCTTGGCGCAGTCCATAATGGCGGTAATTTGTGGAACACCAACACCGGCAACAACACGGGTCGTACAGATGGAACCAGGTCCAATACCGACCTTAATACCATCAGCACCAGCTTGAATAAGAGCTTCAGCAGCAGCAGCCGTAGCAATATTGCCAGCAATGATGTCAACATGGGGATAAAGCTCCTTCGCACGCTTCACCCCATCAATAACACCTTGCGAGTGTCCATGGGCGGTATCAATCACCACAACATCAACACCGGCTTTGACAAGTGCTTCCATACGCTGTTCCATGTCAGCAGTGGGTCCAACGGCGGCACCGACGCGAAGTCTTCCTAACGAGTCTTTACATGCATTGGGGTACTTCTTGACTTTTTCGATGTCCTTGATGGTGATAAGCCCTTTCAGGTTACGATCTTCATCAACGACAAGTAACTTTTCTACCCGAGTATGCTTAAGATGTTCCTTGGCTTGATCAAGTGTTGTTCCAACAGGAACCGTCACCAGATTACGCTTCGTCATACGTGCTGAGACAGGAAGATCGTAGTCTGTTTCAAATCGAAGATCACGGTTTGTCAAAATACCCACCAGCTTACCGTTTGGCTTGACAATAGGTACACCAGAAATACGGTAGCGCGACATCAACTCAAGTGCCTCGGATATCTTTTGATTCGGGCTCATGGTAATTGGGTCGACAATCATACCGGATTCACTCTTTTTAACCTTATCAACCTCATGGGCTTGATCAGCAATGGAAAGGTTTTTGTGAATAATGCCAATACCACCTTCCCGTGCCATGGTGATAGCAGTTCTCGATTCAGTAACGGTATCCATAGCAGCACTGACAAGCGGAATATTAAGAGGGATATTGCGGCTTAAGCGCGTGGTAAGGGTTACATCTCTGGGGAGAATAAGCGAGTGTGCCGGAACCAGCAACACGTCATCGAAGGTCAATCCTTCTTGCAGGTTTTCGTATGACATACCAAGACCACCTCTCGCGTTGGAATTTTATCAAAGTTAGTACAGGGAGTGACGTAAGTCAAGAACCAGTTGCCCAATTTAACCAACTGGAAAAAAGAAGCACCATAAAAAAAAGTTTCTTTATGTTGCCATAAAGAAACTAAAATTTATTGGGGTGGCCAGAGGGATTCGAACCCTCGAATGCATGAGTCACAGTCATGTGTGTTCGGCCTCTTCACCATGGCCACCGCAAGCTATATAACAAAAGTAAAAACTACTTTTGGAGATTTGATGGTGGAGCTAAGCGGGATCGAACCGCTGACCTCTTGAATGCCATTCAAGCGCTCTCCCAGCTGAGCTATAGCCCCACAAAATGTGACCTGGGTACTGCAACATCGTGTTCAACGTGAATCCGTACCTTACTATATTCCTAAATCTGTGGTCAATAGTTTTTTTGTTACTTAAGGCTTCTTCAGAAAGGCCTGCAGAGATAGAAGGTCATCACGGATTTCAGCGAGAATTTGTCGCGTGAAGTCTGGTTGCGGAGCTGAAACAACTTGTCCCTTACTACCGAGACGTTTACGAACACCTTCAATGGTGAACTTCTCCTTATACAGGAGGTCCTTAATCTGCAGAATACGCACGATATCTTCTTGGCGATACAGGCGCTGTCCAGAACCACTCTTCTCTGGAGCTACGAATGGAAATTCCGTTTCCCAGAAACGGAGAACGGAAGTTTTCACTTCCGCTATCCTGGCAACTTCGCCAATCTTATAATAGGTTTTATCGGGTAAACCGGGAAGGTGCATGCCCTACCCCATCATTACTCAGATTCGTTGTTAATACCGTTTTTAAGAACCTGGCTTGGCTTGAAAGTCAGAATTCTACGAGCAGTAATTGTAATGGACTCACCTGTTTGGGGATTACGTCCACGGCGGTCGGCTTTTTGCTTTACAACAAAATTACCGAAACCAGCAATCTTAATTTTATCACCAGATTCCAAGGTGGTCTTCATGATGTTAAAAACCATCTCAACCATTTCGCCCGACTCTTTTTTGGAAAGACCAATCTTCTGATGAATCCGCTCAACGATATCTGCTTTAGTCATAAAACCCCTCATCTTTATATGTACGGTAACAAACTGATTTTCTTGGCTGACAGGAAAAACGTTATAGCACAAGGAAGTTTTATACCGCAACTGTTTTTTAGTGTAACTGTAATGCTTTGTGGCATTTTCTTCAAAAAAAGAAGCGACCCGCCGAGACATCCGACGGGCCGCCCATTATAGTTACGCGAGATACGACCTACTTGTAGTTTGCCATTTCATCGAACTGCAGGTACTGATAGACGCAATCTTTCTTAGGCTCAATCTTTTCGGCATAGACCTTAAAGAACTCAGCCGGAGTTGGTAATTTGCCCATCAGAGCAGAAACAGCACCAAGCTCAGCAGAACCCAAGAAAACCTTTGCACCGTTACCAATACGGTCATCGAAGTTACGGGTTGAGGTTGAGAAGACGTTTACCGCATCGGGAACGCGTGCCTGGTTACCCATACAGAGCGAACAACCAGCAATCTCAATACGTGCACCGAAAGCGCTGTAGATTGCAAAATACGCTTCATCCTTAAGCTTTTCTTGATCCATCCGAGTTGGAGGACAAATCCAGGTACGAACACTCGGATTAAACTTCTCACCACGCCACACTTCTGCAGCAGCACGGAAGTGACCGATATTGGTCATACAGGAACCGAGGAAAACATCATTAATCGGAGTTCCAGCAACGTCAGAGAGAAGCTTGACATCATCAGGGTCATTCGGACAAGCCAAAATTGGCTCTGTGATCTCAGCGAGATCAATCTCAATGACATCAGCATAAGCACCGGTCTCAACTGCGTTGGCGTCAGCCTCAAGCAACTCAGGCTTTGCAAGCCATGCATTTACCGCATCAATACGATTTTGCAGGGTTTGAGCATCCTGATAACCGTCTGCAATCATCTTCTTCATGAGTGCTACGTTAGAGCGCAGGTAGGTGGCAACAGAATTCTTAGAAAGCTGGATGCAACCAGCCGCAGCGGAACGCTCAGCAGCAGCATCCGTCAATTCGAATGCCTGCTCAACGGTCAAGTCCGGCAGACCTTCCATCTCGAGAATACGGCCGTTAAAAATGTTAATCTTATTTTTCTTAGGAACAGTAAGTTTGCCCTGCTTAATTGCCCAATACGGAATGGCGTTGACAACGTCACGCAGGGTAATACCAGGGTTAAGTTTTCCTTTGAAGCGAACGAGAACAGACTCAGGCATATCCAGCGGCATGAAGCCCATGGCACCAGCAAACGCAACCAAGCCGGAACCGGCAGGGAATGAAATACCAATCGGGAAACGGGTGTGGGAGTCACCACCGGTACCAACCGTATCAGGAAGCAACAGACGGTTTAACCAGCTATGAATAACACCATCGCC
This sequence comes from uncultured Geobacteraceae bacterium, assembly GCA_964456065.1. Lineage (GTDB taxonomy): Bacteria > Desulfobacterota > Desulfuromonadia > Geobacterales > Pseudopelobacteraceae > Trichlorobacter. Next base: position 18,828 of record CAYVYW010000003.1, read on the forward strand.
TGGCTTGAGGGGTACACCGCCACGCTCAATGATGAACTGGGGCAGCGTCTTATGCATTTTTACGTCAGCTGGCTTTGGATAGGCTGCCGTGTGGCAGAAGGACTGCATAAACATCGGAGAGAGAAACTTGAGACATGCCAGTTCTTTCAACTCGTCGGCAGTCATAGGACCGGTCGTGTCCTGTGATCCAACCGTCGTCATGATAGGCTCACATGCCGTACCAGGCAGAACACCAGTCACGCCACAAGCCTTGCCAACCATTTTCTGGGCCAATGAGTAGCCTTGGCCAGCTTGAGCGGCTGGGTTAACCGGCTTTGTGAAGACATCCGTGTCACCGAGGCCCAGTACCTTACGAGCTTTTTCAGTAATTGCACGCCCAATGATGAGGGGAATTCGGCCACCAGCGCGGAATTCATCAGCGATGGTGTTTGGAGCAAGTTTGAAGGTAGAGACAACTTCGCCAGCAGCATTGCAGATCTCACCTTTAGCGGTGTTGATGGTGACAACATCGCCGTCATTCATCTTGGTAACGTCTGCCTTAATAGGCAGTGCACCGGAGTCCTGTGCCGTGTTGAAGAAAATCGGTGCGATTACGCCACCAATGATAACACCGGCTGTTTTCTTGTTCGGTACACAGGGGATATCCTGACCCATATGCCAGAGCACTGAGTTACAGGCAGATTTACGGGAAGAACCGGTACCAACAACATCGCCAATAAAGGCGACCTGATGGCCGGCAGCACGCCATGCTGCTATATCAGCGAGGCGGTTCGGGAAGCGTGTTTTACCCATTGCTAAAGCATGCAGTGGGATATCAGGACGGCTCCATGCGTCACCAGCTGGTGAGAAGTCGTCGGTATTGATTTCACCTTCAACCTTGAAAACCTTCACGGTGATAGTCTCAGGAACGCCTGGGCGCTTGGTGAACCACTCAGCATCAGCCCAAGATTGCATAACCTGTTTTGCTTGAGCATTACTTGCAGCAAGAGCGGCAACCTGATCAAAACCATCATATACAAGGGTCAGGCCGGAAAGTGCACATGCAGCCTCATCAGCCAACTCAGGAGTTTTCAGTGCTTCAACCAACGGCGCAACGTTATAGCCACCAATCATGGTACCAAGGATGCGAACAGCATCGACCTTAGAAACCAATGGTGAACTTTTGCTGCCATCCAGAATACCGGCCAAAAATGCTGCCTTAACTTCTGCCGCAGGATCAACACCTGGGGAGACGCGCTCCTTCAGCAAGTTCAGCAGAAATGCCTCTTTGCCAGCAGGGGGAGCTTGGAGCAGGTTGCAGAGATCAGTGGTCTGCTCGGGGGTCAGCGGCAGCGCCGGGATACCTTGGGCGGCACGCTCGGCTTCATGAGCCAGATACGCTTCAATCATGGTACTTCCTCCTTATGGTGATTAGATACAAATGGGGTCTTTCAAAAGTCTATAGTGTATACAATGTTTGTGGGGTTATGTCAACGATTCCACTTGGAGTTTCGAGTTGTATGGGGAGAAACATTATAGGTTATTGTGTACGCTGTCAGCGTCACTTTTCAGGGGGAGTTCCTCCTGAATTTCAAAGTCTGGTAACTCATCCAAAGACTCAATATCTTTTAGTGGCGGTAGCTGTTTCAGATCCTTGAGGTTAAAAACCTCTAAAAACTCTTTACTGGTTCCATAAATAATAGGACGCCCTGGTATATCTTTCCTGCCCAGAATTTTTATGAGACGCCGATCGAGCAGTGTTTTAATTACTGCACCGGCATCAACACCGCGCAGATATTCAATCTCCTGACGCGTAACCGGCTGCCTGTAGGCAATAATAGCAAGAGTCTCTAGAGAAGACGGGGAAAACCTAGTTGGCTTTGTTTTAACAAGCCTGGTTAAATATGGTAAAATATCACTCACCGTACGTAACTGCCAACCACCCGCCACCTCAACCAGGCAGATGCCAGCATGCATGGCATGATATCGGTCGCGCAACTCTTGCAAAGCAAGCCGCAATGAGGCCCGATCATATTCAGGCAGTAGCTCCGTTAGCCGGTCAAGGCTGACAGGGCCGTCAGATACAAATAAGAGGCCTTCAACAATGGTTATAAGGGTTAGACTCTCAGACATCGGACGCTTCCATACCATCATGCAAAGTTTGGGGAGCAACGGCAAGCAGCAGGAATATTTCAGCACCTGGCTCACGTTGGACAACCTTGATCATACGTAATTTACACAATTCTAACAGCGCTAAAAAAGTTACTATCAAGCCTTCTCGACCTAACGCTTGGTCAAAAACTTCAGAAAACAAAACCGTGGTCCCTGATTCCAGAAGTGCCATGATGTTACTAATTGCATCGACCATACTTAGCGAATCACGTGCAGCAACTTCGTGAGCCCGAGCTTTTGGCATGGTGCGAATAAGACTGTTAAAGGCCTCCGTCAAACGATACAGGTCAAGTTCTAAAACCTCTTCTTCTGGAGCAGTCCCTGATTCCCGCTGATCACAAGCCAATGGACGACTAAATACCTCACGACCAAGCAGTGTTCGAGCTCCTAGAGACATACCGGCTTCACGATAGCGCTGATATTCAAGTAGGCGCCTGACGAGTTCAGCTCGGGGGTCCTCAAGCCCCCCCTCTTCCTGTTCAGGCTCCTGTAAATCAGGCAGCAGCATACGAGACTTAATGTGCAGCAAGGTCGCTGCCATTACCAGAAATTCGCCCGCCAGATCGAGATTTAGTTCTTTAAATGCATTGATATACTCGAGATATTGTTTGGTAATTAACGCTATCGGAATATCGTAAATATCAACTTCATTTTTTTTAATCAGGTGCAAGAGAAGATCAAGAGGCCCCTCGAAACTAGCAACCTTAATACTGTACGCACCAGTATCGTGACTAAAGAGCACACCTCGCTCCTCTGTGGTACGTGCAGGGCTGTTATTTGAGGAGGACTGCAGCATGGCTAGACCCGTAACGCCTCACGTACCGCAGCCATGGTAAGCACAGCTTCCTCTGCAGCCTTACGACTACCAGACAGCAAGATATCATCAACAAAATCAGGATTACGGGAAAGCTCGTCACGCCGAGCTCGACATGGAGCAAGACGCTCATTCATAGCTTCCGTCAGTATTTTTTTACATTCAACACACCCTATTGCAGCTGATCGGCATGCCGGTATGATTTCGTTGCGTTTCTCTTCTGAGACATACAGGCGATGAAGATGAAAGGCAAGGCAGGCATCAGGGTCACCGGGATCACTTTTACGTACCCGCTGGGTATCCGTCACCATACTTTTTATTTTAGCAGCTGTTTCTTCTGCAGTTTCTGACAAATAGATGGAGTTGTTATAAGACTTACTCATTTTACGGCCGTCGAGGCCTAGCAGTTTGGGCGTCTCAGTTAACAAAGCCTCCGGCTCCGGAAACACCTGCTTGTTATACAGATAGTTAAAACGACGAGCTATTTCACGGGTGATTTCAAGATGCGGCAGCTGATCATGGCCGACGGGAACCCGGGTTGCACGATACAATATAATGTCGGCCGCCATCAGTACGGGATATCCCAGAAAACCAAAAGTAGAAAGGTCACGCTGCTCAATGTTATCCAGCATCTCTTTATAGGTAGGATTCCGTTCAAGCCAGGCCACCGGTGTTATCATCCCGAGGATAAGATTCAACTCAGCATGTTGCGGCACCTGACTCTGCTCAAATATTGTGCACCTGTCTGGATCAAGACCAAAAGCGACCCAGTCGAGCACCATCTCGCGGGCCGACCCCTTGATACCTGAGGTATCGCCATATTCAGTCGTCAGGGAATGCCAGTCCGCGACAAAGAAATAACTCTCATATTGATTCTGAATTGTGATCCAGTTCTCAAGGACGCCATGGTAGTGCCCGATATGAAGACGACCCGTTGGTCGCATGCCGCTAACAACACGATTAGTACGCATAAAAATTATTCCCTTTCAGAACATAAATGGCTTGAGGAATTGTGCCTGAGTGCCACCAGTCAAAACATTTACCAAAAAGCTGTGCACCGGGAAAAGCACCGGATTGATAGCTTTCGTTACAAACAGCAGTATGATGATAATCATACCGTACGGCTCAAGTGATTCCAGAAGTGTTGCTAAACGTTTGGGTAGAAGTCCAATGGCTATACGACCACCATCAAGAGGTGGAATGGGAAGCAAATTAAAAAGGGCTAGCAACACATTGATATAAATGGAGAACACAAGCATCAAAACAACAGGCGTTACTACCATGGCAGGTAGACCCGTAAAACCACCGCTTGGATACCAGGCCATAATGATACGATAGAGCAATGCCGAACCTAGTGCGATGAGAATGTTACTACCGGGGCCAGCACTGGAAACCAAGACCATTGCTTTACGGGGGTTTCTTAAATTTTCTGTTACCACGGGGATCGGCTTTGCCCAACCGATGCCAATCAGTACGAGCATGAGCGTACCAATAAAATCGATATGTTTAAGGGGGTTTAGTGTCAATCGCCCTAACATACGGGCTGTCGGGTCACCTAGGCGCCAGGCAACATACCCATGAGCGACTTCATGACAGGTAATGGCGAACAAGCCGGGAACCAGCATGATCGATATGCGAAACATGGTATCTTCAAACATTATTGATGGGCGCCTTTAGCTAGAAAACCTGTCATGTTACTAACAGAACCACCTGCGTAAGTCAATCGACCATCCAGAAAAGAACAGGCCCCCCGGTTTTCGGAGAGCCTGTCTGCTACAGCATGTACGATGCTTGGATGATTAAATATCGTAGTACAGTTCGAACTCAAGCGGAACCGGACGCATACGAACCGGATTAACTTCAGCTTCAGTTTTGTACTCAATCCACTTCTCAATAACGTCAGGAGTAAAGACGTCACCCTTGAGGAGGAAGTCGTGATCTGCTTCAAGTGCCTTAAGTGCTTCTTCAAGGCTCCCCGGTGCAGACGGGATATCCTTCAATTCCTCTGGTGAAAGACCGTAAATATCCTTATCGAGCGGTTGACCCGGATCAATCTTGTTTTCAATACCGTCAAGACCTGCCATCAGCATTGCTGCAAATGCAAGGTAACCGTTACAGGACGGGTCAGGCGTACGGTACTCAATACGCTTTGCCTTTGGATTCGTAGACATCATAGGGATACGCAGCGAAGCGGAACGGTTACGGCTAGAGTAAGCCATGTTAACCGGTGCCTCATATCCTGGGACCAGACGCTTATAGGAGTTAGTCGTCGGGTTGGTCAGTGCACACAGTGCTTTGGCGTGCTTAATGATACCACCGATGTACCAGAGGGCCATTTGTGAAAGTCCGCCGTATTTATCACCGGCAAACAGGTTCTGACCATCTTTCCAGATGGACTGGTGGCAGTGCATACCTGAACCGTTATCATCATAAAGCGGCTTCGGCATAAACGTAACGGTTTTTCCATTACGCCATGCGACATTCTTGATTACATACTTGAACCACTGCAACTGGTCAGCCATGTCAACCAAAGAGGAGAAACGCATATCAATTTCAGCCTGACCACCAGTTGCAACTTCGTGGTGCTGACACTCAACGCGGATACCTACCTTCTGAAGCTCCAGAACCATCTCATTACGCAGGTCATTTTGGGAGTCAGTTGGTGAACACGGGAAATAACCTTCCTTATGACGAGGCTTATACCCGAGGTTAGGGAACTCTTCACGACCAGTGTTCCAAGCACCTTCTACAGAGTCTACCATGTAGAAGGACTGGTTTGCACTCGAGTCAAAACGGACTTCGTCAAAAATGAAGAATTCTGCTTCAGGACCAAAGAATGCTGTATCACCGAGACCGGTTGACTTGAGGTATGCCTCAGCCTTACGGGCGATGTTACGTGGGTCACGGGTGTAATCTTCTTTCGTGATGGGGTCGAAAACGTTACAAATCAGCGAGAGAGTAGGAACGGCAACAAAAGGATCCATCTTCGCGCTGGTCGGGTCAGGAAGCAGAATCATGTCAGAAGCATGAATCGGCTGCCAACCGCGAATAGAAGAACCGTCAAAACCTTGACCTTCTTCAAAGGTGTCCTCATCGAACTCAGTCATCGGAACCGACACATGCTGCCAAGTACCGACAAAGTCCATGAACTTGTAGTCAACCATCAATGCGCCATTTTCTTTGGCAAATTCAACTACCTGCTTTGGTGTCATGCAACCTCTCCTTTCACTTAAACTGTCTTGTTAGACAGCGTCTTCTCCTGTTTCACCCGTACGGATTCTAACCACGGCCTCAACCGGTGTCACAAAAATCTTGCCATCACCGATACGTCCCGTTTTGGCAGCCTTTTCAATTACCTCGACAACCTTAGGCAGTATGGTGTCAGAGACAATGATTTCCAGCTTAATCTTCGGGATAAAGTCAACAACATACTCAGCACCGCGATACAGCTCAGTATGCCCTTTTTGACGGCCGAAACCCTTAACTTCCCCAATCGTAATCCCTTGGATGCCGATTTCGTTTAATGCTTCTTTAACCTCATCAAGCTTAAACGGCTTAATTATAGCCTCTACTTTTTTCACAGTCCCCTCCTCTTCACTGAAGTGACAGTACACATATTGCCTGTATGCAAACGTATTGCCAAAAAACATCAAACGGCAACACATCGAAATAATACAAGCTTTTATAAAATGCCCTTAAAGCGTGCAGATTACATGCTCAATTTTTGTGCATTCAGCACAGCTCGTGCCTGTTTTTTGTGCAGCGCGATGGCCGCAACACATCGATTTATCTGGCCAAAATTGAAATGACACAGTATAGATGGTACGTCTTATCAGAAATATTCAAACACAACAAGACCTATATCATGCATGAGCCAGATACCACGACACAGCAGTTGCTTAGCGCAACTCGATCCTCTCTTCTTGACACAGGAATGTGCACAGCTACAGCCTGTGCAGTCTCGCTCTATAACGATGCTCCATACATACTGGGAAGCGAACAGGAAAATTATCTAGCAGCGCAACTTCTGAACACAACTAAAGCTGCTGCCATTATCGTAGCTAAACCAGCATGCAGCGTCGACACCGTTATATTCAATCACTATCATGATTGTGATGACCTCTCACCACGGGACTCAGAATCACAATCATCTCTCCACAGCATTCCTCTTATCAGGCGGGGCAATAACACGCTACAGCTCATAACAGAGGCACTCAAAAAGCGCAAAGGATGTTTAGTTGAAGGGGTAGGCATTATCAGCCTCTCAGCTATAGCTATCGATCAAGCGGCAATCCATTGGTCCTCAGTGTATCATGCCCTAAGTATTCAGGCCATGGTTAGCAGCATGCAGACAAAGCACCGCTCAGATCACATAGATCCCTTTTGGGAACATCATCTTCAGCCTGCCCCTACACTACCTGCCAGCTGTATTGATAGTGCAGATAATAAAGAAGCCCTTCGTCACATACTTGTTGATGTTGGCAAAAAAATGGTTGCCTACGGGCTTGTTGACTCATTTTTCGGTAATATCTCACAACGACACGGTAACAAGCTCATCCTATCAAAAACAGCAGCCAGACTCGATCAGCTAACCGACAATCTGGTAACGCTCGACCGCCACACGCTAACCCCTCTTGGCATACTTGCCACAAGCGAACTACCAGCCCACAGCGCCATCACGTCCCTCCCCCATGTATCAGTTCTTTTACATGGCCATCCACGGGTTCCCGTAGCGCTAAGCCTGCTACACCCAATAGGCCCTCATACCATTGCCGGTATACCTGTCGTCACAGGCGATGGCGGCGTCGGTGGACTTGCGAAAAATTTATACCAACTTTTTCATGAAACGAATCACCGAGCCTGTATAGTACAGGGACATGGATTGTTCTGTATCAGTGAACACGGCTCTTATGATGCACTGCGAACCATGCTGGCACATGACAGCATCTGTAAGGACTATGTACGAGGGGTTATCTAGCATAAAAAAAAGGGTGTGCATCCAATGGAAGCACACCCTTTTTCAGAAAAACCGTTTACTAGAAATTAGCAACCGGCAGTTTTACGGAACAGCTTACTCTCTTTAGTAGCTTCATCGTACTTTACGCGAACTTCATCGCCAGTGACGATGCGCTTGTCCTTCAGTTTATCAAGGGTCAACTGGTCCTTAACAATAACGGTAACAAGATTGCCGTTACCTTCCTTCAGGGTTACCGTTGCCTGTGCACCTTGCACGTCAACCTTGTCAACAACTGCTACAACCTTAAGATCAGCAGCAAAAGCAATGGAAGCACTCAGGCAGACAGCCATAACAACAGCAGATACCAGCTTTTTCATCGGAACACACTCCTTTTGTGGTGGATTACATTTGTATATTAATGCCAAACGAATTATGAGTGCAAGTTTTTTCGCTGTTTTTAATCTTACAAGTGAACCCTCATTAACGATGAGTTCCTGTTTTTAATCTTCTAGCGCATAGTTACCGGCAAGCGGGTTGTCAGAGCATTAACAACTTTCTGATGAAAGCGCTGCACATCCTCATCAGTCAAAGTCCGCTCAACAGAGCGGTAACGAAAACGCAATGCAATACTCTTCATCCCCGAAGGAAGGTGCTCCCCTTGATACAAATCAAAGATAGCGACCTCTTCAAGTTCTTTCAAACGAACACCAGCAATACACTCCAGCAGTACGGAAGCGGCCAAATCCTGGGGAGCGAGCAAGGCCAGATCCCTAACGCTATCCGGATAACGGGACGGTGGATTTATGGCTGACGCTGGCCCCACACAACCCGTTATCTGCTGAAGATCAACTTCAAAATAATAGACCGGACGCTCAATATCGAAATTTGTGAGAACTTGAGGATGGAGTTCACCCAATGCGCCGACAACAGTATCGCCAATGCGAATACCACAGCATTTACCAGGGTGAAAAAATGGTTCCTTAACTGCACCATCCCAAGTTACTTTAGCTATACCCAGTTTTGCAAAGAGAAGCTCGATACGTCCCTTTACGTCAAAGAAATCAATCTGACGGTCAGCATGACACCACAAGGACTGCTCTGCGGCCCCTGTCATAACACCAGCACAAATAACAGGTTCGTGGGGCATTTCTTGGCCTGGCGAACACTGATAGACTCTACGCATCTCAAAAAGCTGTAGATCAACATTCTTAAAATTGAGGTTTCGCGCACAAACATCCAGCAGATTGGCAGCCAGTGTCGTACGCATAACCGATTGTTCTGCAGCTATTGGGTTACACAAAGCAACACATGAGCGCCTTGGATCATCGGCCACTAAGAGCAGCTTGTCAGCAGCATCAGGCGCAATAAAACTGAAGGTAACAATCTCATGCATGCCTTCCGATACGAGCAAATCCCGCGTCGTACGCTGAAGGTCCTGATATGGCGTCAGCTTTTCAGAGAAAACACGGGCCATTGGTAATGTTGCTGGAACTTGATCAAAACCATGTAAGCGACAGATTTCTTCTATCAGGTCAACCTCTCGCTCAATATCAATGCGGCAGGTCGGGACCGTTACTTGAAAACGATCGTCACTCATGGGATTGACTTGAAACTCCAGACGTCGAAACAGTTCAAGCATATATGAAGCATCGAGCTGTAGCCCCAACAGTGCATTGGCACGAGACGCACGGAAAGAAATTTCACGGGGCTGGGTATGAGTTGGGTATTGATCAACACTACCTACAGCAATATTGCCCCCTGCCAACTGTGCAATCAGTGAGGTCGCTCGGTCTAATGCTTTTGTAACACCATCAATATCAATGCCACGCTCAAAACGATGGGATGACTCAGTATGGAGACCAAGACGCTTACTTGTCTTACGGATTGTTGGCGGATGGAAAAAGGCACTTTCTAAAAGGATGCGGGTTGTTCCCTCTGTAATTTCAGAGTTCAGTCCCCCCATGATACCCGCAAGGGCAACGGGTCGCTCAGCATCACAAATCATTAAATCCTGGTCGGTTAAAACACGCTCAACACCGTCAAGGGTGGTAAAGCGTTCTCCGTCATTAGCCCGGCGCACTTTAATGGTACCACCAGCAATCTGGTCATAATCAAAAGCATGCAGTGGTTGACCATATTCAATCATAATCAGGTTTGTAATATCAACGACGTTATTGATGGAACGTATGCCTACCGCCTGGAGACGATTCACTAGCCATGATGGTGAAGGAGCTATGGTGCAGTTATCAATATAGCGTGCTGCATAGCGCGGACATCTTTCAGGATCCTCAAGTTTTACCCTGATCTTGGTACTGACCTGCTCACCGTACTCGGGCACCACCACTTGGTGGTATCGAACTTTCTTCGCGAGTTTTGCTGCCACATCACGGGCAATGCCAATGACACTCAGGCAGTCAGCACGGTTCGGTGTTAAACCAATCTCAAATACAGTATCTTTGAGACCCATGGCCTCAAAGAAGGGAGTTCCAAGGGACAGGTCAGAGGAAAGAACCATAATTCCCTCACTGCTGTCAGCCAGACCGAGTTCTTTTTCAGAACAGAGCATACCGGCAGACTCTTCGCCACGGATTTTAGAGCGCTTAATTTTAAAATCACCAGGCAAAACACTGCCCACCTGTGCTAAGGCAACGGTATCACCCTGCTTGAAGTTCTGCGCACCGCAGACGATTGGCAGGACTTCAGAGCCAGTATCAACCTTACATACCGAAAGTTTATCAGCATTCGGGTGTTGTGCCTTTTCCAGTACACGAGCGATGATGACATCATCAAGGCCGGCACCGAGTGGCGTCATGCCTTCCACCTCGAGACCCAGCATTGTCAATACATCTGCCAGTTCCTGTGGAGTTATGGAAAAATCAACGAATTCTTTAAGCCATGTATAGGTCACATTCATAGGGCAATCACCAATCAGAACTGCTGCAAAAAACGTACATCGTTCTCGAATAAAAGACGCATATCACTAATGCCGTATTTCAACATAGCAATTCGCTCAACACCCATTCCAAAGGCGAACCCTGAAATTTCCTCTGGGTCATAACCTACATGACGGAAGACCTCAGGATCGACCATCCCTGCACCAAGGATCTCGAGCCAACCTGTATTTTTACACACACGGCACCCACTACCACCGCAAATGACGCAGGCAATATCAACCTCTGCAGAGGGCTCCGTAAAAGGGAAAAAGCTCGGGCGTAAACGGACACCGGTTTTTTGACCAAAAAGTTGATTGGTAAATGTCGTAAGGATGCCTTTTAGGTCAGCAAAGGACACCTGATGATCGACCATCAAGCCTTCAACCTGGTGAAACATTGGTGAGTGTGTCGCATCGGAGTCACAGCGATAAACCGTTCCAGGGGCAATAATACGTACCGGTGGTTTTTTCTCAAGCATGGTACGAATTTGCACCGGTGAGGTATGGGTACGCAGCAACAAATTGTTGTCAACAAAAAAGGTGTCCTGCATGTCCCTGGCTGGATGCTCGGGAGGAAAGTTCAATGCCTCGAAATTATACCAGTCATGTTCAATCTCAGGACCTTCCGCCACAGAAAAACCAAGACCGGCGAAAATAGCTGACACCTCTTCAATGACCAACGTCACGGGGTGCTTACTACCACGGCGATGAGTACGACCGGGCAGCGTCACATCGATTTTCTCGGAACGAAGACGTTCATCGGTTGCGGCTGTACGTGCAGCATCCAAAGCAAGTGCAACGGCTGACTCCACCTCATCCTTGACCGCATTGACAATCTGACCGACACGAGGCCGCTCCTCAGGTGTCAAAGCACCAAGGCCCTTCATCAAGGCTGTTAAAGAACCTTTGCGGCCTAGATAGCTGACACGCACTTCCTGTAGCTGTTCTTCTGTCGTTGCCAGACGGACAGCCGCAAGTGCTTCCTGACGCAGGCGTTCGATATTTTCTTGCATACCAATTCCTCTAACGATGTTCCGTTGAAAGCTTGACGAAAAAAGGGAACAGGAGCCGACTCCTATTCCCTTTTGACCATCAGCAGCGTCGGTCTACAGCTGGCCCTTTGCTAGGGTAGCTACCTCCGCAAACCCTTTCGGGTCAGTGACGGCGATGTCCGCGAGGACCTTACGGTCAACCTGGACATTGGCCTTTTTAAGGCCGAAGATGAACTTGCTGTAGGACAAGCCATTCAGACGAGCTGCAGCGTTAATACGCATGATCCACAAGGAACGGAAATCACGCTTTTTGACACGACGGTCACGAAAAGCATAATTCAGTGCGCGATCAACTGCCTCTGTTGCACTCCTAAACAACTTACTCCGGGCACCGCGGTAGCCTTTTGCAAGCTTTAGAACTTTGTTACGACGCTGACGCGACTTAAAACCACCTTTTGCTCTCGGCATCTTAAACTCCTTCGTTTGATATAGTCCCGATCCGCAAGGGGCCGATCCTCACGGTTCTGGGTGTGTGGCTAATAGCCACATGCTTCATTCCTTACAGGTAAGGAATCAAAGCACAGATGTTTTTCTGATCCACTGCTGCAACGGTATTACTCTGGCGCAGATTCCGCTTACGCTTGCGGGACTTGTGGGTCAGGATGTGGCTGGTGAATGCATGAGCGCGTTTGACCTTACCAGTTCCGGTCTTTTTGAAGCGCTTCGCCGCAGCACGGTTTGTTTTGATCTTAGGCATTACCGACTCCTTTGGGTTAATAGCGTAGAACGCGTATTAGTGTTTTTTCGCTTTTGGTGCAACAATCATGAACATCTGACGCCCATCAACTCGAGGCTGAACCTCAACGACAGCAATGTCAGCCAACTCAGAGGCAAATCGCTCGATAACGGCACGACCAATTTCCTGGTGAGTAATTTCACGACCACGAAACACCAGTGTTACTTTAGCCTTGTTTCCCTCTTCCAGGAAACGACGAACATGTTTTATCTTAAAATCAAGGTCATGATCATCGGTTTTTGGTCTGATTTTGACTTCTTTGACCTGTACCTGGACCTGTTTTTTCTTTGCTTCCTGCTGTTTCTTGCTCTGCTGATACTTGAACTTACCATAGTCCATAATACGGCAGACCGGCGGTGTCGCCGTTGGAGAAACCTCAACAAGGTCTAGCTGCCGTGCCTCGGCTGCCTCAAGGGCTTCACGCAGCGTGAGAACACCCAATTGTTCGCCATCGTGCGTGATAACACGTACCTCTGAGGCACGAATTGCCTGGTTAATATTTACCGTCGCGGTTTTGGTCGGAGCAGCTATGGCAGACCTCCTTAGGTCGGTGTGCGCCGTTAGCGGTGCGCAGCCGTTTCTTCAGCAACAAAATCAGCAAAGGCTTCAGCAGACATAGCATCAAGGTTCTTACCATCTCTAAAACGTGGCGTAACCGTACCCTGATCTACCTCTTTATCACCTATCACAAGCATATATGGAATCTTCTGTAACTGAGCTTCACGGATTTTGAAGTTCAGCTTTTCGTTACGAAGATCCTCATGCACTCGAACACCACGTGCACGTAACTGTGCCACTACCTCACGAGCATACGGAATCTGGCTGTCAGTCACGGTGACGACAATTGCCTGAACCGGAGCAAGCCATAAAGGGAAGTTACCGGCAAAGTGTTCAATTAAAACACCAATGAAACGCTCGATTGATCCGAGGATAACCCGATGGACCATAACCGGACGCTTACGCTCTCCGTCACGGTCAACATACGTCAAATCAAAACGCTCAGGAAGGGTAAAATCGCACTGAATAGTAGCACACTGCCACCGTCTGTCAAGACAATCACGCAATTTTATATCAATTTTTGGTCCGTAGAAGGCTCCGTCACCTTCATTAATCTCATAAACACGGCCAGAGGCGTCCAGTGCTGAGCGTAATGCTGAGGTAGCTCGCTCCCAATCCTCGTCACTACCAATGGATTTTTCTGGGCGGGTTGAAAGCTCCATCTCATACTCAAAACCAAAGATTCCCATAACATCGGAAACAAAGGATAGTACCCCTTTAATCTCAGCATCAAGCTGCTCGGGAGTACAAAGAATATGTGCGTCATCCTGGGTAAAACAACGAACTCTCAGAAGGCCGTGCAGAACTCCTGCACGCTCATGCCGATGAACGGTTCCTAATTCAAAGTATCGCTGAGGAAGATCTCGATAGCTCCGCAGGTGAGATTTGTAAATCATCATGTGGGACAGGCAGTTCATCGGCTTCACCCCGAAACTCTGCTCATCAACCTCGGTGAAATACATATTCTCGCGATAGTTCTCATAATGACCTGATCGCTGCCACAGGTCTGTTTTAAGGATTTGGGGGCCGACAACAATATCGTAACCACGCTTTAGATGTTCTTTACGCTCAAAGTCCTCAAGAATAGTCCGTAGCATGGCACCTTTCGGATGCCATATGGCGAAACCGGGACCAACCTCATCGGAGAATGAGAAGAGATCTAGCTCGCGGCCGATTTTACGGTGGTCTCGACGCTTGGCCTCTTCGAGCCGATGTAGATAGGCTTCCAGTTCTTTTTTGTCGGTGAAAGCAGTACCATATATGCGTTGCAGCATTTTATTCTTTTCGTCACCACGCCAGTAAGCACCTGCTATTGACAAAAGTTTAAATGCTTTGAGTTTCGCGGTACTCGGGACATGGGGACCTCGACAAAGGTCTGCAAAATCTCCCTGACGGTAAATTGAAACTGTTTCAGCACCGATATCCTGAATGAGTTCTTTTTTATAAGGCTCACCCTGCCCCTCAAAAAAACTAATGGCCTCTGTAGCAGACATGACAGAACGTTCAACGAGAACATCACTAGCAGCTAGTTCAGCCATACGCTTCTCAATACGCTCCAAGTCCTCGGGGGTAAATGGCTTGTCGGTATCGAAATCATAATAGAAGCCGTTTTCAATAGAGGGCCCGATGGTCACTTTAACATCAGGGAAAAGCTGTTTCACAGCCTGTGCCATAAGGTGTGAGGTTGAATGCCGTATGATATCAAGAGCTTCTGGGCTCCGGTCGGTTATAATTGAGACCGTTGCGCCGTCAGGGATTGATGTTGTAACATCAACCAAATCCCCATTAATTGAACCAGCCAGAGCTGCCTTGGCAAGCCCGGCACCTATAGATGCAGCCAAGTCAGCAACCGTCGCACCGGACGGCAGTGACCGGCTTGAACCATCCGGCAACATGACTGAGATAGTTGACATACCGTTCTCCAAAAGAAAAGGCATCGGTGATTGCCGATGCCGCTCTCAGTTAAATGGTAGGCGCGGGCGGTCTCGAACCGCCGACCTCTACCGTGTCAAGGTAGCGCTCTCCCCCTGAGCTACGCGCCTCCAGCAAGGAACACATCTTATACCAAGTTTTTCATAAAAATGTCAAATTATTTCTTCGGCGTAAGCCCTAGAATTACAACCGTCTCGACGTGCATCGTCTGGGGAAACATGTCCACCGGCTGAACTAATTCTATATGATATCCACCAGCAACAAGCACTGCAAGATCGCGGGCCAGGGTCTGAGGGGAACAGGACACATACGCAATAGTCGGTGCTGCCAATGCAAGCAATTGCTCAATAACAGCTCGCTCACACCCTTTACGCGGAGGATTAACCACCACGAGGTCAAAGTGTTCGCCGTCCTCTACGAGACCCTCAAGCATTTCTGCTGCATCACCAGCCTCAAAACGGCAGTTTCTGGCATTGTTCAGGCGGGCATTTTTACGGGCATCCTTTACGGCTTCCTGGTTAAGCTCAACACCATATACTTCTTGGACACGAGGAGCGAGTGTTAGAGCTATACCACCTATTCCACAGTAAACATCGAGAACCCGGCTTTTAGAAGTAATAGCTGCTTTATCTCGTACCGTCTCATAGAGCAGGCGGGCTCCATCGTTTTGAGCCTGCAGAAAAGAACGGGGAGAAACCTCAAGCCGGACCGTGCCGATCTGCTCCACCATGGAGTGTTCTTTACTAATAAAATGGTCTTGAGACCCGAAAATAACATTACCTTCTGAACTGTTAACATTTTGACAGATTACCGTAACTTCAGGTACAAGGCTCTTTACATGTGCGGCAAGATGGTGCATCTCGTTGAAGGCGCGGCGAGCCGTTACAAAGGTAACCATTGCCTGTCTACTGGATTCAGAAACCCGCACCACCAGATAACGCAGGATGCCAGAACGTTTCTTTTCCTGCCAAACCTGAATCTTCTGATCACAAATACCAGATCTCACAGCCTGGATAACACGGTTAATCAGGGGGTGGTGCACTGGGCACCCCTCAAGGTCAACGACATCATGGGTCGTACGACGGTACATACCGATATACGGCTCACGGTAGGTTCCTGCAACAGCAAGCTTGGCGGTCGTACGATAATGTAATGAAAGCGCAGGTTCTAAAAGAGGGGCGATGGAAGTCCCGCGTAACTCCTGATGGACCGAAAAAGCATCTTTAACAAAACTCTGCTTCATGACACGTTGAGCATCAGCCTCAAGAACAATCAGGGGACACCCAAGACAGACAGCAGCATCGGGACACCGTTGACGTATAGCACGCTGTTTAGACGCTTCAATCATGGTAACAAGGGTTGCAATCAGTACATGGGTACCAATATGGACTATTCGTGCACTAAGCCTATCACCAGGTACCGTACCGGCAACGAGTATTGAGCGCCCAGCCAGTTCGGCCTTACCAAAACCATCGTCACTAAAGGACCGTATGGTTATGGTAACGAGCGTCCCCTTTGTTAAGCCCTTATCACGATGAGTACTTTCAACATCCTTCTCTGGACGTACCTGTTGCGAAGGGCGTTGTGGCCGATCTTTACGCATCACCTACTCCTTCGAAGCTACTGCGTGTAGCTGACGAGCAGCCTCAAAAAGGGCTATACCACCAGCTACTGAAGCATTTAAAGAGGCAACCCCACCGTAATGCGGAATGGCTACGAGATGATCACACGTAGCACGTACCAGTGGTCGTATTCCATCACCTTCATTACCGACAACCAGAACGGTTGCAGCATTGAAAACGACGTGATGAATACTGTCAGAAGACTCGCCATCTAGGCCAAAAACCCAAAACCCATTATCTTTAAGACGCTTCAGGGCCTGTGCCATATTAACAACCTGTACAATAGGTACGGTTTCAACGGCACCCGCTGAAGCCCTCTCAACGGCGGGAGTAACACCACAGGCCCGCTCTTTAGGGATAATAACCGCACGGACGCCGGCACATGCAGCACTTCGAATCAGAGCACCGAGATTCTGGGGATCTTGTATACTATCTAATGCAAGCAATAAACCTGGTGGCTCTTGTGGTATAGAAGCCAAGAGATCATCAAGGTCCGTGTACACAAAAGGAGCCACCCTCAAAATAACACCTTGGTGATGGCTGCTACTGGCAAGGCGGTCAAGATCAGGGCGTTCACGGCGACGCACGGGTATACCGGCTTCATCCGCCAAAGCTGCTATCTGGTTTATGCGTTGGTCGCGGGGGTTTGTCTGAGCAAAAAGCTCGAAAGCCTTACGACCAGCGCGTAAGGCTTCACGAACGGGATTAATACCAAACACAAGATCAATGGCGTTCATCGTGCACCCGAAACTATTTCATCAATAATCATCTGAGCGGCCTGGAGCGGGTCATCAGCCTTGGCTATCGGCCGTCCAATCACGAGATAATTAGCACCTTCTTGGACTGCTTCTGAGGGAGTCATGACCCTTTTCTGATCATCAAGGGAGGCAAAGGAAGGACGCACACCAGGCGTTACAATTAAAAAGTCGGGGCCGCATGCAGCCCTAATAGCTTTGATTTCGAGTGGTGAAGCCACGACACCGTCCATACCAGATTGTTGTGCAAGCATGGCTAATCGAACCACCATTTCCTCCACGGGATGATCAATACCAACCGCCTGTAGTGTTTCAGCTGTTGACGAAGTCAAGATGGTGACGGCTAAAAGTCGTGGTCTGTCTTGTTCGCTAAAAACACGATGAACCTCATTTGCCGCCGCTTCCATCATCGCCGGTCCACCAAGGGCATGAAGGTTGGTTAAACGAACTCCCATTCTACCCGCAGCAACCATTGCCTGGGCTACCGTATTGGGAATATCGTGATACTTTAAATCTAAAAAAACCTGTCCACCATGTCGTAATACCGTCTGTACCGCCTCGGGTCCACAGGAAGTGAAGAGCTCCTTACCAACCTTAAACATACCAACAGAACTGGATAAAAGTTTAGCCCAATGATCAATTTGATCAAGGGTGTCGACATCAAGTGCAAAAATAATTTTATCACGGGCATCGCTTCTAATCATATCAACGCTCCCAAATTTCTTTTTTATCTTTCCCTAAATAGGCACGCTTAACCTCAGCGTTTTCCAGCAACTCGTCAGCAGCACCTTCCAAAATAACCTTACCTGTTTCCAATACATATCCACGATCAGCAAGTTTTAAGGCCGCTTTGGCATTTTGTTCAACCAGCAAAATGGTAACTCCCTGCTGATCACGTAACTGACGTAAAACTTTGAAAATTTCCTGTACGACGAGCGGTGCGAGGCCCATAGACGGCTCGTCCAGCAGAAGCAGGCGTGGCCGAGCCATAAGAGCCCTCCCGATTGCAAGCATCTGCTGTTCACCGCCAGACATGGTCCCTGCAGCCTGTTTCTGGCGTTCTTTCAGACGCGGGAACAGTTCAAATATCATGTCTTTATCCTGAGCTATTTCTTTTTTAGCCTTACCACTTCGAAAGCGCAGATAAGCACCAAGATCAAGATTTTCATCGACAGACATCGGCTTAAAAACCTGACGCCCTTCTGGTACTTGGGAGACCCCCTGCTGTACAATGCGGTCAGGGGCAAACCCCCGTAGAGAGTTCTTACAGAACAGTAAATCACCACCACTTGGTGGAGTCACCCCAGAAATAGTATTTAATATCGTCGTCTTTCCTGCTCCATTTGCTCCGATGAGGGTAACAATTTCACCCTCAGCAAGGTGGAGGGAGACATTTTTCAAGGCATGTACTTTACCATAATAGGTATTAATATTCTTGAGACGTAGCATAACCTTACTCGTCCTCCCCAAGATAAGCCGCAATAACATTGGGATTATCCTGAATTTCACGCGGGGTTCCTTCAGCAAGTAAGCTGCCAAGATTGAGAACAATAATCCGATCACAGATATCCATGACGAGTTCCATATCATGTTCAACCAAGACTACGGCTATATCAAGTTGCCGAATCTTTCGTATTAAGGCAGCAAGTGCCTGGGTCTCCTGTGAGTTGAGGCCGGCAGCAGGTTCATCCATCAGTAACATGGACGGTTTACTTGCCAAGGCACGTGCAATTTCCAGAAGTCGCCCCTTTCCAAAGGGAAGATTTGATGCTTGAACATTAGCCAGGGACTCGATACCAACAAAAGAAAGCCAATGCATCGCCTCATCACGTATGCGATGTTCCTCTTTCCGTGCCCATGGCATGGCAAAAGAACAGGACAAAAGGTTTGCCCTCGATCGACTATGTAAGCCAACCATCACATTTTCCAAGACCGTCATGGTGCCGAACAGCTCTATATTCTGAAATGTTCTGATCATGCCAAGCTTAGCAAGACGTTCTGCTGGTATCGACGTTATATCAATGCCATTAAAAAAAACCTGCCCCTGTGTCTGAGTATAGAGACCGGTTATTATATTGAATAAGGTTGTCTTCCCGGCGCCATTCGGTCCTATGACTCCCGTTACCGCATCTGCCTGCATAGTACAGGAAATATCTGATAGCGCTGTTACACCACCAAAAATCTGAGTTATACCCCGCAATTCAAGCATGATCGTGCTCCTTTGCGGATTTTTTACCTATTACACGGCCGAAGAGCGCAGGAATTCCGTTAACTAGGCCTTTCGGCATGAAAATGGTCATAACAATCAAAAGCCCACCATAAAAAACAATATCATAATCATGCAAAGCCCGTAAAAACTCCGGTAGCATCGTTAAGAGCAAGGCTCCGATAATAGAACCATAAATACTACCAAGACCACCAATAACAACCATGGTTAAGAGCTCGACAGAAATATTAAAACCGAAAGATGGAGGAGCGATGAAGGTCATGACGTGGGCATACAAAGACCCAGCAAGGGAGCAAATCAAAGCAGATAAAGCAAACACCTGTACTTTTAAAAGTAAAGCATTAACCCCCATGACCCGGGCCGCAACCTCTGCATCATGGATAGCTCGAAAAGCTCTACCAATACGTGAGTGAGCAAGATTAAGAGAAAGCGCTACACAACCAAGAACAAAAGACCATACCAAATAGTAGTTCTTAGAATCAGAATCAAAGGTGAGTGGACCAAGCGATAAAGAGGGAATACCTGAAAGACCAGAAGGGCCGCCAGTTACATCAACCCACTCATTGAAAACAATAAAGACAATTATGCCAAGACCAAGCGTCGCCATGGCAAGATAATGCCCTTTTAACTTCAAAATTGGAAAACCGATGGCAAAAGCAACAGCTGCAACTGCAAGGGCAACAATAATCATGGCAAGCCATGGATTCCACCCGTACAGTGATGTCAGGACACCAGAACCATAGGCTCCAAGCCCGAAAAAAGCCGCATGTCCGAGTGATATCTGTCCAGCAAAACCTAGCAACAAATTTAAAGCCACCGCTAAAAGCGTATGCACGCCAACAAAAATGCAGACACTCATAAGGTAGCTACCGGATAAAGCAAAAGGTATTACCAATACAATCACGGCAAAAACCAGGTACTTGATTAGTTCACGGGGCATGGCTACTTAGACCCTTTCACTTTCTGGTTTTCCGAATAGCCCCTGGGGCCGCACGAAGAGGATAATTAACAAAATGACAAAAGCAATGGCATCTTTGTAACCGGAGGAAATGAGACCGGCTCCCATTGATTCCAAAACCCCGAGAATGAGGCCACCTAATACTGTTGGCAGGCCACTGGACATGCCACCGATAATAGCTGCACAGAAGCCTTTCAAACCGAGCATAACACCAACATCATAGGAAGTCATAGTGAGAGGGGCGACAATAATACCAGCTAGCGATCCCATTGCAGCACTGATAACAAAAGAGACAAGAACCATTTTCCGAACATCTACACCAACGAGACCTGCGGCACGGGGATTATACGAACAAGCACGCATAGCCTTACCACTGATAGTGCGATAGAAAAACCAGCGATTGATAATTATCAAGATAGCGGTGATGGCAAGAATCCAAAGATGCTGTGGTAGTATAGTAGCACCAGCTAAAAAAATGGGGGTCTCACCAGTAAAGGGAGGCAGTGCATGGGTATCTTTATCCCAAATCAACATAGAGAGACCACGGATAAAAATAGAACCACCTATTGTAATGATGACCATGCTTATGGGAGATGCATTTTTGAGGGGTCTGATGGTGAGACGTTCAAAAAGCAGCCCGACCACTGTTGCCAAGACTATTGCTAACGGAATAGCAGCCCATAAGGGCAGTTCAAGCGTCGTAATCATAAAGACCGTCAGCATACCACCAAGCATTACAAATTCACCCTGAGCAAAATTAATAATACCGGTAGCATTGTAGATTATCGAAAAACCGATACCTATCAAGGCATAGATGGCTCCCGTTGAAAGCCCAGAGAACATATACTGTAGAAGTTGTTGACCTAGTTCCATAGCACCACAACATACCATGATTAGACACGGAGACAGACAGGGGATACAAACCCTGTCTGTCTTCATGACGCAGGTGGTTACACCACTGAAAGAATTACTTGGCTATTGCCCAGTCTTTACCCTTAACCTCTACCATGACAAAAGCATCTTTGGTAAGACCGGCATGGTCTTTTGCACTAAAAGTGAATGTTCCGCCAATGCCATGGAAGCCCTTCACCTTCTCAAGACCAGCCTTGATGCCAGCAGGTGTTGCTCCATTCGTTTCAATGGCGCGTTTGACGAGCATAACGGCATCCCAAGCATGCCCACCAAAGTGGTCTCCTTCTGCATTATACTGCTTTTGGTAGTCTTTAACAAAAGTAAGCAGCGCCTTTTTCTGTGGATCCTTTGCGGGCAAAACATCAGCTACCAAAACTTTACCAGAAGGGAGCTTTATACCCTCAGCAGCTTCACCAGCCAGGGCGATAAATTTCTTTGAAGACACGCCATGACTCATAAAGAGTGGCATTTTTAAACCAAGTTGCTTGGCGTTTTTAGCAATAACCGCAGGACCTGGATTCGTGCCCCAGACAATTAATGCCTGAGCTTTAGAACCACGAATACGGGTTAACTGAGCTGTCATGTCCGTATCCTTCGGGCCATAGGTATCATCAACTTCAATACTGATACCGTAGCGAGCAGCAAGAAGTTTTAACTGTTCACGGCCCGATGAGCCGAACCCATCAGAAACCGTCAACAATGCAACGTGTTTTGTTTTAGAACGCTGCAGATATTCATAAATCTTACTAACAGCTAACCCGTCGTTTTGTGCGGTCTTAAAAACGAAGTTTTTAACAGGATCCGTGATCTTACTGCCTGCTGAACAGGAAATAAGTGGTATTTGTGCCTTTTCAGCAACAGGTATAACCGCCATTGTTTCACCAGTCGTACTCGGGCCAATAATAGCAATAACCTTGTCGTCTTTAATCAGTTTCGTCGCTAATTGAACGGCCTTAGTTGCATCTCCTGCCGTATCATACACAATTAACTCGACCTTCTGACCTTTGATTCCACCAGCTTTATTGATGGAGTCAACCACCATTTTTGCCGTATTCCGTTCTGGCTCACCCAAAAAAGCAGGGGGACCGGTTACAGAAAAAAGAGCACCGATTTTTATACTTGCAGCCTGAGCACTGCCGACAAATGCGAACAGCATCAAGAAAACGCTAAAGAAACGAATTGCACGTGTCATCATTGATTATCTCCTTTACTTGAGCAGAGCCCAGTCGCCCTTAGTGATTTTGACCATCTCAAAGGCAGACAGGTCAAGCCCGTTATGATCCTTAGGAGACATAGTGAATACACCGGAAACACTCACAATCTTCTTAGCCTGCTCAATGCCGTCACGAATCTGGGCAGGTTGTGCACCTTTCGTTTTAATGGCATGTGCTAAAAGAGTAAAGCTGTCATATGCATAACCACCGAAAGTGGAGGCTTCAACACCGAAGCGCTTTTTATAGGAAGTGTCATACTCAGCTAAAAGTGCACGTTGCTTATCTTTAGCAGGTAAAACATCATAGACAGCTAATTTTCCAGCAGGAAGCATGACCCCTTCAGCAGCTGCTGAACCGGCAAGCTCGATGAACTTCTTTGATGCAACGCCGTGACTCATATAGAGCGGCGTAGAAATACCAAGTTGCTTAACGTTTTTGGCTA
Source organism: uncultured Geobacteraceae bacterium (assembly GCA_964456065.1). Classification (GTDB taxonomy): domain Bacteria; phylum Desulfobacterota; class Desulfuromonadia; order Geobacterales; family Pseudopelobacteraceae; genus Trichlorobacter. Next base: position 42,090 of record CAYVYW010000003.1, read on the forward strand.
TCAAAGCAGGACCTGGATTGGTTCCCCAACAAATAATCGCATCTGCCTTACTTGCACGGATCTTAGTCAACTGTGGTGTCATATCAGTGTCTTTAGGACCATAGGTCTCATCAGCAACAATTTTAAAGCCTTTTTTAGCAGCTGTTGCCTTCAACTGTTCACGTCCAGAAGCACCAAAACCATCCGTTACGGTGATGAGAGCAATATTCTTCTGCTTTTGTTTAGCGGCATACTGAAGAATCTTCTCAGCAGCGATATGATCATTGGCTGGTGTCTTAAAAGTCCAGTGACGAGCACTTACTGGCTCAGTAATCTTGATGCCAGCAGCACAAGAAATGAGTGGGATACGTTCTTTTTCTGTCAAAGCTAAAACAGCCATCGATTCGCCGGTTGTGCTCGGTCCAATAATAGCTACAACCTTATCATTCTTAATCAGCTTCGTAGCAAGTTGCACCGCTTTAGTGGCATCTCCCGCCGTATCGTAGATGACTGCTTCTAGCTTCTGGCCTTTGATGCCTCCTTTGGCGTTCAACCCCTGCACCAACATCTCCAGCGTCTTCTTCTCGGGCTCTCCAAGGAACGCTGCAGGACCAGTCACCGCAAATAAGCCGCCGATCTTAATGGTGTCCGCAGCAAATGACGTGACGGCCAAGCCGAGCACCACCATCCCTGCTGTCAATAGACGTAAAACCGTTTTCATACTTTTGTCCTCCCGACGGGATAATGTAGTAACGTGACAACTATGTATATCTAAGTGTTAAAGCTCATACAGTCGAGATCCGTCCAAAACCGTTATTTGTTGCGCAGCAAGGGCTGCAACAGCCTTCTCCGTCTCGTCAAAGCGGAATATAATAACGGCATTACCGCCACAACGCTCTACAAAAGCATACATATACTCAACATTAATCGCAGCTTCATCGAGCAGGTGTAAAATGCTTGAAAGGCCACCTGGTGTATCAGGGACCTCAACAGCAACAACCTCGGTTTTGCTGACCGTAAACCCTTTTTCTTTCAAAACAAGTTGTGCTTTTTCAACATTATCGACAATCAGGCGTAAGATACCAAAATCTGTCGTGTCAGCCAACGAAAGCGCTCGGATATTAACGCCGACACTACCAAGCACATTGGTAATCTCAGCAAGACGACCGGATTTATTTTCTATAAAGATTGAGAGCTGTTCCACATTCATATCTGCCTCCTAAAGCGTACGGTTATCTTGAACCCGCTTGGCCTTCCCTTCACTACGTTGAATCGTTTTAGGCTCAACAAGTTTCACCGTGCAGGTCACGCCAAGCATATCCTTGATTTCCTTTTCGATCTTACGGGAGAGACTCTGCAGTACTTTAATTTCATCTGAAAATATTCCCTCATTTACCTCGACTTGCACCAAAAGGGTATCCAGATTGTCTTTACGATCCACAACCAAAAGATAATGGGGCTCAACCCCCTCAACTCTAACCAGAATAGACTCAATCTGCGAGGGGAAAACATTAACACCGCGAATAATGAGCATATCGTCAGATCGCCCGCTCATGCGAGCTATACGAGCGTGGGTGCGTCCGCATCGACACGGCTCATACGATATACTGGTAATATCACGGGTACGATATCTGATGAGGGGAATTCCCTGCTTCGTAATGGTGGTAATAACCAGTTCACCACGTTCTCCAGGAGGCACGGGTTCACCGGTTTCCGGATTAATAATTTCAGGAATGAAGTGGTCTTCCCAAATGTGCAAACCAGACTTTTCTTCAATACACTCTATGGCAACACCAGGTCCCATGATCTCTGACAAACCATAAATATCTATGGCGTCCAATCCGAGCTTTACTTCAATTTCACGGCGCATAGATTCAGACCATGGTTCTGCCCCGAAAATCCCAACACGAAGACCGGATGAGACAATATCGATACCTTCAGTTTGAGCCTCCTCCGCCAAATACAGTGCATACGAAGGAGTACAGGTCAAAACTGTTGAGCCAAAGTCCTGCATTATCATAACCTGACGCTTCGTATTCCCCCCCGATATAGGAATAACAGATGCACCAAGTCGTTCAGCACCATAATGGGCGCCTAGTCCACCAGTAAAGAGACCATAGCCATAAGCATTGTGTACAATATCGCCCTTATGGGCACCGGCTGCAACAAAAGAACGGGCCATTAACTCAGACCAGTTATCAATATCTTTTTGCGTGTAACCAACAACCGTTGGCTTACCGGTAGTACCACTCGATGCATGGATACGTACTATTTCTTCAAGGGGAGCAGCAAAAAGACCATAGGGATACGAGTCCCGCATGTCCTGCTTAGTCGTGAACGGCAATGTACGTAAGTCATTAAGGGAAGTAATGCTGGCTGGTGTGATACCAGCTTTTTCGAAAGCAGCACGGTATAAAGGAACCTGATTATAGACACGGGTAACAACAGCCTGCAGCCTTTTGAGTTGCAAAGCTTCCAGAGCAGCCCGTGGTAAGGTTTCAAACTCTTCGTTGAAATAAACAGCCATGCAATTTGTCTCCGCCAAAAATTATTAAAGCGCCCTACCGAGTTCAAAGGCTGTACGGTTTACCGCAAGCGCTTTAGCAGGAATCATTTTGTCAAAAGCTTTTTGCCAAAGTGCATCATCAATCTGCAGCCGCTTAGAAACCGCCCCTAATAAAACCGTATTGGCAGCCCGAACATCACCTGCCTTTAATGCAAGCCCTTGTCCGTCAACCATAAGTAAATCAGGGAACGTACTCTTCATTTTCTCTGCGAGTCCTTTCGGATATGTTGCCTGTCCCAAAAGTACTGACGGAGGTGGTATTTTGAAGTCATTAACAATGACCGTTGCACCAGGACGTAGCAATGGAAGACAGCGATAGGTTTCAAGCAGTTCGAAACCGAAAAGAATATCGCCCTCTCCTTCTGGAACAACCGGAGAATGAACCTCTGTACCGAAACGAACATGGGACACAACACTACCACCGCGTTGTGACATACCATGAATCTCACTTTTTTTAACATCATGGCCAGCGAGCATGAACACTTCAGAAAGAATTTCAGAAGCAAGCAGGATACCCTGACCACCAACACCAACCAGTAGGATATTCGTTACCGTCTTACTCATGACTTCCTCCCGACGATTGCACCAAATTTACAGAGTTGCTGACATACAGTACAACCGGTACAAAGCTGCGGATCAATGAAGGCTTTGCCACGATTACCCGCCGGGTCAGGCTTCCACTCTATAGCTGGACACCCGATTCTGAGACAGGCCTTACACCCGGTACATTTCCCTTGATCAACTTCAAGAATCGTTCCTTTGGCAAAACGGTCCTGTCCTTTAATCAAACAACAAGGACGGTCCGTAATGACTACCGAGGGAGCATTACGATTCATTTCCTCACGAATAGCGCTAGCCGTTGCCTCAAGATCATAGGGATCAACGGTTCTAACATGCTGTATACCAAGCGAACGGCACAGTGTTGCGATATCAACCTCAGGAGCACCCTCACCCGAAAGCATGTAGCCGGATGCAGGATTTTCCTGACGCCCGGTCATGGCGGTAATGCGGTTATCAAGAATGACAACCGTTGCGGGGATCTGGTTCCAGGCCATTTCCATGAGGGAGTTGATACCGGTATGCAAAAAAGTGGAGTCCCCAATAACAGCAACAACACGTTTTTGTTCGTCACCCTGTAGGGAACGCGCCATACCGGAGGCCATGCTAATGGAAGCCCCCATGCACACACAGGTATCCATCGCATTTAAAGGCGGCATGAAGCCGAGGGTATAACAACCGATATCACCCGTGACATAGGCTTTTGCACGATTTAATTCATAGAAAACGCCACGATGAGGACAGCCTGGACACATATTGGGTGGACGGGCCGGTATGGCATCAAGAGTCACCTCTTGGCGCGATACTTCAGGCAGGAGTCCTCCTTTACGGGCTGCAGCGGCAACACGACCAGGAGAGAGCTCCCCACACAACGTCGTCAGATCTTTACCACTACACGGAATGCCCATTGCACGTACCTGCTCTTCAATGAAGGGGTCTAGCTCCTCAATGATATACAGTCGCTCGACAGAAGCCGCAAAGGTTCTAATCAAGTCATGGGGTAATGGCCATACCATACCAAGCTTTAGAATACTTACATCTGGCAGAGACTCCCGTACATACTGATAGGTAACACCTGCACATATGATTCCGACGTCTTTTGAACGTGCTTCAATACGGTTAATAGGATCTTGAGAACCATATGCGGCAAGATCACAGGTGCGCTGCTCCACAAGTGGGTGACGAATGCGGGCGTTACCGGGTAGCATAACAAGTTTGGGAGCGTCTTTTACCAGGTTTGGTTCTGGCAAGCCGGTAACGGGCTCACCTAGAGACACAACCGATTTACCGTGGGAGATCCTTGTACAACTACGGACAATAACGGGCGTATCAAACCGCTCAGAAATTTCGAAAGCCAATTTGGTGAAATCTTTGCACTCTGAGGAGTCAGCGGGCTCAAGAACAGGTATTTTAGCAAATTTACCGTAATTACGACTGTCCTGCTCGTTTTGAGAAGAATGCATTTCGGGGTCATCTGCTGCAATGAGGACAAGTCCTCCCCGCACACCTGTGTAGGAAACAGTAAAAAGCGGGTCAGCAGCAACGTTTACCCCTACATGCTTCATGCAGGCAAGTGCCCGAGCACCACCGAAGGAAGCACCAATAGCTACCTCAAGGGCAACTTTTTCGTTCGGGGCCCACGAGGAATGAATTGAGGGATAACGGGTAACATTCTCTAGAATTTCCGTAGATGGTGTGCCTGGATAGGCACTCGCAACTTTACAGCCGGCCTCAAAAGCGCCCCGTGCGATTGCTTCATTACCAGAAAGGATTTCTCTCATAAAAGGCAATGCCTCTTTCACAGTGATTAGATAGGTGAGTAAAGAAGATTTTATACACGTTTTGGCAGATACTTGTCAATAAATCATGTATCTTGCAAAGGCCGTATCATGGGGTTTAGCACGATTTTCAGCGTGATTTACTGCAGAGGAAATTATCGAGAAATACAGCCAAAATGATTAGACACCACAAGCCCCTCTAAGAGGCCGTAATCACTGACTATTAAAGTTTTGTAGCCAAGCCGTTCCATAACCGTCTGCGTAATCAGCGTCCCAGCAATGATGAGGTCCTCACGTCCTGCCTCAAGACCAGGGACCATTAAGCGGTCTTGGCAACTTAATGGCAACAGAAGCCTTAAAATGCGAGTCACTTCTTCATACGGCAGCGTATGGTTATTAACAAGACGGTAATCATACTCTTCCATACCAAGAGAGATGGCTGCCAGCGTTGTTGCTGTTCCCGCCGTTGCCACCAACAAAGGTTGTGAAGGCAGTCGTTCCATCTGGGGACGCAGTGCTTTTTGAAGCAGGTCAAGTTCTCGTTCAATCTTATCGCGCATAGCACCGATTGTTCTATGCCCCTCGGTAAGGCGCACCACACCGAGCGGCAAACTCATGACGAAAACCGGAGCTCCTTCAATAGCCAGGGTAAACTCCGTACTTCCCCCACCTACATCAAACATGAGAACTGCCTGTGCTGGGTGTGTCAGTCCGTAGAGTACACCAGCTATGGTCAGCGTACCCTCATCCTCACCAGTGATGACAGAAAGTTGGATACCGGTTTCTGCGGCGACCTGCCTGACGAAATCAGCACCATTGACGGCATCACGCACAGCACTGGTGGCTACTGCTCTAATCTGCGAAACATCATGTGATGCTATATGGCGGGAGAACATACGAAGACACTGAAGACCACGTTCACAAGCCTCGCTTGAAAGGCCACGTTCTCGACAGAAACCACCCCCAAGTCGCACAATGGTCCGCTCAAGAAAAAGCTGCGCCATCGAACCGTCGGCACACCTATCTGCTATAAGCAGGCGGGCTGTGTTTGTTCCGAGGTCGATGGCGGCGATGGTCTCTTCAGATGACATGAAAGGAGTTACCTACCGTCGAGAATACGCTCCTTAAGTTCCTTGCCAACTTTGAAGAACGGGAGCTTCTTTGGTTGCACTTCAATCGGCTCACCAGTCTTTGGGTTACGACCCGTATAGGAACCGTACTCCTTAACAACAAAACTACCCAAACCACGTATTTCAATACGGTCACCGGCTACCATGGCTTCGCTCATGGAGTTGAAAATCATGTTAACGACTTCTTCAGCCCGCTTGTGGGAAATTTCACGCTGGATAGCAAAAGCTTCAATCAGTTCAGACTTATTCATTACCGTGCTCCTTAGATGCCGTTTAACGGCTATTTAGTATGTCATCAGGACAGTCTGTGTGTTAGTGAAACAATCGTTTCAACATGGGCCGTATGAGGAAACATGTCGAGCGGCTGTATGGTATCAATCGAGTACTGCCCATCACCAACCAAAACAGCCAAATCCCGTGCAAGCGTTGCGGGGTCACATGAAACATAAACCACGCGCGGAATACGATAATGCTTAAGGAGCTGTGCACAAGCAATAGCACCAGCTCGGGGTGGGTCTAGCAGTAGGCAGTCAGCATGTTCAAGCGCTTCTAATTTTTGTTCATTGAAAACAAAAAGGTCGCGACACTCGAAGGAGGTATTTTGTATATGATTTCTATCAGCATTGTCAACAGCTGATGCAATTGATGCTTGATCACCCTCATAACCAGTCAGCTGCAAGGCAGTACGTGCTAGTGGCAAGGAGAGATTACCATTACCACAAAAAAGATCAACAACTCGGCCCTGCCCTGCCGAACCAGCCATGGTCTGTACCAGAGAAATCAGCCGTTGGTTCTGCTGACGATTAACCTGTGAGAAGGAACCTACACGGTATCCTAAAACGAGATCATCTCCCGCACTAGCCGTAACACGATACCAAATATTTTCATCACCAAAGATGGGGATGAGAGTATCTGTGGGACCATGTTGAAGTGAAAGGCCCGCCAGGGCCAACTCTTCTTGCTGGAGCAATAAAAAATCAGAGAGAGATGCCACATCGGCAACGATGGTATGTATTATAGCTACAACACCGCCAAGCCCCTCTTCAAGGCTTATTTGTGTCACATGATATGCATCAGACGCTTTTGCAAGAACCCGTTGCAAGCGTAAAATCGCTTCACGTATGGCTGAACTGACAACAGAACAACCTTCCTGCAAGTCGACAACATGTCGGGAAGCTCGACGATAGAAACCACACGCAAGCCCCGATGATGTTTTATGGAGCTTAAATTGGGCCCGAGCCCGATATCCCATCAACACTGGAGAAGCTATGGTAGGAAGTGGTTGTGCCAGGTACTCACGACCGAACTGTTTCTGTATTGCACTGGCAACTATTTGTCGCTTTGCCTCATGCTGTGAGGCAATATCGACATGGAGCCAATCACAACCACCACAATCACCAAAATAAGGACAACACGGTATTACACGTTGGGGAGATGGTGTCAGAACTTCTGTTATGACTGCCTCATCATACGATCGGTGCTGACGTGAAATCGTGACGCGTAAATAATCCCCGGGAGCACTGTAAGGCACGAAGCAGACCTTACCATCAATCCGTCCGACGCCATTTCCACCTGTGGCCAGGCTGTCTATGCTGAGGAGACGCTGGTTCAGTGATGACACGGCACGCCTCGGACTTTACGTTGACGCAGCGCATGAAGCTCCTTGCGAAAAAATGCCGTGGGGAATCGCTCTGACTGCACTAATGGAAGCAGCGACAAACGGACTCGCTCTAAAAGAGCTTGTGAGACAGGACCGCGCTCATCAGCCCGAACCGCCATTTGCTCAAATGAGCGTGTAAAGCTTGGATGCTGACCAAGTGCAGCCTCTAAGACACGGCGATCTTCTTGGGAAATTTCGAAAGCCGCATCATACGGAACATCACAGGTCAGGGTCAGGCTAACACGCCAATACCCACCAAAATAATGCCGCGAGGTATCCCGAATAAGTACCGTTCCCCCGAAAATCGTTTCCCCTTTCCAAAGGACATCAGTCATAGGCCGGCCCGTTCAGAAAACAAACAAGTTCGACAACTTTACGTATAACAAGCTCCTCGATAAGACGACCTTTCTCAGCAGTGGCCTTGCCTGGGTCCCCCCAAACGCCACCCGGCCAATAGCGTCGTTTATCACGCACCAACACACCAACAGGAAATGATGGAAATTCACAAGCTGCCGTTCCGGTCACCAGGCCGGGATGACTATGCAATATTCGTGAGGTCTCAATCTCCCCAGCGTGGGAGTCACCCGGCGTCTCAATCAGGTGGCGTCCTTCATCCCGAGCCAGCATATATTCGGTGACCACAGCAATTCGTAAGTCAGCCAACTCAGCAAGAAGCTCCTCACCGGCATCTTGTAAAGCATAGACATGGGCCGATCCTGCATGACCGGTGACAACAATGCAGCGGGTAAGACCTTGGCGATAAAAACCACGCACAATATCTTTCAAAAGGGATTTTAGGGTACTTGTTGTGATGGAAATAGTTCCAGGATGACACGATGTTGAACGACAGTTTCCATAGGGAATGGCAGGGGCAACAAAAAGTGGAACCTGCTGGGCGGCCCCTACGCCAACAGCATACGCTTGCATCGTATCGGTCCCTAACGGCAAATGTGGTCCATGCTCTTCTAAAGCCCCAAACGGGATGTAGACAGTACGGCAACCAGCATCGCGGGCCTGTTCGAACGCCACCATGGTCATTTCGTCAAGTAGCATCAGCGTATACCCATGTAGCGATGAAACTGTGGAATAACCCGAACATCATCAAGATGTTTAGCTGCAATACCTTGTAGCTGAAACAAAGCAGCTTGAGAAATAGCACATTCATCCTGAGGAGTTGTCTCCGGCTGGAGAAAAACTGGTATTTCAGGATCACAAGCCGCAATGAGAGTTACAGCTTTAAGCATATCAGCATGGGAGGTCCGATCTGAGACAACCATTTTTACTGAAATGTCCCGCTCAAGACCAATCTCAAGAAAACGGCGATGGGCGTCCCATGCTGGCTTGACCTCAGCGTTAGATGGTAGTTTTATATCCATACTAACAAAATCAATATGCGTAATGAGTCGCGCAAGTGCATCGGGTAATGTACCGTTTGTTTCCAGATGAATCGGCAATAAGACATTCAAAGCAGGAAGCCAATCCGCAAGAACCTCATCATGCAGTAACGGCTCACCACCGGTAATGCTTATGGAATGATGCAGATGGGGATAGCGTTGGCATTGCTCATGCACATACGTGAGTACATCTTCCTGACGTACTGGCTGTGGCAACATGACCTGCAAGGCTGCGGGATCAGCTGGATGCACGACACAGCTCGATGAAGCAGTTAAGACCGTATCACAATACCGGCAGGCAAGGTTACACACAGGAAAGCGAATAAATATCTGCCGATACCCCGCCAACATCCCCTCCCCTTGAATTGAGGAAAAGATCTCCGTCACTGGGGTTGCTTTAGACATAATACTCAGCACAGGCGTTATCTGATTCCCACACTGCTATACGCTGTACCGTAACCGTCGCAGTATTTAAGCGCTTGGATAGTTCTTCGAAGAGGAAGCGAGCCATATTTTCAGATGAAGGGGAAACCTCAGCAAAAAAAGGATGCTCATTTACGTATTTATGATCAAGTTGTTCAAGCACTGCCTTAGATTCCCTTTTTAAAACTTTGAAATCAATGGCAAGACCTGCGGCATCTAACTCCTCAGCAACAACGGTTACTTCAACCTTCCAGTTATGACCATGGAGATTCTCACAATCACCTTGGTAATTTATCAGATTATGGGCTGCAGCAAATCCGGTCAATATTGTTAATCGGTACATACTCGTATCACTCCATTTCATACAACTGTATCTATATAATGCTTAAATTACCCACGAAATATCACCAGCCCCCTCACGAATAACCGTTACCTGATCATCAATCAAGCTGATGACAGAACTGACATCCATCGTAAGCAAGCCACCATCAACCACCATATCAAGAACATGCCCAAACTGCTTATCAATAACAAGAGGGTCTCCGACCGGGTCTTCACCTGACAGGTTTGCACTGGTAGTTACTATCGGAACCCCCAAAGATTTTACAATTGCCTGACAGACATGGTTCCTAGTAATACGAATACCCACTGTTTTCTGCTTCGTTGTCAAGAGGTCGGGAACCTCGCGTGCTGCCGGCAGGACAAAGGTATATTGACCGGGCAGATAACGTTTCAAAATTTTGAAACCAAGATTAGAAAGCTTCGTATAAGACGAAACCTCCGAGATATCACTGCAAATAAATGAAAAGGGCTTCCGCTTATCCCGTTGTTTCATTTGATAGATTCTCTCAAGCCCCTTTTTATTGAAGATGGAGCATCCTATCCCATAGGTCGTATCCGTAGGATAGGCAATTACCCCACCATCCTTGAGACAGGTAACAACCTGCTCAACAAGGCGCTGCTGCGGATGCTCTGGGTGTATACGAATAATCATGGCACAACCGGTGGGTTAAGCTCAAGAAGGGCTTGGTGAACAAAGCGGCCACCCTTTTGGATAAGCACATCATCAAACCAAATTTCACCGTCTTGCATCAGGCGGACCATATCCCAGTGCACGGCTGAACGATTGCCGTTATCTGCTTCATCATAAGCCTGTCCAGGTGTAAAGTGAATAGAGCCAAAAATTTTCTCATCAAAGAGAATATTGCGCATCGGTGTCGTAATCTTCGGGTTAACCCCCACCGCAAACTCTCCTATATAACGTGCGCCCGCGTCCGTATCCAGAATGCGGTTCAAAACAGCTGTCATAGGACCAGCATCGGCTTTGACAATACGTCCTTCTTTAAAATCAAGACGAATACCATTGAACTCCTTACCCTGATATACCGTCGGACAGTTATAGGTGATATAACCTTCAACAGATTCACGAACCGGTGCGGTAAAAACTTCCCCATCAGGCATATTAAAACGCCCATCGCACTTAATTCCCTGTATTCCTTTGATACTGAAACGCAAATCAGTGTCCGGAGCAACCAATCGTACCCGGTCCGTCTTATCCATGTAACGCTTAAGTTTTTCCATTTTTTTTGATTCAGCCGCCCAGTCGATGCAGCAGGCACCAAAGAGGTAATCCTCATACTCCTCAAGGGACATACGTGCTTCTTGCGCCGCACCGTGGGTTGGGTAGCGCGTGACAACCCATTTGGTATGGCGAACACGTTGGTCAACCAGAGGCCGCGTTACCTTCTGATAATTTACCATAGCCCGCATGTCAGCATTCGCATACACCATAGAATTCTGGCCAGCAGAGATGCCAATATAAGCCGTTAAGGTCTTATAAAAGTCGAGTTTATGCTGTGGAAAGCATGCCAACTGTCGCTTCGATGCATTATTGAAAAACTGCCGATCGATTTCTTGATCTTGAAAACTATATTCCACATAGTCAGCACCACGCTGGAGGCAAAGCGCATACACTTCCTTCACCAAGGGTGCCGCCTCAAAACCTGCTGCTGAAATCAGTACCCGATCACCTTTTTTAATGCGTGTGGAATAATCAACCAACACACGTGCCATATCCAGCACACGACTGTCACGCATGGACGACTCCTTTTTTTTCACTCAGTAGTATGATAGAGATGGAAACAACCCTACAACGAGGTATGTACCATGACTGTCAAAGCCATTGAAACCAAAATTATGAATCCTCAGGTTGGCACCACCATCCCCCTGCCATCCTATGCAACCGACGGTTCAGCTGCCCTGGATCTACGTGCTTGTATTTTGCACCCTCGCGTTATTCATCCGGGCGAAACGGTTACAGTTCCCAGTGGCATCGCTATTAACATTCAAGACCCAAGCCTTGTGGCCATCTTAGCTCCCCGCTCAGGACTTGGCATTAAACACGGTATTGTCCTTGCGAACACCATAGGGGTCATCGATAGTGATTACCAAGGGGAAATCATGATTGGCTTATTCAACCGAAGTGAACACCCCTATGAAATCCAGCCTGGTGAACGGGTCTGCCAGATGCTCTTTTTACCGGTATTAAGAACTACACTTGCGGTGGTAGAGGCATTCTCAGAAATGACTGGGCGTGGCAGCGGCGGATTCGGCCACACCGGCCGCTACTAAACTGTCCCCAAACTTCTTAGATAGGAGCGGGTTGCATCATCAACCGCTCCCAACGCAGTAATTGTATACCTTGTCGGCTCAAACAACTGTTGTGCAAGGGATTGAAGCTCCCCCCCTTCTACAGCATCTATCCCGTCCAGTACAGAAGATATCGGCATTGCACAACCAAAATACAAGTAGCTGCGTGCGAGGCGGGACATATAGCTGTCACTTGACTCCAGCGACATAAGAATCTTACCCTTCACCTGCTCTTTTGCTCCATGTAATTCATCTTCTGGCACGGCCTCAGACGTCAGGCGCTGCATCTCCTCAACCATAATACCGGCACTCTCCATGAGATGGCTTGGGGCTGTTCCCGCATAGACAGCAAACATCCCCCCTTGCCGAAATGAAGAAGCATAGGAGTACACGGAATATGCCAGTCCACGCTTTTCACGAATTTGCTCAAAAAGCCGTGAACTCATACCACCACCTAAGACCGCATTCAAAAGTAAGAGGGTAAAGCGGTCATCGCTAGCAGCAGCACAACCATGGGTGGCAATACCCAATAAAGATTGACCGATTTCCCGCTCAATAATATGTGTTTGGCGATTAAAGCTCGTCTTCTTGCCACACATCACTGCTTCATCACGGGGTTGGTCGGTTAAGTCCGCTTGTAGAAAGGGGACTGCAACCATGGTGACTAAGGCATCATGATCAACAGCACCAGCTGCAACAACCATGATATCTTCGGGACGATAGAGCCGATAGCGGTATGCCATAATCGCATCACGGTTAAGACGCTGTATATGTTCTTCAGAGCCGAGAATATGATGGCCAAGCGGATGGCTTGATCCCCAGAAAGCTGTATGGAGCTGATCATGCAGTGCATCATCAGGACTGTCATCACGCATGTGTATTTCTTGTAAAACAACACCCCGCTCACGTTCGACTTCCTCAGCTGGGAACGTTGCATGCAAAACGATGTCGGTCAATACATCCATAACAGGTGTAAGTACGCCAGAAAGACACTTGGCATAGTAACAAACATATTCATAGCTGGTGAACGCATTTAAAACAGCACCAAGTGAATCAATTTCACGGGTAATCTGCCGAGCTGATCGACGGCTGGTCCCCTTAAAAAGTAGATGTTCAATAAAGTGCGCAATACCATGCTCTTCATACTGCTCCGCAGCAGCGCCGTTTTTTACCCATATGCCAACGGTAACCGTATGCATACCAGGAATATTTTGAGAAAGTACGGTTACACCACGCTCGAGTACAGTGGTTTTGATGTCCGATGATTGTAATCTTGAAGTATTCACGGTATATATCCTTGTGACCGTTTTAAGCGGCCTATCTGTTGTGAGGAGTGTCGCATGAACTGCACTACCACCCCGCTCACGGGCTTGTTAATACTTGAACCGAAAGTCTTTCACGATGACCGGGGGTTTTTCTTTGAAAGCTTCAACCAACGAGTTTTTGAAGCATCAACCGGCATTGTACGTCACTTTGTACAACATAATCATTCCCGTTCATCACGGTATGTGGTTAGAGGGCTTCATTACCAGATTCAGCAGCCTCAAGGCAAGCTTGTTCGTGTACTTTCCGGTGAGATTTATGATGTTGCTCTGGATCTTCGCACCTCTTCTACCACCTTTGGTTCATGGTTCGGCATGCATCTCTCAGCAGATAACAAACAACAACTGTGGATACCGGAAGGTTTTGCCCACGGGTTTTGCGTTTTATCCGAGACAGCAGAAATAGCGTACTTAACGACTGACTACTGGGCCCCCGAATATGAACGCACGATACGCTGGGATGATTCGCAGCTAGCCATCAGCTGGCCCATTACCAACAAACAAGCAATTTTGTCCCCTAAAGATGCTGTTGGACTGTCGTTTGATGAGGCTGAATTGTTTGACTAATAAACATTCTGACACCATCTGGCTAATGACCCTGTGTCTCTGTCAGATTTTCATCATGCTCGTGTTCATCAACTATTCAGCAGTCTTGCCACTGCTTCGCGAAGAGTGGCACATGAGCAACACTCAGGCCGGCATGGTCTTTTCTGTCTATCAACTTGGCTATATTGTTTCTGGCGTTCTCTTTAGCACCCTCTCCGACCGCGTCAATATAAAGTGGATTTTTTTGTCTGCAGCAGCATGGTCAGGCGTTATGAACCTGATGTTTGCTCTCTATGCGAATGATTTTAGCAGTGCTGTTTTATGGCGTGGCCTCACTGGTCTTGGTATGGGAGGAACCTATATGCCGGGCCTAAAGCTCGTGGCAGAACGTTTCGAAAGTGCTCGTCGCGGGCGTGCTATTGGTATTTATGTCGGTGCCTTGGTTCTTGGAGCTTCCTTATCACTTCTGGTGACCGGCATGGTTGCTAGCCACAGTTCATGGCGCACTGCCATGACCGTCTGTTCCATTTCTGTATTCATAGGAACCATCGGATCTTTCATGGTATTCCGTGGCTATACTCCTGTAAGAGCCATACGCCATCCAGAACAAACCGTTCACAAAGAAATAATAACCAATAAACCTGCTATGCTTGTTATTGCCGGCTACGCCAGCCATATGTGGGAAATGTACGGTATGCGCGGTTGGCTTGCTCCATTTTTTGCGGCTTCACTTATCCAGTGGGGTGATACAAGCAGCCATGCGACAGCCCTCGGTGCAACCATCGCAGCAGGTCTTGTCGGACTCGGAACCATTTCTACAGCAATAACCGGGAGTATCTCAGATGCTATCGGCCGTACTAAAACCATCACCTTCGTCATGATCGGCTCCGTAAGCTGCTCAATGATTTTTGGTTGGCTAAATGCTACATCCTTATGGATTATGATTGCTGTAGGTATCGTGTATGGATGGCTTATCGTTGCGGAATCACCCGTTTTCTCAACGGCCTTAACTGAACTTGTCTCACCTGGCTACCTTGGGGCAGCAATGGGCATACAGTCACTGATTGGGTATACGATGGGCATGATCTCGCCAACGGTTTTTGGCTGGGCCCTAGATCGCTTTCATGGGTTTGAACTGGTTCCAGGCGTACCTGCCAACTGGGGAATTGCTTTTATGACGGTAGGACTTGGTGGTGCAATCGGGCCGATTTGTATGTATTGGTTACGAAGAGACCCTGCCTCCCAAAAACTCGCTCGCGGAAAAGGCTAATCACGCAAACGAGAATTCATAAACGTTCGGTAGGCCAAAGCACAAAGAAAAATACTGAACGCCGTCAAAATAATCGTCGCACCTGAAGGAAGATTGAGCAGATACGACAGAACAATTCCCCCCACAACCGCCAGTTGCGAGCAAAGAATTGCCATAACAATGGTCATTTTGAAGCTGCGTGCTATTTGAAGTGCTGCCGATGCAGGAAGAATAAGGAGCGCTGATATTAGCATAATGCCAACGAGACGCATGGCTAAAACAACCGTAAACGCCGTCATAACCGCTAAAAGTCCATTTAAAAAACGAATGGAAACACCACTCGTAGCTGCCAAATCCTCATTGAACGTTAAAGCGACGAGATCATGGTACCGGCGCCAGATTACCAGGACTACAACCAGGCACAAAACAAGAGCAACATACAGCTCACCGGTACTGATGGCCAAAATACTGCCAAAGAGGTAGCTAAAGAGGTCTGCGCCATACCCGGTTCCTAAGACAGAAAGAATAACACCGCAAGCAACACCAACCGAAGAAACAATCCCTATAGCCGCATCCCCACCAAGGCGTGCCGTCTGTGAGAGCCGCAATACGCCCAACGAGCCAAGAACAACGACGGGAAGAGAAACAAGCACCATGGACATGCCATACAACCCACCAAAAAGTGCCAACGCAACAGAACCAAACGTTATATGGGCCAGACCATCACCTATGAGAGAAAGACGTCGTAAAACGAGAAAAACCCCTAAAACGGCACAGGCAGTACCTACGAGGCATCCCGTCAGTAGAGCGCGCTGAATAAAACCAAAACTTATGAACTCAAAAAGCGTCTGTATCATGGTCCATGCCTATGGCATATGAGATGTTGTGCATGCTCACCAAAAAAAGCAGCCATGGCGGGTGAATGGCAAAAATCATCGAAAGAACCGTAAAAGTGAGGACGTTTATCGATATAAAGCATTTTTTCAGCATATCGACCGATGGTGCCGGTATCATGGGTAACAAGGAGAATCGTCGTACCCCGCTCTTGATGCAGCTTTTTCAAGAGATCGTAAAAACGTTCCCTAATTTCTGGATCTAGCGCTGCCGTCGGCTCATCAAGGATAAGTAGCTCTGGATCATGCACCAGTGCTCTGGCCAAGAGAGCACGCTGTTGCTGTCCTCCCGAAAGTTCTCCTATCAACCGTTTACTCAGCGCTGCAATACCGAGCTGGTCCAGCAGTTCATAAACATGCTGCGTTCGTTCACGAGTAGAACACGTTTTTTGACGGCAAGCACCCGAGTTGAGCCCTAAGGATACAATTTCAAATACGGTCGCCGGAAAAGCAGGATTCATACGTGTCAGGTTTTGCGGCAGATAGCCAATGCGCTCCCAACATCTAAAGGAAGCTAAGGGGGTATCAAAAAGTGATACCATCCCGTCTTGCGTTGGTATCAGGCCGAGAAAAGCTTTGATAAGCGTACTTTTCCCCGAACCATTAGGACCAACGATGCCAATGTAGTCACCTGCATGTACCGACAAGGAAATATCATCAAGGATAACCGTCTGGCCGATGGAGTACGAAAGCTTATTCGTACGAATAATTGCTGGCTGGATACTATGTTTTTGCACTAGTACAGTCCATGCAAGGGAGCACCAGGAGCGGCGAGTGACTCAACCTTGGCCACCAGTTCAGGGTCTTCTTCAAGAGCTGGAGCGTGATGGGGTTTTACACGTGCATCGATAATCAGCGTCCCCCGACAGCCCCAATGCCTCCCTATGGTTTCTGCATGAATGCCATAGAGGTCTTGCGCTGGGTTGGAGCGGGTAAAGGTTACCCAAAGCCAGTTGTCAATTGTCCGTGCAGCAAAATGAGCGTCATCAACTAAAACCAGTAACGGTAGGGACTCAGGAAGGGCGACCGTTTCGTAAAATGTAATAAGATCCTGTATAGTAGGATGCTGGTTTTTATCTGGCTCCAAAAGGAGAATACCAGGCAGTGCGAGGCAAGGATGCGACCATCCCGGTGCTACCGCGACATCGGCTGGCAACTCTTTGCAGAGTTTTCTTCTCACAGGACCAGCAGCAGCCATAACGACCTTTGACCCACTATTAAAACCACTACCGGAATAATCAAGGGTATCCATGGTGGTAGCTGTTTGAAAGTGTAGGTCACGTTGCCAGTCTATCCTTTGCAAAAGATGGATAATGAGATCCTCAATGCTATGTACATCAAGCTCAGGGTTGTCTTCATGGGCAACAATCATCAGATATTTTGCTAATGACAGCTGTCCCTGCCCCAAAATAGCATTCGCCTGTGTTAATATTTCCATGGGGCGTTGCACACCATCATAGGGGGTATAGCGTTCAGAACCAATTGCCAGTAACAGAGGATGAACACCAGCTGCATCAACAGCATGAACAGCAACGACTCCCGGTAAAACTGTTGGGATAAGCTCGCCCGTCAATTCATGAATAAACGTGCCAAAGGACGTATCTTCCTGGGGGGGGCGTCCAACCGTTGTAAAGGGCCAAACGGCATCCTGTCGATAGTAGACAGCATCAACATCTATGTAAGGAAAAGGATGAGTAAGGCTGTAATAACCGAGATGATCACCAAAAGGGCCTTCCGGCAGAACTGCCTCTGGATCCACTGAACCAACAATACAAACATCGGCTTCGGCCGGAAGTAAAATAGGATGATCAGGATGGCGAAGCATAGCCATACGATGTCCACCCAACAGGCCAGCAAAAGCCATTTCAGGCATACCTTCCGGCAAAGGCATAACTGCAGCAACCGTAAGGGAAGGAGGTCCCCCCACGGAAACGGCCACCGGTAGTCGCCTACCACGGCGTGCAGCCGCTTGATGGTGTACCCCAATACCCCGGTGAATCTGATAATGAAGCCCTATCTGTTTATCAGGCAGGTACTGATTCCCGTCAAGCTGGACACGATACATACCAAGGTTGGAATGACGAAAGCCCGGTCGATCAGGATCCTCGGAGTAGACCTGTGGTAAGGTTATAAAGGCACCGCCGTCTTTTGGCCATGAAACAAGCCGAGGAAGATATGAAACGTTTCCCCGGTTTGCACAAACAGCAGCCTCACTGACCCCAACAAAACGAGGTAACAAGGTAAAAGCACCACCGGGGACCTTTAAAAATGCTTTAGGATCAGAAAAAAGAGCCTTGGGGTCGATCTTAGCATGCACTAAAGCTTCAATCGTCTGCAGCGTATCTCGGAAGATAAAACGCGTTCTATCTAACGTACCGAAAAGATTTCCAAGCAGCGGAAAAGCAGAACCCGCAACCTGTGTAAAAAGTAACGCTGGCCCTTGAGCGGCATAGACGCGTCGTTGTACCATCCCGACCTCAAGTTCAGATGACAATGGTACATCTACGGTTCGCAACTGCCCGTGACGCTCTAGATCTTTGATGCATGCCTGTGTGGTTCGATACCCCATCGTTCCGTTCCCATCCCATTACTGCTGTCATTCATACAGCGAATACGTTATTATCACCTGCATAACGATAAGACAACCCCTCTGCAAGGATTGTGATGGTGTTACGCTTGACCATATTTGTCAAATTCCTTCTGGCCGCTCTCGGAATAGCGCTGGTACCTCTTCTCGTCTCTTCTAGCGTACTGTTCTCTGAGCTCCAACTGGTAAGTAAGCAACTCTCACAAGAAATCGGGAAAACAGCCGAAAGTGATGCTGCTGACACCCTTGAAATGCGCGCACGTCTTATTGCATCTGATGTCAGTGATTTCTTAAGGGGGTGTGAACAAGACCTCATGTTCCTCAGTAAGCATACTGATGACCCGAGCGTTCTTCAGCAAATCTACGAAACACGCACACGCCCCGTCTGGAAAAAAACCGTCACACATCCTGTCAGCCTCGAGGGTCAGCGTCGCAACCTTCCTGTCTATCGTACGCTTGCCGTTATTAACCGCGATGGCACAGAGCGCTTTGTTATTCACTTGGGCAAACAGCTACCCAGCACACATTTACGCAATGTCAGCAGGTCGCCTCAAACTGAGTTTAAAAGCGAAACATATTTTCAGGAAATCCGACAGCAAAAGCCCGGTTCAATCTACGTATCACATCTAACCGGCTTCCATATCAGTAAAGATGAGCAGCTTGCTGGTGCAGCGGAGCCAGAACATGCCCGCGGGAAAGAATATACCGGTGTTATTCGTATGGGAACGCCGCTGTACAAAGACGGCCAATTCCATGGTGCACTAGTCCTCTCCATAGACCACCAACACCTGATGGAGTTCACACAACACATTATTCCAGGGTCCAATCAGGAAACCCTTTTCCCGTCATATCGAACAGGCAATTATGCCTTTATGTTTGATGACGAGGGTTGGATTATTACCCACCCTAAATTCTGGGATCTTCGAGGTGTTGATAAACAGGGGCAACTCGTACCACCCTATACACAAAATTCACCTCCCGATGACATTCAAAAGGGGCGTATCCCATTCAATCTTGATCATGCAGGATTTATCCACCCCAATTATCCCTTGGTTGCCAACATGGTCAGGCAGGGGAAAAGTGGCGTGGCTGAGCTGAAAAATGTTGGAGGTTCCCGCAAGATGATGGCCTATGCCCCCATAGCGTATACCAATGGTGCCTATGCACGACATGGCATTTTTGGTGGCATCACTATCGGCTATCAGGTCAATCAATTCCAAGAGCAGTCACGTCTTGGTAGTGTCATGATTACAACCCAGCTCACAAACTTCCTTACGAAGAGTGCCTATATTATTATTGCCTCATCTCTGCTTGCGGCTATGGCTGCATGGCTACTTGCCCGTGGTATCAGCCGCCCTCTTTTGAAGCTCAATGACGTTGCACGCCAACATGCACAAGGAGTAACCACAGCACGGGTACCCGTCTATGGGGATGATGAAATCAGTGAACTTGCGCAAAGCTTTAACCATATGGTGGAGGAACTCGAACAACGGAAAGAACGCTTAGTAAGCACCCTCGAAGAGCTCGAAGCATCACGGCTTTTAATTCTCAATGAGCGTAACTTCAAAGAAAACATTCTGGAAAGTATCTCTAGTGCTATCACCACGTTTGACACGGAGGGAAAACTTACCTCCTTTAATACAACCGCTCTAAAGTTTTTAGGTGCAACCTGCAAAATCAAAGAGCACTATAGCACTATCTTTCGTACCTTCTCTCCTCTAATGGATAGAATTACAAAAGCGTACACGAGCAACGACGGGGCCTATGGCAGAGAACCATTACGCATAGAGCTTGATGGCATCATACGTCATTTTGATGCGGGTATTTTCCCCATTGGCGATGAAACAAATCTTGGTCTTACCGTGACCCTGCGGGACGAGACAGTTAGAGAAAACCTCAGGGATGAGACCGTCCGCCTTGAGCGTTTAGCATCTCTTGGCAAGCTTGCGGCCGGTATTTCTCATGAAATACGCAACCCATTGACCGGTATTTCACTACTCTTGGATGACCTCCATGACCGTGCTCCTCTGGATGACCAAGACAGGAATATGCTATCAAAAGCGTTAGCAGAGATAGAGCGCATAGAAAGACTCCTGAGTGCACTTCTGACCTTCGCAACCCCACAACGCTCAAGCTTTAGCTGTGAAAACGTGCTTGATCCGATACGGGATGTCTGCCTCCTTATGCAAAAAAGCAGCGAGCGGCAAGGAACACACTTACAGGTGGATGTACCACACCAGGCCATTTACTGTGCCCTTGATATGGACAAAATACGTCAAGCACTCTTAAATTTAATCAAGAATGCACTAGAGGCTGTTGAAATAGGTGGTGCTGTGACCGTAACAGCCTCCCAGAGCACACAAGAAGCGTTCATAACAATTAAAGACACGGGACCCGGCATTGACCCAGAAGATATGCCTTTACTCTTTGAACCATTCTTTACACGCAAAGGGGCAGGCACCGGCCTTGGACTTTCCATAACCCGTCAGATACTTGAAGAGCATCACGGCACCATTACTGTTTCCTCCTCAAAAGGCGTCGGGACCGTCTTCACCATCACGCTGCCTCGATGCAAGCAGGAAGCATTGAATCAGGCTTGATTGTTGCATCAAAAAAGAACTTCTCATTGCAGGGATTAACCATGGCACAGGAAACAATATTAATCATAGATGATGAAGCCTTCATCAGAGAGAACGTACAGCGCATCTTGGCTGAAGACGGCTATAATGTTCTGTCAGCTTCCAATGGAGCAGAAGCACAGCAGCTTCTCACTGGAGAAATGGTGGATCTGGCACTTTTAGACTTGAATCTCGGCATTGAAAATGGCCTACAGGTTCTAGAAAACCTTAAAGAAATTCAACCGGATCTCCTTGTTATTATAATCACTGGTTATGGTTCAGTCGAGAGTGCGGTCGACTCGCTCAAGCTCGGCGCCTTCGACTATATGAAGAAACCATTTAAAGCCGACGCCCTACGCGTCATTGTAAAACTAGCACTGCAAACACAAGAGCTGAAACGAGAAGTCCGAACACTAAGACTATCGGGTTCACTTGGACATACTGAGCCCTTAATCGGTGAATCAGCCCCGATGCGGATCGTACACTCACAGATTCAAGATGTTGCTAAAATTCCAACATCAACAGTTTTGATAACGGGAGAGTCTGGGACTGGTAAAGAGTTGGTTGCCCGTGTAATCCATGCCCTTTCAGACCGTCGCGACAAACCTTTCGTAGCCGTTAATTGCGCATCAATTCCTGCTGAGCTCATCGAAAGCGAGCTTTTTGGTCATGAAAAGGGTGCTTTTACTGGTGCAGGATCCCGTAAGATAGGTTTGTTTGAACAAGCAGATTATGGCACCATTTTTCTTGATGAGATTGGTGACATGTATGCTTCATTACAGGCTAAACTCTTACGGGTACTCCAGGAACGATCCGTAAGACGTGTGGGTGGTAACAAAGATATTCCCATTAACATTCGTGTTATAGCAGCAACGAATCGCGATTTACGGCAGCGAATTGAACTTGGCACCTTCAGAGAAGACCTCTTCTACCGCCTCCATGTCGTGCCCATTCATCTACCATCTCTCCGAGAGCGCGGTGATGACATCTCGCTTCTAACGAAACATTTCCTTCTTCAGTTTTCACAGCTGCATGGTAAAGCCCCACTGCAACTTACCCCCGAAGCGGAAAAACATCTGCTCGCTTACCACTGGCCAGGTAATGTGCGTGAACTACGGAACGTCATTGAGCGGGTTTGTATTATGGTCCATGGTGCCGTTCTTGATGCAAACGACCTTCCCTTTGAACTCCACCCAACCAACGCCTTTGCGTATCCAGAGCCCTGCCAACACATCAATTGTACACTCGGACTCGAGGTGGCCGTTGCTGAATTCGAAAAACAGATAATTCTCGCTGCCTTGGAAAAAACGCATTACAATGTCGTTAAAGCTGCCTTAAACCTCAAGATTCCCCGTGGTACGCTGCGCTATAAAATGGATAAATACGGTTTCAACGCATGAGGGAAATCTATGAAACGACACCGACACTACCACCACCGATTTCCATCGGGAGTACATCATACACTAAAATCAACGTAGCCCTCTTCTTTGCTGGTTTTATAACCTTCATGACCCTCTACGATGTCCAGCCCCTTTTACCCGCTTTTTCGACGGAATTTTCCGTTAACCCGGCCGTTGGTAGCCTCCCCCTGTCTATCAGTACGGCGACACTTGCTATCGGCTTACTTTTCTCCGGCATAACCTCCGATAGTATCGGACGTAAACCCCTCATGGTAGCATCCCTTATTTTTACTGGGCTGCTTGCACTTGCAACAGCACTCAGTGCCAACTTCAGCTCCTTAATCGCCATTCGTTTTCTGCAGGGTGCTGTTCTGGCTGGTGTCCCCTCGGTTGCCATGGCGTATCTCGGGGAAGAGCTTGACAGTGGATCCATCGCATCTGCCATGGGACTTTATATTAGCGGCAATGCTGTTGGTGGCATGTCCGGTCGTATCATCAGTTCACTCTTAACAGACTATATGACATGGCGTTCGGCAATGGCAGTTATAGGAATTATAAGCCTTGGATGTACGTTTTACATTGCTCGTGCGCTTCCAGCATCAAAGCGTTTTGTAAAGCAACGCTTTCATGCACGTTCTTTCATACCTGCACTCTTGTATCATATTGCCAGCCGAGAAATGCTACCGCTCTTCTCGCTTGCCTTCCTGTTTATGGGAGGGTTTATATGCATGTACAACTACATCGGTTTCCGTTTACTTGCCCCACCTTTCTCCATGACTCAATCGGCGACCAGCTTTATTTTTCTTGTTTATTTTTTTGGTTCTCTGACATCTGCCAACATTGGACGCCTTTCAAAACGTTTTGGACCAAACAGAACACTCCGTGCAACGTTGTGCGCTATGGCCGCAGGGTTATTACTCACCATACCGAATAACCTTATTTTCTGTATCATAGGCATCGCCCTTTTCACCTGCGGATTTTTCGGTTCCCATAGCATAACATCGGGACGCGTAAGCCAACGGGCATCAATACATCGAGCACAGGCGACCTCACTCTACTTATTCAGTTATTATCTTGGCTCGAGTGTTTTCGGGTATGTGGGCGGCTATTTCTGGCAACATTACGCCTGGAACGGTATTGTCCTGCTCATAGCATCTCTATTGCTGCTGGCTTGGTTTTTTTCTGAGGTTTCGAACCGTCATGCTCATAGCGCAAGTGGCTAAAAACCGCCAGCAGCATTGGCGGATTTCCGCCACCAAAAGCGCTATATGGGAACATACAACGACAGGAACTCGTGAAGCAGCGTAATTTTGATGAGATAGCAAGCGTTAAACAAAAATAAACACTGGCACAACGTTTGCTTTATTTAGCAATAACCTATAGTATCCACAAACGTCTTCATGACGACCAACCACAAGGAGGAAACGTGCATGTACAAGAAGGTTCTTGCTGCAGTAGTTACTCTGGCTCTCGCGTTGCCAATCAGCGCTCAAGCCGCACCAATCATCATTAAGTTCAGCCATGTTGTAGCAACCAACACCCCAAAGGGGGAAGCTGCCAACTACTTTAAGAAACTGGCAGAAGAGCGCACTAAGGGTAAAGTTAAAGTTGAAGTCTATCCGAACAGTCAGCTTTACAAGGACAAAGAAGAGATGGAAGCGCTGCAGATGGGTTCAGTCCAGATGCTGGCTCCCTCCCTTGCTAAATTTGCTCCGCTTGGTGTTAAAGAGTTTGAAGTGTTCGACCTCCCCTTCATTTTCGATGACTACAAAGAACTTCACAAAGTAACACAAGGCCCTGTCGGCCAAAAACTACTCAAGAAACTTGACGCGAAGGGTATCATTGGCTTGTCCTATTGGGATAACGGCTTTAAGGTCATGAGTGCCAACAAGCCTCTCAAGAGCCCTGCCGACATGAAAGGCCTTAAGATGCGTATTCAGTCCTCAAAGGTTCTTGACTCACAGATGCGCTCTGTTGGAGCCATCCCACAAGTCATGGCATTCTCTGAGGTCTATCAAGCTCTGCAAACTGGTGTTGTTGATGGTACCGAAAACCCACCATCAAACCTGTACACCCAGAAAATGCATGAAGTTCAAAAATACGTAACCGTTTCTAACCATGGCTACCTTGGTTATGCGGTTCTCGTAAACAAAAAGTTCTGGCAGGGGCTGCCAGCTGATGTCCGCACTGCCCTCGAGAGCGCAATGAAAGATGCCACGACCTTCGCTAACAACGTCGCTAAAAAAGATAACGACCAGGCATTGGCTGCGGTTAAAAAGTCTGGCCGCTCACAAATCATCACCTTGACTCCGCAAGAGCGCGCAGCATGGAAAGCTGCGATGAACAAAGCACATCAGGACAATAAAGGCCGTATCGGTGCTGAAATCATTGACGAAGTCTATAAGGTCACCGGTTATCAGAAGTAATTTTTTGTAACACAAACCTCACCAACGCCGCCGTGTATTCCACGGCGGCGTTCTAACGACTGTATGCGGGAGTAAACGATGAAAGTCCTTGACCACCTAGAAGAGTGGATCATCACCTTCCTGATAGGTGCAGCAACTATCATTATTTTCGTTGCTGTATTGCACCGCTACTCTGCTGGCCTACCCATTCCAGGCCTGCAAGACTGGTTGATATCTATCAACATGAGCTGGGCTCAGGAACTCTGTATCTATATGTTTGTCTGGATGGCAAAGTTTGGGGCTGCCTACGGTGTTCGCACAGGTATCCACGTTGGTGTTGACGTGCTCGTAACCCGTCTACCCCAAAGTTGGGCAACCAAATGTATTTTGCTCGGCATCGCAGGCGGTGCTTTTTTCACCGGCATTATCGGCACTATCGGGTTCCATTTTATCTGGGAGAACGGCCTGCATTACGCATCTTTCAAAGCATTAGGCATGGATTTAACTGACATCATTGAAGGTCCCATCACACCAGATCTAGAGTGGCCCACATGGATTATTTATTCCGCAGTACCAATGGGCTCTTACCTGATGTGTTTCCGTTTTCTGCAAGTTGGCTGGGGGTTCTTGAGGACTGGTGAGTTACCACATCATGACCATGGTCATGTCGATGGCATGGAAGAAGACGCTACTGAAGCACTTGAAGAGTATGAGGAACATAAGTTTGATCAAACCTTGAAGCAAGGGGGTAAATCATGAGTACCGACGCAGTGACTGTCGAGGTTTTCTCTAAAAAGAAAGCCGCCATCGCCCTTGCTATTATAGCACTTATACTTTTCGGTATGTCGTCTGCAGGTCATGTTGGAATCATATTTGCTCTTTTGGCTGGGCTAATGCTGACCGGTATGCCTATTTCAATATCACTTGGTCTAACGGTTCTGGCGTTTTTATTCTTTTTCTCTGATGTACCGACAGAAGCAGTTGCAATGAAACTTTTCACCGGCATAGAGAAGTTTGAGATTATGGCTATCCCATTCTTCATTCTTGCAGGGACATTTCTTACCCACGGTGGGGTTGCAAAGCGGATGATAAACTTTGCAACGGCACTCGTCGGCCACTTCAAAGGTGGTCTCGCCCTCGGCGGTGTTGTGGCGTGTGCTCTTTTTGCTGCGGTTTCCGGCTCAAGCCCAGCAACCGTTGTCGCAATCGGCTCTATCTTACTACCTGCCATGGTCAAGCAAGGTTATCCGATGCGTTTCGGCGTTGGTGTTATCGGTACAGCAGGTGGTCTCGGTATTCTGATTCCACCATCCATTGTCATGGTTATTTATGCAGTTTCAACCAACGCTTCTATTGGGCAGTTGTTTGTAGCTGGTATTATACCGGGCATTCTTTTGGCAGCAACCTTGATGACCGTTACCTGGATGGTCGCAAAAAAGCGTAATTATCCAAGTCAACCTCGAGCATCATTAGCTACTATAGCAAAAACCTTCCGTGAGAGTGTCTGGGGATTATTCCTGATTGTTGTAGTAATCGGCGGCATCTATTCAGGTCTCTTCACCCCGACTGAAGCAGCTGCCATGAGTGCTGTTTATGCCTTTGTCGTTTCTGTTTTCATCTATAAAGACCTTGGCATGAAAGATCTACCCAAAGTACTGCTCTCTTCAGCCAGTATGTCTGCCATGCTATTGTACATCATTACCAATGCAGTGCTTTTCTCCTTCCTCTTGACCTCTGAGCAGGTTCCACAAAACTTGACCGCCTGGATGGTTGACCTCGGATTGAGTAAAGTAACCTTCTTGATTTTTGTTAACATTCTGTTGTTGGTCGCCGGTAACTTCATGGAGCCATCATCAATACTTTTGATAACAGCCCCCTTGATTTTCCCTATGGCAATGGAGTTGGGTATTGACCCTATCCATCTAGGTGTACTCATGACCGTCAACATGGAAATCGGTATGATAACACCACCCGTCGGCTTAAACCTCTATGTAGCCAGTGGTATATCACGACTTGGATTAACAGAAACAACAAAAGCTTGCTTGCCATGGATACTCGTTATGCTTGTGTATCTGATTGTGATCACTTACATACCACAAATCAGCCTATGGTTGCCGAATCTCTTATACAACTAGAAGCTCATGCTTAGCAAACAGACATGCCCGCGTTATGCATAACGCGGGCATGTCTGTTTAGAGCTTATGATTCAATATTACAGGAGTAATAACAGTAGAGCCCCACCACCAATAACGCCTACATTACCTATGGCAGACTGCTTGTGAACTTTTTTAAAAGCTACACGGGCAGGAGTATGAGCTGGTGTCGTTACAAATGAAGGAATCTCTTTTTTAATGGCAACAGCTTTTGGTTCAAGCACAAAAGCTTGATAAGCGGTCACCACGAGCATAACAGCAATCAATGCAGAAGAAACCACCCAGCGTCTGTGACGCATAATCAGCATACATATTAAAGCAATAATACCACAAGCTAGACCGACCTTAAAATACATTGGAAAAACAGACCCAACAATTTCACCTGCCAGGTCACGATTAAAAACCTTGAAGAAAATTGGTGTAATCACAAAAGTAAAAAGGGCCATTCCACCAAACCAAAAAGAAACAACCAGTGTATACACCGCTTTAAAAAACTGCATAAACATGGGAAACCCCTTTCATCCATCTAGACGTCATGCGCTTTATCATAGCCACTTCAGATAAACAGTCAATATTAACTTCTGATCATGACCTCTCTAAGTAGATATCACGGCGGTCTTCAGACGCATGCCAATCA
The DNA here is from genome assembly GCA_964456065.1 of uncultured Geobacteraceae bacterium. Lineage (GTDB taxonomy): Bacteria > Desulfobacterota > Desulfuromonadia > Geobacterales > Pseudopelobacteraceae > Trichlorobacter. Next base: position 70,037 of record CAYVYW010000003.1, read on the forward strand.
GATAGATTATTTTTTAGTTGACGAAAAAAACTTGTTTCCGTAGAGTAGAAACATATAAATTCAATAGGTTTTAATTATGGACAAAAAAGATCTTAAATATCATATTGATGCAATGATGGAGCGTTTTCAAGCTGCCTGCAAGAAGGCTGGCTTAAAGATTACGCATCAACGCACTGAAATCTATCGTCAGTTACTTTTGATGCCTGACCACCCTTCTGCAGAAATCCTGCACAAGCGACTGCTTACTATCTTGCCGATGATTTCCCTCGATACTGTTTATCGCACACTAACAACTTTTGAGGAGTATGGGCTTGTCTGTCGTGTCATGACTTCCGAGAGCCAGGCACGCTTTGAAGCAATGTATCTACCGCACCACCACTTAATATGCACACGGTGTAAAAGCGTTGTTGACTTCAATTGGCCTGCTATTGACGATGTATCACTTCCCCCTCCTGCTCAAGGCTGGGGAACCGTCAACGCAACCACCATTGTTATGAGTGGCATCTGTAAAAACTGCGCTTCCGACACATAAAACATTACCTGCCCGCTTTATATTTAAAAAGGAGGCCCATCATAGGACCTCCTTTTTACTGTCTTATCGTGACAATCCCTCACGTAATGTTTTAAGGTTATAGCGCATAATATCAATATACCCGACACCTTTATCCATATCAGCTTTGGTAATATTATGACCATTTTTTAACTGGTAGACCTTTGCTCCAGTTTCCTTCGCAAGAGTTTCACTAATCCTTGGAGAAACAAGTTCTTCACTAAAGATTGCCTTGATTTTTTTTGAACGTATTCCCCTGATTAAAGCCGCTAAATCAGCTGAGCTTGGCTCAGCATTGGCATGGACCGAAACTGCGGCATGATAATCCAGATTGTACCGTTTTGCCAAATACCCAAAAGCATAATGTCCACCATGGATGATTGTCCTGTTGGTTAAGGGTTCTAATGCCATTTTAAAATCTTGGTCAAGTGCTACCAACTGAGCTATATAGGCTTCGGCACGCTTACGGTACTCTTGGGCGTGGGGGGCATCTAGACGGATAAGTTCGTCTCTAATAGCCTGGACCATGATAACCGCGTTATGGGGGTCAAGCCAGATATGGGGGTCAAAACTACGTGCCTTACTATGGTGTTCATGTTTATGACCATGGTGATGGTCTCCTCCATGATTATGATGCGTAACAGGTAATAGTGGCACCTGAGCACCGGCTTCAAGGACTGCAGGAGGCTGAGTCATCCCTTGGAATAGCCGTACTGCCCACGGCTCCATTTCCTTGTGAGTATAGACAAATAGTTTTGCATGCGCTATACGCTTCATGTCATCGGGGCGCGGTTCAAATGAATGTGGTTCAACCCCCGGTGGTAATAACAACACAGGAGCAACACGATCACCACCCACGATACGTACGAAGTCGTAAACGGGAAAAAGAGTTGTCATAACCTCAACACGATCACCCGTCATTTTTTCAGAGCCGGATTTCTTCTGACAGCCGACAAGTAATACCACCGCAACGCACAGCAGACATGCCATTACAACCAAGAGTAATCTCTTCATTCTTTCTCCCACAAAACGTTTTTCATACACCGTTAAAAAGTGGTGTTACCGCGGTAATATCTTTGGTTTCTCCCATAACAAGAATAATATCATCTTCCATAAGCTGTGTATCAGGCCCGGGATTCGTAATGCGTTCTTCACCACGCTTAATCATTAATACCGTTGCATTACTGTGAGCACGAATAGTACCATCTCCCAACAATGTACCTGCAAGCGGTGCTCCTGACATAATACGAAAGGTTGCCAGTTCGAGACCTGCAAGGTATCCAGCAAGACCTGTGGCATGACTGTGACGTTTACTAAAACTCCTAAACATGCTGTAGGAGTCACTCCTTACTTCTGCTATGGATGATTCTATCTGATCATTAGGGACCAGATAGTTTCGCAATACGCGTGCGAATATCTCAACTGAAGTTTCAAATTCCTCAGGAATTACATCATTAACGCCAAGCTGATAAAGTGGCTCCATCTCTGAAATGTAGCGTGTTCTGACGAGTATATGCAGCATCGGCTTCATTTGACGGGCCTGTGCTACAACACGCCTCGTTGCCGCCGCATCGGAGATAGCAACGACAAGCATCCGGGCAGCCATAACATGGGCATGGTTCAGAATTTCTTGCTTAGAGGCATCACCAAAAATAATTTTAGTACCAAGTTTCCGCTCCTTCTTGACCGTAATGTGATTTGTTTCAATAGCGATGTAGTCAATTCCATAACTGTTCAAAACTTTTGCTAAATTCTTCCCATTTATCCCAAAACCGACAATCACTACATGATCATGCAGGGTAAATCGATCACGCGCCATGCCTGTCGCTCTCGTCCCCCTGTCAAGGATGTCTGGCAGAAATCCTGCGAGATAGCCTGCCACAGTCGGACTTATGGCTATCATAAGTGGAGTGAGCGCCATGGTAACAACGGAGGCAGCAAGGAAGATCTGATACTGCACATCACTTAACAAGTGAACTTTTAGACCAGCATGGGAAAGCACAAAGGCAAACTCACCCACTTGGGCAAGCATCAAGCCACTCATAATAGCTGGTCGGACGGGAAATCTCAGCATCATGGCCGCACATGCTGCAAGGAGAGCCTTGACCACAATAATTCCGCAAACAATCAAAAAGACCAGTACTGGCGTATCGATGAACACATGGGGGTTTAACAACATACCGACGGAAATAAAAAAGAGACTGATGAAAGCATCTCTAAACGGTATGATATCTCCCATAACCTGATGACTGTACTCAGACTCGGAGATTGCCAAACCAGCAATAAAGGCACCCAGAGCCAAGGAGAGTCCAACCTGAGCAGTTACAAAGGCCGTTCCGAAACCAACGAAAATAATAGTTAAAATAAAGAGCTCACGGCTTCTCGAACGTACAACCTGGGTAAAGAGCCACGGTACTGCAAAGCGGGCACTGAAGTGAGCAACCAAGACAACGACCAGAGCCTTGCCACTGACCAGAGCAATTCCCAATAAGCCGTCACCAACTCCACCGAGAAACGGCGTGAAAAGCATGAGAGGCACAACACAAAGGTCTTGAAAAATTAAAATTCCTAAACTGATTTTACCATGGGGAGTATCCATCTGCCCTGAATCGATGAGGAGCTTCATCAAAATAGCAGTACTGGATAGAGCAACGAGAAACCCAAAGAAAACCGACTGTTGCCAGGCAAAAGAAGACACCAGCGCAATCAATGCGGTAACAATAATGGTTGCTCCAACTTGAATTCCACCACCCCAGAGGACCAGATGCCGGATGCGTAAGAGTTCTTTTAAAGAAAATTCAATACCAATGGTGAAAAGCAAAAGTACTACACCGATTTCAGCAAGCTGTTCAACCTGATGCGTATCAGTAATTAGTCCAAGTGCATAGGGCCCAGCCAAAATACCGGTAAACAAGAATCCTATAATACTTGGTACCTTGAGGTAGCGAAAGAGGGTAACCGTTACTAAGGCTAAGCCAAAGAGCAATACGAGGTCCTGTAATAGCGGAAGCTGCATAATTTATACTCCCCAACGGGCGCAGAACGCCGCAACATCAAATTTGCGTCGACAACCATCAAAGCTCATAAATCGAATTGTCCCAAAAACAGGACGCCTCCCCCAAGCACGGTCATGGACACCGAGCAAAGACCAAGCAATACCTGCATAGCCGTTGGGATCACGACCATCAAGTGCATAACGGTCATTAAGGTAAACTGCTATCTCAATTGCATTTTCCGGTGTGGGACTCCACTCCAGTATTTTCTTTGCCCAGTACATACGGAGATAGCCGTGCATCCGCCCAGATTCCACTAATTGTCTTTGAGCGGCATTCCAAAGACGGTCAGCTGTTTGAAAAGACTCAAAGGTCTGACGATCATAGCACGGAAATCTTGGATCATGGCGATGCGCTTCAATTGTAGTACGAGACCAGTCTGGCGCTGCATCTATAGTATCATACCGGTGGCAGTGATGACAGAAATTGTCGGAAAGTTCCCGGCGTACCACCAACTCCTCGAGAAATGCATCAACTGATGCTGGATAATGTTGTACCAGCGAGCGAACCTGCAGGGCAACGCGCTGGGGGGACAATTGGCCAAAATGTAACCAGGGTGAAAGACCTGACTGGCCGTCAAGGAGCGGGTTATTGCGGTTAGCATCATACCGTTCAAGTCTTGCATCGAGAAAGTTCTCAAGTGCATACTGTGCTGCATCTTCACCACCCTCTACACCAGAAACCGGTGACACACTTCTGTCAAGCGATAGCAAACGAAGCTGTTCTTGGCCGTTAAATAGCACTTGATCGTTTGACCATCGATACGGATGCTGTTTCATAGCAGGAAAGTCAGTCAGGAATTCATCAAGCAGACGCCGGAGCTTGGGACGTAAGGTATAGGCTCCATACTCACGCTTTGGCGAAACAATGCGACAAGGCACAATATTATGACCATCAACCTCCGTAATCGGGAGTTGACACTGTTGGCAGAGGTCATGTAGCCACTGACGTTTAATACGTAATGGATCAAAGTCACAAATCAGCTCTGCTGCATCAGTATTGGCAAGGAACTGCCCCAGTTCTGAAGCGGGATTTCCCTGAAGCACAACAAAACCAACCCCATACTCACGAGCTGCTTGCGCTACATGTTCCACCCCCTCTAGCATCATATGATACTGCCGTAAGGTCGCTCCAGAGAAGCTATCCACCAACGTAAAGGCAATCACAAGCGGTACGCCCCGGACCATGGCACGATCTTGTGCAACGAGAAGGCCCCAGTTGTCATGAAAGCGTTGTTCTCTACTCATCCAGTAAACAACGGGACCACGCCCCGCCTCTCCTGCTTGTATTAAAAAATTACGGCGTGGATCAAGACACATACCGCTATTATTCCTTTCGAGACAGCGCTTTGGTTGTTTTTGATGTGGCGACTGCGGTGAGTGGGTCCTCAGGCCAAGGATGCTTCGGGTAGCGCCCTCGTAAATCTTTACGAACAAGAGGATACCCTTCATGCCAAAATACAGCCAAATCGGAGGTAATACCAATTACTCGCCCTGCTGGTGACAGCATCTGGATTTGTATGGCTACCAACCCCTGCGCCAAACGGGGTAAACGACGACAACCGAAAAGCTCTTGCAGCTTAACAGCAATAAAGGGCTGGTCAGCACCATGATAGTTAATCGAGAGCATGCGTCCCGAAGGGACGACTATCTGTTCTGGAACCTCACGATCAAGGACTATCATGGAAGCATACCCAATCTGTTGACGAAGTATACCATAGAGATCTATCGCTGCGGCTTTTTCAGTACTGGTGCATGAAGCAAGTACGCTCGCTAGCATGGGCCAACAATCCTCCAGCAAAAATGCCGTGTCTATGGCCGGTAGTGTTGCTGAAAGTTGTTGGTGATTTTTAAGGACACGCACACGAGCCTCAAGCTGCAGCGCACGATTTGACCATGGAAGGCATTTCCCTTCACTAGCAGCTATTCTCTCTCGCCAAAGACGTACACATGCCTCTTGGGGCACGCGCACCGTACGATCGGAAAGGACTAGCGCCCCTAGACGCTCCTCCTGTATTGCAGTAATACGCTCATAACGACTATCCCAGGAAACGTTGGTTGTTGTGATGATGGTATCTCCCAACGATGCTCGTATTTCACTTTCATCAAGCGCAACGGCCATAGAAATAATTGCAGACCCTCGTGCCGCCCCCTGGACATCCAGAGCTAATATGTATTCGCTAGCAGGTGTCCCTTCATGACTGCGCATTCGGGCCTCTGAACCTTGCATTAAGAGATAGCAATTCTCAGAACCATCACGACGGCGCTTTGCAACTCGGTCGGGCCATCCCATTAGCAAACAATGAACTGGCAAATCAGAGGCCGTGACATCATATAAAGACCCACACCATGTAACCCCCATACAGCGACAAAGTTGCCGTGCTATGGTAGTACGGTCCGATCCTTGTGTTAATCCAATCCCAGCGAGGACCTCACTGGCTAGTGGTACCATTTGTAATGACTCAGCGGCGAGAAGAACGCGTGATAAGCGTGGGTGCAGTGGTATAGCAAGCATTCGCTTACCAATGTCGGTACATATCCCCTGCTCAGTTATTGCGCCAAGCTTAATCAAAAGGGACCGTGCCGCTTTGAGGTGGTAATCTGGTGGTGTATCAATCCATACCAGTTTTGACACAGCTGTGTCCCCTCCCCAGGCAGCGAGTTCAAGCACAAGGCGAGACAAATCACCTCTCAAAATTGCAGGGCTATTTTGTGGCGTGAGGCCTTGGAAGGTATGTTCACTATACAAACGATAGCAGATACCCGGCGCCGTCCTACCGGCCCTACCTGCTCGCTGTATAGCAGAGGCACGTGAGAGGCGCACAGTTACGAGCCTCTCGAGGCCGGTTCCTGCATCAAGCCGTGATGTTCTGGCAAACCCACTATCAATAACTACCCGTACTGAGTCAATCGTCAGACTTGACTCTGCAATTGCCGATGAAAGGATAACCTTGCGTGCACCAGAAGGCGCCATAACCATCTGCTGCTGTTCTAACGCCAAACTGCCGTGTAACCTGTACAGAACCACTCCCTGGGGGGGAGCAAGGAGGCGCTCGACTGCTCGTATTTCACCCATTCCAGGCAAGAAAACCAGAATATCTCCCGTGGTCTCACGAAGAGCCTCCTGAATCACGCTGGCCATGGCGGCGGACAGTGGTTGGTGTCTTTGTACGACAGGCCGGTATGTTACGGTAATGGGATACGGTCTCGTTTGACAGACGATACGTGGAGCATCGGGGCAAAATGAATCAAGGCCACAGTTATCCAATGTGGCCGACATAACAACAATACGCAAATCAGGTCGTAAAAAAGACTGAATTTCGCGGCAGAGTGCAAGACAAACATCGCTCTCCAAAGAACGCTCGTGAAACTCATCAAAAACAACAACCCTAACACCATCTAACATTGGGTCCTGTTGAATTCGACGGAGAAGGACCCCTTCCGTCATTACCAGCAAGGCTGTTTTCTTTGAGACAGCACTTTTAAAACGAACAGCATACCCGATTGTACCACCAACGTTTTCATTACGCAGACGCGCCATATAGCTTGCAGCAGCCAATGCAGCAAGTCTTCGTGGCTCTAACATGATTACACTACCGGGTGAAAATCCAATGGTATCGAGTATGGCTAATGGTAGGCGGGTCGTCTTTCCAGAGCCTGGTGGGGCTGAAACGAGCATTATCGGTGCCGTCGCAAGACGTGCAACAAGTTCTTGAGCACAGCCGTCTATGGAAGATGTCAGTATCTGCATTATAGACGGGTGAAATCTATATGTTCATCATCATGGGGATTAACATGAATCATAACATCCCCAAGGGTCGTAAAACGCTCGAATAGTTGATGTCTTACCTCAGTCATCACATCATGGGCTTGACGCACTGTCATATCAGCAGCCATATCAATTTTAAGGTCAATCAGCACAAACTGCCCTGAGCGTCGGCCACGAATATCGCGAACGACCAATACACCGGGTATTAAAGATGTAGCCTGTGCTATAGCATCGATAAGGGCACGGTCAACCGAGCCATCAAGCAGATCATGAACGGCATCTTTGATGGTTCGACCACCCATGATGACAATGAGAACACCTGTTATTGCAGCTGCAAGTGGATCGAGGACTGACCACCCCAGTAATGCACCAAGGACACCACCAAACGTGGCTAAGGAAGTAAGGGCATCCTTTTTGTGATCATCAGCAACAGCGCGAACCGCTGGGCTGTCAAGTCTCTTGGATGCGTGCTCCGTTGTACGATATAAATACCATTTAGCAATAATGGTCATGGCAGTAATAACCAAGGCTATGGGAAGCGGACGCTCAGCTGGCGGAGCGAGAACATGGTTAGCACCAGAAACCACAATCATCAGGCCGGTTATAACGATTAACAGACCAATAAAGAGAGCTGCAATAGATTCTGCGCGGCCATGTCCATAGGGATGTTGCTCATCAAGCGGTTCTTTTCCAAACCGCAAGGCCACCATACTGCTGGAAAGAGCAAAAAAATCACAGGCAGATTCGAGACCATCTGCAAAGACTGCATCGGAATGGGCGTAGTAACCGACAAGCAGTTTCGAAATCATCAAAACCGTATTGGCGATGAAACCGAGAACAATAATACGGGTTGCGAGTGAGAAACGGTCAGAGCGCTGCATGAACGTTATCCCGCCCAGACATCCGAAAATCCTTTATTTCAAAGCGTAGCTCACGTTCTCCACGGTAACGATCCCGTGAAATAGTGCCAACCAGATCGACATACTGCGGCACGAGACGTTCTGCCATGCCCCACCCGACAACCGCTACCCTAGTACCGTCAGGAGCAACAAAAGAAGCAGCCAAATGCCCCTCGCCAAATTCTCTGATATTCCGTAGCGTGACGTGCTTTAGCATGAGTATAGGCAAAGGGTTGCTCTGCCCGTAGGGTGCAAGACCATCAAGGTCATCAAGAAGGGAGGCTGAGAGCGAATCATGCGTAATTTCAGCATCAACGGCAATAATGGGCTGCGGAGTATATCCATCGAGCTGGAGAGCTATAGCAGCAATAAATTGCTCTTTGAAAGCAGGAAGATTTTTTTTGTGAAGTGTTAAGCCGGCTGCGACTCTATGGCCGCCATAACGAATTAAAAGGTGCGAACACTGATCTAAAGCCGCTAGAAGATCAACACCAGGTATCCCCCGCCCTGACCCCTTTACCGAGCCATCGGGTAATTCAGCTAAGAGGACGGTCGGGCGAAAAAAACGCTCAACCATACGTGAGGCAACAATCCCCACTACTCCTTGATGCCAATGAGACGCACTCAGAACAATCCCAGGGGGGGGGGCATCAGCAACCATCTGCTTTGCTTCATGAAAAATATGACGCTCAAGGCTGCGGCGCTCGAGGTTATACCGATCAAGTTGTTCTGCAAAAGATTTACAGGTTCTTAAATCACGGCTAAGAAGGAGCTCCACACCTGGAACGGCACTTTCCAAACGGCCGCTTGCATTTAAACGAGGAGCGATCTGGTAACCAATAATACCGGCTGTTACCCGTTCATTAACACGTGCAACGTCACACAGTGCTTTAATACCGGGACGCGGTGTACGGTGCATTAACTGTAAGCCGACATAAACAAGGGAGCGATTTAAACCAACCATCGGCACAAGATCAGCAATGGTACCAAGAGCTACTAAGTCAAGAAGTGCCCTAAGATCATAATCACTAAAGAAAGGATGGTTTATTTCCCTCAGTCGTCGACGTACGGCCACGAGTAACATAAAAGCTACCCCGACGCCGGACAGAGTTTTTTCTGGAAAGACACAGTCAGTACGATGGGGGTCCACTACGGCAACGGCGGCAGGAAGCTGCTCTTTCGGTTGGTGATGGTCTGTTATAATGACATCGAGTCCTATGGCAGAAGCATGATTAATTTCATCACAGCTTGTAACACCACAGTCAACCGTCACAGCCAAGGAGTGCCCTTCCTTTGCAATACCCGACAGGGCATCCCTGTTGAGACCATAGCCATCATCGACACGATGCGGTATATGATACGTTACCGTAAACCCCATGGTGCTTAGCCCCTCAACGAGGAGCGCCGTCCCACTAATGCCATCCACATCATAATCACCATAGATGCAGATTCTCTCATGATTAGTCAAAGCACGTACTAAACGGTCAACAGCTTGGTCACAATCAGCAAGAAGTGAGGGGTCGGGCATCCTAGCGAGACTTGGCGTAAGGAATTCTTCAGCCTGCTCAGGCACGGAAATACCCCTTAAAACGAGCAGACGGGCTATCAGAGGTGATAGACCCGTCTTTTTGATAAGGGTTGTGACAAATGATTCGTCACACGGTTTTATGTGCCAGAGGGGAGTCTGCATACAATCTCTATCCACCTATCGGACTTGGTAGCGCTCGAAACTACCGCATATTGATGTTTTTGAGCAATTGTTGTGCCTGTGTTGCCAACTCACCGGCAGCCTGTTTTTTAAGAAGTTCTTCTAAAAGAGGTTTTGCACGCTCTGGCTTTTTGAGGTCGAGAGCATAGACAACCGCTTCATTGAAAAGACTTTGTAGATGGCCTGGGTTCTTTGCATAGGCCTGACGGAAATTCTCTACAGCACGATCATAAAACCCGAGATCACGATACATAACCCCCTGATCCGTTAACACATCAGGATCATTTGGCTTGATACGTAATGCACGGTCATATGCTTTAACGGCCTCTGAAGGCTGCTTAGCGTCGAAGTAGGCGTTTCCAAGTGCGACCTGTGCCATGAAATTATTAGGCTCTTTATTAGCAAGAATCTGCAGATCCTTCAGTGATGCTGATGACTGCAATGGCATGCTGGTAGCAGGCATACCGGCAGGAACCACAGGTGATGCACTCTTCATGGCTCGTCCACCAATTAAAAGGCCGAGCAAGAGACCGATAACAAAACAGCCAGTCGCGAGAATAAGATTTTGTTTCTGCATAGGTGTTTCCTGTTATGCTGTTTTGGGTGCAGGGGCATCTTTTGCAAGAGCCCGCTCTTCGAGCAGCAGCACCACAGGGCTTGCAACATACACCGAAGAATAAATACCAACGACAATGCCGACAATCAGAGCAAAGGAGAAATCATGAATAACCTCTCCACCAAAGAAGTACAAGGCACCTGCTGCCAGGAAGGTCGTTAAGGATGTGATGATACTCCGTGACAGTACTTCATTGATACTACGATTGAAAAGTGTCGGTAAAGACGCCCGTAAGTCCTTATGCATGTTTTCTCTAATTCGGTCAAAAACAACGACCGTATCAGTCAAAGAATAACCAGCAATGGTCAAGACAGCCGTTATAAACAGCAGGTTAAACTCCTTGCCCGTTAGGTAGTATGCTGCAAACATTGCAAGGATATCATGTAGCGTCGCGACAACGGCACCAACCCCGAACTTAAAATCAAAACGCCAAGCAATGTAGGCGATAATAGCGAGCATTGAAACAACCACCGCAATCAAGGTGTCTTTACGTAATTTATCACCGATGGATGGGCCTATTTCTGTTGTGCTTTCAACAGAGACTTTCGTCCCTGGAAATGCCTTCGTAAACGTTGCAGGAATAATCTCTGCAGCCTTACCAACAGCAAGGGCACTCTTACGTGGCAGTTTTACCAGCAATTTATTCCCTTCTTTAACCTCTTGTAGCTCTGCTCCAGCAACCCCTCCCTCATGGAGTGCCTTACGGGCGTCGGCGAGCGGAATTGGTTTATCGAAAACCAACTGAATCGACGTACCTCCCGTAAAATCAATCCCCATATTTGCATTTCCAAGGGACATCTGAACAATAGCCAGTAAACCGAGCAAAGAAATTACCAGTGAAACAGCGAAGGAAATTTTCTTTTTACCGATAAAATCAATATTGGTCTTTTTCAATAATTCAATCATGGTATCCGCTCCCTATATGCTCATCTGCTTGACTGTTCCTTTTTTCAGGAACAGGTCGAAGATAACCTTCGTCCCCATGAGCGAGGTGAACAGGTTAATGATGATACCGAGACTGAGTGATACTGCAAATCCCTTCACCGGACCAGTACCAAACTGAAAAAGAACGGCAGCAGTAATAAGTGCCGTTACGTGCGAATCCATGATGGTCAAAAATGCTTTATCATAGCCAGCCTCAAGTGCCGACTTGGGTGACTTACCAAGATGTAATTCCTCACGAATACGTTCAAAAATGATGACGTTTGAGTCAACAGACATACCAATAAGGAGCACTATTGCAGCAATACCAGGGAGGGTCAGCGTTGCCCCCAGTGCCGCCATTGCACCCATCAGATAGATGATGTTTAAAACCATGCCGATGTTTGCAACCAATCCTGCCAGCTTGTAATAAATCAGCATAAACACTATGACCAACAAGACACCAATCAAACCAGCCTGCAATCCTTTATCAATTGAGTCTTTACCAAGTGAAGCACCAACCGTTACGTTCTGAATAATTTTTACTGGAGCTGGTAGCGCTCCGGCACGCAAAACAATCGCAAGGTCAGAAGCCGTCTTTTCATTGAAGTTACCTGAAATTTGCGCAGAACCGCCAGAAATCCGCTCACGAATGACCGGTGCAGAGTAGACGGTATTATCAAGAACAATAGCAAAACGCTTATTTACATTTGCTGCTGTGGCCTGATCAAAAAGTCGTGCACCAAGGCTGTTGAACTCAATACCTACATATGGTTGATTAAATTGGGAATCAATACGTACCTGTGCATCAGTCAACAAGTCACCGGTAATGAGTGCTTTTTTATGGACGGCGAGTGGAGTTTCCGTAATGGCACCGGTCGTCGGATCGGTATGCTTTTCATACAGAATTTCAGTCTCCTCAGTCCCTGTATCACCCGGATCCTTAACCAATTTAAACTCTAAACGGGCCGTTCGTCCAATAAGGTCAATGGCACGTTGGGGATCTTTAATACCAGGAAGCTGAATAACAATCTGGTTAATCCCTTGGCGGGCAATGACCGGCTCAGAAACACCAAACTGGTCAATACGATTACGTATTGTTTCCAAAGCCTGCGACACAGCTTTATCCTGACGGTCACGTATATCCTGTTCCTTCATACGCAGACGCAAACCAACCAGACCTCCCTCCTCAATGGAGGGAGTAACCTGATAGGTATCCCGAAACTTGTCAGTAATCATCTTTTTGACTGCATCTGCTGTGTCCTTTTCATACAGGACCACAGTCACCGAGTCTGAGTCACTCCTAAAGATACGCTTGAAACGCAGATCTTTAGCCGTTAACGAATCCTCCAGGTCAGTTGCCACAAGATCAAGCGTACCTTCCACCGCCTTGACCGTATCAACCTCTAAAACCAAGTGGGTGCCCCCCTGCAGGTCGAGCCCTAAGTGAATACGCTCACTCGGCAGAACCCCTTTCCACCATGACGGCAGCGTTGTCATGAGGGTAGGAACCAGATAAACGAATGACATGACGATGAAACCGATTATGAGGGCGATACGAACGCCAACTCCCTTGGGCATCGGTACGACTCCTTTACGGGATAGTCTAAAATAATCTCTACGACTTTTTAGTTGCTAACACTGGTTACGAAAGGCTTATCAACTTTGATTTTCACACCAGTAGCAATTTCAACAGTAACTACTTGATCATCGATAGCGATAATCTTGCCATGGATACCGGCAGCAGTCTTAATGGCGTCACCAACTTTAAGAGCCTCAAGCATAGCACGATGCTCCTTGGCCTTTTTCTGTTGCGGACGGATTAACAGAAAATAGAAAATAGCGAACATGAAAATCAGGGGAACAAAGTTCATCAGGGCTGAAGCCCCTCCCTGTTGTGCAGCACCACCAGCAGGCGCCCCCATTGCATACGCAATTCCAGCAAACTGTATCATTTATTATTCTCCTTTCATGGCTGTCACTCATTCTCGTGACTTATACGTTGATAAAAACTTTCTCTAAAAGCCGTAAATCGGTTTTCCTGAATTGCTTCACGCATGCTACGCATTAATTGCAAATACCAAGCGATATTATGGTGGGTGTTCAGCATCGCCCCCAAAATTTCACCTGAGCGAAAAAGATGTCGCAGATAGGAGCGCGTATAAGTGCGGCAGACATAACAGCTGCACGCTGCATCAATGGGCCCCTGGTCATCCTCATATTCTTTTCGTTTAATATTAAGCCTGCCGCCATTGGTGAACAACATGCCGTTTCTGGCGTTCCGTGTTGGCATAACGCAATCGAACATATCGTAGCCATGCCAGACAGCCTCCACCAGATCTTCCGGTGTACCGATACCCATGATGTAACGTGGAGCATCAACGGGAAGCATTGGCGAGCAGGTATTCATAACATCATACATGATTTCCTTCTCTTCGCCAACTGACAAGCCGCCTAAAGCATACCCGTCAAAACCGATTTCAGCAAGCTGGGAAAGACTGCGTGCCCGCAGGTCACTGAAACGCCCTCCTTGAACGATACCAAAGAGCAACTGGTCTGAGCGTTTTTTTGCTTCTTTACAACGCATTCCCCACCGTGTAGTCAGAGCAAGGGAGCGCTCAATATATTCGCGTGAAGCTTCCGCAGGAGGACATTCATCAAAGGCCATAATAATATCGGCACCAAGTGATTCTTGAATCTCTATGGATAGCTCCGGAGTAAGCAGGTGCTTAGAGCCATCAATATGCGATTTAAAGGTAACGCCCTGCTCCGTTATTTTATTCAGTTCTGCAAGACTATAAACTTGAAATCCCCCTGAATCCGTAAGGATAGGACCATCCCATGCCATAAAACGGTGTAAGCCACCCATCCGTTCCACGAGGCGATGCCCTGGTCTCAGATATAGATGATACGTATTTGCCAATAGGATCTGGGTACCAGCATCGTGTAAATCCTCAGGGCGCATAGCCTTAACCGTAGCTGCCGTACCGACGGGCATAAAAATGGGGGTTTCTATAGTACCGTGTGCAGTCCGGAGCAATCCGGTCCGTGCCCTGCACTCGGTATCGGTATGGACAAGCGTAAAATGCTGAGACACAACAGAGCTCCTAGCTAATAAACATGGCATCGCCATAACTGTAAAAACGCATCTGTTCTTGAACGGCTCTATTGTAGGCCTGCAAGGTTAGCGATGTACCCGCAAACGCACTTACCAACATCAAAAGCGTTGATTCTGGTAGATGAAAATTGGTTATGAGCGCATCAACAGCTTTAAAACGATACCCGGGATAAATAAAAATATCAGCTTCACCTGAAGTAGCCCGCAAACCATCGTCACTTGAAGCCAAGTATTCAAGTGTACGAAGGCTTGTAGTGCCAACCGCAACAACACGACCACCACGTTGTCTCGTTGCGGCTATTGCCGCGACACAGTCTTGAGAGACATGAAAGCGTTCACGATGAATAATGTGTTCGCTGACATAGGTTGCTCTGACCGGCTGAAAGGTACCAAGCCCCACATGCAAGGTGATGCTTGTGGTCTGCACGCCTTGATCTCGAAGCTGGTTAAATATACGCTCCGTAAAATGCAGACCCGCGGTTGGCGCCGCAACAGCACCGGGCGAGCGAGCAAAGACCGTCTGATACCGTTCACGGTCGAGCTCCTCAGCAGGACGTTCCAAATATGGAGGAATCGGCATAGAACCGACCTGATCTAGCCATGCCAAGACATCCGTCACACCAGGGAAGGCAAGAAGCCACTCCTGCTCTGCGGTACGTTCCACAACATGTACCCGTACACCTCCGGAAACATGGATTACAGTCCCGGCACGACATGCCTTTGAAGAGCGCAGCATTGCATACCACTGTGGCGTTCCATCATCTTGTGCCGTGGCGGGTCGCACCATAAACAGCTCAACGCGACCACCGGTTTCCTTCTGAGCCAAGATTCTTGCAGGCACTACTTTAGTATCATTTAGGACCAACAGGTCCCCAGCCTGTAAGAAACCGGTTATATCGGAAAAATGATGTAAAGCTAAGCCCCCGCTAGCTCGGTCAATATGCATCAGACGCGATCCATCTCTGATCGATGCCGGATAACGGGCGATCAAGTGATCGGGAAGGCAAAAGCTAAAGTCAGCGACCTTCAGGCTGCTCATGGCACCTGCACCGCGTCCCCTTGTCCAAAATGCGCCAAGACGGTTCCAGGGTAATAATAACTGAGAATTTCGGTATAACTGAAACCGTCAAGAGCACGCTGTTTCATGCCATACTGACAGAGGCCAACACCATGACCGTACCCAGCACCAACGAACGTGAAGCGCTCTCCATCACGAGCTACATTGAAGTTAGTGCTTTTAATTAACGTGGAGCCAGCAAGCATTCTAAACTTTGTCGCTGGCAAAACGAGACTGCCACGATCCGTTTCCAGGCTCACGGTCGAACGGCGACCGCGATCATTGAAGGTGCCAGGAACGATATCAAAAAGCTCAGTAAAGAGTAAACCTTGTGCCCTAAGCTGACTGGCAAGGCGATCGCGGGTAACCTGCCATTCCCAACGGC
This sequence comes from uncultured Geobacteraceae bacterium, assembly GCA_964456065.1. Lineage (GTDB taxonomy): Bacteria > Desulfobacterota > Desulfuromonadia > Geobacterales > Pseudopelobacteraceae > Trichlorobacter. The sequence continues at coordinate 86,112 of CAYVYW010000003.1, forward strand.
TACCCGGCGACATAAGGCCGTACATGCACTCAACACCTTGGAGATACGGTATATCGGCACCAAAAACATTACGAGCCGATTCTGTCCTCCCGCCACTATTGGCATGATAAAATGCTTGAATGGTTTTCCCGTTATGAAGCAACACCTGAGCATGGGTATCACGCACGCCCTGTCGTGCTTTGTCATCATCACGGTCAACACCATTATAAACTTGATCCATGACTGTCGCTTCGAGGTGGTAGGGCCCCATACTTCGCTCACGCTTCTTTGTTAACGCATACGTCCGTGCGATAACAGCTTGCGCTTTAATAGCCTCAGGAGGCCATGAGGAAGAGATTTCACTGGTAATAACACCAACAAGATAATCTTCCAGTGGGAGCTCATTCACCACCAGAACTTTTCCTTGCTGCACACTAATATCGAAAGCCCCCCGATACCCTTTGCCATTCATACGTACAACAGCAGGCGAATACAGAGCAAGGCGGCGAAAACGCTCACCTGCAATCACCACCTGGTCACCATCAACCGCTAGAGTTAACATTGGACCTGACCACGTAATCTGCCGTCCATCATGATCACGTAACAACGCATCCTCTGGCAGAACAGCCATCAAACGTTCAGAACGCACAACAGCAACTCGAATGCGCTCCTGTCCAACATCCTCGGCGGCAAAAGCAGCACAAACTCCGAAGAAAAATGAGCAGAAAGCACCAAAGAAAACAAATAAAAGCACATGCCGGTGGCTGGTACGAATAACACGGGATATGGGAGACATAGTGACGGCAGTATACTGGATGAGCGTGGTGAAAACAACGTCTTTCGGCATTTTTAACCACAGGCGTGATGCGGTTTGACAGCATGGTTGGCAAAAGATACACTAGGCACTATGGCCCTTTTAGAAATTGACACCCTCACAGTTGACCTAGCACGTCAGCAAACCAGTCCGGTTCGGCTACTCCATGGGGTATCGTTCAGCGTGGAAACTGGTGCAATGGTGGCTGTTGTTGGTGAATCTGGCTCAGGAAAAAGTCTTACCGCCCGTTCCATACTCGGACTTCTACCATCACCTCTCCAAATCACGGGCGGCCGCATTACCCTTGACGGTACTGAAATTGTGGGAGCTTCACCACAAATACTTCGCACCATTCGGGGTGGTATTGCCTCCATGATTTTTCAAGAGCCAATGACATCTCTTAATCCTGTCCTACCTGTTGGACGTCAGATCATAGAGGTTTTGGAACTTCATGGTAATCAGAATAAAAGCAGTTTTCAGGAGCAGGCCACAGCACTTTTGACGTCCGTCGGCATCAGTGATCCGGTAAGCAGACTTAAAGCATACCCCCATCAACTTTCCGGCGGAATGCGTCAACGGGTCATGATTGCAATGGCACTGGCAGGAAACCCCAAGCTCTTGATTGCAGACGAGCCAACAACAGCACTTGATGTGACCGTCGAGCGTCAGATTCTTACCCTGATTGACCATCTCAGGGCGACACGGACGCTCGCCGTTTTATTAATCAGCCACGATCTGGCTGTCATTGCCGACCGAGCCGATCAAGTAGTCGTTATGTATGCAGGCCTTGTTGTTGAATCCGGACCAACGAAAACGGTTTTAGAGCAAGCATACCATCCCTATACGCAAGGACTTTTAGCCTCTCGTCCAGGGACAGTACCAGCGGGAACTCCATTACACATTATACCGGGTAATCCCCCACTGCCGGGTGATCACATCAGCGGTTGTCCTTTTGCTCCACGCTGCAGTCATGTTATTCCACAGTGTAGCGTTGTGCCTCCCGTGCAGTTACTTCCCCATGACAGAATGGTGCGCTGTTGGACAGTACAATGATGACACTTTTATCCCTAGAGCATATCTCAAAGAGTTACCGGCAAGTTGGTGGCGCACTCACTAGCGGTGAGCCCCCCCTCCTTCATGCTGTTAATGATGTGTCTTTAACCATCTCTAGCGGTGAAACCATTGGTATAGCAGGCGAATCGGGATGTGGTAAGTCAACCCTCGCTAAAATCGCCAGCGGTCTTCTATCACCTGACCTTGGACAGGTTTTCTATCAAGGGACCGCTCTTAAGAACATGAACCGTCAAACAGCACAAGATTTCCGGCGCTCAGTTCAGATGGTTTTTCAAGACCCATTTTCTTCACTAAACCCTCGTATAAGAGTTGGTGATGCCATTGCAGAGCCGCTAAGACTCCACGCTCCTCAGAATAACGCTACCTGCTTCGATGATGTTTTAAGGCTCATGGAAACGGTAGGGTTAAATCGAGACCATTATGATCGTTTCCCCCATGAGTTCTCAGGGGGACAACGGCAACGTATCGGCATTGCCCGTGCACTTGCAGCGTCTCCTAAGCTGCTTATTGCTGATGAACCTGTTTCCGCGCTTGATATATCAATTCAGGCGCAAATACTTAACCTGCTCTTGGCCTTAAAAACAGAGCAAGGTTTGACGTGTATGATTATCAGTCATGATTTGGCTGTGCTACATCATCTCTGCGATTACCTCTGCATTATGTATCAGGGAACTATCGTGGAAGAACTGCCTGCAGCCAAACTTTCGGAGACAGCTCAACACCCCTATACTCGCATGCTGCTTGCCTCAACCCCCAATCAGGCGCCTACCCTGGAAATCCCGCTGACCCATGCTACACTGGCTACAACGAGCTCAAAAGACTGTTGTCCGTACCTTAACCGCTGTCCATGGTGCCATGAACGCTGTCTGCGGGAACGCCCAACACTCGTTGCACAGAAAAACTTAGCACGTCATCGTGTGGCCTGCCATGCGCTTAACGACCCTTTAGACAATAAAAAATAGGAATTCAACTATGCGTTTTACTCTACACAAGACCGACCGCCATTGCCAAGCTCGACGGGGAACCCTTGAAACACCACATGGTCCCATTGAAACCCCCATTTTTATGCCCGTGGCAACCCACGGCGCCATGAAGCCACTCACACCAGTGCAAATAAAAGAGACTGGCGCACAAATCATCTTATCCAATACCTACCACCTCCACCTGCAACCTGGGGAGGGTCTTGTTAAAAAAGCCGGTGGACTTCACCGCTTTATGGGGTGGAACGGCCCAATTCTTACCGACTCAGGGGGATTTCAGGTTTTTTCACTTCCCAAAAAACGTATAACTGAAGATGGCGTTTATTTTAAACATGAGATAAGCGGTGAGGAAGTGTACCTCGATCCTGCAACAGCCATACGTATACAGCAGGACCTTGGTTCTGACATTATGATGGCTTTTGATGAGTGTATCCCCTACCCGTGTAGTTTCGACTACGCTAAAGCGTCTACAGAGAAGACGGTTCGTTGGCTCAAAGAATGTCAAGCTGCCTGGACGAGCCCTGATCAAGCTCTTTTCGGGATTGTTCAGGGAAGCGTCTATGAAGACCTGCGCATCTGGTGTGCACAGGAAATGCGCAAACTTGACTTACCTGGTTACGCCATAGGTGGCGTTAGTGTTGGTGAAGGGCTTGAGCTCCTAAAGAAGGTTGTTGGATGGACAGCACCTCATTTGCCACCAGACAAACCGCGCTATCTTATGGGTGTCGGTCTCCCCGAAGATATTCTGGCTAGTGTTGAACGTGGTATGGACATGTTTGATTGCGTTATACCAACACGGTACGCCCGTAGTGCAACCCTCTTCACACGGAGAGGAAAAATACGGGTTACAAACCGTAACTACAAGCGTGATTTTTACCCCATTGATCCATCATGTACCTGTTATACCTGTCAAAATTTCACCAGGGCCTATCTCCACCACCTTTTTGCTGCCAACGAGGTTCTCTCTGCTGTCCTGTCAGCTATTCATAATGTGCAGTTTTATCTGACAATGATGGAAGAAATTCGCGAAGCTATTATGGAAGACCGCTTCATGGCCTATCAGCAAGCTTTTCTTAAAAACTATCTCGGTGGGGGTAACGCATGAAATCGGTACGGTTAACCCCAGTGGCTGCATTAGCCATCATGGTCTGCATGCCTGGTATGGTAAGGGCTGATGATCTGGCACATCAAGAGACCAGTACACCAGCAATGAACGCGCCACTACCTTGTCTGCCACTAACAACCCTGCATGATCAGCGGCGTTTACTCCATAGTGACTTAGCCCAACAGCTTGCTGAACAACGAGCACAAGTCGCAGCCTTTGAAACCTATGCCCATTGGTTAAAAACAAACCTCGGAAACTATGACCGCTATATACAAGCCGGGTCAACTGCTGCGGCTGTTTCACGCTTTCTGCCAATTCCCTACGCTGGCCAAGCGGCGGTATTTTCAAAGGTGTTAGCACAGTTTTCGGCTAGTCTTACCAGTACATCACAAGCGTTAAGCAGCTATCATACCGAAGCCAAGAAGCTTCAAGCTAAACTTGAATTATGCACAAGTAAGAATTTAAATATACAAGAATGTAACAAAGGGATACAGTTTGCCGAAACCACTTTTTTGCCAGCCATGGAGCACACACGTAATGAGCTGACGAGGGTATCGGAATTAACAGGGAGTACGCTTGCTTTTTTACAGGGACTGCATACCTACCTCACCACTGGTGATGCCTATATGAGTAAAGTGAAGGGGGTATTCAAGAAAGAAGACAAAGATAAAGAAGCAAGTTTTATAAGTGCACAAGTAAAATCCCTTTCACAGCAAGCTCACCAATTCAGCGGTCGACTTACCAGCTTTAAACAACAAGGCGATGCAATATCGATGTCTGTCCGTACAGACGTGGTATACCAAAACCTCTTAAAGAGTATGCAACTACCGACAAAAAGTCCTCATTGACACTTTCAATTTTCAGTCTTCCCTGCTATAAGAATAGCTGTAATGCAATTTGACCAAGGAGCTAGATATGAGTGAAATTATTGATGTGTATGCTCGTGAAATCCTCGATTCACGTGGTAATCCCACCCTCGAGTGCGAAGTCATCTTGGAGTCAGGCTCGTTTGGCCGGGCCGCTGTTCCTTCAGGTGCGTCCACCGGCGAGCGGGAGGCTCTGGAGCTACGTGACGGTGACAAATCACGCTACCTTGGCAAAGGCGTTTTGACCGCTGTAGAACACGTAAACACGCGTATAGCTGATGAACTAATTGGCATGGAGGCAAGTGATCAGGTTGGCATCGATCAATGTATGCTTGACCTCGATGGGACCGAGTTCAAAAGCGAGCTTGGCGCCAATGCAATTCTTGGCGTTTCCCTAGCCGTTGCAAAAGCTGCTGCCGATGAAGCTGGTATGCCCCTATATAAGTATATCGGTGGCACTAACGCCCGTGAGCTTCCGCTGCCCATGATGAATATTATCAACGGCGGAGCCCATGCGGACAACAATGTTGATATCCAAGAGTTCATGATCATGCCAGCTGGTGCTTGCTGTTTCTCGGAAGCACTCCGTATGGGCGCTGAAGTCTTCCATGCTCTGAAAGGCGTTTTAAAGAGCAAAGGTTACAATACTGCTGTTGGTGATGAAGGCGGCTTTGCTCCTGACCTCAAGTCAAATGAAGAAGCACTTGAAGTAATAATGGAAGCAATCACAAAGGCTGGCTATACACCGGGCAGTGACATTGTGTTGGCGCTCGATGTTGCTTCATCAGAACTGTTTAACAAGCAGAATAGCACCTATATTCTTGAGAATGAGGCAGAAAAGGAAAAAACACCGGCTCAAATGGTGGACTTCTATGAGAACCTGGTAAACAAATACCCCATCGTATCAATCGAAGATGGTATGGCTGAAAACGATTGGGACGGTTGGGCACTTTTGACCGAGCGACTTGGGAAGCGCATTCAGTTGGTTGGCGACGACCTCTTCGTTACCAATCCAGCCATTCTTCGTCAAGGCATTCAAAAGGGGATTGCAAACTCCATCCTGATCAAACTTAACCAGATTGGTACCCTTACAGAAACACTTGAAGCTATCGAAATGGCAAAGCGGGCCGGCTACACTACTGTTATCTCCCATCGCTCCGGTGAAACGGAGGACACCACGCTGGCTGATTTAGCTGTAGCGGTAAACGCAGGTCAGATCAAGACAGGATCCTTGTGCCGTACCGACCGTGTAGCAAAATACAATCAGCTGCTGCGTATCGAAGATGAACTGGACGAAATCGCGCAGTTCAAAGGACATGATGTTTTCTATAACATCAGAAAATAGCTATTGTTTGTGATGCCATATCATAGCACCTGATACACGAACAGGACAGGCCATCACCTGTCCTGTTCGCACATTGCGACCAGTAATGGGGGTATGCCGATGACGAGTTGGGAATCCTTTCAAAGTAATCTTTTCCACAATGAAGAGGTAGGCCTCTGGATTGATGGTAGCTTTATGGGAATGCAGAGCGAGTACCGTAATCGCCATGCACAAGCTATGGAAAATGCTCTACTGGCCATGCTTGAACTCGAGAACGGAGCTATCGCCAACACTGATGAGGGGCGTATGGTTGGGCACTACTGGCTGCGCGCCCCAGAACGCGCCCCCACCCATGAAATAACTACTGCCATAGAAGCAACCATTGAGAAGATTAGTGCCTTCACCGCTGCAGTCCATTCCGGTGCCATTCGACCGACACCAGATACGACTTTCAAAAGTTTTCTTTTAATCGGTATAGGTGGATCAGCGCTTGGCCCACAGTTCATAAGCGATGCACTCGAACAGCCATCTGATCCCCTGACCCCCCATTTTCTTGATAATACTGACCCAGATGGAATCGATAAGCTTCTAAGCCGCATTGATCTACATCGCTGTCTCGTCATCGTTATCTCAAAAAGTGGCTCAACAAAAGAAACACGCAACGGCATGCTTGAAGTTCAAAATGCCTTTGCAGCCCACAATCTGACCTTTGCTCATCATGCCGTTGCAATTACCGGTGACGGCAGTGCCCTTGACAAAACAGCGCTTGCTGAGGGCTGGCTTGAGCGCTTTCCGATGTGGGACTGGGTTGGTGGCAGAACATCCGTAACCTCAGCAGTCGGTCTCTTACCAGCAGCACTTCAAGGGATAGCTATCAGGCCCATGCTTGCTGGAGCAGCAACCATGGACCGCATTACCCGATTACCCACCATGGCAGACAACCCAGCAGCACTTATGGCACTATTGTGGCACCATGGTTGCCATGGTCGTGGCGATAAGGACATGGTGATGCTCCCTTATAAAGATCGCCTTTTACTTTTCTCACGCTATCTTCAACAGCTGATCATGGAATCGCTTGGTAAGGAATTGGATCGAAACGGAGCTTCTGTACATCAAGGGTTGACCGTCTATGGCAACAAAGGATCAACAGATCAACATGCCTATGTACAGCAACTCCGTGACGGTGTTGACAACTTTTTTGTGACCTTCATAGAAGTACTAAAAGATCGTGACCAACGGTCCATGGAGGTCGAACCCCATACAACCAGTGGTGATTACCTGTTTGGTTTTCTTTATGGGACACGTGAGGCTCTCAATGAACGGGGGCGCCGCTCCATGACCATCACCATAAAAGAAATTAGCCCCTTTAGCATCGGTGCTTTAATTGCTCTTTTCGAAAGAACGGTTGGTTTATATGCTGAAATCCTGAACATAAATGCATATCACCAGCCGGGTGTGGAAGCGGGAAAATTAGCGGCAGGGGAAATTCTACAACTACAGCAGGCAGTCAGACAGTGGTGTAGCAAACATCCCGGTTGCAATCCAGATCCAGCGGTACTCGCAAAAGATTTACAGGCACCGGGAAAAGAGCCCCTCATCTTTGCGATATTAAGACGAGACGCTCCCTAGGGGCGTCTTGCTATGGTCATCTGGACCAGATAGTCACTTTCTTTTCCTTCACGTTCTTTACGAATAGTAATCACGGGAACCGTACGCACATCAACAAGCCCGGCCTGCCTACAATACCCTTCCATGGTTTCCACACTAAAACCATGGTGTGCAATACCGGTTGCATCATCATGGAACGTCCCATCCTCCGCAGCCAAATCTGCAATGGCAAGGATTCCCCCAGGACGTAATGCTGCAGTAAAGACCTCAAAAAGAGGCGAAATGTCAGGAATATGATGCATAGTCATACTGCTGACAATCACATCGAGGTCGCAAGGCACTACCGGTACCTCATCGGGAGCGACCTGCATCAGTGTAACAGATGAGGTTTGCTCCTGAGTGAGCTTCTGGGCTAATTGCTCAAGCATACCAGCAGAACTGTCCATGCCATAGACGTGTTTAACATGGGGTATAAGGTCTGTGGTCACAAGGCCAGTACCACATCCAAAGTCAAGCACCTGCATATCTGTATCAAGAACAACTTCTTCACAAAGCGTTGCAACTACGGCGTGGGCAAGGGCCACCCGTCGCGGTAAAGCATCCCACTGATGGGCACGTGTATTAAAATCTGCGTGATTAAAACTCATACTTCTCCCCTTCTGACCCAGACAGGAACGAGTGACTGCAGCCACTCTCGATATCCGGCTCCTGCCAATTCCAAAAAAGCATGCATACGCTCATGATAGTAGGCAATATCCTCAGCTTCCATAAGGGCTTTTGCCAAATCATCAGCCTTAAGACACCCCTCTGCGTGTAAAAATTGATACCATAAGCTGATACCTTCAAGGTGGGTTGTCAGCTGTGCCTCCGTCGGCTCCATCGTACGTTGAATATACCAAGATCCACCAAACGTACTTATTCTGCCAGGTCTATGGCACAAAGGATTTTCGAGAAGATCATCCACAACATAATCACGAACATAATAATCAACAGCATAGGCATACTGGGAAGCCTGCTCTTCCGGTAGCAAGCGTGATATGGTCATCCAATGATAATACTGCTCTATACGTGGAGCACACAATCCGTCAACGCGAACTGCATCCTCTGCAGACGTCGGCCGAAACTGTTCCATAGTGTCCATGAGCGGTTCCATACAGGCATATCCTTTCGTTAAGGGCGAGTTCTTGGGTCAAGGGCATCTCGGATCCCTTCGCCAAAAAGGTTATAGGCTAAAACCGTGACTAAAATGGCAAGTCCAGGGAAAAGCGATAGCCACCAGGCAAACTCAATGTAGTCTTTACCCGACGTCAGCATGGATCCCCAGCTCGCAGTTGGTGGTTGTACACCAATACCGAGGAAGGACAGAGCCGACTCAGTAAGAATAGCACCTGCAACTCCAAGGGTCGCAGCAACAAGTACTGGTGACAGCGCATTGGGTAAAATATGTACCATCATAATGCGCAAATCAGAACATCCGATACAACGAGCCGCCATAACGTAGTCTTGTTCTTTAATGGAGAGCACCTCAGCCCTTACAAGTCGTGCAACCCCCATCCACCCTGTGCAACCAATAACCGCCATAATATACCAAATAGAAGGCTCTAAAAATGCGATAATGGCCAGAATAAGGAAAAAGGCAGGAAAACAGAGCATAATATCGACGAAGCGCATTAAAATCGTGTCAACCCAGCCCCCATAATATCCTGACGCGAGCCCGACAATACAGCCAAGAACGACGGCGATACCTATGGAAACAAAACCAACTTTGAGGGAAATCTGAGCACCAAAAATAAGGCGTGAAAGCACGTCCCGTCCAAGCTCATCCGTCCCAAGCCAATGTTCCGAAGATGGTGCAGTTAAGACGTTCCAGGCATCAAGATGATAGGGGTCATAGGGCGCCACCCATCGTGCAGCTAGCGACAGGAGTACTAACAGGACAATAGTTACTGCACCTATCATTGCAAAGCGATTTGCCTTCAGTCGAGGCATAACCACAGCAAAAAAATAAGAGCGTCTCATGAAGACTCCCCCTGTCGAATTCGGGGGTCTGCCACTGCATATGCCACATCAGCAAGGATATTGCCCACTAAGGTTAAGAGGGCACCGATAATAAGTATTCCCATTACCACAGGATAATCACGTCCCATGACTGATTGGTAAAAGAGCTGTCCCATCCCAGGGATAGCAAAAATTGTTTCAAAAATAACCGAACCGCCAATGAGACCAGGTAATGAGAATCCAAGCAGCGTAATCAATGGCAAGAGCGCATTTCTTAACGCATGCCGCATAATAACCACCCGTTCCTGCAACCCTTTCGCTCGCGCAGTCGTAATATAATCTTGCTCGACCACTTGGAGCATGGCTGATCGCATATAGCGTGACACGCCGGCAAGAGAACCAAAAGATGCGACCGCAAGTGGTAAGACAAGATGTGAGGCAAGATCACCCATACGAGCAAGAAGTGGCAGCTGCTCGTACCCAAGACTGTGCAGTCCGGAAATAGGCAACAGATGTAATTGTACACCGAAAAGATACATCAGCATGAGAGCCAGCCAAAAGGTAGGTACCGCGAACCCGAGAAAAACGAAAACCGTCAATCCTTTGTCCCACCAAGAATTGCGTCTGACTGCGGCATAGACGCCAATAGGTATGGCTAGTCCAAACTCAATAACAAGAGCAATCACATTCAGTGATATGGTAACGGGCATGCGCTCTTTGATTTTATCAACAACCGGTCGGCCATCACTGGAAAAGGAACGCCCAAGGTCAAGACGCACAAGACGTGAAACCCATTCAACATATTGGGTAGTCAACGGCTTATCCAAGCCGTAAAACTTGGTCAGACGCTCTCGCGCCTCCTTACCCACTTTAGGGTTCATAGCCATCTGCATTTCGACCGGTTCGCCCGGGGCCAAATGGATGACTGTGAACGTCAAGATGCTAATGCCAAGCAAAAGCGGCACAAGCATAATGAGGCGCCTAACAAGCCAGCGAGTCATTACGTGTCCTTTAGAAAGGCTACAAACTGCTGCAAAGCCAGTGAACGGTGACTAATACGGTTTTTTTGTTCAAGGGGAAGTTGTGCCATGGTTACCCCCACTCCATTAACAATAAAAAGAGGATCATAGCCAAACCCTTGATCACCAGCTGGAAAGGCTGTAATAACACCATGAACTTCACCGATGAAAGTCTGTTCAAAACCATCAGGGCGCACATAGGCCAGGCAACAAACAAATATAGCTGGTGGATGCATAATGCCAAGTCGTTCCAGTTCTGCTATAAGCTTGGCATTATTCTCATTATCACCAGCATTTTCACCTGCATAACGTGCTGAATAGACGCCAGGTTCCCCTCCCAAGAGAGGAACAACCAACCCCGAATCATCAGCTAATGTTTCCATACCGCTAAAGGCACAGGCTTCACGTGCCTTCTTCAAAGCATTTTCCTGAAAAGTTACACCATCTTCAATGGTTTCAGGCATGGTGGGGAAATCACGCATGGAGAAAATCTGGTCAAATCGATCTGCAAGCATGGCATGCAGTTCAAGGACTTTCCCTTGGTTGCGGGTAGCGACGAGAAGCGAACTCATGCCTGCAACGCTTCTTTCTGGAGGGAAATTAAACGGGCAACCCCTGTCAGAGCCAATGAGCGCATGGCATCCATCTCTTGGAGAGTAAAGGGCTCAGCTTCTGCTGTACCCTGCACTTCAACAAATCGACCTGATTCAGTGATAACAAAGTTCATATCAACATCAGCATGGGAGTCTTCACTATACTCAAGGTCAAGCAGTACCTCACCACCAAGTATACCAACGCTTACCGCTGCTACAGCCTCTTTAACTGGTGAAACATTGAGCTTACCTAGGCGGATAAGATGGGCAATGGCATCCATAAGGGCAACATAGGAACCTGTTATGGCAGCAGTTCGCGTTCCACCGTCAGCCTGAATAACATCAGCATCAATAATAATACTACGCTCTCCTAAACGATCCATATCAACGACAGCACGTAAAGAACGCCCTATCAGGCGTTGAATCTCAAGCGTTCTGCCCGACTGTTTCCCTTTAGCCGCCTCGCGGCTCGAGCGAGTATGAGTTGCCCGTGGTAACATTGCATATTCTGCTGTTACCCAACCGGTCCCCTTACCACGGAGAAAGGGGGGAACTGACTCTTCAACGGATGCCGTACAAAGGACTTTTGTATCACCGAAACTAACTAAAACCGATCCTTCTGCATGCTTTGTAAAGGACCGCTCAATTGTGATCTGTCTTAGACAGGAGGGGGTACGATTTATTCGAGACATATGCGCTCCTTTAAATATGAACAATGAATATTTTACCACAGTTTCAGGCTGAATGCAAAAAGGGGGAGCCGTGATGACTCCCCCTCGTTACTGTAACAAGCAAGCGTTATACGTCCGTATGTTCGTCCTGATGCAATTTGTAATCAAACCCATCAATGAGAGCCTGATACGAAGCATCAACGATATTATCTGAAACCCCGACAGTACCCCACCGCATTGACTTATCACCAAGTTCAATCAGCACACGAATCTGAGAAGCGGTTCCCTTCCCTGCGGGAAGAACACGAACTTTATAGTCGTGAAGTTTGACTTCATGTAGCCGGGGATAAAACTTTTCAAGTGCTTTACGTAAAGCATTATCCAAAGCATTGACAGGACCAGATCCCTCAGCCGCTGTATGCTCGACAGTCCCGCCCACCCGAATCTGGACTGTTGCCTCGGAGCTTGCAATTTTATCGTCAGTACGTTTTTGGTCAATAACGCGAAAACCCATGATTTGGAAGAACTTTTTATGCGTTCCGAGAGCTTTTTTCATAAGTAGTTCAAATGAGGCCTCAGCTCCCTCAAACTGGAAGCCACGGTTCTCCATTTGCTTAATTTCTTCCAGAATGTCCTGTGTGACAGGGTCTTTACTGTCAAGGTTAATATTGAACTCTTCAGCTTTGGCGAGAATATTGGACTTCCCGGAGAGATCAGAGACGAGAACACGGGTAGAGTTGCCAACCAGTTCAGGGCGGATGTGTTCGTAGGTCTCAGGGTGACGCTGAATAGCACTCACATGCACCCCGCCTTTATGAGCAAAAGCCGACTTACCAACATAGGCCTGATGCTTATTAGGGGAGAGGTTGGCCAACTCATAGATAAAGCGTGACGTAGCACGCAAATTCCGAAGCTGCTCATCATTAATGCATTCCTTACCCATTTTTAGTTTAATGGCGGGAATGATGGAACAAAGGTTCGCATTACCACAACGCTCACCAAAACCGTTAATGGTACCCTGAACCTGTACAATCCCTTGCTCTACAGCAACAATTGAGTTAGCGACTGCACACTCACCATCATTATGGGTATGAATACCAAGCGGTGTTGTAATATGTTTTTGAACTTCAGATAGTATAGAAGCCACTTCGTACGGCATGGTACCACCATTGGTATCACAAAGGATGATACAATCGACCTTGGCAGCTTCAGCAGCCTTCAGTGTCTCAATAGCATAGTCAGGGTTGGCCTTATAGCCGTCGAAGAAGTGCTCCGCGTCGTAGAATACCTCAGCAACATTCTGCTTCAGAAAGACCAACGAGTCATTAATGAGATCTACATTCTCCTGCAAGGAGATGCGCAGCGCCTCACGAACATGAAAGTCCCAAGTTTTACCAAAAATGGTGATGACATCAGGAGTTGCGGCAATCAACGTCATGATATTATGATCTTGGTCAGGCGTGACCTTCGCACGACGTGTCGAACCGAATGCGGCAATCTTGGCCTGTGCAAGACGCTCACTTTTTATATCCTTAAAAAAGGCCACATCTTTGGGGTTACTGCCGGGCCAGCCCCCCTCAATGTAATGTACACCGAGTTCATCAAGTTTGTGGGCAATCCGAATCTTGTCTTCAACCAGAAAAGAAATATCCTCAGCCTGCGTGCCATCACGCAGGGTAGTATCATACAATTTCACCAGACTCATAGGCATAAACTCCTTTCGATAGCACAGTATAACAATGTTAGACTTTTTTACGATCTCTATCAAGATTTATTCTTGCTCTTATTCTTGCTCTCCAACACAGCAATTAATAGCGTCCATGGAGCATCGTGCCATAACAGATAACCACAAGCGTTACTATGACAATATCATCTCCCGCTGAAGCGGCTATGGTTTTTTTGTGCTGTTACGATATGCTGCATACCATAATTAACATCGGGAATATGACCGTTAACAAACGCCAAAATGCTGGATTTTTACTGTAATATTGCGTAGGATAACAAAATGGTTATCAATCGTCCTGTACCGTTTGGTAAAACACGCTCTGCTGGTGTTCTCTGCCACCCAACATCGCTTCCCGGGTCACCTGGTATTGGCTCACTCGGACAAGGTTCTCGTGAGTTTATTGACCTGATTGCAGCAGCTGGCTTTCAATGGTGGCAAGTATTACCACTTCATCCACCTGCAGTTGGTGACTCCCCCTACTCAGCCTATTCAGCTTTTGCAGGTAATCCACTCTTAATTGATCTCGCGGATCTTACACTACGGGGTGATCTCTGCACACCAGTGCCTGATGCACCAGAAAATACTCGAGTTGCATTCAACCAAACAACCGTATGGAAAGAAAAACTTCTCAACTGTGCGGCAGATAACTTTTTCACCAATGCGGACACAACCCGCCTACAAAGCTTCTGGCAGTTTTGTGATACAAACTTCTGGCTCCATGATTATGCCCTGTTTAGAGCCTTGCACAGATATTATGGCGAAACGCCATGGTACTCATGGCCTACAGAAATTAGAGATCGCGATCCTGATGCTCTAGGTAAAATGACAGAAGCCCTCGGGCGCGAGATCGGCACCGAAAAATACTTACAGTGGATCTTCCAAGAACAATGGCTTGCGTTAAGAAGCTATGCAGCTGTGCAGGGTATAGGCATTATTGGTGATGTACCTATATTTGTAGCCCATGACTCAGCTGACGTCTGGTGTAACCGGGATTTGTTCCTCTTAGAGGCAGATGGGATGCCAACAGTCGTTGCAGGAGTCCCACCAGATATGTTCTCGGAGACAGGACAGCACTGGGGAAATCCGCTCTATAACTGGACATTGATGGCAGAGCGCGGCTTTTCATGGTGGGTAGCCCGAACCAAACAAGTTCTAAGCTGGTATGATGTTGTGCGACTTGACCACTTCCGTGGTTTTGAAGCTGCGTGGCATATACCTGCTACTGCACCAACTGCACAGGCTGGTTTTTGGGTTTCAGGACCCGGTGCAGCACTTTTTGATACCCTAGCCTTTGTCTTCGGCCATCTGCCTTTCATTGCAGAAGATCTCGGCATTATAACGGAAGCGGTTGTCGAATTGCGGGAGCGATTCGCCCTTCCCGGCATGCTTATTCTACAGTTTGCTTTTGACTCTGACAGCACCAACCCCTATCTGCCGCACAATCATATAAGAAACGCTGTTGTCTATAGCGGCACCCACGATAACGAAACTCTCTGCGGTTGGCTCGATACACTTAGTGAACCAACAAGAACACGAGTAGCAAACTATATCGGTACCACTGATAGCATTCAGTCCACGGCACTTATGCGCCTGGTATGGAGCTCGGTTGCTGCAACAGCTATTGTCCCCTTGCAGGACCTGCTACATCTTGACAAAGAAAGTCGTATGAACATCCCCGGCACAGCAAATAATAATTGGGGATGGCGTGCAACAGAACAGCAGCTGGCCTCCTGGGACATCTCAGCAACAAAGCATCTGCTCACGGTTTACGGCCGCTACAGCCCCTGAACAAAACGAAAAAGCCTTGGTTTCCCAAGGCTTTTTCGTACCAGTATTCTGGCTCTATAATACTGGTCGGTGCGACTGGATTTGAACCAGCGACCCCTACCACCCCAAGGTAGTGCGCTACCAGGCTGCGCTACGCACCGACAATGCTTCAGACTACACACGACGTGTAGTGGGGATTCGAATTTTCTTAATTAACACAGACCACAGCCAACGTCAACCGTTAGCTAAGAGGAGCTTCAAGAATGCCAGACATATCATTTGAATCTATCGTTACCATTATGAGACGCCTGCGTGGACCTGGAGGGTGCCCTTGGGATGCCGAACAGACCCATAGCTCGCTGCGACGATATGCTATCGAGGAATGCTATGAAGTTATAGAGGCAATAGACCACCAAAATGACCTGTTACTTGCTGAAGAATTAGGGGACCTCTTATTACAACCTATTTTCCATGCTGTTATTGCTGAAGAGCGAGGCGCCTTCACCATCCAAGATGTCATGGTACACCTTCATGACAAATTGATTCGCCGCCACCCCCATGTTTTTGGCGATGCGCAGCAAATTACATCAAGCGACGAACAGATTGTTAACTGGGAAGCTATAAAAAAACAGGAAAAAAATGAGGAGCGTCACTCATTGCTCGATGGTATACCTCCTCACTTACCGGCGCTTATGCGTGCCCAGAAAATGGGAGAGAAAGCAGCTCGTGTTGGCTTCGACTGGGAACATGTTGATGATGTCCTTGCGAAAGTCAACGAAGAGGTTAACGAAGTAAAGGAAGCTCTCACTTCCGGTGATAGCGATAGAGTTGAAGCTGAATTAGGCGACTGCCTCTTCGCACTGGTAAACCTTGCCCGCTTCACTGGCCATGACGCTGAAACGGCACTGCGTCGGACCATGGATACTTTTTATCGTCGTTTTAACCACATAGAGCAGTCCATATCTCGTCGTGGTCAATCAATACAGGAAACGGATCTCACAGAAATGGAACGCCTTTGGTGTGAGGCGAAGAGACAAGATTGTCACACATCCTAACGGTGAATCAGCGTCTATTTTGAAGAATTCTAGCGGCTTGTATTCTTTTCAACAGAATCTGTTGATAACTTGTTGATAGTTATGTTGACGAATAAGCAAACCAATGTTCATGCAAGCGGTTTAGGATGTTTGCTTAATTTTTAATCAGTAATTATTTGCAATGATTTCAGCTGCTTAACATAAAAGTGTAATATTCCAACCGCTTAAAGCCTTCACAAGGCGTCATCATTTTTTGATTTGTGAACATTAAAAAATAGGCATGTTTATAACACCATAAAAACAGGGGGTTACTGAGGGCTTTTCTGCTCATGCTGTAATAATAGTCTTTTGGTCTCGAGACCTGATCCAGGAGTATAGCCGCCAAGCCCTCTAGCCGATGCCGACACAACTCTGTGACATGGAATGATGATAGCAAAACGATTTTTAGCAAGTGCCTGCCCAACTGCTCGAGCGCAAAGCGGCATTCCCATCATACGAGCAACCTCGCCATAGCTAGCGGTCTTGCCATAAGGAATCATACCGACACATGCATAAACACGTCGCATAAATGGTGTTAGGCCCGTTGTATCAAATTGTAGCGACAAGGCTGCCGATGAACCGGCAAGATATGCCAAAATATACTCTTGCGTATGCAGCAGACATTGCTGCATACGCTCATCACAACTGCGGACATTCTCGGGAAAATTACCATCTGATAAAATGGTAACAGCGTAAACGCCATGCGATGTTATGCGTATACCTATGGGACCAACAAAACTAGTGGGAATGATACACTGATACACACGATACTCCAGATGAAGTATACTTACGCTCACGGGTGGAGATTATGAGGATTTTAGAAATTTATTGCGAATAAGACCTGTCAATTCCATAGCCTCCTCTGACTTAAGCAGTAGACTAGTTAACTGATAAATTACAAGGGAAAATAAAACGGTTACAACAAGAACAACCCCATGCATAGTTTTAGACCCAGCTTGACTCCAATCCAGGAAAGACAGCATGTATGTAGCCATCAAAGCCATCGGTATTGAGGCAACAAAGGCACGTAGTGCCGAGCTAAGCACTCGTTTACCACCTAAACACCCCAGTTTACGGTGAAGCAAAACAAACAAAAGTCCCATATTAACTGCTGCAGCAACAGATGAAGCCAAGGCCAAACCGGCATGTTTCAAGGGCCCCATCAGCCAAAGACTGACAGCAAGGTTGACGACAAAGGCAACAAATGCCGTCACAACCGGAGTTTTTGTGTCTTTTAGGGCATAGAAGGCCGGTGCGAGCACACGGACAAGAGCAACGCAACTAAGACCAAGCGCATAACAGGCAAGAGCTTCAGCTGCATGCTGAGCCATTGAAAAGGTGAATGCCCCTCCCATAAACAAGAGCGCCATAAGTGGCGTGGCACAGACGAAAAGCCCGACCAGCGCGGGGATGGTCACAAATAACGTTAACCGGACACCATAATTAATACTGTCTCTCATTCCAGGCACATCACCAGCCGACGCCTGCCTGCTCATAGTCGGCAAAACAGCCTGTGCAACTGATACCGTGAAAATACCCTGGGGAAATTCAAATAACCGTTGGGCATAATACAGGTATGACACACTCCCCTCAGGAAGAAGCGAAGCCAAAATATTACCGACCGTAATATTGAGATAATAGACGCCAACCCCAAGTGTAGCTGGGACCATCAGAAGAGCGATAGTACGAACACGCTTATCAGAGAGGGAATAGCGAAAACGAATCCGATAACCATAGCGCCAGAGAACCGGCAGCTGCATCAGGAACTGTATAAGCCCCCCAAGCAAAACACCTACCGCCAGCGCTGTTATGGGAGCTTCAAAATAGGAACGGAATGCAAAGGCTGACACAATCATGGCAAGGTTTAAAAAAACGGTTGAAATAGCCGGTACAAAAAAGTGGCGGAGTGTATTAAGGATCCCCATACAAAGAGCAACAAGGGCAATAAAGAATAGATAGGGGAACATGATACGATTCAGAAGAACCGTTAACTCAAATTTACCAGGTACACTTATGAATCCTGGAAACATGACAGTAACAATATAGGGTGAAACAAGAATACCTATCAGCGTTACCATGGCAACAACAATAGTCAACAAGGTAAAGCAGAGGTTAGCAAGATCCCTTGCAGCACCTTCACCCTCATGGTGTAGTGTCTCCGAAAAAGTCGGAACAAAAGCCGCTGTTAAAGCTCCTTCGGCAAAAAAACGACGTAACATATTTGGTATTTGAAAGGCTGCGAAAAAAGCGTCCGTCCCCAGACCGGCTCCGAAAAGTCGAGACATAATCATATCCCGTAACATACCGGTCACCCGTGAAACCATGGTGGCTGAACCAAGGATACCTGCTGCCTTCAAAATACCACGCCGCTCAGACATGCTCATCCCCCAACGGCATTGCAAGAAGTTCAGCGGCCTGGTCCTCAGGCAACGACTGAACATGCTGAAGCTTTCTTTCCATTTGACGAGTCCTTACTGCTGCTGATTCAATACTGTTACCAGCCTCTTGGAGCTTCTTGCGCGTACGCTCAAGGAGATCTGCAAATCGGGAGAATTCTGTTCTTACTGCACCAAGCAGATGCCAAACCTCAGCAGAGCGACGTTCAATCGCAAGCGTTCTAAAGCCCATTTGTAGTGCATTTAAAAGTGCCGCTAATGTTGTGGGTCCAGCAATCATAACTTTATAACGACGCTGCAGCTCATCAGCGAGGTCTGCTCTGCGCACAACCTCAGCATAAAGCCCCTCAGTTGGTAAAAACATAATAGCAAAATCTGTTGTATGGGGTGGCTCAATATATTTAGTACTGATATCAGCAGCAGCAAGTCGAATCGCCTTTTCTAGACTTTTCAGTCCTTCTTCTACAGCCTCTGCCCCACCCTGCTCCTGTGCCTCCACAATTTTGAGGTACGCTTCTTGAGGAAACTTTGCATCAATCGGTAACAGTACAGGTCGCCCCACCTCGTGACCAGGTAGCCTAACGGCAAACTCAACACGGCGATTACTTCCAGGAACTGTTTCACTATTCAACTCGAACTGTTCAGGAGCGAGTATCTGCTCCAAGAGCGCTTGAAGGCGAACCTCACCAAACACTCCACGCACTTTAACATTACTTAATACACGCTTTAAGTCTCCAACACCAACGGCAAGGGCTTGCATCTCGCCCAGCCCTTTTTGTACGAGTTCCAAACGTTCACTGACCAAACGGAATGACTCACCAATTCTCTTTTCAAGAGTCGCTTGCAACTTTTCATCAACCGTACCGCGGATAGCATCAAGATGGCGACTCGTTTCCTGCTGCATACCATCCATGCGAAGGTGAACCGTTTCGCGCAGACGGTCAAACCTCTGCTCAGTTGTCACACTGAGATGCTGTAACTGTTCCGTCAAAATTTTAATCTGATCTTGCTGCAGGCGAGCCCCTTCATGCATACGCTGCTGGAGAGCTTCTGAAGACTGCAAAACCGTACGAATAAGTTCCTCTCTATCGTGACGTGCATCAGATTCAATCTGCTGATGCAGGCGGCTGAACATTTGTTGCAGAGCATGAACTTCCTGATCAAGAATGTTCCGGGTATCGCGCTGATAGCTAGCCAGACGTATTAGCTGCCATACGCAAGCGAGACCAAGCACAAAGATGAGAGTGAAAAGAATATAGAGCAGGGTTTCTCCTTCTAAAAACATACGCATATCCCGAATAAGGAATCTTAATACCAGTGACAACTATATACTATACACCACAGATAATGAATAAAATTAATTAACATATAGATATCGCAATATACGGTATTTAGCATAAGATTGACGGCTTTTCATTAATGCGTTACTCATGCAACAGTATTGCATACAACAGCTTCATTTTTACTAAGATAGACATTCCAATGAGGAATATCGTTAAACAAACAAGATATAAGCAAGTCCATATATATTGACTAACGTATTATTTTGACTACAGATTCATGCATACGTTACAGTAGCAGTATCAAGAACGCATCAAGCAGCAACACTACTTTGCAGGACACATCACAAGGAGGAAGCGCATGAGTATCCGCACAAGAATCGCAACAAGTGTTCTTACGCTCTTAAGCGTGGCCTTGTTGGCCGGTTGTGAAACTGGCCCACAGGTTAAGAGCGAAGCCCCGGCTCAACAAACCGTTGCAGCAGCGCCAAAGCAAGAGGCTAAAAAGCCAGGAGCCAAGTTGCCAGATGGTGTAACTGTCATCACAACAGAGGCCCTGAAAGCACTCATTGCAAAAGGTCCTGAAGCCGGCAACTACATTATGTTTGATAACCGCCCTGCCGGCCGTTTCCATGCTGCCACCATCCCCACCTCACAGCATCTAACTGACGGTGATCTTGAGAAGCTCGACAAAGAAGGAAAAGTTGCAACAAGACTTGGTGACGACAAGAATAAGCTCTTAATCTTCTGGTGCGGAGGCCCCACCTGACCGTTCCATCTCAAGGCTGCCGGTCTGGCGGTCAAGAATGGTTATACTAATGTAAAAGCATATTCTGGTGGAGATCCTGCGTGGGCTAAAGCAGAGTTACCCTTTGTATCAACGGCTAAGTTCGTCAAAGAAGGTAACATCCTTCTCATCGACCTGCGGGATGCTAAGAAATTTGCCGCTGGACA
Organism: uncultured Geobacteraceae bacterium; assembly: GCA_964456065.1. Lineage (GTDB taxonomy): Bacteria > Desulfobacterota > Desulfuromonadia > Geobacterales > Pseudopelobacteraceae > Trichlorobacter. Next base: position 107,339 of record CAYVYW010000003.1, read on the forward strand.
TATTCCCCGCGCAATGAGTCTACCTGCAAGCGACCTCAATAAATACCAAGAAAGTAACTGGCCTTCCTTCAAAGGCGCTTCAATTGTTTTCTATAGCGACAATCAGGGCGATGTTGATACCGCTCTCGAGTTGATGCGTGATTATGCCCTCTCCAAAGCAACCTTCTTCCCAGGTGGTTTACAAGCATGGCAGAAGACCGGCGGAGAAATTGCTAAAGGAGCAAATCCTGCACCGGCGCAATTGGTGTTCATTCGTAAACTGGCACCCCATGATATAACCCCAGCTGATTTCTTGAAAGCTATGGAGAACCCAGCTTTTATTGTACTCGATGTCCGTAACGACGCTGAGCGGAAAACCGGTCAGTTTAAAGGTTCACTGCATGTTCCATCGGATGCAATCGGTTCACGCTATAGCGAGATTCCGAAAGATAAAACGCTACTCATCCACTGTGCAACGGGTATCCGCGCAGGGATTGCCTATGAAACACTCAAAGCAAAAGGCTTTACAAATTTGAAAGTTCTCAACGCTAACGTTAAGTTTGAGAATGGTACATACAAAATAACCGAGTAAAAGCATAATGACACACTAAAACAAAAGGGGCAGCAGACGCTGCCCCTTTTGTTTACCTTCATACCCAAATCCTTTTTGACGTATACAACAATCGCCTGCAACATACTTCAACGCGCTGCAACACTTTTTGTTGCATTTGCAACATGGGCAACATCGCTAAATCCATTATAAAACAATGTTTAAGAATATTTTTTTTACTGAATAATATCAGTTACTTCATCGACTAATACCGACTAATGGTCCGCTCTGTTTTTAGCTTGGCATGTATATTGGAACTACTTAATGCAGATGTCGCATTTGTTGCAATTAAAACATCGAGGAAAACATGAGCACAGGAAAAATTGCGATACCGTATTACGGTTCCTTGAGCCATCCCAATAGCGGCTTTGAGCGTGTCTTCTTCATTCTTGAGCAGGATGCAACACCACATGGCTCTTATCGACAACTCGGTATGGGAATTTGGGACGCAGGTGAAACACCACTACTCTCAGCATGGCTACGGCAAATCGGTGTAAACCAGCTGGTCTGCAAGAATGTACCTGATCGTTCATTGTCTGAGAGCATGCTCAAATCTGGTATTCGTATTTTTGATGCAGGCAGTGATAAAGCAAAGCGTATCTTAAAAACACTCTGTTTAATCTAATGCCATCTAGGGGGATTTATAATGAAAGCTAAAAGTAATTTTTCTACCCTCGTTGCAGAAACTGCCGCCAAAGGTAGTCTTGCTATTTTTGCCGTTATCGGCATTTTTCTAGCTGGATTTATCACGTGGTCAGCAGCTGGTTTTTTCAATGCCATTTTCGGCATATTCACCGGATAAACCCGTCTAGGGAATTCTAACAAGGAGGAAAAAAGCATGAGAGCAAAACAGAGTTACTCTGATTTAGATGACCGAAAGTACATCGGCAGAGTTCTGGCTGTTGCAGGTGTTTTCTTCTCGGGCGTTGCCGTTTCTGTCGCATGGCCCGGCTTGAGCCACATTCTGCAAAAACTGGTTAGCTAAACCGGTCCGCATGACGGACAAACTGGATACAGCTCTATTAATATCTGTATGCCAGCCCTTCGATGGACCACGGCCATACTATCACTGGCTGGAGGTCCATCATGTTGTGTTGAATGTACGTCATATTCGATGGTTCACGGTACCGGCTATCGCTGTATGACACAGACTAAACAGGAGAGAGAACACATGCGCCGAACACCAGCATCACTTTTCGCAGCCATCCTGTCCGTAGCCCTGCTGCTGCCAGGTATGCTCCACGCCGCTGTGGACAAAATGGCCTATGACCCTGAGAACTGTCTCGGATGTCATGGCAGCAAGATCAAGCTTGAGGCTTTTGCAAGCTCAGCCCACGGCAAGAATGGCTGTACCAGCTGTCACCTCCAAAGTGCGGAACTTCGTAAGCACATGTCTGGCAAGACCAAACTGGACAAAGTCAACTGTGCTCGTTGCCACAGCAAAGAGGCAAAAGAGTTCGAGAAAAGCGTTCACGCCCAGAAAGGGTTGACCTGTGTCTCATGCCACAGTGACATCCACACCGTTTCCTCCAAAAAAGGCGATAAAAAGGCAGCTACACTGTCCTGCCTTAAGTGCCATGAGAATCAAAAGGGCCATCTGAACTCCGTTCACGGCGTTGCCCTGATGAAAGGTAATCCCGACGCTCCTGGCTGCGCCGACTGCCATGGTTTGCACGGCATCAAGAAAGTTCAACCTGCCAGCACGGTTGAAGGTCGCATGTTCCATGTTGACGCTTGTATCAAGTGCCATAGTGATGAAAAAATGATGCATCGCAATCATGTCAATGCCCATGCCGTAGAAACCTATCTTGATAGTTACCACGGCAAAGGCTACCGCCTTGGCATGCTGCAAAAGGCGGCTGGCTGTTCAGACTGCCACACAGCTCACAATGTTCTGAAAAAAGACAATCCACAGTCATCTATCCATCCCAATAATGCAGCAAAAACATGTGCTCAGTGCCACACCAAAGCAACTGACCTGTTTGCACGCTTTTATTCACATGGAAGTCACCATGACCGCGAGAACTATCCTCTTATGTACTGGACGTTCAAAGCCATGGTTGGTCTGCTGATTGGTACCTTCGCCGTATTCTGGCTTCACACCCTGCTCTGGATGTTCCGCGGCTTTGTAGAAAACCGTGAGAAGCAGCAGGCTCTGCAGATGGGCCATGTCCATCATGTTGATGAACCGCACAAGCTGTACTATCGTTTCACGAAGCGTCATATATTCCTGCACTTCACTGTTATCGTCAGTTTCCTTGGTCTCTCGTTAACCGGCCTGCCACTTAAGTTCTCTGATCAGGCCTGGGCACAGACGATGATGTCTTTCTTTGGTGGTGTTGAATATGCAGGACTTATTCACCGTGGATGTGCCGTCCTTACATTCTATTACTTCCTCGGCGCACTTTGGATGAGTATCGACTTCCTCTTCTTGCGTAAAGACGTACAAGGTAACTTCCTGCAACGTCTCTTCGGACCAGACTCATTGATTCCGAACCTGCGCGATATTAAGGATGTCACCGGTATGGTAAAATGGTTCCTGTTCAAAGGACCGAAACCTACCTTCGAGCGTTGGACCTACTGGGAGAAATTTGACTTTATCGCTGTCTTCTGGGGTATGTTCGCCATCGGTGGTTCTGGTCTTATGCTCTGGTTCCCTGAGTTCTTTGGCCAGTTCCTGCCTGGCTGGGCATTTAACCTAGCAACCATCGTTCACTCAGACGAGGCTCTTCTGGCAACCGGCTTTATCTTTACGGTTCACTTCTTTAATACCCATGGTCGTCCCGAGAAGTTCCCTATGGACTTCGTCATCTTTAACGGCCAAATGAGTAAAGAAGAGTTCCTTGAGGAGCGTGGTGATCAGTGGAAGCGTTATGAGGAACTGGGTGTCCTCGAACACTATGAAGTTGAAAAACCAAGTGGTGTTGTCTACGACTTCATATTCAAGACCTTCGGCTTTATTGCTGTCTTTACCGGTCTTGCTCTGGTAGTCGCTATGCTCTGGGCGTTTCTTGCCTAGGTAGTCCTATGGGAGGGGTGTTCACACACCCCTCCCCCCTTTGGGGGAACATAATGAAGCGTGACTATACTCTTATTTTTTCCATTCTTGCCTTTATCATGTATATACTTGGTGGCTTAAGTATCTTTAGCGGCCTTTACATGGTATTAATCATCAAAAGCCGTGATATCTTCGGTATCGGAACTGCTGAAACCTTAGGATATCTCTTTTTGAGTGTCGGTGGGTGTATGTCGGTGGCTGGGGTTTTAACTCTACGAATCATCAGAAACCGCACCAACATGAAACTGTATCGCTCCGCAACAAACAGCTAACATCCGCAAAGGGACCAGATACATGGACCGAACAAGCTGTACGGATCAAGTCAGACATTTAAGCCACATCATCGATTCTGTTGCCGACGGTGTTTTTACCGTTGACCGGGATATGAAGATTCAGAGCTTTAATAAAGCTGCTGAGGCCTTAACCGGCATTAATCGTGAGAACGCCATTGGCAGACCATGCCATGAAGTCTTTCGTACCTCTGTCTGCGATTCAGCGTGTCCTGTTCGTGAAGCTTTAAAATCCAAGAAGCCGGTTACCAACCGGGAAGTGACTATTACCACAAGTCACGGTTCTCCGATTCCTGTCTCAGTCAGCGCATCGATTCTGTATGATTCCAATGGAAACCAGATCGGCGGTGTCGAGACTATTCGTAGCATGCAGAACACCTACGCCATTATGGACTGTGTTGCTGACGGCCTGTTCACCGTTGACGAGGGACTCACGATTACTCATTTCAACAAAGCCGCTGAAGAGATCACTGGTGTAAGCCAGTCCGAGGCCATTGGCAAGCCATGTTATGAAATCTTTAAATCAGAGGCTTGTAGCGGTGCGTGCCCGATGGTTGAGGCAATTGCAACCGGTCAATCCATACAGCGTGAAGTGGAAATAACCGACCTTAAGGGCAGGAAGAAGCTAATTTCGGTCAGCGCTTCTACACTCTTTGATACTGCTGGTAACGTTATTGGTGGCGTCGAAACCGTACGTGATTTGACACCTATGACGTCTATCAAGGAAGAGATTCAAGAAAAATATTCCTTTAGAAGTCTTGTGAGCCGCAACCCAGCTATGCGTCGTCTCTTTGACGTCATGGAGGATATAGCCACCAGTAACGCTACGGTGTTTATTAATGGAGAAAGTGGCACCGGCAAAGAACTTTTTGCACGGGCTATTCATGATTTAAGTCCAAGACGTAACGGACCAATGGTCACGGTTAACTGCGGAGCGCTTCCTGAAACACTTCTTGAGTCTGAGATATTTGGTGTTCGTAAGGGGGCTTTTACCGGTGCAACAGAAAATCGTCCTGGTCGTCTTGAGATGTGCAATGGTGGTACTTTTTTCCTCGATGAAATAGGTGACCTCCCCCTTCCTCTTCAAGTGAAACTACTTCGTGTTCTCGAAAATCATGAATTCCAGCCACTCGGTGCCCGCACACCGATCAAAGCTGATGTACGTTTCATAACGGCTACCCATCGTAATCTAGAAGAAATGGTAGCTGATGGTACTTTCCGGCAGGATCTATACTTCAGAATTAACATTGTGACCCTCAACATCCCACCCCTGCGTGACCGCAGAGAAGATATTCCACTCCTGATTGATATGGCGCTTCAGCGCTTTAATTTAACCTATAATAAAAAGGTTAGATCCGTCTCCCCTGAAGTTCTCAAACTCATGCTGACCCACTCTTTCCCTGGCAATGTAAGAGAACTCTTGAATCTGATCGAACAGTCAGTCATACTCTGTCGTGGTACAGAAATAACTCTGGATCATCTTCCGTTGAATTTCCTGAATTTAACTCAGGATCATGCGCAGACGATCAGACGATCAGGCAAGCTACCATCGGCATCTGAGTTACGTTCGCTTTTAACGCGTTACGATGGCAATCGATCCGATGTCGCCCGTGAACTTAATATTGATCGTACAACACTATGGCGCTGGATGAAACGGCTTGATGTGAAGGAGTGAATGGGGAGGTAGTACGCATGGATCGTACTGACCTTATACGCACTTCAGAACAGATAGACCATTTCTTCGATCTCGGTGATGTCTCAGGGGGCACTGAAGCTATAGAGCGAGCCCTTGAAGCTACTCGTGACCAACCAGCTTTCAACGCCTTCTTCCAGGCCGAGGCTGCTGGTTATATTCGTCATGACAGTAGAGAGCAAGGCCGGCTCTTCCAAGAAGCGCAGCGCCTAGACCCGGAAGACCTTTTTTTCCTGAGAACAGTCGGCATTTGGCAGCTCATGAATGGCAAGGTGTGGGCAGCAGTAAAAACATTCGACCGTGTACTAGCCATAGACGCCAAAGATGCTGACACTATTCGCTGCATGGGTATTGCTCACTCACGACTTGACCGCGACAGAAAAGCCATCACCTTCTATCAAGAATCCCTGAAAATTAATCCAAAAGACAGTGACGCCTTTCGTCAAATAGGTGTTTCCTACTCAAAACTTGGTGAAGACCGGGAAGCGTTAGAGTGGTTTCGAAAAGCATTGCAGTACAATGAGCTAGATTATGATGCCATGCGTCAGCTCGGAATATCTTTGGCAATGCTCGAGGATTACGATGGGGCTCTTGAGTGGTTGCGCTTAGCACAAACAATTAATCCAAACGATTATGAAACAAGGCTCAATACAGCTTTAGTACTCAAGAAAATGCGACATGAGGAATCATGGTTCGAGAGAGTTTCAATCAAGTTAGGACGAGCAATCAGTCGACTATGGGGTAAACTGCTCGACGCATTCGGCTTACGCTAATATTTATACACCACGTGCTGGTGTTGCGAATTCATGGTTAATCTTATCATCAGCATCATCAGCGTGAGTACCATGAACAGCATCAAGCCTTTGGAGAGCTATGCGTAAAGCTTCGCGTACCGCATGTCGTGCATCATCATCATTTCCGTCTCTATACAAACGGTCAGACTTTTTTACCAACTCATCACCACCAGCAAAAGAGACCAGATTGGTGACATCCGTGTGACCTGTTGAAATAACATTCATCAATCCACTGTGATTAAGTTTAGCTCTCATACCATCCTCCTGCACTCTTATATACAGAATGCGTGCCAAACAAAAAAAGACTGTAATATTGACAACTTAAGATGGCAGCTCTGGCGCACAATGTTGCACACAACACCCTCACATACAACATCACCGAAATTACCTATAAAAATCAGTAACTTAAATATTTTTCTTTTGCAACATGTGCTTTGTCTTGATGTTGCAGTTGCACCACACGAAAAGAAAAAAAAGGGGCGCCGATAGCGCCCCTTCGATGCTCCACAATAAAGAGAATAATTACTTAACGGCTTTATTTAACTCTGCCAGCAACTCTTCTGGATCAAGACCATGATTAATGGCGCCAAGATCAATCGGCTCACTCTGAGCCCCCATACAACCTGCACATGCTAGATTATATCGTTTAAGCACCTTCGCCGTTTCGGGATAGGTACGTAGCATTTCAAGAAAAGTCATATCTTTCGTGATTTTCATGGTTATCCCCTATTCGTATTTAATGTCAATAATCTCATATTCCTTCGTACCTGATGGCACGACCACCCGAACGGAATCATCTAGTTTATGGCCTATTAACGCTTTGCCAACCGGCGACGTACAAGAGATTTTCCCCATTTTGATATCAGCTTCATCTTCACCGACAATCTTATAGGTAGTCTCATCTTCAGTTGCTGTATCGAAAACCGTCACCGTTGCACCGAAAACGACTTTATCTGGTTTTAGCCCCGTTAAATCGACAACGTGTGCACGGGCCAACTTTCCTTGAAGTTCGAGGATACGACCTTCAATAAACCCCTGGCGATCCTTTGCAGCATCGTATTCTGCGTTTTCCGAAAGGTCACCATGACTACGAGCCTCAGCAATATCCTGAATTACCTTGGGACGTTCCTCACGGATAAGACGCTTTAATTCCTCTTGTAGCGCCTCATGGCTTTCCCTAGTCAGTGGAATAGTAGTCGACATCGTGTTAAACAACTCCTAACGAAGATAATCCTGAAGAGGTTTAACCGTAAGGTCTTGCTCCTTCAGGGAAATAATTGCATCCACTGCAGCGTTAGCGCCAGCAGTGGTTGTATAATACGTAACACTGTGCATCAAGGACTCTCGGCGAATAGAGAATGAGTCAGCGACAGCTTGCGCTCCCTGTGTCGTATTAATGACCAGTTGGATTGCACCGTTTTTGATAGCGTCCACAACATGCGGGCGCCCTTCTTTGACCTTATTGACCCTCGTAACCGGTAAACCTTGCTCCTCGAGGAAGCTGGCTGTTCCTGCCGTAGCTACCAGTCCGAAACCAGCCTTATACAGCTTTTCAGCAGCATTTACAACTAGTTTCTTGTCTTGATCCCGAACACTAATAAAGACATTACCCGCCGTTGGCAATATAACATTTGCTCCCATCTGCGATTTCGCAAAGGCTTCAGCAAAAGTATCACCAATTCCCATCACCTCGCCCGTCGACTTCATCTCAGGCCCCAGGATTGTATCAACACCAGGGAATTTGACAAAGGGGAATACGGCCTCTTTAACAGAATAGTATGACGGCACAATATCACCAGCGACACCAAGCTCACGTAAACTCTTACCAGCCATGACCCTGGCAGCAATTTTAGCAAGCGGTCGTCCCGTCGCTTTCGAGACAAAAGGTGCCGTCCGTGAAGCACGGGGATTTACTTCCAGAATGTAGATGGTATCGTCTTTCACAGCATACTGGACGTTCATAAGCCCCTTTACGTTGAGTTCAAGGGCCATGACTTCGGTTTGACGACGAATTTCATCAATAATTGTCTGTGAGAGTGAGTACGGCGGCAATGAACAGGCAGAATCACCGGAATGAATACCTGCCTCCTCAATATGCTCCATTATGCCACCGATAACCACTTCGTTTCCATCACAGAGGGCATCGACGTCCACCTCTATAGCTGCGTCTAGAAACTTATCAATCAGAATCGGGTGCTCAGGGGAAGCTTGAACGGCTGTTGTCATATAACGCTTAAGATTGGCGACGTCGTAGACAATCTCCATTGCACGTCCTCCCAAAACATAGGAAGGTCTAACCACCACCGGATAACCAATCCGCTCTGCAGCCTCAACAGCCTCATCAGTTGAACGTGCTGTACCGTTTGCCGGCTGTAAGAGATTCAGCTTGTGAAGCATCTCCTGGAAACGCTCACGATCCTCGGCACGGTCAATGGCATCTGGGCTGGTACCGATAATAGGTACACCGGCTTTTTCCAGCGCTACCGCCAGCTTCAAAGGAGTTTGGCCACCGAATTGAACAATCACACCATACGGGTTTTCCTTGGCAACAATCTCAAGGACATCCTCCAGGGTCAGTGGTTCGAAATAAAGACGATCAGAGGTATCGTAGTCAGTTGATACTGTCTCAGGGTTACAGTTAACCATAATAGTTTCATAGCCATCATCAGCGAGGGCAAAAACACCATGGACACAACAATAGTCGAACTCTATCCCCTGTCCTATACGGTTTGGTCCACCACCAAGAATAATGATTTTTTTCCGGTCGGTAACGTTTGCCTCACACTCAGTTTCATAACATGAATAGAGATATGGCGTATGGGCAACAAATTCAGCGGCACAGGTGTCTACTCGTTTATAGACCGGGCGAACTCCCAGCTGCCAACGACGTTCACGGACATCATCCTCCCGAGTTCCCCAAAGCATTGCAAGCATCTTGTCCGAGAACCCATACTGCTTCATGGTGAACAGGTCATCTTTAGAGATTGTGGCTAACGTGAGTCCCTTGACAGCTTCTTCCTGTTCGATAATCTGGCGGATACAGTGGAGGAACCAAGGATCAAAAGCAGTATGGCTCTGAATTGTTTCAACGGTCATCCCAGAACGTAGGGCATCAGCCACGTACCACAGGCGCTCAGCGTTTGGAATCTTCAGCTTCTCTAAAAGCAAGGCTTCTTCTTCAGCAGTGAGACGGCGGCGGGTATCAGCAGAGAGGTCAAACATTTTTGAGTCAAAACCAGACACCCCAATCTCAAGCGAGCGCAGTGCTTTTTGAAGAGATTCTTTAAAGGTTCTCCCGATTGACATAACCTCACCGACCGACTTCATCTGCGTTGTCAGTGTCGCATCAGCAGCAGGGAATTTTTCGAAGGTAAAGCGTGGAATCTTCGTAACCACATAATCTATGGTCGGCTCGAAACAGGCTGGTGTTTCCCGGGTAATGTCGTTACGGATCTCGTCCAAGGTATAGCCGACCGCCAGCTTGGCAGCAATTTTGGCGATTGGAAAGCCTGTCGCTTTTGACGCTAAAGCTGAAGAGCGGGAGACACGGGGATTCATCTCAATAACGACCAAACGTCCATTTTTGGGATTGATACCGAACTGAATATTAGAACCACCCGTATCAACACCAATTTCACGAATAATCTTTAAAGATGCATCACGGAGGATCTGGTACTCTTTATCGGTGAGCGTCTGTGCGGGAGCAACCGTAATGGAATCACCGGTATGCACTCCCATCGGGTCAAAGTTTTCAATAGAACAAATGATGACGACGTTATCAGCCGTATCACGCATGACCTCGAGCTCATACTCTTTCCAACCAATAACCGACTCCTCCACCAGAATCTCGTTGGTTGGAGAAGCTTCGATACCCACCACCGCCATCCGCTCATATTCTTCCATATTATAGGCAATGCCACCGCCGGTGCCCCCGAGGGTGAATGAAGGACGAATGATTGCAGGGAATCCGACCATTTTAACCACGTCCATGGCTTCTTCACGATTATGGGCAAGCCCTGATTTTGGAATACTAAGCCCAATCTTCTCCATAGCCTGCTTGAAGAGAGTTCTATCCTCGGCCTTTTTAATGGCGGGAAGCTTTGCTCCAATCAGTTCAACACCGAACGTATCCAAAACCCCCATTTCAGCGACCCCGACAGCCGTATTGAGAGCCGTCTGCCCGCCGAGTGTGGGAAGCACCGCATCAGGACGCTCTTTCTCGATAATTTTCGCAAGAACCTGGGGAGTGACGGGCTCAATATAGGTCCTGTCAGCAAAATCAGGGTCGGTCATAATAGTAGCCGGGTTACTATTCAGAAGGATGACTTCGTACCCTTCTTCTTTTAGAGCCTTACAGGCTTGCGTACCGGAGTAGTCAAACTCACAGGCCTGGCCAATAACAATAGGACCAGCACCAATGATCAATATCTTTTTAATATCAGTTCTTTTAGGCATTTAAAGCACACTCCTTAATGCAATTATCGAAAAACAAAGTAAACAGCTCCCGCAAGACAACAACCAGCCCAAAGGAAATCGAGTTTAACCGGAACCCCCATATACCAGATAGCGAATGGCACAAAAACAGCAATACTTATCACTTCCTGTATCACTTTAAGTTGTGGCAAGGTAAATGAACCAGCAAAGCCAATCCTGTTAGCTGGAACCTGTAAAAGGTACTCAAAAAAAGCTAAAGACCATGAAACCATCACCGCAAGAAACCAGTGCCGCGTTTGGAGGTTCTTGAGGTGGGCGTACCATGCAAAGGTCATGAAAACATTCGATGCCACTAAGAGCACTATCGTTCTCACACAACCGCCCCTCGCTCTTTTGATAACTCTTGGACCCAACCTTCTTCAAGACCGTTATCCTCCAAGAGATCACAGGCGGCCTCGTATTCCTGCTCGCTGATACAGCGACCAAGTTCCTGGTCGCAAAGTGCACGGTCAGCCGGAAAATACTGACTCATGAGTGATACTGTCGTCTCGCTCCCCAGGTTGTCAGCTATCCAAGCAAGCGTATCTGACGTTCCGGCTAGACCTTCAGGAAGCACAAGATGCCGAATAATCATCCCCCGTTGCGCTATCCCTTCATAATCGGTGGCCAAATAACCGACCTGATCATGCATACAGCGTATAGCCTCCCGATTAACGGCAGGGTAATCAGCAACCCCCGCAATACGCTGGGCTACTTGGGGATTGGCATACTTCATGTCAGGCAAATAGATATCAACAATCCCGTCAAGTAAAGCCAGTATGTGTAGAGACTCGAAGCCACTTGTGTTCCAGACAAGAGGTATCTGCAAGCCCATCGGGACCGCCAGCCACAGCGCTGCTAAAATCTGTGGTGTCCAATGCGTGGGTGTTACAAAATTAATGTTATGAACACCCTTAGCCTGTAATGCTACAAAACGCTGTGCCAACTGGCGAGTAGTCAGACACTCCCCAACCTGTTGCTGACTAATGGGAAAGTTCTGGCAGTATAGACACTGCATGGTACAACCGCTCATAAAAACAGTGCCCGAGCCTTGTGTACCGCTAATGGCAGGTTCCTCCCCCCGATGTACGTTTACCGATGCGACTTTTGGAAGTAAAGCGCTTTTACAGCGCCCCTCTTCTCCGCGTAAGCGATTAACACCACATCGGTGTGGGCAGATTGTACATGATGTTAGGTACGCATATGCCGTGCGAACCCGCTCCCACAGCCGACCATCAGCATAAAGGTCAGGATAGCGCACGTTAGACATCAGCTTGGTTTAAACGCCTCCATCATCTTGACGAATCGATTAAACAGATACTGAGAGTCGTGGGGACCAGGTGAGGCCTCCGGGTGATGCTGTACGGAGAAAATGGGAAGTGAGCAGTGTCGGATCCCTTCCACCGTCTGATCGTTCAGGTTCTCATGCCCAAGACAAGCATTTTCGCCAAGACTATCAAGGTCAACGGCGAAACCATGGTTTTGGGAAGTAATCTCAACACGACGTGTCGCTAAGTCCATAACCGGTAAATTCGAGCCATGGTTGCCAAAAGGGAGCTTCATGGTTTTACCGCCGAGCGCCAAGCCAAGCAATTGGTGACCGAGACAAATACCAAATATCGGCACTTTACCAACAAGTTTAGCAATTTCTTTTTGAACATCAGCAAGCGGTTCCGGATCACCAGGACCGTTTGAAAGAAATACGCCATCAGGTTGCATGGCAAGAACATCTTCAGCGCTGAACGTTGCCGGAACGACGGTAACATCACAACCACTATCAACAAGGCAACGCAAAATGTTGTATTTAATGCCAAAATCAAAAGCAACAACCTTATACTGCTTAGGACTTTTAGTGGTATCACGGTAACCTGATTCAAGATCCCAGGTCCCCTGTGTCCAATGGTAGGGAGCCTCACAACTTACACCACTGGCAAGGTCAAGTCCCGTCATATGCGGTAGAGCTTTAGCCTTTGCCACCAATGAAGCATGGTCTAAGTCCGTTGTGGAGATGATACCATTTTGAGCCCCATTATCACGCAAATGACGGGTAAGCGCCCGCGTATCGATTCCCTCAATGCCAACAACTCCGTTTTCTTTTAAGTAGGCATCAAGTGATTGTGTCGCTCGGAAGTTGGATGGAAAATCGAGATACTCCCGCACGATGAACCCTGACAAAAATAATCCGCGACTCTCAATATCTTCCGGGTTAATGCCAGTATTACCGATTTGAGGATAGGTCATAGTGACCATCTGTCCTTTATAGGAGGGATCGGTCAATACCTCTTGGTATCCGGTCATCGCAGTATTAAAAACAACTTCACCGCTGGCCTCACCGCTAGCACCGAAAGAACGCCCTTCAAATACTCGCCCGTCTGCGAGGGCTAAAACTGCCTTCATAAGCACAACTCCGTCTCTGTTTTCATACACTATGTGGTTTAACGCCCTTGATAAACAATACGGCCAGCAACAACCGTCAGTGCTGCTGCGCCGGTCATCCCCTCCCCTAACCAAGGAGAGTTTTTTGATTTACTTGCCAACGCATCAGCCTCAACAACCCAAGGCTGCTCGATATCAAGTACTGTTACATCAGCAACAGCACCAACAGCCAGTGATCCGCGGTTAAGCTTGAGAATTTTAGAAGGTACACAGCTCATTTTATCGATCAGTTGCGGTAACGATATAATACCGTCCCGCACTAACTGGAGCGAAAGTGGCAGCGATGTTTCCAAACCGATGATGCCGTTCATTGCCTCATTGAACTCAACATCCTTTTCGTCACGATGGTGGGGGGCATGGTCAGTAGCGATGCAATCAATAGTACCATCAGCCAAACCCTCCTTGATAGCCAGCACATCGGCAAGCTCACGTAATGGAGGATTCATTTTTGCGTTTGTGTTATATCCACGCACGGCATCATCCGTCAGTGTAAAGTAGTGCGGCGCCGTTTCACAGGTAACCTGCACTCCCCGGGACTTTGCTTCGCGGATAATACGTACCGAACCCGCAGTGGAAACATGCGCAATATGAATGGGACTCTTTGTATACTCTGCCAGGAGGACTTCCCGAGACGTTGCAATATCCTCAGACGCACGCGTGATACCCTTTAGACCAAGCTCCGTTGAGGTAACCCCTTCATTCATAACACCGTCACCAACGAGTGACAGTTCTTCAGCATGGGAAATCACCATAATGCCGACCCCAGCCGCATACTCCATACCCCGGCGCATGATCTCTGTATTGATGACAGGACGACCATCATCAGAAACCGCAACACATCCTGCTTCCTGCAACTCGCCCATTTCAGCCAGACGGTCCCCCTGCATGCCTTGGGTAATATTTCCAACGGGGAATACGTTACAAAAACCGTCTTTCTGTGCTTTTTCAATAATGTAGCGCACAACGGTTTTATTATCGATAACCGGCTTGGTGTTCGGCATACAGCAGATGGAAGTAAAACCACCGGCAACAGCAGCCTTTGTACCACTAATGATATCTTCTTTATACTCAAGGCCTGGGTCACGGAGGTGGACATGCATATCTATTAAACCTGGCACAACACATTTCCCCGTGGCATCGAACTGCTGCGTACCTTCCAAAGCCTTAAGGTTCTGACCAATAGCAGCAATACTACCGTCGCTGATAAGCACATCAAAAATACCATCAAGGTTCTGACTCGGGTCGACAACCCGACCGTTGGTGATAAGAAGATTCATGAATATATCCTTTTTAGTGTGAAGTAATACACGTGTGTTATGCCAGATATAGCTCTATTCCATTTCTCCGCCACAGACGTGGTAGAGCATTGCCATGCGAACGGCTACACCGTTTTCAACCTGTTTCAGAATATGGGATTGTACACCATCCACGACAAACGATGACATTTCAACACCACGGTTAATGGGACCAGGATGCATAACCATGGCGTCAGGCTTAGCAAGCTTAAGGTTTTCAGGGTTCAGGCCAAAATACCGGGCATACTCACGGGTACTGGGCATCAACGTCTTGCCCTGACGCTCTTGCTGAATCCGAAGCATCATAACGACATCAGCATCCTGAATTGCTTCCTTCATGCTGGAGCAGACGGTCACGGCACCAAGCTTTTCAGCACCGGGAGGCATCATAGTAGGTGGCCCCGCCAAATAAACCTGAGAACCAAGTTTTGTGAGCCCTTGGATATTGGACCGAGCAACACGACTATGGGTAATATCTCCGACGATAGCCACCTTAAGACCATCAAGTCGTCCAAATCGATCTTTCATGGTCAGCATATCTAAGAGGCCCTGGGAAGGATGTTCATGGGCACCGTCACCGGCATTGATAATTGAACACCCTACTTTTTGACTTAAAAAATAATGGGAGCCCGATACCGCATGGCGCATAACGATAATATCGGGCTTCATGGCTAAGAGGTTTAAGGCCGTATCGGCTAAAGTCTCACCTTTGGTAGCAGAGCTATTGGAGGGAGCGATATTGACCGTATCGGCAGACAAGCGCTTACCAGCGATCTCAAAGGAGGTCCGGGTACGGGTTGATGACTCATAAAAGAGATTAATGATAGTCTTACCACGTAGCGTCGGTACCTTTTTGATGTCGCGACTGTTAATCTCACGCATACTCTCAGCCGTCTCAAGCAGCAACTCAATTTCCTGCTTGTTCAGGTCCCTCAGGGCGATGATATCCTTATGGTTGAATTGCATAAAGAAACTCTCCTCTATTTCTCAAGTACGACTTCTATTGGAATCATCTGATCATCGAAGCGCAGGGAAATATTTTCCTTGAGACTTGTTGGCACATTACGCCCAACAAAATCAGCCCGAATGGGCAACTCACGATGTCCTCGGTCGATAAGAACAGCCAGCTGGATGGACTGCGGACGGCCATGGTCCATGATAGCATCCAGCGCTGCCCTGATGGTTCTACCGGTAAAAAGGACATCATCAACCAAAACCACTTTCTTACCTTCAAGCGAAGAGGAGATGTCTGTTTTACCGACTGTTTTATGTGGCATCGACGATTTGATATCATCTCTATAGAGCGTGATATCAAGACTGGCTACCGCTACCCGCTGTCCCTCAATCAGGTTGAGACAACGTGACAATTCTTGAGCAAGGGGAGCACCACCGCTTTGAATCCCTAAAAGAACAACATTCTCTATCCCTTTGTTCTTTTCGAGAATTTCATGGGCAATTCTGGTCAGGGCTCTCCGTATGCCGCTTGCATCAAGCAGGACCGTTGTTGCGTCACCACCCATAGTTCACCTCACTGTGACGAAAAAAGGAGGCCCAGTACACAAAATGTGCACGAAGACCCCCTTATATGTCTTTGTAAATTCAACACCTTTGTAACCTCTCTGGGTTATTTTAAAAGGTAGCAACTATGTAATGAAACAGTACCGTCTTTTGACCATAAGGTCAAGGACTAGTTTGTCATTGATGCCATATGAATTGCGGTAATAAAACTTGCATCAGTAGCTTTTTTGATGGTTTCCAGCACCAACTCAGGAACGGCGCTATCAACGGAAAGAATTACCATAGCCTCCCCTTTCTTCTCGCTACGGCCGAGATTCATGGAGCCAATGTTAATATCATGTTCACCCATAATAGTACCAATTTTACCAATCATGCCTGGGCGATCTTGGTAATGCAGCAACAACATATGTTCTTCCGGTGTAAAATCCATGGCATAATCACGGAGGCGGACGATACGTGGCAATCCTTCAAAGAGTGTACCCGCAATCGTGCGCTTCTTGCCGTCACCTTCAGCAGTCAAGGTAATCATGTTGGAAAAGGACCCAGCAGTTGTTGTCTTCGTCTCTTCAACCGCAATTCCCATTTGTTCAGCAATCAAAGAGGCGTTAACCATATTAACATCCTGATCAACGACACGGCCGAGGAGTGCTGCTAAACCACAAACCGTTAGGGGTGAACAGTCGTAATGGGCGATGTTTCCACTGTAGGCAAAGGTTATTTTTTCAGGATGGCCTTCTAAGAGTTGAATACCAAAATCACACATAACACGAACCAGGTTCAAGAATGGACGCATTTGATCCATTAAGGCCATGTCAAAGCGAGGAATGTTAACGGCATTCTCCAGTGGTTTTTCGTCAAGATAGTTTAATATTTCCTTTGAAACATCCACCGCAACATTGACTTGCGCCTCAAAAGTATTGGCACCAAGGTGCGGTGTAACGGTCACCCGTGGATGTCCGATAATCCCTTGCAATACGTCTCCCTTTGGAGGTTCCTTACTCCAGACATCAATACCAGCAAGAGCAATTTTACCACTATTGAGGGTCGCAAGCAGTGCCGGTTCATCAATAATACCGCCACGAGCAACGTTCATCAGGATAACACCATCTTTCATCATGGCGAGCTCCCGGGTATTAATCATTCCTTTTGTCTCATCGGTCAGTGGCGTATGTACGGTTATAATATCGCAGTTTTTGTAAATTTCATCATGGCTAACCAGCTTAACTCCGAGGTCATGAGCTCTTTTTACGGCGATGTAAGGGTCACAGGCAAGTACATCACATTCAAAAGCTTTCAAACGCGTAGCGACACGTCCACCAACTTTTCCAAGACCGATAACTCCAACGGTTTTGTGCTTCAATTCGACACCAGTAAACGGGGCACGTTTCCACTCCCCCCGCTTAAGAGAGTCATTGGCAACCGCAACGTTACGCAAGGATGCCATCAAAAGAGCCATGGTGTGCTCAGCAGCGCTATTAGTATTACCAAAGGGAGCATTAACAACAATGACACCTTTGCTACTAGCATAATCAACATCAACGTTATCGATACCTACCCCTGCACGGGCAACCATCTTAAGATTCGTTGCTGCATCCAAAAGCGGTTTGTCAACCGTGGTACCACTCCTAGTTATAATGACATCATAGGCGCCGATTTGTGCATGGAGTTCTTCAATGGACAGACCAAGTTTGACATCCATGACAACCCGTGGATCCTGCTGAAGAAGGGCAAGACCTTCTGCGGCGACTTCATCGGTAACAATAATTTTCATTTGGTGATTCCCCATTCCAGTGTAATCTAGTAGCTACAGCTTACCTTTTACCGCACAAAATTGCAAGAGGACTAGTTTGGTCCTCTGAGAAACGGCACAGCACGCTATGCATGAATTACATATTGTCCTCATTGAGCCTGAGATTCCCCCCAATACCGGCAATATAGCTCGCCTTTCCGCAGCTACCGGAACCGTCTTGCATCTCGTTGGAAAACTCGGTTTTTCCATAGATGACCGCTATTTAAAACGGGCCGGCCTGGATTATTGGGATAAGGTCCGCTTACTGCGTTGGGACTCACTTGAGGATTTAGAAGCAGCCTACCCACAAGCTCGCTTTTGGTACCTCACAACAAAGGGGACACGAAGCTGCTTCAGCACTGACCTCTACCGCCCTGGCGACATGCTGGTCTTTGGCAAAGAGACCAAGGGATTACCAGACGAGCTGCTTTCAAAACACCCTGCACGCTGCTTGACCATACCGATGCCAGGTCAGGTCCGTAGTCTTAACCTGTCCAATGCTGTTGCCGTTGTTATCTATGAAGCGCTTCGGCAAACCGGTCAACTCGATATCTTTTAGTAGCGCTGCTCTATGGTTGGTACGTACCAACGGATAGTATTATGCCCTATGCCCGCAGGAGTGACGGTTACACCCCGCACACGGGCAGCAACAACCGGTAACGCATCAGGAATGTATAAAAACGTATACGGCTGTTCTTCCACCAGAATTTCCTGAATACGATCATAGGCCTTCTTACGAATGCGCTGATCAAAACTCCGCCGCCCTACTTCCAAAAGGCGATCAACTTCAGGATGAGAGAACCCGATAAAATTAAGTTCTCCCGGCTGTGTTTTACTAGAGTGCCACACATCAAAAAGATCGGGGTCTGGCGAGGTTTGCCAAGCCAAGAGCACTGACTCAAAAGCTCCTTTATTGATGAACTCTTTAATAAAGGCGGCCCACTCTACAACCCGGATACGCATATCAATGCCAACCATTTTCAAGCGTTGCTGTATAATTTGCGCCGTCATAAGACGCTGCTGATTGCCTTGATTGGTTAAAACCGTGAAACGTAGCGGCTTACCATCTTTATACAGCATGCCATCGGGCCCAGGCAGCCAACCTGCCTGGGCCAGGAGTCTTTGCGCTTCACTTGGGTTATGGGGAATATCACTTAAAGCCGTATTGTGGGCCCAGCGACCAGGTATCATCGGGCCATCAGCTTTGCGCCCCATACCAAAAAGAACGCCTTGGATCAGTTCATCCTTATTAATGGCAGCCGTGATGGCCCGGCGCACGAGACGGTCTTTAAAAAGCGGGTGGCGTAGATTATAGCCAAGGTACAGATAGGCGCTGGAAGGATAACGAAACCGGTTAAAGCGATTCGTGAAATCAGTAGTCGATGTTTGACGTGCATACTGAACGGGACTCAACCCCATCTCATCAATACCACCAGCCTTCAGCTCCATAAACAAGGTGGACGTATCAGGAATAAAACGGAAAATGCGTCGTTCTATATAAGGTCGTCCCTCAAAATACTTTTTGTTAGCCACGAGAACAATTTTTTGTCCAGCTGTCCATTCACCAATAGTGTAGGGCCCCGTGCCAACGGGCTTTCGGGCGAGAGGTGATTTCGTAACATCCGTACCTTGTAGTAGATGGGCTGGCAAGATGGAGACACCCCATGAACTCAGTGCAGGGGCAAATGGACGGGCATAACGTACAACAACCGTATAGGGATTGGGTGCGCTGATGGAGGTGACCTGCTTAAAGTCCTCCGCATACGCCGTAGGTGTTTTGGGATCAATTATTAAACGATAGGTGAAGAGCACATCAGCAGCAGTAAACGGCGCACCATCATGCCAGAGGACTCCCTTACGCAGGGAAAAAGTAATTGTTAAACCATCCTTACTGACAACAAAAGACTCAGCCAAGTCACCAACGATACGTAATTGTTCATCATACTTAACCAAGCCATTATAAATCAACCCAGCGACACTGTGGGAAGCACTGTCCGTTGCCAGAAGAGGTAAGAGGGTTGATGCCTCCCCTATGGTACCTTCAACCAACGTGTCACCATAGGCCGGCTGTGCATCCCCATGGGGCTTTACTGATACCGGTTCCTTGGCACCACAACCCAACATCATAAACATGACGAAACTCAGAAAAAGAAGTCGCAGGTACGGCAACATTATTTTATGGCTTCAGCATCGCATAGGGGTTGCAGCTGCTTTATTTTATCCTCAATGCGCTTATTTTTAGGTTCGAGCGTACGTACTTTCCGATAAGTCTTCATCGCTGCTTTGTGATCCTTGCGGGCCAGATAAGCATCAGCAAGATGTTCAAGAATGGTCGCATCATCCTTTATCAGGCTTGACGCTTTTTCAAGATGCTTAACCGCCTCATCATAACGCTTCATCTGATAATAAACCCACCCAAGGCTATCAATGAAGTAACCATCATTAGGCTTCAACTCGAGGGCTCTTTTAATATGGGTTAAGGCTAGAGACAAATGTGCAGGGTCACCCATTTCGGCATAGGTATAGCCGATAAAATTATGGGCTTGAGCATCACGGGGATTAATTTCAACAACCCGCTTCATACGCTGTATCGCAAGCAGTGGCTTACCAAGTCGCTCATACAGTGCCCCGAGGCGGAACTGAAAACGGGCGTCAGCGGAGAAACGCTGTTCAACCTGAAGGAGAACTTTAAGGGCGTCATTCGGTTTACGCATCGCCTCAAGTACCGAAGATTTTGCAAGAAAAAGGTCACTACGTGAAGGATAGTTGCCAATAGCTTCTTCAAGGATTTGCAGAGCAAGGTCATGTTTCCGCTGAGACTGATATAAAGACGCTATGTGTGTAACGGTATCGCTGTAGACAACATCATCCTTCGGAATGGCTAAAAAAACTTCCAAAGCCTTAGTAATTTCACCTTTTTCTTCATACGCGCTGCCAAGGTAAAGCCTGATCTGGTGCGCTTCTGGATCGTTTTTAAGCATGGTATTAAAAACCGTAATGGCCTCATCAAAACGTTGCAACTCCATGTAAATCAGGCCTGTTTTTCGATTACTTTCGGCATTGGCCAGCCCCATATCAGCGAGCTTTTTGAGGTAAACCAATGCTTCCTCATATTTACGCTTCTGAATGAAAAGCTGGACAAGATGCTTAATGACCGGTGTCCGATTATCCGTTTCATTTAAAACTGATTTGTAGGCAGTAATGGCTCGTTCGATTTGGCCACTGGCCTCAAGGGAAATGGCCATATCAATGGCAGCCTGTGCAAAATCAGGTTTCAGTTCCAAAGCACGCTGATAATAGCCAATTGACTCTTTATAGAGTTTCATCTGGCTGTATACCTTACCGAGATAATAATTACCAAGGAACGAGTCAGGTTTATTTATTATGAGCTGTTTCAATGAAGTTACTGCCTCTTCATATTCAAAGAGCTGCAAGAGTGAGGTCACAAGATGTAAGACCCCTTCCTCGTTTGTAGGATCAAGCCGTGTAGCATGACGAAGATAAACAATTGCCTCTTTAGTTTTGCCAAGAGACGTCATTACCGAACCGCCGAGGACATAGGGAGGGCGAAAATCAGGAGCAACGGCAATAGCCTTGTCAATAACAAGCATGGCCTCATCGGGCCGACTCTGCTTAAGAAGTGCCTCAGCCTGTAACTCAAGGAGGTGGACGGAGTTCGGATCTGCAGAGAGCCCCTGTTTTGTCAATTGCAGGACCCGCTCATCATCCCCTTCATTCCAAGCAAGTCGAGCCTGAGCATATAATGTTATGGCAGCACCTTCTCCACGCAAAGTTTGCGGAGCAGGTTGTGATGAAGTTGAAAATGTAGCACAACCAGCGAGTAAAAAAGTTCCAGCCAAGAGCAGCAAACGACGAGTCATACCGGGACCACCATGGATATAAGAATCATGAAGATAATCATCTATGATACCCTTTCGAGTAACAAAAGCAAGCAACAAACATGTCACTAAAGTCCGTATGCATTTGATTGCCAACGGCCCCTGTTCGTTGTAGTATTAGACAGTACAAACTCGTGCATGACGGGGGCAGCAGGCATGTGGCGTACCACAGAGCGACAGCTTTTAAAACGACTGCAGCTGAAAGAGTCCTGGGTTATTTTTTTCATCCTGGGCGTTGTCATGCTCAATTTCCCGTTCTTAAACATTTTCAACCGTTCCGTGACTTTTCTCGGTTTCCCTCTGCTCTATCTCTATTTCACGTTAGGATGGGCTATCTCCATCGGAGTCATCTATCTTTTTGTAACGGCAGCTGGTTTGGATCTGCATGATAAAGATGACGAAGAAGAAGAGATGCCATGACCACCAGTGTTTACGCACTGGCTAGTGTCGTCCTTGGCTATATCGCCCTATTATTCGGTATTGCCTGGTTTGCCCGCCGCCGTTCCCGCCAGGGAAAGAGCCTTATAGACAATCCCTATGTTTACAGCCTCTCCATTGCCGTCTATTGCACATCGTGGACCTTTTACGGCAGTGTTGGGAAAGCAGCCACTACCGGCATTGATTTTCTAATGATTTACCTAGGGCCGTCACTCGTAGCCTTTTCATGGTTTTTCATCCTCAAAAGAATTATCAGAATCAGCAAACAAAATAACGTTTCCTCAATAGCTGACCTTTTGAGTCTACGCTACGGCAATTCACAGCTGCTCGGCTCCCTCGTCACACTGATCGCCGTGATAGGAATTATGCCGTACATTGCACTGCAACTTAAGGCCGTTGTTATTTCTTTTGAACTCTTAAGCGGTATGCCGCTTTCCATATCCAAGGGGGGGGCATCGAGCTCACCTCTGGGCATATCGACTGCACTTGCACTAACCGTCGTACTGATTGTTTTCGGGATTGTTTTTGGAGCACGCAAACAAAACACCTCTGAGCGCCATGATGGACTTATTGCCGCCGTAGCCTTTGAGTCAATCGTCAAGCTTGTCAGCCTGGTTACGGTTGGTGCCTTTGTTACTTGGTATCTCTACGATGGCTTTAGCGACATCCTGAGTCGTTTTGAAACCAACTATCCTCAACTCTTCGAACACCTGTTCACCTTGAACATCAGCTCGTATGGTGATGTCATTCCCAGCTCTACCATGTTGTTCCTTGCCATGGGAGCCATTATTTTACTCCCAAGACAATTCCATGTCTTAGTGGTGGAAAATACAGATATCCGTCACATTTCTAAAGCAATGTGGCTCTTTCCCACCTATACCTTTGTTATCAACCTTTTTATTATGCCCATCGCCCTTGGGGGGATTCTGCTGACCGGCAGCAATGCAGGGGCAGACTACTTTGTTATCAGTCTGCCGCTATTATCAGGCTCCCGCACCATTGCCATGATTGCCTTTATCGGTGGCCTTTCGGCAGCAGCTGGTATGGTTATGGTTGAGTCGGTCGCACTGTCAACCATGCTTCTTAACAACCTTCTCATGCCATTGGTTGTACGTTTTATGGGGAGAGTCTGGTTCCCCCGTTTACTCTTGCACCTGCGGCAGGCGGCCATAGCACTGGTCATACTTTTGGGCTACTTTTATTATCGCGCCGTTGGCGACTCTTTCATGCTGGTCAATATGGGGTTGATTTCCTTTCTGGCAGCCCTGCAATTTCTCCCCTCCCTGCTCGGTGGACTCTATTGGCATAAAGGAAACAAAGCTGGGGCAATTATTGGCATGGCCCTTGGATTTTTGGTATGGGCCTACTGTTTATTACTTCCTTCTTTCTTTGAACCTCGTGAAGCAGCCCCTTCCTTTATGCAGGTACTCTTCCACCACCCCGTACTCAGCCCAACAGCACTGTTTGGGCTATCGGGTATGGATATGTGGAATCACGCCCTTGTCTGGAGTATGGCACTCAATATTGGCGCCTACCTAATCTGTTCGCTCCTGATTACCCAGGATGATAGTGAGCGCGACATGGTCAGGCGTGTTATTGGACGTTTTGAGTCTGACAATCGCCAAGAGCAAACGCTCTTAGCTAAAAGGCTGTCCAAACCGGTCACTATCCCGCAGTTCACAAGCCTGATGAGCAAATTTATCGGCCATGAAGAAGCGGAAAAGACCATGAGCGGTTACCTTACAGAGCGGAGCATTACCAGTAAAGAAGTCGTACCAGAGTTCGAGTTGCCTGCAATGAAACGGTTTGTTGAACGAACCTTAGCAGGCAGTGTTGGTGCGGCAGCAGCCGGGGCCATCATGGACAGCTACCTCTCCGACATGGGAAGCCGTATGGAGTCGGTCTATGACATTTTCAGCACGGTACGGACCTCGTTAAACCAAAGCCGCGAGACACTGTATGTTCGCTTCAAAGCTTCGGAGATTATAAACCGGACTCTTGACCTTCAAACCATCATGGACGAATTGCTTCAGCTCCTTATTAAAGAGTTTAGAATTGATGCAGGCATCATTCAGCTTCGCTCACCAAAAGATGACAGCATGTCGGTTCATAGCTACCAAGGAGAAGGGCGCAAACCGATCACAAATACACACTGGTATCATAGCTGTGCTGCCCTCGTCCGTGAAGCGGTAACAACCCAGAAGCCGATGGTCAGAAACGACATCACCACGATCGAACCAACACAGGAAAATAAGGCTATTCGAGATAGTGGTTATGTTGCCTGCGCCCATGTTCCTATTTTCACGGAAGGGACCGTAACCATGGGTGTTCTCTCCGTGTATTCCAAGAAAATAATCGGTCTTTTTACTGAGGAGTTTGTAGACCTTCTAAGTAGTCTGGCGGGACAGTTGGCTCAGGCAATCAGGCTTGATGCGGAAATGGCAGCAAAAGAACAGGAGCGACACGAGAAGGAGCGGGCTCAGCTTGCCAATGCCCGTGTCAAGCGGGATATGGAAATTGCTGAACAGATCCAACTCTCCTTACTACCAGCATCCCCCCCTGCGCTTTCTGGCATTACCATGGCAGGGCGTTGTTACCCGGCAACCCATGTCGGGGGCGACTATTATGATTACTTCATGCACGACAGCACACACCTTGACCTGGTGATTGCTGATGTTTCAGGACATAATATCGGAGCAGCACTGATTATGGCAGAAGTGCGCACCCTGCTCCATTTGTCAGCAACTCAAAACATGTCACCTGCCAGTATGTTGAAAATGCTGAACACGCAGCTGTATCAAGACCTGAATCGTGCCGAGCTCTTCATTACCATGTTCTATGCCCGCCTCGACATTACTAGCGGCATACTGCTCTACGCCAATGCTGGTCACAACCAACCCTTAATACACTTTCCAGGTGATGACCACTGTCAGCAAATTGATGCTGAAGGTTTAATACTAGGTGTGCTACCTGATTTTGACTATGAGGAAAAGCAGATAGAGCTGGTTGATGGGACTTGCTTCTTAATGTATACCGACGGCATTCCAGAAGCAATGGACCATACGGGCGCACTGTTCGGTATGGAGCGTATCTGCCAGACCATCACAACCTCCCATACCATGACTCCGGATACCCTTGCTGATACACTCTATGCAATGGTACAAGAGTACCGTCAGGGGGAACCAATGCAAGACGACATTTCATTGATTTCGCTGAAGATACAACATAACGTAAAAAACGAGGGGGGTTAGCATGCAACTTATTGAATCAGAGCTTAATGGGGCCAGTATCATTTCCGTGGAAGAAGAGCGGGTTGATGCCCATAATGCAGAGGTATTGAAGCAACACCTGGCATCAGTATTCGCTGGTGGTGCTAAAAAAGTCGTGGTTAATCTGGCGGCTGTTCGCTTCATTGACAGTTCCGGCCTCGGCGCTCTAGTGTCTGGCTTTAAGAATGCTTCCACACAACAAGCCAGTCTCCGGTTGTGCGGGCTCCACACACAAGTACGTTCGATGTTCGAGCTGACACGGCTTCACAGGGTCTTCGATATTTACGAGACAATTGACGAGGCGAGTACCGCTTCCTAGGTGGGGAGTAAAAAATGAGCCATCAATTTATTGAACTGAAGATACGGGTTCCCAACCAGACAAAATATCTCGGTTTAATCGGGAAAATCAGTGAGGAGCTTTCCTCGCAGATCGAACAGTATCAGGGTGATGTTGCAACCCTTGCCTATCAGGTCAATGTCGTTCTAACGGAAGCTTTGGCTAATGCAATTATTCATGCCAATGCGAATAATCCTGAGGAAGAGGTCATCGTCCGCATAACGGTTGATGACAACCTACTAATTCTTCAAGTCTTTGATCATGGGAAGGGATTTGATCTCGACCGCATCCCCCACTACCACCCTGAGCGACAGGACAAGGAATTAAAAGATCATGGAAGAGGACTCTTCATTATGCGGGCTTTGATGGATAGCGTTGATTATCGCCGTACTGACCACGGCAATGTTTTGGAGATGCGTAAGCAGTTTTAAGCTTCTGGGAGGTCTGGATACCGGACCTCCTCCCCTTCCCAGTTTTCAAAGAGCCAATCGTTTCCCTCTCGGCGACCGACCCCTTCGAGCAGGGCCAGCTTTCCCTTTCCACCAGGCAAATCAACCATAAAATGAGGTACCCCCAGGCCTGAAAGACGCCCCCGCAAGTGATGTATTAAGGACAATCCCGTTTGAAGGGGTGTACGAAAATGCCGTGTCCCCTTCACTAGGTCCATCTGATGAAGATAATATGGCTTTACCCCCATCTTCAGTAAACCTCGGTTCAAGCTCATCAGAATCTCAGGGTTGTCATTCACACCACGCAA
The DNA here is from genome assembly GCA_964456065.1 of uncultured Geobacteraceae bacterium. GTDB lineage: Bacteria > Desulfobacterota > Desulfuromonadia > Geobacterales > Pseudopelobacteraceae > Trichlorobacter. Next base: position 133,974 of record CAYVYW010000003.1, read on the forward strand.
CAGTACCGTCTGATTTCCCAAAAGTAATCCAGCTTCCTGCAGCCTGCTACAGGCACCTTCAGCGTTAGAGGTTAGCTCACGGGGGTGATTGAAGTGTGTATTGATATACAGTGGCCGGTGCTTCGCAAGCATACGACAGTATGCCTGACTGACACGATCGGGGTCAGTAACTGGCAGGCGAGTACCAATACGGATAATATCGACATGGGGGATAGCGCGAAGCTTTGACAAAAGTCCACCCAAAACATCCTCGGGCAGCAAAAGCGGATCACCGCCAGACAAAAGGACATCCTTAATCGTCTTGGTATGGCGAATATAGGCAAGCGCTTCATCGAACGAGCAGGTCGGTGCCGATGATGTACCCACCATGCGCTTACGCATACAAAAGCGGCAATACATGGCACAGGCATTTGTTACTAGCATCACGACACGATCCGGATAGCGGTGAATCAGGCCAGGAACAGGACTAAGTCTCCCTTCGTCAAGGGGGTCTTCAACCTGCAGGAGGTCGTTCAGCTCATCGGGTGCAGGTACAGCCTGACGCCAAATGGGGTCACCCGGCGACTCAATGAGAGATGCATAATAACGGGTCAAGCGAAAGGGATAGCGGTCTGCAACGGCAAGTAGCGGAGCAACATCACCGTGAAAACGATCAGTAAGTTCTTGGAGGCTAACGGTATCTGACACGGGAACTATCGCGTGAGAACTTTCATAAAGGTCCGAATATAATCAATCCCCGACCATACGGTCATCACAAAGGAGGCCCAGAAAAAAACCATACCGGCATTATGCATATTAACCAGTAATAAGGGGTGATCGATGCCGAAGAACCACCGGTAGTCAAAATGGAGGATGAGTCCGATTATTGCCGTTAATTGCAAAATGGTTTTGAGCTTACCCAAGTCGGAAGCCGCAATGACGAGCCCCTCAGAAGAGGCAACACTACGAAGACCACCAATGATGATGTCACGGGCTATGACCACAAGCACCATCCACGCGGGAATACGATCAAAAGGAATCAGCATGATGAGAGCTGCCGTGACAATCAGCTTGTCTGCCACTGGGTCAAGAAACTTGCCAAAAACAGTAACACTCCCCGTTCGTCTGGCCCAGTACCCATCAACCCAGTCTGTTGCTGAAGCGAAAGCAAAAATAACCGCCGCCCAGAAACTCTGGTCACGGGCGGGTGACATCATAAACAATACAAAGACCGGCACGCAGGCAATCCTGATGAGCGTGAGGATGTTAGGTATATTCCAAATAGTATGTGCAGCGCTCATACGATGCCTTGTACTCCCCTGTAAAAACAATACTTCAGATAGAGTAGATAACTGCAAAACCGTGACAGCTGTCAAGCACAAACTCTATGAAGCCCTCCCTGGAAGTGATACGCTGCCGATTGACTTTTGAGGCGGTATTCGTTAGTAATGACAATGTAGAGTAGCTATATGTACGCCATCGTAAGGAGTTCCTGTGAGCCAACAACGTGCCACTTACAAAGAAGCCGGTGTCGACATCGAGGCGGGTAACCGTTTCGTTGACATGATCAAACCCCTGGTCAAATCCACTATGCGTCCTGAAGTTTTGACCGACATCGGTGGTTTTGGCGGTTTATGTGGCCTGCCAAATAAATACAAAGAACCGGTTCTGGTTTCCGGCACCGATGGCGTTGGCACCAAGTTGAAACTGGCTTTTTTAGCAGATATCCACGATACCGTCGGCATCGATCTTGTTGCGATGTGTGTCAATGACATTATTGTGCAGGGTGCTGAGCCACTTTTCTTTTTGGATTATCTCGCCACGGGCAAACTCGAACCAGAAGCTGCAGCGAAGGTGGTGGCTGGCATTGCTGAAGGCTGCCGGCAGGCCGGCTGTGCCTTGATTGGTGGTGAAACTGCTGAAATGCCCGGATTTTATCAAGCCGGCGAATATGATATTGCAGGCTTTACCGTTGGCGTTGTCGAAAAAAGCCGTATCATTGATGGCTCCAAGGTGCGGCCTGGAGATCGTCTGATTGCCCTGGCATCCAGCGGTCTCCACAGTAATGGCTACTCATTGGCACGTCGACTGGTTTTCGACCGCATGGAACTTACCGTAGCTTGTACCTTTCCAGGGACTGACAAAACCGTCGGTGAGGTACTACTGACACCGACGAAAATTTATGTAAAAAGCATCTTATCTCTGTTGGAAAAACAGACGGTGCATGGCATTGCCCATATAACCGGTGGCGGCCTGCTGGAAAATGTCCCGCGGGTGCTTCCTGACGATTGTGCTGCGGTTTTCGACGTGTCGAGCCGGGCCACCCCCCACCTCTTTTCGACGCTACAAGCCGCTGGTGATGTTGAGCGCGACGAGATGTATCGGACCTTCAACATGGGAATCGGCATGGTACTGGCTGTTCCTGCAGAGCAGGCAGAAGCTGCTGTTGCTCATCTCCAGTCAGTAGGTGAAGAAGCATGGCTTGCCGGCTCGATTATTGCCTGTGAACATGGTGCTCCCCGCGTGGTACTGTCCTAATGGCGGGCCCTGTCCGTATCGCTGTTCTCGTCTCCGGGAACGGTTCTAATTTTCAAGCCATTGTGGATGCTGTTGCATCGGGGCGTATCACCAATGCGGAAATTGTTTGCCTGATTAGCAACCGACCCGATGCCTATGCCCTTCAGCGGGCTGCCAAACACGGCATACCATCGACCGTTTTGGTGCACCGTGATTATCCAGACCGAGCCTCCTATGATCAAGCTCTGGTGGACAAACTCAAGGAGCAGGCGATAGACCTTGTTGTTTTGGCTGGTTTTATGCGGATACTTTCTCCGGTTATGATTGATAGCTTCCCTAATGCCATCATGAATATCCATCCGGCACTGCTACCCTCCTTTCCAGGCCTTGATGCACAACAACAAGCCCTTACGTATGGCGTACGCTACACGGGCTGTACTGTCCACTTCGTTGATAGCGGCACCGACACGGGCCCCATTATCCTTCAAGCGGTGGTACCGGTTTTAGCCGACGACACCGTTGCTGCCCTCTCGCAGCGCATTCACGGCGAAGAACATCGTATTTATGTTGAAGCGGTCGGACTCTACTGCCAAAAGCGTTTACACATGGACGGCAGGACAGTCAGGATTGACCCGTAAACACTTTTCGGCTTGACAGTCGCAAGCCATTATGGTAATTAAATTTCTTCAACCTATAATTATAAACAGTGTCGAGACACTGTACGAACATCGGAGGTAGGACGTGGCACATCACAAGTCGGCAATCAAGCGTATCAAGCAAAATGAGAAACGCAATGCCCGTAACCGTCATCAGAAGTCAACCCTCAAGACCTACATCAAGCGGGTCCGTGAGGCCGTTGAGAAGAACGACAAGGCCGCAGCCGTTGCTGCACTCGGTGTTGTTATTCCTTTTATCGACAAATCGGCTTCCAAAGGTGTCATCCACAAGTCCAATGCCTCACGGAACGTCTCCCGTCTTTCAAAGTTGGTTAACACCCTCGCCTAACGGGAAACAGCTGATTGTATGCAAAAAGCCCTGACGGTTTCCGTCGGGGCTTTTTTATATCTTATATACCGCTTACCCTCTATGGAAGCGACTGAGGTTGTATAATCTGATAGACAAGCTGATACAACACGTTGGTTACGCCCCCTCCCCGGCCACTTTTTATGTTGCGGTCTGCCTCATAAAGATCAAGTATAACCTGCTGTAACTCAGAGCAACGGTAATTTTTAGCCTGTAGCAATGCATCCTTCAAAAAGAAAGCTGGGATCTTCGTTGCAGCCACTATCTGGTCATTACTGGCAGCAGCATCCATCAGTTCACGTACCCGCCAAAGCCGCCTCATATGGCTGGCGAGAGAACCGACTACCGTATAACTATCACTGGCATTACGTAATAAGGTATCCAATGACCGTAGCGCCTGTTCGAGGTCTTTTAGCCCAACCGCTGCGGCAAACTCAAAAGCGGTGAATTCTTTTACTGAACTAACGCTGGCCTGAACATCTGATACCGTAATAGTGTCTCGTCCCCCCACTACGATTACAAGCTTCTCAAGTTGCGTTATCAGTGACTGCAATTGATTGCCAATTAAAAAGACCAACACATCAGCGGCAGCCTTCTCAATCCGCTTCCCCATAGTCTGTGCTTCAGCAATAACAAAAGGAGCCAATCGGTTGTCATAGATTTTTTTACATTCAAGAGATCCCGGCTGCTTTTTAAGCTCCGCATATAATTTACGGCGCATGTCTGGTTTGGTTGCAACACAAATTAAACAGGTATCCGGTGCAGGATCAGCCAGATAGGCCAACATCCGGTCATGACCATCTGTGGGAAGCTTATCAATGTTTTTGAGCAAGACAACGCGTCGCTCAGCGAACATGGGTAGTGTGCTTGCAGCGTCAACAACCTGAACCGCCGTACATTCGGCTCCGTAAAAAACAGAAAGGTTAAAATCTTTTGTATCGGGATCAACGGCTACATCAAGCAAGCGTTTTTGTGCTCGTGACACAAGATATGTCTCTTCTCCGTAGAGAAAATAGACCGGTTTTAGCTCAGCCTTTCTGATATCACTGTCGAACTGTTGATCTGTCATACCGTCTTAGTACTGTTGCTCGATACGCCACAGCACCTGCTGGGCAAGTTTACGGCTGGCCTCCACCAACGCAGCCTGTTCGCTTGAGCGTTGATATTCAATGGAAGTCGCCGAGACGGGATAATCCTGCCAAGCAGAAACACTTCCTTTCCACAGGGGCTTATCCGTTATCTGTTGCCCGCGCTTACGAACCGTCACTTCAGCACCGATAGTAAGTCGGTACTCCCGCGCCGCATCGAGCGCTGAATAGCTGACAACACCAGCTCCATAGCCGTTGAAGACTCCTTCCACAATGATGTCTGCTTGATCACGGTGTGGTGCCGGCATTACCGAGCGCATCTCGGCAAACTGATCATAGAGTGACCGTCGCAAGGTTACTGCACCATTGGCATAGGCCGTTGTGTTAGTAAAATACGAGACCCAGACCGTCTGCCCAGGCAGTAAACGGCCTGGAGCATCTGCAGAAAAGTGGTAACCGGCACAGCCGCTTAAAACAAGCAGTGCCGACACAAGCAGCAAACGAAACGTCATAGCATTAAGCAACGACGATATTGACCAGTTTTCCCGGGACATAGATCACCTTGCGAGGTTCTTTACCTTCTGTAAACAGCTGAATCTTCGGGTCAGCCAGTGCCATGGCCGTCACATCTGCCTGGGCCGCACTTGCTGCCACCTGCAATTTAGAGCGTAGCTTGCCATTGACTTGCACGACAATCAGCAACTCATCGTCGATAACCGCATCAGCATCATAGGCGGGCCACGCCGTAGTAGCCAAGGAAACCTCGTGCCCTAAACGAGCCCAGAGCTCTTCACTTATGTGCGGGACAAAAGGAGCAAGCATGCAGGTCAGAAGGTCAAGCGCTTCCTTCATAACAGCAGCAGCCTGTGGTGAAGCAAGGCGCGCCCCCTGGAGAACATTCATAAGCTCCATAACAGCCGCAATGGCCGTATTGAAGTGGAAGCGCTCATCAATGTCGTCAGTTACTTTACGAAGTGTCTTATGTACAGCTCGTCTGACCGTGCGCTCTTCATCATCCAGAGCCGCATGATCAACAGTACCAGCTCCTTTTACCGTGTCCAGATGTTCGTGCACCAGCTTCCATACCCGATTTAAGAAACGATAACAGCCATCAACTCCTTGCTCGTTCCAATCAAGATCTTTCTCGGGTGGTGCTGCGAAAAGGGAGAACAGTCGGGCGGTATCAGCACCGTAACGTTGAATCAAGGCGTCGGGGTCAACAACATTCCCTTTAGACTTACTCATTTTAGCGCCATCCTTAATGACCATCCCCTGGGTCAAAAGGTTGGTGAAGGGTTCATCAACGGAAACGTAGCCAAGGTCACGCATTACCTTGGTGAAAAAACGGGCGTAGAGCAAGTGGAGGACGGCATGCTCAATCCCACCAATATATTGATCAACGGACATCCAGTAGTCAGCACGCTTCTTATCCAGCATGCCCCCCTCGAAATCAGGGCAGCAGTAACGCAGAAAATACCAAGAAGATTCCACAAAGGTATCCATCGTATCGGTTTCTCTACGGGCAGGCTTGCCACAGCTTGGGCAGGTTACGTTTAAAAAGCTTGCATGGGTCGCAAGTGGTGACCCCCCCTCACCGGTAAAAGCGACATCATGAGGCAGCACCACCGGCAAATCTTGATCAGGCACTGGTACAATGCCACAGCAATCGCAGTATATAACCGGGATGGGGGTTCCCCAATAGCGTTGGCGGGAAACACCCCAGTCACGTAAGCGGAAGTTAACCGTTTTCGTGCCGAGTCCTTCGCGCTCGAGCCAGTCAGCAATCGCAAGTTTGGCTGCATCACTTGCCATACCATCAAAAGTGCCGGAATTAACCATAATACCAACATCAGTAAATGCTTCGCCCATATGTGCCGCATCAAGCTCTTGCCCCTCGGGTTGGATTACCACCTTGAGCGGCAGACCATAGGCTCGTGCAAATTCGAAGTCTCGTTGATCATGGGTAGGAACAGCCATAACAGCACCCGTTCCATATTCAACCAGAACGAAGTTTGCAAGATATATCGGCATGGCATCACCGGTAGCCGGGTTGATACAATACGAACCGGTGAAAACCCCCTCTTTAACGAGTTCATCGGAAGTACGGGTAATCTTGTCTGTCTTCTTTACCTTTTCAATAAAAGCCAGCACCTGCTCACGCTGTTCGTCGGTAACAAGGCTGTGAACCAGCGGGTGCTCGGGCGCCAACGACATGAAGGTGGCACCAAACAAGGTATCCTGACGTGTTGTAAAGACCCGTATGCTTCCTGTTCCTGAAGCCAGTTTGAAATCAATTTCACAACCAGTACTGCGACCAATCCAGTTCCGCTGCATGGTTAGAACACGCTCAGGCCACCCAGACAGTTCGTATGTCTTATCCAACAATTCATCAGCATAGGCAGTAATTTTAAAGAACCACTGGTCGAGCTCCTTTTGCATAACTTCAGTATCACAGCGCCAACAGCCGCCATCTTCCACCTGTTCATTGGCAAGAACCGTCTCACAAGAAGGACACCAGTTTACAAAAGACTGCTTTTTATAGGCTATGCCACGCTTATACATCTCAAGAAAGAGTTTTTGTTCCCAGCGGTAATAACTGACATCACAGGTAGCCAGCTCCCGCCCCCAATCATAGGAAAGCCCCATTTTTTTGAGTTGGGCCCGCATATATGCAATATTCTCATAGGTCCAAGCGGCAGGGTGACTTTTGTTTTTGATAGCAGCATTCTCAGCCGGCATACCAAAGGCATCCCATCCCATGGGATGCAGCACATTATAGCCACGCATACGCTTAAAACGGCCGATGACATCACCGATTGAGTAGTTACGCACATGCCCCATATGAATACGGCCAGAGGGATAAGGGAACATTTCAAGCAGATAATATTTGGGACGATCACTCTCTTCATCTGCCTTGAAAGTTTGTTGATCCTCCCAGACCTGTTGCCAAGCCGCTTCAATTTCTAACGGTTGATACTTCACTTCTTCAGCCATGCAGAATGCTCCTTAGCATAATAAACAGCGTTACTCTATACTTGTACCATATTCATGGTACGCTTCTCTATCAGATTGTCGTTGAAGCAAGCCGTGGCTGCTGCTTTTTGACGTTCTCCCCCTCTGAAAGAGGAGGATTCTTGGGAACACCGGCTTTAC
>CAYVYW010000004.1:0-102463 GCA_964456065.1 uncultured Geobacteraceae bacterium
AAGAACTATAGCATAAATCAAGTTAAATCGATATATTTATTTGCCGTGGTAATAAAACCAAACCAACCCACCGCAAGGATCCATGAACCAAGGGCAAGGAAAGGAATATTACTGACAGGAATGGGATGGGAGCGGCCACGACTATAGCGCCCTTTACGGGCCCCTAGTAAAACGATCGCAGGCAAAGCCATCCAGCCCCCCATCGAGTGAACAACAACTGACCCAGCATAATCATGAAAGTCAAGACCTGCAAACGACTTAATTACCCCTTGTACCATGGAGGCATTCTGCCCCCATATGACTGATTCAAACAAGGGATAGCACACCCCAGCCAAGATGGCACCAGCCACCACCTGCGGCCAGAACTTCGCCCGCTCTGCAATACCACCTGAGATGATTGCCGGTATACACGCCGCAAAACAAAGCAGGAAAAAGTACCGTACCAAATCATAGCCCATCGCCTTATTGACCAGAACATCCGCTGGATATAGAAAGGAGATACCGTATGCTATTGGGAAGCCGATTAAAAAATAAAGAATCGTCGAGACCGACCAATCAGTGATAATCTTGACAAAAGCATTTACTTGACTCTTTTTTCTAACTGTTCCAACTTCTAGAAATGCAAAGCCCGCGTGCATCGCAAAAACCATGACCGCCCCAAGCATAAGGAACAGGACGTCACCACTCTGTCGAAGTGGGGTCAATGATGATAATTCCATGCCAAGCCTCCTCAGGAAAAGATTGGATTCATATCAGCAAGAATCTCGCCAATCCTCAAAGGCTATAAGTAATTAGAATTACACTGTCACAAATGCCGACACACATGGATTTGCCTATTTTTTTAGCAGCAGCGTCCAAAAACAAGGCATGACGATTACGCCTGCTCTGCTATAAAATCAAGCTGCCAAAGAACAAATCGGAAGAGATGCAGCATGACACTGTCACGCGATACTATTAAAGATTATCCAACATCACCCGGTGTATATATTATGCATGCTCAGGATGAGAGCGTGCTGTATGTAGGCAAGGCACGCAATCTTAGGCAGCGTCTTGCAAATTATTTCACCACACAGGACAACCGGCCGCAAATACGCTTCCTCATGGCCCGTGTTTGCCGCATCACGTATCTGGTCACTGACACAGAGCAGGAAGCACTGCTCCTTGAAAACACCCTCATAAAGAAACACAAGCCCCGCTATAATCTAAACCTGAAAGACGACAAAACCTATGTGTCTTTGCGGATTGACCTCCAAGCGCCTTATCCTCGCTTGACTATTGTCCGCAAAAGACTTTCTGACGGAGCACGCTACTTTGGCCCCTATGCATCTCCATCAGCAGCACGGGAAGTAACAACTCAGATACAACAGATTTTCAAGCTCATCCGGCACCCATGGAAATACTGTAGTCAGCGCCGACGCCCATGCCTGTATTTTGAGATTGGGCAGTGTAGCGCCCCCTGTCATCAGCACATAAACCAAGCTGACTACATACAGTCAGCACGGGATGCCGCTGCTTTTTTGTCGGGCGACAGATCATCACTTCTCCAACAGTTCACGCAACGCATGCGTATAGCATCAGAATCTATGCATTATGAAGAAGCTGCTCGCTGGCGCGACATTATACGTGCGATCAACCAGACCCTAGAACCACAAAAAGTTGTACAAGAAAAGGGGACGATGGATTTCATTGGCATGGCAAGCGACGATGTGCGGCATATCGTTACGGTGCTGCAGGTACGGAGCGGCACCGTCTGCGGGAGCATCCAACTGGTAGCAACCGGATGCCTTGACGCTCCTTTTGCCCTTCAGTCTTTTATTACGCAATACTATACTGTCGACCACGAGTTGCCCCCTGAGGTTTATATTCCATTCCCCCTTGACGACCTAGATGAACTCGCAGAGCTTTTGAAAACAACACACGGGAAGACTGTTCGCATTAGAGAGAGCGCACGCGGCAAGAAAAAAGAACTGCTGGACATGGCTTATCGCAACGCCTATGCCGCCCTACAAGAACATCAGCAAAATCAACAGGGAACACAAGCCTCACTCACTGAACTGCACGAACGACTTGCGCTACCAACACCACCACGCCTTATCGAATGCTACGATATATCCACGCTACAAGGAACCTTGGCTGTTGGCAGTGGAGTTGCCTTTGTAGATGGTAAGCCGGAACGATCACGCTATAGGCGCTACAAAATTCGTAACGTTTCCGGTCAAAACGACTTTGCCATGCTCCAGGAAGTACTGACCCGCAGGTTTTCTCAGGAGCATATTACTCAATGGGGAGTTCCTGACCTGCTTGTTATCGACGGCGGTATCGGACAGCTGGCTGCCGTACAGGCAGCTTTAGCCGAAATCCCCAGTGCTGCCTCCGTTCCGATTGCAGCACTAGCAAAAAGCAGAACAAAACGGGATCCCCATGGAACCGAAATCAAAAAATCAGAAGAACGTGTTTTTTTACCAGGCCGTCGCAACCCATTACGTTTCTCTCGCGGCAGTAAAGCTCTGTTACTACTAGCAGAAATTCGTGATGAGGCACATCGCTTTGCCGTCGGGTACCACCGCGTTCTGAGGAGTAAAGCACTCACGACCAGCCTGTTACGGGATATCCCTGGCGTAGGTGAAAAAACAGAAAAAATGCTTCTCACTAAGTACCAAAGTATAGCTACACTGAAAAAGCTATCCCTTGAACAGCTACTGGCAACCTCTGGGCTTAACCGTGATAAAGCCATTTTAATTCACTCATTTTTACTCGAGACATCCCCGTAAGCCTTCGCCTTCACACCCCCCCGAGAACTTTTATCAAAACTAAAATGAGAACACCAAAAACACTTCAGTGAGCTCTTAGTGTACACTGCACAAAAAAATACCAGTTTGACAATTCCTGTAATATCAGCATATTATACAAAAAAACAAACTTGTTTCTTCCCAATCTCCCATGAGGCGCCCATGATTCTGATTGCATGCATCAAGCAGGTACCTGACACAACACAAGTAAAAATAGACCCCGTTACAAACACCCTCATCAGAGATGGCATTCCCATTATCATGAACCCCTATGATACCCATGCCCTTGAAGCGGCCCTACAGCTTAAGGATCGTTTTGGTGGCACGGTCATAGCACTATCAATGGGCCCACCCAATACAGAACAAACACTACGCAAAGCGCTATCTGCTGGAGCAGACAAAGCCATTCTTTTATCAGACCGTGCCTTTGGTGGCGCAGACACGCTTGCAACAAGCAAAGTACTTGCTACGGCCATTGAAAAAATAAATAGTGAAGTCGGACCTGTCGGCATCGTTATCTGCGGAAAGCAGACCATTGATGGTGACACAGCGCAAGTTGGCCCGGGCATTGCCGTGCGCCTTGGCTACCAACAGCTTACACTCGTAGATGGTGTAATTAATGCTGATTTCCATCAAAAACAGATGACCGTCAGTAGAAAACTCGAAGGGCGACATGAAAAGGTTTCCTCGCCACTCCCAGCAGTTTTAACCGTTGTACGTGAAATGAACCGGCCCCGCTATCCGACCGTACCGAAGCGGCTTAAGGCCCAAGAGGCCCCTGTAGAGGTCTGGGACAATACGGTATTACAACTTGACCCCAACACCATCGGCCTAAAAGGCTCGCCAACGTGGGTTTCTAAGATTTTTTCTCCTGAACGCGACAAAGGAGAAATTGTCGGTGATGGATTGAAAGATGCTCCAGGGACAGTTCACACGCTCCTTACCAAACTGCACGCAAAGGACCTGCTACCGTTATGACCCAGACGACCAGACCAAAGAAGCCACGTGGCAAGGCCTCCCTACGAGCAGGAAAGTGTATAGCCTGTGGCGGTCGCTGCGAAAGCGCCTGCCCTGTAAACTGTATAACCATGAACGATGCCGGCGAACCGGTTATCGTCATGGAAGACTGCATTGGCTGCCTTAAGTGTGTGAAAGTGTGCCCTGCTGATGCCATTGAAATGCAGTTCACCGCTGAAGAACTTGCCATATTACAGCAGCTTGCCGCAGACCACTCCGCCACACCCCAAGAGGATGACGACCCAGAAGCTGCTGCCATTAAGGCCATGCAAGCAGCCTATCGGGGGGTGTGGGTTTTTATTGAACAAACGGATGGGATTGCCGAAAAAGTTTCCTGGGAGCTTTTAGGGAAAGGGCGAGAGCTTGCAAATAAACTGGGGGTACAACTGTCCGCTGTCGTGATCGGCGATTCCGTTGAGACCCTGGCCAATGAAACATTTCAGTATGGTGCAGAACAGTGCTATCTGCTTGATAACAGCCTGTACGCCACCTATCGTACCCAACCATACCTTGAAGCAATGTGCCATTTGATTGCCAACCACAAACCAGAAGTAATCCTTATGGGAGCCACTGGTATAGGCCGCGACCTCGCAGGGGCTGTCGCAACCAGAGTCGGCACAGGTCTCACCGCTGACTGTACAGGACTCGACATTGACGAGCAGCGCAACCTGATGCAAACCCGACCGGCTTTCGGCGGCAACATCATGGCGACCATCATGTGCGACAAATACCGCCCCCAAATGGCTACGGTACGCCCCCATGTTATGCAAATGCCTGAATCGCAAGCAGCAGTGACCGGAATCATAATCAGAGATTCCTTCACCATCGACGAAAAGAGCGTCCCGGTCAAAGTCCTAGAAATTCTGAAAGATGCAGACAATAAAGCCCATATAGACCTTGGTGGTGCTGAGTTCATCATCTCCGGCGGCCGGGGCATGATGGCACCTGAGAACTTTGCCATTCTTGAAGAACTGGCAACAGAACTCAATGGTGTGGTCGGCGCTTCTCGTTCAGCAGTTGATGCCGGCTGGATGGCACATGATCGTCAGGTCGGCCAGACAGGCAAGACAGTTCGCCCTAAGATTTATATTGCCTGCGGCATCTCAGGGGCGATCCAGCACCTTGTCGGCATGCAGGACTCCGATTTAATTATAGCCATTAACCGTGACAAAGATGCGCCTATTTTCGAAGTGGCCCATTACGGGATTGTCGGTGATCTCTTCGAGATAATCCCAGAAATGACCCGTCAGCTCCGTGCCATGAAAAAACAAGTTGTGAGGTAGCAATGACAACGCAGACCACCATCTTTACTCCTCTGTTCATAGCGGCCTTCCTACTCTTTGTTTGGAATTGCTGGCGACGGCTCTCTCTTGTCTCCTACGGGAGCATACCGTATCGTATCAACAACCTTGCTGCCCGCTTCAAAGATACTATTACCTATGCGTTTGCTCAACGCCGTGTCTTAGCTAAGCCCGTCGGGCTGATTCACTTTTTTATTTTCTGGTGTTTTTTGGTTCTTGTTGTTGCCAATGGTGAATTTATACTTCATGGACTTTTTCCGGCATTCAGCTTCCATCTTCTCTCGGAGAATATCCGGATACCACTGCTTGCAATCATTGATATTGTTACCCTGACAACATTTCTTACTATAACCATAGCAATTATACGAAGAGCCATCGCCCCCCCCTATCCTGAAGCGAGAACCTTTGAAGCATTTTTCATTCTCTCTCTGATTGGCACACTCATGGTAGCGTCCATGCTTATGAATGCGGCCATGGTCGTTCTTGGAGAGTATCCGGCTACAGCATTCCCCATTTCCAAGCTACTGGTAACATGGGCTGCCTCAGGCAACGCGCAAGGTTTGTATCAATTCTCCTGGTGGCTCCATGCCTTGGCATTATTGTTATTCATGAACCTGCTCCCCCTCAGCAAACACTTTCATATAATAACTGCTATTCCAAATATCTTTTTACGCAACCTTGACCACGCCACCGTGCCGCAACGAGAAGTATTCGAACTGGGCCAAACATTTGGTGCCGATACAGTCAAAGGCTATTCGTGGAAAGCCCTGCTTGACGCTTTTTCCTGTACGGAGTGTGGCCGCTGTCAGAATGTTTGCCCTGCTGCACAAACCCACAAGCCGCTTAATCCACGGTCGCTCATCCACCAATTTAAGAGCAATTTGTTGGAAAACGCCAAGGCACTCAAAGAGCAGACGCCTCTCACCTCTTTAATTGGCGATTCCCCCTGCCAGGTTGATCACGAGAGCATCTGGGCCTGCACAACCTGTGGAGCCTGCATCGCCGCCTGCCCCGTTTTCATTGAGCAAATGCCAAAGCTTCTACCACTAAGACGACACCTAGTAGAAACCGAAGCCGTTTTCCCTGAAGAATTGCTGAATTTATTTGAAAACATAGAAGGACGTAGCAACCCTTGGGGAATTGCCCCTTCTGATCGCTCAAAATGGGCATCACTTCTTGGAGACCGAAGTTTTAAAGCAGGGGAGACAGAATATCTTTTCTATGTCGGCTGTTCTGGCTCCTTTGACGCGAGGGCAAAACAGATTGCTCTCGCGATTGCAACACTACTTGACCACGCAGGCGTCAAGTGGGGCCTGCTCGGAAGAGATGAGAAGTGCTGTGGTGATTCGCCACGACGCCTTGGCAACGAATACCTTTTCGAATTACTTGCAAAGGAAAACGTCACTCGCTTTAAAGAGTTAGGAGTAAAGAGGATTGTGACACTTTGCCCCCACTGTTTTAGTACACTTGCGAACGACTATCGTCAGTATGGCCTTGAGGCTGAGGTCATGCATCATGGTCAACTGCTTCAAGAGCTACTTGACGCGGGGAAACTAACCATACCGGATGAGAGCAACCAAGACATGGCCGCCTTAAAAACAATCTACCATGACTCATGTTACCTCGGACGCCATAATGATATCTATACGGCTCCCCGCGCGGTCATACAGGCCGCAACCGGATCAGCTCCCGAAGAGTTTCCCAAGGCAAAAGAAGAGGCTTTCTGCTGTGGTGCTGGCGGTGGTAGAATGTGGCTAGAAGAGTTTACCGGGGACCGAATCAATCGTGTACGTACAAATGAAGCGCTGGCGATGCAAGCAGAGACCATCTGTACCGCCTGCCCATACTGCATGACCATGTTCGAAGATGGCCTCAAAGATATTGGGGCTGATCAGGTTCGCGTCAAAGACATATCAGAACTCTTGGCTGAACGTATCTGTAAAAATAGTTGAGACACAGGGGGGCTTGTCCCCCCTGTCTACTAATAAGACGTAACATCGCCAAAACGGTTCAAAAGTGTTTGATAGCGATAATCGAAAATATATGCGAGGCGCTTTTTAACCCAAGGGAGCAAGATGCTTGAGCAGGGGGCAAAAGGAAGCCCATAACTGACGACATCCCGCATACGAGTCCCCCCAGACACCTCCTCAAAAAAATGCTGGTGATGCCAAAAACGATAAGGACCGAATCGCTGTTCATCAACAAAGAAGCTTCCCTCTCGTACATGCGTGATTTCCGTGACCCAGCTTACTGGAATCTTGCCGATAGGCGTAACCGTATATTGCACCAACATCCCCTGATACATCCGCTCTGGCACCGGAGGAATAACCCGAAATCCAAGATCAGGTGGCGTTATCAACGGTAGATTCATAGGGTTTGAAAAAAAGTCCCAAGCCTGATCACACGATATTGCTAAGGTTTGAAGACGCTCGAACTGCTGAAGGTACATACTGCCTCCTCACATAGAATTCGCCTGTTCACAGCCTAGCAAAAACGAAATAAAAAGCAATGTCTGACCAATCATAACTGGGGAAAAAGTTGACATAGCAGTGATGTTTCGATACAAATTAAGTACTGTATCATCAAAAAGGAGTTCGGTTTTATGAAAAAACCTCTTGTTGGTATTCTCATGGGTAGTGATAGTGACATCCCCGTTATGGAAAAAGCCTGTGAGATTCTCACGATGCTTACTATCCCTTTTGAAATAAGAATCAGCTCTGCCCACCGGCAACCAGAATCCACAGCGGAATACACCAAGACCGCCCGTGATCGTGGGATTGAAGTGCTGATTTGCGGGGCTGGCATGGCTGCACACCTTGCAGGCGTCGTGGCTTCCCATACCACACTCCCGGTCATCGGCGTTCCACTTGCTTCAGGAGCACTGCAAGGGATTGATGCACTGCACGCCACTGTTCAGATGCCCCCCGGCATACCAGTTGCTACCGTTGCAATTGACGGCTCGAAGAATGCTGCTTTTCTGGCTGGATCCATACTCTCCATAAAGTACCCTGCCATAGCCCAGAAACTACAGGAGTATCGTGTCACAACCCAAGAACAACTAACCGTAAAATCACAAAACCTCCAGAACAAGTTTCTGTAACGTCCGAGGAGGCCTTCTAAAATGCAAGAAATAAAGAAGTTCATTGCCGGTTTCAAGGGTTTTCAAAAAGAGTATTTTGAGGAAGACCAAGCATTATTTTCATCCCTCAAAGAAGGCCAGCGGCCAAAGGTAGCCCTCATTGGTTGCAGTGACTCCCGTGTTGACCCATCAATGATGGTGCGGTCTGAGCCTGGGGATCTCTTTATTGTTCGCAATGTAGCCAACCTCGTTCCTCCTTGCCAATTCGACCATTCCTACCACGGTGTCAGCGCGGCATTGGAATATGCCGTATGCCATCTTGAAGTGGAACATATTATTGTGTTGGGGCATTCAAAATGTGGCGGAATTCGTTCGCTGATGGAGGGTATACCCAGTTCTGGTAATGATGAGTATATCAGCAAGTGGGTAAGCATCGCTGAACGCGCCAAGGAGAATGTTTTACACGAATTTAAACACGCCCCACCCGAACGACAGGCAAAAGCCTGTGAACATGCGGCCATACTCGTATCTCTTGAGAACCTACTGACTTTCCCTTGGGTCAAGGAGCGGGTAGCCAGTGGCGTCCTTGACCTACATGGCTGGTATTTTGATATTGAAGATGGTAACCTTTATAGTTACAATCCAACCGTTGGCGCCTTTGAGCTCCTCGTCTAGCGAACCGATACGAGCCTCATCAAGCTGAGCCAATATACAGAGACGCCTGATACGATAGAAGGTCTCATGATTGAGTGGACCGTAAAAAAAATACGCCAGGTATTAGTGGCACTTGTTGGTACAACCGTCACAATAGCCGGTATTATTATGATTGTTACCCCTGGTCCTGCTATCATCGTCATCCCCTTAGGTCTAGGAATTCTTGCAACGGAGTTTCTCTGGGCACGGCACGCCTTACACAAGATGAAGCAGTATGTTGCAGAAAAAACAAAACGAGGCTCATCACCATCAGATTCTAGCCCTAAGGTTTAGTATCAGCCAGAGGGATCCAGCTGCCTAACTGGCCATAAAGGCCACCACACATCTGTATCCATACTCGCTTTACCAATCTTTTGTGAAGATCGCTGTTTTGATAACATCGGAGTAGCTGTATGGATATAGCAACTTTTCTAAGTACCTTCGGGCTCATTTTCTTAGCTGAGCTTGGCGATAAAACTCAATTAACAGCAATGGCGCTAGCTGTCCGATTCCCTTGGAAAAAAGTTTTTTTCGGTATCGCTCTTGCCTTTGTTGTCCTTAACCTTGGTGCCGTGGTTATTGGCAAAGTACTTTTTGCCCTACTCCCTCTCTTCTGGATCACAATACTATCAGCTGCTCTGTTTCTCTATTTTGGTGTTACAACCCTTATACAAAGTTGTGCATCGGCTGATGAAGAACCGCCACCCGACAGCCAAAGCCACATCATTAAAACCGTCTTTGTTATGATGGTCATGGCGGAGTTAGGTGACAAAACCCAGTTAATCACCGCTAGTCAAGCCGCACAGCACTCAGCAACCTTTTCTGCAGCAGGTGGTGTTTTTGTTGCATCCACACTGGCATTATGGTCCGTTTCTCTACTGGGAATCTTTATTGGTCGACAATTGATCAAATATGTTCCGTTATGCTGGATTCACCGTAGCGCCGGCGTAATGTTCATCATTTTCGGACTCGTTATCGCTTCACGCCTTTTCATGGTATCTTGAAGGTATACGCATGACTCCACACCAAATACTTTGGATCACCTTTTTTATTATGCTAGGCACAGCCCTGGCATGTGATCTTTGGTTTAATCGTCATTATGAAATAATACCTTTTAAAGTCGCTTTAGTCTGGACAGGTATCTGGCTTTTACTGGCCCTGTCCTTTGCTGGCATGACACACCAATTGCTTGGCCCTGAAAGGGGCTTTGAATTCCTAACCGGCTATATCATTGAGCAGTCACTCTCAGTTGACAACCTCTTTGTTTTTATTATGATTTTCAGCTATTTTGGCGTACAGGAGCGATTTCAAACGCGGGTTTTGAAGTGGGGGATTCTAGGGGCCGTTGTACTGCGGTTGCTTTTCATTGTTGTGGGTTCTGCCCTCATAGAGCAGTTCCAATGGCTATTTTATATCTTCGGGATAATCCTCCTCTATACTGCATGGAAAATGGCGTTCGGTGAGGATGATGAAGTAGAGCTTGACAAAAATCCGTTGGTAAAAGTTATGAGACGCATCCTACCGATGACGAAACAAATACGGGGAAATTGGTTTTTCACAAAGCGTCAAGGAATCTGGATAGCAAGTCCACTCTGTATGGTACTGGTTGTCATTGAAAGTAGTGACCTCATTTTTGCACTCGACTCTATTCCTGCCATTTTTGCAATCACCCTTGACCCGATGATCGTTCTAACCTCAAATATTTTCGCAATTCTTGGCCTAAGATCCCTCTTTTTCCTATTAACAAAAGTTGTGACCATGTTTGCCCACCTTAAGTATGGCATAGCTTTGATCCTCATGTTCGTCGGTATCAAGATGATTTTAATTATGCACGAAATACATATTCCGATTCTTGTCTCACTGAGCTTTATCCTGCTAACACTCGTCGTGACTGTTATGACATCCTTGATGTTTGCCTCTGAAGAACAGCCGGAAATCTAACGGGGAGCGTGATACTGCTTTCTGCGGAACAAACCTGTTGACACACTTACAATACGATCCAGAAACAAAAGCCCATCTAAATGGTCCATCTCGTGCTGAATGGCAATAGCCTCAAAACCGCTCGCCTGAATACAGCGTTCTTCCCCACTGAAACCATCAACAAAGCAGACCTGTATTTCCGTTGAACGCTCAACATCACCCGTGTAGTCAGGTACACTCATACACCCTTCACGCATGGTGACACGGCCATTACGTTCAACAATCACAGGGTTTACCATGGCCAGGAGTCCATGGTTGTTATCCTTGCCGTGGCGACTCTCAGATACATCAACAACACAAATACGAAGTGAAACGCCAATTTGAGGAGCTGCAACACCGACAGAGTGAGGGCCAGCACGCATTGTATCCACGAGGTCCGTCACCAGCCCCCTTAAGGCATCATCAAGTTCCACAACATCATGGGCAACTTTTTTCAGTAACGGATGCGGATATTTCAATATAGCCTGAACAGCCATCTATAATTCCACCGGCGTGACAATACGGACCGCCACCTCAACCTGTAATCGTTCACCAATCATGAGCATAACTTCTTCAAGCGCTTCAAATGATATCGTCTCTGGTAACATTACTTCAAGCACCATAACGTAAACCTGTTGGTCATCATCGCCCGTCAGTTTGGTCTGAAGGTCTTGAATGTTGATGCCTCGCTCCGCCAGTTCTTGGGTGACCTGATACACAATGCCTGGCTTATCGCCACCATACACCGTCACAACACATAACTCCCCAAACGTTTCATGCCGATGCACTTCTGCGGGACTCAACACCCGCAGAGAAACGGTCATACCAAGCTGATCACATGCTGGTTGTACCTGCTGTAACAATTCATCCGCACTAAATGGTACAGGGTGGGAAACAATCAGTATCATAGCAAACTCGCCTGCAAGCATTGCACAGCTTGAGTCTGCAATATTACAGCCAAGCCGGTATAATGCTCCAGAAATAGCAGCAACAATACCGGGACGATCTGCGCCAACAACAGAAAGAGCAAAATACTCCAAAGCATGTTTATCAGTCATTGTGTCACCTCATTCAATAAAAAACTAAGGAGTAGATTGACAGAACCACTCTTGATATTTAGAGTAGCATTCCCATGGCCTACGATACCATCAAAAAAAAGCTGCTCGCTATACTCGCCCTTGATAGCCATCCCTCTCATATTGCGACCGGATTTGCCGTTGGTGTTTTTATTAGCATAACCCCTTTTTTCGGCATCCACACAGCAATGGCAATAGTGGCCTCTTTGGTTTTTAGGCTCAATAAAGCAACTACCATAACAGGGGCTTGGGTAAACACCCCCCTGACCATGGTGCCCGTACTAGCGGCGAGCCACTATCTCGGAGTGACACTTTTAGGACAGTCGTATACCGCCATGTCATTTGAACAACTAAGTTGGAGCAGTTTAAAGCACCAAGCTGCAGCACTCATCCTTGGTAGCTCCATTCTTGGTCTCATCGCTGCATGTCTGGCCTATTTTATCATATACTGGCTTGTTATCCGCTTTAGACAAAAAGACCCTGGTCTGCTAGAACTCACCAAAGAGTCACTGATTGTCGGCGAGGACCTCGATCCACCATAACAACAATGTAGAACAGGAAGTTCCATGGAATTATCACACGCCATCATACTCGGCATTATTCAAGGGCTCACCGAAGTTCTGCCAATTAGCAGCTCAGGCCACCTCTTGTTACTGCCAGCCATCATGGACTGGCCCCACGCTGGCCTTACGTTTGATGTAGCTCTGCATCTTGGAACATTCTTAGCGTTGTTGTACTACTTTCGACATGATGTCATCACGATGGTGCAAGAGGGACTACATGGTTTTACGCGTGCAGAAGACAGGGGGCGCCTCCAGCTGCCGTGGTTAATCGTACTCGGATCTATACCTGCAGCGATTGTTGGGAAGACCATGGAAGCACCGATAGAGGCTATTTTCAGGTCAAGTACACCTGCGATCGCTCTCTTCCTTATTATTTTTGGTCTCGTGCTGGGTGCGGCGGACTACTTCGGGAAGAAACGTCTTACACTTGATGGCATTACACTCTATCATGCTATGATAATTGGCTGTGCTCAATGCCTGGCCCTTTTACCCGGCGTATCCCGCTCTGGCATAACCATTACAGCGGCGCTTATACTTGGCTTCTGCCGTACTGACGCAGCCCGTTTTTCATTTCTTTTGTCACTACCTATTGTATTTGGTGCAGCACTCCTTAAGACAATCGAGGCGCTACAGCAAGGCATTAGCCACGACATGCTCGTACCAATGGCCGCTGGTATCGTATCATCAGCATTAGCCGGTTATTGCAGCGTTGCTTTTCTGCTCAAATTCGTTCAGTCCCGCTCTCTCTGGGCCTTCACCTGGTATCGCCTACTCCTTGGGGGCATCATCCTACTCTGGATATAGTCATAGTTAAGTCAGTGAGCTACATACCCGATGCACCATCTCCTGTGACGCCGCAACACAATCATTTATCCCGACGCCTTTAAAGGCATTTCCCGTAAGATGTAGATTCGGCAAAACAGCAAGACGCTCAGCGATACGCTGTACACGTTCCCCATGCCCAATGGTGTAGTGGGGTATAGCCTGAGGATGGTCAATGACCTTAACAAAGCAGGGGCTTTTCGTTATACCCATGATTTCCTTAAGATCAAGTGCAACTAGGCGCTCAATTTCCTGTGGCGAAAGGTGAGCAAGTTCTGGACGGCATGCCCCCCCCACCATACTACGGACAAGAACCCGCCCCTCAGGAGCACGATTTTCAAACATACTGGAATCCCACAACGTGCCAAGTACCGTACGTTTTTCCTCCTTCGGCACAAGATAACCAAACCCATCCAGATCATGCTCTAAGCCTATAGATTCATAACCAAAGCAGACCACCTTAAGCGGTGAGTAGGGGATACTGGCAAGGATGTCTGCAATAGTCGCATCAACGGCAGTAAGAATACGGGCAGCCTCATAGGCTGGGACAGCAAAAACAACGATATCCGCATCATATTTTTGTCCGCCGTCATCAACGAGCACCCAGCCCTCCTCCCCTTGCTGAGCATTCACGATGGTGACACCTGTCTCCACAATAGAGCCGAGTTGCTCGGCAAGCATATCACTTAGATACTGAATGCCCGGGCGGAAAGAGGTTAAAACACCACCAGGGCCTGCAGCTGATGAAGAGACTTTACCGGCATGCTTTTCTTTCCTCTTTTTGCCTGCTAAGGCAATCATCGCTTTTATAAGGCCGCCGTACTGGGCTTCGAGCTCAGCGATTCTTGGGAAACATGACCGTAATGACATCTGTTCTGGGTCACCGGCAAAAATACCGGAAGCCATAGGAGCAATGAGCTTTCTGAGCGCTTCATCGCCGAGTCGACGCCTTCCAAAAGCAGCAAGGCTTTCATCACCGACAGGTGCTGCTTTGGCAAACGGCTCTGCCATCAGGCGTATCTTCCCGCCAAGGCTGAGAAGGTTACTCCCCACAAAAGAAATGGCATCATGGGGAAGTTGGTGTAAAGAACCATTACTAAAAACAAAACGCTTTCGCGCTTTATCGTTACTACGCATTAGAGCATTATCAATTCCCATGGCACGGCAGAGGTCGAGAGTTTGAGGCTTGCTATCCAAAAAGCCATTCGGCCCCCATTCACAGACAAAACCATTTTCATCCGTTGACTTGATTTTGCCACCGGTAACATGAGCTTGTTCAAGGAGGCGTATCGCAACAGAAAGTCCCTGACTTTTTACGGCATCGCGTAACAGCCACGCTGTTGTAAGACCGGATATACCACCACCGACAACGATGACTTTTTTCATAAACACCACCTCTCCTTCTTAGAGCAGTATACCCTCGACCCAACGGTGATGCAAAAACTAAATCATTCCATAGTGCTACCTATGTGTGAGAGCTCCATTGACACAAGCCGTAAAGGTGCTTACATTGCATTATGAAGGGGAAAATCATGGCATCAAAAGATTATTATGAAATTCTTGGGGTAAGTAAGCAGGCAACAGCCGATGAGATAAAGAAGCATTTCCGGAAGCTTGCGGTTCAATTTCACCCAGACCGCAATCAAGGAGACGTGAAGGCAGAGGAACGTTTTAAAGAAATTAATGAGGCATATGCTGTTCTTTCTGACCCTGAAAAACGCAAACAGTATGACACATTTGGCTCAGCTGGCTTCCAACAACAGTTCAGCCAGGAAGATATTTTCAGAAATTTTAACTTCTCTGACGTTTTTAGTGAGATGGGGATGGGGGGGAATGATGAAATTCTCTCCCGTCTCTTTGGCAGGGGCTTTCGCCAAGGGGGCAGTTTTAGTCATTCCCCCAGACGGGGACATGATGTAGCTCTTGATATTAGCGTCTCCTTTCATGATGCCATTCTCGGCACAGAAAAGCAGGTAGCCTATACCATTGACGGCAAACAGGAACATATCAAAGTAAAAATTCCAGCCGGTGTTGACAATGGCAGCAGAATTCGTGTAGCAGGCAAGGGTGCAGCAGGATCTTCAGGAGCAGCTTCGGGGGATCTTTTCCTCGATATTAATGTCATCCCCGATCCGGAATTACGCCGGGAAGGTGGTGACCTCTTCATCACCAAGTATATTCGCTTTAGTGAAGCCAGTCTCGGCAGTTCTTTGGAATTAAGCACGCTGGAAGGGAGTAAGCGCATAAAAATTCCAGCGGGCATACAAAGTGGTACAAAGATTCGCCTTAAAGGACATGGTATAAAGCCACTTGGCTCCAACACGAAGGGCGATATGTATGTTGTTATTGCTGTTCATGTTCCCGAAGCTCTTACTGATACACAAAGAGCGCTTTTACACCAGCTCCAGGAACAGGGGCTGTAATCAATCAAGAGCTGTGGTATACGTAAAAACGCTGGGGAGAGTATCTCACACTCCCCACTTCTAGCCACACAAACGAGGCAAACATGCTACAAAGCACCCATGCGGAACCCACTCCTATTGACGGTATAGCCTACTATATGCCACCATCAGACTTTATCATCACCGGGCGAGATGGTTCCGTTGCAATCTCATGGGATTTCCCCATTCCTTTGAGCCATGAAGACTTTGCAAAATGCAGTGCCACCACCCCCCCAAGCTATGACCAGATTGGATCAGGCATGTACCGCGCATTACGAACGCGCCCGGATTGTCTCTATGCAGTCGACTACGCACGAGTTCTTAAAGAAGGCTATCCTCACATTATTGCCGAAATCGGTGGTGAGGCCATTATGCTCGACGTTAAAGAGGTCGACACTCCCTATCTTGACCGGAAAATTAATCTGCTCCGCATCATGGGACTTCTTGAACCGGATAATGCTCACTTGTGGCGAGAAATAGGCAAGACCTATATGGAAAAGGGGAGTCGACTCGAGGCATCTCATAGTGCAGTCCACTCATGGTATGCTGCAGAGCGCTTCCTCAAACAAGCGCTCGAGCTTGATGCTCGCGATTCACAAATAAAAATTCTTCTTGCAGAGACCCATTACATGCTTGGGCACTACGCCAAGGCAGTAGCACTTTGGGAGCAAGCCTTACTTGATCTTGAAGACACACAAAAACAAAAAGTTGCAGCACGGATTGCATCCATACAGACTGGCAACCAGCCACGTGTGCCGGTCGTTGACTATTTAACAGCTCTTGCTGTTGCTTTTGAACAGCACCAAAATGAGGCATATTACGAAGCAGCGGCCATCATAGAAGATGTCTTACTTGATGAGGAGTTTTGTAAACAGTATCCACTAACCGGCGTATTTCAGTTTCTAGAACAGTGCTACCGGGCTGTCAATATGACTGACAAGGCCGATGATGTGAGGAGGCAGATTTCATGCTAGGCCTGTCATATGGCGACCTCTTTTTCTGTGGTATTATTGTTGTCGTCATCGTCGTCTGTATTGCCCTAAGCGACATGGGGAAAAAAAAGGCTTGAGCATCAAGAGGCACAAGCTTCTCAAGCTCTTTCACCTAGTTAACAAACACTCCGTTGCCCACAGCACCATGCAGCGTAATGCAACGTTGCACAGTCTAAGCAAACATGCTATCCCTTATACCCACGAGGGATTTCTATAAATCGGACACGGGTTATGGGAAAAATTCTTTTAATAGACGACGACCCTGCTTTCACACGTATTCTTGGTGACTACATCGACGAGAACTATCCGCTTCTCACCGTTGTCAGTTGTAATAATCCGCTTGAGGCCCTTAGTACCATTAAACGCCAAACATACGATTTGATTCTGATTGATTTCGAGATGCCGACCCTAGACGGTCGTAAAATTATGCAGTTCGCCATACAATCCGGGGTTAGCAAGAGTCGTATTGTAATCCTCTCCAGCCGTGATGCCGACTTCCTCCACGAACAATGTCCTATGGGTAGCTGTTTGGCTGTCCTCAACAAGCATGAGGTCAAACAGAAAGCCGTCTTAGATATGATTTTTAAGTCACTCAATCAGAAGGCACAGCAGGAAGGGTAGCGGTGCACCACCTTCTTTTCACTGGCATTGTCCTGCTGAGTATTATTTTTCTACTACGCAAGAAAGTCTCCATGGCAATTGTAATGCCGGTGGGGACCATACTTTTGGCAGCACTCTACCTCGTTCCGCCCCTAACCGCAGCCGCAAGCGCCTGGCGTGGTTTAACCTCTACAAAATCCATAGAAATGACCATCACGTTGGCTCTCACCATGGTCATGGAATACCGGCTACGTACGAGTGGCATGTTGAAAGACATGGTCGCTTCCCTTTCAACAGCAATCCCTAATCGCAAGGTGGTTCTCGCCGCACTGCCTGCGGTTATAGGAATGCTCCCCTCTCCGGGAGGTGCTGTTTTTTCAGCACCTATGGTTGCAGAGGCAGCCAATGGCACTATCGCATCAGCAGAACAAAAAGCGCTGATAAACTACTGGTATCGCCACGTCTGGGAGTATATCTCTCCTCTCTATCCTGGCATTATCCTATCAGCAGGCTTAACAGGCCTCTCAACTCAGACCTTGTTTCTAGCCCATATTCCCTTTGCACTCATGGTCATAATGGTCGGCATTATACACTGCCTACATGGTGTCGTGAGTGAACGTAGTTCTGCAACAATGACCGCTCGCATGCAAGGATTGAGAACTTTTTTTTATACATCAACCCCGATCTTCTTTTCTCTTCTCTTGGCTATTGTTGCAGGGATTCGTCCCCATATTGCGCTGTGTGCCGGCGTCACACTGCTTTTTATCATGAAACCCCCTACAAAGCAGGACTGGGCGGCAATCATAAAAAATAGTCTCTCCATGAAAGCTCTTGTACTGGTCGCCGGCATAATGATTTTCCAGGATATGCTGCAGGTAACCGGTGCTGTAGCTGGCATTGCAGACTTTTTCAGCCGCACCGGCCTACCGATTACAGCGCTGGTTATCATCGTTCCTTTTCTTGCAGGAATGATGACCGGCCTTACGGTTGGCTACATTGGTATAACATTTCCCCTACTGCTCCCCTTAATGGGCAGTGGTGGCAGCCTCATCCACATGGAAGCTCTCGCTTTTGCAAGTGGCTTTATGGGTGTCATGCTCTCCCCCGTACATCTTTGTCTTGTTTTAACACGGGAATATTTCAATGCCGATGCTGCCGTGGTTTTCAAACGGTTAGTTCCTCCCTCGCTTGCCGTGCTGGCTGCTGCATGCATTCCATATTTTATCTACCGATAAACGGGGCCCACCATGGCAAAGAAAACCTCATCCTTTAATGATGCTTTTGGAAACCTGAAAGGGTTCACAGTAAACTCGCCCCCATCCAAGGAGTTAAAACAAGAGCTTCCCAATAAAGAATCAAAACCAACTGTATCTGATGAAGAAATTTTTATACGGGCGATGCAAGGCACAAAGCGCCTTGAGCCGCCTGTGCAGAAAAAAGCCAAAGCAGCGGCGCAAACTCCCCAGAAAACAGCAACTGCTCATCCTCCAACACTATCAAAGCAGACACATGCGACACGTAAACGAGAAGTCCTCGACAGGAAAACATTTCTTGATGCAGTCGGAACACTACAAATAACACCGAAATTTTCAGATCATATTATGGAAGAGCCGGCACGCGCTCTTGCTGGAAACCGCCTAAAACAGGTCCAACGCGGTATTGTCTTACTTGACAGGCAACTTGACCTCCATGGACTTAACCGTGATGAAGCACTCGATGCACTTGTCCCCTTTCTTCGTTCTGCGAGACAGGCGGGCAATAAAGCCGTACTCGTTATTACCGGCAAGGGTAAGCACTCCTCTGACGGTCCTGTCTTAAACCAGGTAATCGGTGCATGGTTACGTAGTCATAGTCATGACCAGATTGCCGAGTTCTTCCCTGCTCCTCCAGAATTCGGTGGTGATGGTGCCCTTGTTGTCTTTTTAAGGCCACGAAACCTCACGAGTGATGCTGGAGAAAATTAGCTTTTAAAAGCCCGCTTTTCTACACTCACCTATTGAACTCATTACTGTTTTATGATTTAATCAAAAAATGATCTGGCTTGACCATGTCCATACATACTGGACAGAGATTTGAGCTTTATCAGCACCACGATTGAGAAGGAGGCAGCAGGTATGCCGATGTATGAATACCGCTGTGATGCCTGTGGGCATCAATATGAATTACGTCAAAAATTTTCCGACGCACCCGCCACGGAATGCCCCCGTTGTGGTGGCCATGTGGAGAAACTCATTTCACAAACAGCTTTCTCCCTCAAGGGAGGAGGATGGTATGACACGGGATACTGTCCAAAAAACAACGGCTCGAAACCATCCTCGTGTTCAGGCGGTGGCTGAAGCATCTAGCTGGTCGACCGTGTGTCGACACACAATGAAAAATCCTCTGGCTCCCCAGAGGATTTTTTTTGGACGGCGCCCCTGGGCTTTACCCTTTACAAGCAAGGCATCGGAACGTATCATAAAAATTATTATCTGGGAGGAACGTATGTCAGCTCAAATTATAAATGGAAAAGAGATCGCTGCAGCCGTCCGCGGGAGAATTGCACAGACCGTTATCGACCTCAAAGCACAGGGTATTACTCCTGGCCTTGCTGTGGTGCTCGTCGGAGAAGACCCCGCAAGTAGAGTCTATGTCGGTATGAAAAAGAAAATGTGTATTGAGCTTGGCATGTATTCTGCCGACCACGAACTCCCCGTAACAACCAGCGAGGAAACGCTCCTTGACCTAATTGCATCACTAAACAATGACCCACGCGTGCATGGTATTCTCGTGCAACTTCCTCTGCCTGCCCATATTAATACCGATCGGGTTCTAGAAGCAATTTCCCCCGACAAAGATGCTGATGGCTTTCACCCTTATAATGTTGGTCGTCTCGCAATCGGTACACCAACTTTTCAGCCCTGTACCCCCTATGGCGTTATGGTAATGCTAGACGAGATTGGGTATGACCTTAACGGAAAACATGTTGTGGTTATAGGCCGCTCCAACATTGTTGGCAAGCCTGTCGCCTTGATGTGCCTCTCTCGTAATGCAACGGTCACCATCTGCCATTCTAAAACCCGTGATTTACCTGCTGTGGTCAGAGAAGCAGATGTCGTTATTGCCGCAGTAGGACGACCAGAGATGGTTAAAGGTGAT
Source organism: uncultured Geobacteraceae bacterium (assembly GCA_964456065.1). Lineage (GTDB taxonomy): Bacteria > Desulfobacterota > Desulfuromonadia > Geobacterales > Pseudopelobacteraceae > Trichlorobacter. The sequence continues at coordinate 20,471 of CAYVYW010000004.1, forward strand.
TGGATTAAACCAGGGGCGGTCGTCATCGATGTTGGCATTAACCGGGTTGGGGAGAAAAAGCTTGTTGGTGATGTCGCGTATGCCGAAGCTGCAGAAGTTGCCAGTGCTATAACACCTGTTCCTGGTGGTGTTGGCCCGATGACCATCGCCATGTTATTGCAAAACACGCTTGAGTCTGCACAGCGTAGTGCAAAACAAGGTTAAGAGAGGTTCTATGCGACACCATGTCCGCAAAGCGATCTTTCCTGTCGCCGGTCTTGGCACCCGTTTTCTCCCCGCGACAAAATCATCACCGAAAGAAATGCTGCCACTCATAGACAAACCATTAGTGCAGTACGTCGTCGAAGAGGCCGTAGCTTCTGGGATTGAACAGATTATCTTTGTGACGGGACGCACCAAAAGGTCTATTGAAGACCATTTTGATAGCTCGCCTGAATTAGAACTCCACTTAGAAGAGAAGGGCAAAGGAGAAACACTGCAGGAAGTACGTGAGATAGCTGATCTCGTTGAGATTTTCTATGTCCGTCAGAAGAAAGCCCTTGGTCTTGGGCATGCAATTCTATGCGCCCGAGATTTCATTGGTAACGAACCGTTTGCCGTTCTCCTTGGGGACGATATTATTGACGGTGAGTCACCGTGCTTAAGCCAGCTTTTAGATTTACATACTCAAACAGGAGCAAGTGTCCTTGCCCTTGAAGAAGTACCCCATGATCAAATTTCATCTTATGGTTGCGTTGAGGTCAAAAACGGCAGCATGCCACTCCAAGTGACTGATATGATAGAAAAACCATCTCCCGATGAAGCCCCATCAGACCTTGCAATCATCGGTCGCTACGTACTGACACCAACAATCTTTCCTATTCTTGAGGCGCTTCCCCCAGGACGAGGTGGCGAAATTCAGCTGACAGACGCCCTGAGGGTTCTCAAGGAAAGAGAACCGATTTATGGCTGCTGCTTCACGGGGACACGTCACGACTGTGGGGATAAACTCGGATTTTTAAAGGCGACCATAGACTTGGCCATGAAGCGGGAGGAGTTCCGCCCTGCTTTAACAACATACCTATCGGCCCTATTGGCTAACTATCGCTCCGACAAAAGCCTCTGAACATATTGTTCGATAACACGCTCCATCGATGGTGAAAATCCGACGAAGCGCTCACGAACAACGCCCTTCCGGTCAACTAGAAACAGGACCGGAACAGCACGAACACCGAATTGTTCTTGTATTTTTTGTGAGGCAGCGATAACAGGATATGTCATGCGTCGTTCCTGAACGAACTGTCGTATCTGCAGTTCATTCCCGCCCTCAACATTCAGACCAAGGACAACAAGCCCATCTTTAGCAAAGCGCATATGTAGGCGTTGCAAAAAAGGGAGAGACTCTTTACAGGGTGGGCACCACGTCGCCCAAAAATCAACGAGAACGACGGAGCCTGTAAGACTTGCTGTGGAGAGAGGAGTACCTTTTAAGCTAAAGGCCTTGAAGTCAGGCATGCTATCGCCACGCCCCACGGCAGCCACAGCACTCGCAGTGCTACTTAAGGAAACAAACAAGGCCACCACTAAAAAAGCGGTGACCTTGCGGATCAAGCAACTAAAAGATAATTTCATTACAGTGCTTTTGCGAGTAACGCCTCAAGCTGTGACTTTGGTACTGCGCCAACAACCTGATCAACAATTTGCCCGTCTTTGAAGAGAATCAAGGTAGGGATACCACGAACACCGTACTTTGACGGCGTAGCAGGGTTCTCATCCACATTCACCTTACCTACTTTGACCTTACCGGCATAATCTGCAGCAACTGTATCAATCAGCGGAGCAATTGCCTTACAGGGAGCACACCATGTCGCCCAAAAATCAACAAGCACCGGGGTCTCTGACTTGAGGACATCCGCATCAAAATTTGCATCGGTAAACGTCATTACTGCATCGCTGGCCATAGGAAGCCTCCTATACAAAGGAAAGTATTCAGCTTTTTGAATATACAATTTAACGGTCACTGAATGCAAGAGAAATAGACAGAGGTAAAGTATATTGACGCATTAACCCCTTGAACGTACAATGGTATATTAAGACTTATTTTTAGATGTTCCGTCTCGGGGTAGCTATGACGCAAATTGCTTTTTATCTAACACTATTACTGTATGCTCTCGCGACGGTTATGTATATCAGTTGCCTTGCACTACAGAAACCTTGCCGGGCCGCCTGGGCGCAAAAAGCCTTGGTAGCTGGTTTCCTCGCCCATGCCTTAGCGATTATTCACCGCTCCAGCGCAGCGGGGCACCTCCCCATTACCAATATTCACGAAGCCCTATCCTTCTTTTCGCTGACAATCATCGGCATCTACCTCCTGATTGAATGGCGCTACAAGGTCACTAGCCTCGGTGCGCTTGTTGTACCTTTTGGGCTCCTTATGGGAATCGGAGCGAGTTTCTTCCCCTCTGAAATACGCCCCTTAAACCCGGCTCTGGACTCAGCGTGGATCTACTCACACACCCTTATGGCTTTTGGAGCCTACGCTTTTTTCACGATAGCTGCTGCCGTAGCCCAGCTTTATATCATTCAATCTCACTTTCTGAAGAAAAAGCACCTTGGCAACCTCTTTATAAAACTCCCCCCCCTCGATGTGCTCGATGACATAGGGTATCGCTGCCTTGCATTCGGCTTTCCCATGCTAACGCTTGCCATTATAACTGGGGCCGTATGGGCTTCACGTGCTTGGGGGAGTTACTGGTCCTGGGATCCCAAAGAAACCTGGTCACTTATTACTTGGTTTATTTACGCTGCTCTGCTCCACGGTCGTATGACAACAGGGTGGCGAGGGCGTAATGCCGCACTCCTGACCATTGTCGGTTTTGCCATCATGCTCTTCACCTTCATCGGGGTAAACCTTTTGCTCCCCAGCTTACACAGCTACACGTAAGGGGACGCTGGCTCTATGCATATTATTGTTGTTGGACTTTCACATAAAACAGCCTCCGTCGATATCCGGGAGAAGGTCGCCTTCTCACCTAACACTATCCAGACTCCTCTAGAGGCACTTGTTAACCTCGAAGGGATTACGGAAGGGGTTATTGTATCAACATGCAATCGTGTTGAAATTTATGCAACGACGAGGGATATCGCCGGCGGTATTGCACGGGTTCGTCGCTTTCTTGCCGAATTCCACGGATTAGCCTATGACTTGATTGAACCCCATCTTTACAGCCACCATGGTAATGAAGCGATTCGCCATGTTTTTCGAGTTGCGTCAAGCCTCGACTCCATGGTGGTGGGGGAGCCACAGATTCTCGGCCAGATTAAAACTTCCTACGGGTATGCTGCCGAATATAATACCTCCGGTATTATATTAAATCGTTTTCTCCATAAAGCCTTCTCCGTAGCAAAACGAGTCCGCACAGAGACAAAAATAGCCTCATCTGCTGTATCCGTCTCCTTCGCGGCAGTGGAATTGGCACGTAAGATTTTTCACAGCCTTGAGAACAAGACCGTCTTACTGATAGGAGCCGGTGAGATGTGCGAACTTGCGGCACGTCACTTTCTTTCCAATGGCGCAAAAGAAATTCTTGTCACCAATAGAACATATGAAAAAGCACTGTCCCTAGCAGAAGAGTTTAATGGCAGAGCTGTGCCCTTTGAGGAAATGTTCGAGCATCTCCATGAGGCTGATATTGTACTCACCTCCACAGGAGCCCCCACAACGATTATGGGCCCTATGGATCTTGAGCCCGTCATCAAACGACGTAAAATGCAGCCGATGTTCTTAATTGACATTGCCGTCCCTCGTGACATTGATCCGGCAGTCAATGAACTCGAAAGCATCTACCTCTATGATATGGACGACCTGCAGCAGGTGGTTGCCTCTAATCTTGAAGGGCGACGCCAAGAAGCAGACAAAGCCGAAGCTATCATCAGCGAAGAGATCCACCAGTTCACCAAATGGGTGGCAACCCTTAATGTAACGCCGACAATTGTGGCGCTACGTAAACGACTTGAAGAGATTAGGCGTAGCGAAGTTGAAAAGTCCCTGCAGTCTTGGAAGGACGCACCAGATGATGTAGAACGGCGCCTTGATGCACTAACGGTGGCCATCATGAACAAGCTGCTCCACAACCCCATTAACGTACTTAAAAAAACGGGGCAGGGTAATCGCAACGATTTATATGTTGACGCACTCAGTACTCTTTTTGAGCTGGGCACAGCAGAATCTACCGATGACGCATTATACGAACTCGAAGAATCATAAGGAGTAAAACCATGGCACGACAGCATCTTCGCATCGGAACCCGAGCAAGCCAACTAGCCCTATGGCAGGCAAACTGGGTTAAGGCAGAGCTTGAGCAACGCTATGCGGGACTTAGCGTTGAGCTCGTAAAAATTAAGACACTTGGCGATAAAATTCTCGATGTTCCCTTAGCCCAAGTTGGTGGCAAAGGGCTTTTTGTCAAAGAAATCGAAGAAGCTATGCTACGCGGTGAAATTGATCTGGCAGTCCACAGCATGAAAGATGTACCCACTGAGTTTCCTGAAGGCTTAGGGTTGGTTGTCACAACAAAGCGTGAAGATCCACGTGATGCTCTCATTTCTCGGAACATCTGCTTCAAGGACCTCCCACCCAACGCACGTATCGGTACCAGTGCTCTGCGTAGACAAGCACAGCTACTTGCTGTACGCCCCGATCTGGAGATGGTCATTATTAGAGGTAATGTAGAAACCCGCATCAGAAAGTTAGAAGAGGACAAACTTGATGCTGTTATCCTCGCTGCCGCAGGATTGAATCGTCTCGGCTTTGCTGAGAAAGCTACCGAGCTCCTCTCAGTAGATCTATCCATCCCTGCCATCGGCCAAGGGGCCTTAGGCCTCGAATGTCGGCTTAATGACGTGGAAACACGGGAGATGCTTGCATTCCTAAACCATCCTCCTACGGCCGCTGCGGTTAGCGCCGAACGTGCCTTACTGCGACGTTGTGAAGGAGGCTGTCAAGTACCAATTGCAGCCCATGGTGTCGTAACAGGAGAGCATTTAACCTTAACCGGCTTGATCGCCTCCGTAGACGGTCGTGAAATCATCAAAGAAGTTGCAGAGGGGAGCTTTCACGAACCAGAAAAGCTTGGTGAGGGACTTGCGGACCTGTTGTTAGCACAGGGAGGGAAACGTATCCTGGAAGAGGTTTACCAGCGTGCCCTCAATTAGCAAAGGAGAACAGCTCCCTCTTGCCGGCGTAACGGTACTGGTAACCCGGGCCGAACAGCAGACACGCGAGCTGAGTGAAACACTAAAAAAATGGGGGGCAACGGTTATACCATGCCCCACCATTCAGGTAACTGCACCTCAAGATTCATCCCACCTCGACACGGTCCTTGAAAGACTCCATGAGGCGAACTGGTTACTGCTTACCTCAGTAAACGGAGTCCATCGGCTGATGGAAAGGTGGCGGCATCTGTTTCCTAACAAAACAATCCCTTCCACAATACGTATTTGTGCCGTAGGGCCTAAAACTGCTCAAGCTCTTACATCATATGGGCTTCCCATCAATGCAATGCCGAGTATATATACAGGAGAGGGGGTTGTCGCCACCCTCAAGCCACTCCTCGCTGCTGGCGACATCATTGTTTTTCCTAAAGCGGCGGCAGCACGTGATGTTATTCCTGAGAACCTGCGGGCAGAGGGGATTATCGTCTGGGACCCTATAGCCTACCAAACAGTACCCCCACCAGAGATTCCAGCTGAAACAAAACGTATGCTTGCAACGACCCCTTTACAAGCAGCCGTCTTCACCTCGCCTTCCACTGTACGCAACCTTGCACTCATGCTTGGTTCCACAGAACAAATGCTGTCGCTACTCAAAAAAGCAACGGTTTTTTCCATAGGACCGATTACAACAGTTGCATGTCGCTCATTGGGACTCACCACCATTATTGAGGCACCCCATGCCACAGCGGATGACCTCGCAAAAAGCATACTACGCACCTATTCAGGGAGCTGACCTTCGTCAAGATGTTGTGTGGTGATTTGAACCATTGCGCTAGGCAATAGCGTGGCCTCACGGGGCAGTTGTTTCCCTACCATGACTATGTTTAGGCTTTTAGGGTCTAAAAAACGCCTCGATACACGGCGTACATCCTCCACCGTTACACCAGCAATCCGCTCTCTAAAACGTTCCAGATAGTCCTTTGGATACCCTAAAAGTTCTACACGAGCCCGCTGACTTGCTATGGCATGAGGCGTACTAAAACTAAAGGCAAATGACTGTATAATTGCCTCTTTTGCATGCATGAGTTCTTTAGTCTGTACATCTTTCTCCATCATACCCCGGCAAATATCATGTATGAGTGCCAGTACTGTCGAAGCATTCTCTGTTGTTGTTTCTGTCTCTATTGACAGCAGACCAGGCATAAGCCTGCCAACTGAAAAATGACTCCCCACATGATATGTGAGACCCCGATTAGTTCGTATTTCCATCATAAGACGTGATGTAAAGCTCCCTCCAAGAATATAATCTGTCACACGAGCCCCGTAGAGGTCTGGGTCGTCTTTTTGTAATCCCCACCTCCCTAAACGGAGTACCGTTTGGTTAATATCCCGTGGGACCGCATATACACGGGGGGTTTCGGTACTGGCTCTAACCTCTTGGGGAGGAGGTGCCGTCCTTGCCAATGGAGCAAATTGTACAGAGGCAAATGGCTGTAATACCGCCTGATAGTCTTCAATGCTACCTGGACCGGAAATGGCAACAATGATGTTTTCAGGCCGGATAAGGAGCGTATGGAGTTTACGTAGATCAAGCTCTGTTATGGATGCAACCGATTGCTTCGTCTGAATTCTACCGGCGGCATGGCCACGAAAAGCGGCCTGTTGTAAGAGGGCTGAGCCCAGCTCCTTAGGGTCGTCCTGAAACCTCTTCACTGCTTCTAACATTTGCTGACGTGCAACGGTCAAACGTTGAGCGTCAAGACGTGGAGAAAAAAGAAGTTCAGCTAAAAGTGCCACCGAAGTCGGAAAAGCTTCTGGGAGCGCACTTACGCTCGCAGCTCCCGTTTCATCGGAAAAGCTTATGCTGAGCTGTGTTGCCATCGTATCTAGCTGGTCATCAACCTGGTCTGGTGTTAAACGATGTGTACCACCGTTACGCATCCCTTCTGCCAAGAGAAGCGCTGCCCCCTCTTTCCCTTGAGGATCATAAAGCGCCCCCCCTCGGATCATGACACTCGCCGAACTGATTGTTGCTGTTGGATCGGAAACTATATGCGCAACAAGGCCATTGCCGAGAACCGTGCGTACACTCGCAGGGACCACATACTGGCTGGCAGGAAAAGTAGCAGAACGGGGATTCATCTTCCCCTCGGCGAACGCACCAGAAGGAAGACTGAATAAGCAGACCAGCACAAACCATTTACTTATTAATGTTGGCCTCATGCTTCCTCCGTGTACTTAAGATTCCAACAATACGATTCTGGTCTGTGAAATAATGGCTAGCCACACGACTTATATCCGCTGCCGTCACCCGTGAAATTGCAGGTAGATACTCCTGCAAGCTCCTCCAGCTCCCGGTCACCGTTTCATAATCAGCCAAAACTCTTGCGAGGCCACTATTGCTGTTTTTTAACTGGGCGTCCTTGTAAGCAACAAGATTCTTGACACGGTTTAGCTCCGCGGCTGAAACTGGCTCCGTCACGAGACCTGCCAACTCCTGGTAGATTGCCTGCTCCACCTCATGCGACGTATGGGGTGCCCGTGGGCTGGCATGGATCACAAACAAATTCGGGAAGCGCTGCCCCGGTGCATCAAACACTGTGACTGATGTTGCTAGCTGGCGTTCGACAACCAGCCGGCGGTGCAGTCTAGCGGTCTTCCCCTGGGTTAACACACCAGCAATCATGTCAAACACCACATCGTCAGGGTCAGTCTGTGCTGTTTTATGAAAACCTATCAGTAACTCAGGTTCTGCATCTCCCTGAATCGTCACTCGACGCTCCCCCTGCTGAGGCTCTTCTTGGACAGGAACAGAAGGGACTGGTTGACCGGCAGGAATAGTACTAAAATATCTTGTAACCAACTGAAGGGCTGCCTCAGCCTGCACGTCTCCAACAAGGACAATCGTGGCATTATTCGGAGCATAATAACGCTTCAAAAATGACTCCGCTTTGGTGCGGGTCAGGTATTGAATATCAGAACTCCAGCCGATGATTGGCTGACCGTAAGGGTGTGCATTGAAGGCCGTTGCAATAAAACTTTCCCAGAGCTTTGCAGACGGTTCGGCATCGTAAGACCGCTTCCGCTCCTCCATCACGACAGCACGTTCTGTATAGAACTCCCTCAGAACAGGCTGCTTCATACGGTCGGACTCTATGGCCGCCCAGAGCTCAAGCTTATGCGATGGCAGGGAGATGAGGTAGGTTGTACTATCTTTTGACGTAAAGGCATTATAGCCAGACGCGCCATGCCGTGCATAGAGCTCGAAAAACTCATCTTTAACAACATAGCGCTCTGCTTTTTTCTCCAAATCCTTGAGTTGCTTTTCAAGTGATCGCAGCTGCATCTGATTTGCTTGACGTCCTTTGGATTTTTCCCTATGAAGGCGCTGAGCAATCCGCTCGATCTGATCAAGGATTGGCCGTTCTGCCGTAAAGTCTTTCGTGCCTAAATGCCTGGTGCCTTTAAACAGCATATGCTCTAAAAGGTGCGCAATACCCCGTTCATCGCTACGCTCATGAACGCTTCCGACATGATAACGTATCCACGCTGCGACGGTCGGAGAACTGTGTCGCTGAACAACCAAGAGCTTTATACCATTAGGCAAGCGAAATTCTTTTACCATCCCATCAAATGGGACAGCAGCGTCTAACCTACCGCCCCAAAGGAGTAGGATCATACAGGTAACAATACAACTGCGAATCAGCATATAGCCTTCTCCTTTTAGAACAGTGAGAAACGTATATAGCGGGAGGGATTACGTCTTACATCCTCCACAAGGAGATTAAGCTGATCAACTACACGGTACAGCTTATCATAGACATCACGGTCATTCACAAGACGGGCAGCAGTACCGTCCCCCTCTTTTATTTTACGAAGAAGCCCTTCAAGTTCTCGCATGGACGTATCGGCCCTCGACAACAGTGTCACTCCTTTTTGATAGAGTTCCTTATCGTTTATCAACATACCAAGCGTACTGTCTTTGGAGGTAAGCCGTCTATTCAGCTCCCGGACATCGCTTGCCGCTTGATTACTCTTGTCTGCAAGGGTCACTAGCTTCGTATAAAGCTCCTTATCATGAATGAGCTTATTCAAGCTCCCATCTGCAGTCTGCACCTCCAGAAGCATTCGGTCTGCCCTTTCCAGAATCTTTACTAGACGATCATACGGTTCTGGACTTTTTATAAGGCGGCCTACCGTACCCTGTCCACGATTAAGGGACGTCGCAAGCTGTTGTAATTCCGTCGTCAACTGGACGGCGTTGATATAAAGCTGGGGATCACGGGCAAGCTTGCCCAAAGTGCCATTTCCGCTTTGTATGGTATCAACAACCTGATTAATGCGCTCAAAAGTTACTCCGGCCTTTTGTGCAACATCGTCAAGCGTATGAACGGACTGACCGACAAAATTTGTCGGTGGGTTTTTTTGATAGGTTGCAGAAGGAAGTATATCGACATACTTCTCTCCCATAAGACCGCGCGTCTTAATGGTAATGATTGAGTCAGCACCAATCTTGCGATGGGCATCAGTATCAACATCCGCAACAATCAACACCCTGTTAGAATGTTCGGCATCCTCAAAAGTCACCTCTCTAACAACACCAATATCGACTCCAGCTAGCCACACAGGGGCACCGACCTTAAGCCCCACGACGTTCTTCATAACAATGGAAATCATGCTCGTCCTCATGAACATTTTTGTTTTCTGCCCCATGAGGAGAATGGCAACAGCAGTCAGAACCAATACCACAACAATGAAGATACCAGCCCGGACTTGAGCCCATCCTATTTCATTACTTCGCTTCATAGCAAAATCCTTTATGACCGCTCCACAAACAGCGAGGTTGCTGTCGGCACGAGAAACTCCTGCACCGCTGGATGACTGCTCCCTAATAGCCCTTCTTTATCACCGTCATAAATCAGACGTGCCTCATGGAGGAAAGAAAAATAGTCTGATGTTGTAAAGGCTGTCTGCAAATCGTGAGTTACCATAAGCGTGGTGACACCTGTCTGCTGGAGTCGTCGGATCAGGCAGCAAATGTTATAAACACCAATCGGGTCAAGCCCTGTGGTCGGCTCGTCGAAAAAAATAAAACGGGGATTCGCCGCCAAGGCCCTGGCAATGGCAACCCTTTTCTTCATGCCTCCTGACAACTCTGCTGGGTACTGGTCAAGTGCATGTTCAACCCCTACGAACGATAGTTTTTCACGCACAACAGCCTCCACCGCATTCAAAGGCATGCCGGCCTCCAGAAGCCGGTAGCCGACATTCTCACCAACGGTCATAGAATCAAATAAAGCAGCCCCCTGAAAAACAATGGCAATATGACTGCGCTGTTGCCGATAGAGATCCTCATGCGAGGAGGCAATATCAATATCATCTAAGAAAATACTACCTTGATCCGGTTGGAGAAGACCTAACAGCAGTTTCAAAATCGTAGTTTTTCCCGAGCCGCTGACACCGAGTATCGTCCTATTCTCACCAGGCCGTAATACCATGGAAAAACGCTCCAGAATTTGGCGCCCCCCGACATGGTAATCAACATCCTGCATGCGTATCAGAAATTCCACCCGTACTCCTTACCGCACCAAAACGAACAGTTTTGCTATAAAAAAATCCGTCATTAAAATTGCTATCGACGATACAACAACAGCTCGCTTTGTCGCCTCGCCCACACCTTCCGCACCACCAGCAGCTTGCAGACCTGTATAGCAGCTGGTCAAACAAAGTATGCTAGCAAAAGCAAGAGGCTTTACCACAGCTCCTTCAAGGTAGTCCAACGGAACCATGAACTGTGTAAATGTCGACAAGTACAACGAGGGACCAATACCATAATCCGTGGCAATAATAAAACCACCCAAGACTGCACATGCATCAGTCATGACTGTCAGTAACGGCAGCGCAAGCAGTAGCGCCTTAAGACGCGGCGTAACGAGACGCTGCACCACATCACTTCCCTCTACTCGCATAGCATCAACCTGCTCACTAACCCGCATACTACCAAGTTCAGCTGTAATAGCTGACCCAGCCCGGCCAGTTACCATCAGAGCAGTCAAAACGGGGCCAAGCTCCTTTATCATTGTTACGGCGACCATACCGCCAACATAACTCGTTGCAGCAAAGGGTTTCAGCTGTATGAGCGCTTGTAATGCCATGACCATACCGGTGAAAAGACCTGTAAGTGTACAAATAAACAAGGACGAATAACCAAGCTTATCAAACTGCACCAATGATTCACGATGGTACCAAGGAGCTCTAAAGATTCGTACAAACGCCTTCCAGCCCAATTGACTCCAGCCTTGGACAAAAAACATGGCATGCAGCAATGCTTGGTCTATGTGTGCAAGTTTTCTCATCGAGGCCCTCTCATGTCCTTCTACCGTCACGCACAAACACATGCTGCATCACAACTTTCTTCTTCCCCCCCATACGCCGACGGTATAAAAAACCAAGAAAATGAGCTGTCACCAGCTGATGAAGCGCTGCCTGCGTAAAACGGTACAGCCAGCGTCTTATACGAGTTGGTTGTAATGATCCTAGTAACAACGGACAATAATCACGTAATGTTAGCGATATGCGACAAATCTGCGTTGTAGGATTTGAAAGGCGAAAAAGCATTTCCCCTCGGTCACACTGCGCTTTTTGTACCAAAATCCCACCACATATTCGTAAGGCAATCTGCTCACCATCTGCATCCATTGTACACTCAGGCGGTAAAAAACAGAGCAGGGGTAACCGGCCAAAGAGTCGAAAGGCAACACCTGCATCTGATTCCAAAGGCCGAATGATCCCTAAGGTAAAATACCTAATGGCCTCAAGGTAACATGTATAGACCTTACCAACATCAAGGCCTTGACAGTCAGCCATAGGAACATCAGTCCATTGAATCGAAAAAACAGAGTTGTCTTCGACAAGAACCTGTTGTGTAGAGACTTGTAGTTTCTTTTGATACTCCATGGTATATAGTGTGCCAGATTCCGCGAGAGTTGCAAGCACCTGTTTAAATTCTTATAGAAAGAGTACCATTATGGATGCGATAACTCTAGATACTGTTCTTGTAACCGGAGCAACGGGGTTCATAGGTAAACGTCTAATTGCGGCATTACATGACTACCCCGGGAATGTCCGCTGTATGGTCCGCAGGCCAACGGAACTTCCCGCTGGCATTCAGTCTGTGTTGGGAGATGTCCTTGATAAGACAAGCCTTTTAGCAGCACTACAAGGCGTTCACACAGCATATTACCTTGTGCACTCCATGGGAGGGGATGGTCAGGACTTTGAAAGTAAAGACCGCCAAGCAGCCTTAAACTTTGTGCAAGCAGCTGAGGAAACGGGAGTTTCCCGCATCATTTACTTGGGAGGGCTTGGGAAACGTGAAGACCAGCTCTCGCACCACCTTGCCAGCAGGATTGAAGTCGCTGAAATTTTGCAGAGCACAAAAGTTCGCACCACATTCTTACGAGCTGCTGTCATAATTGGCGCAGGTGGTGCTTCCTATGAGATGCTCAAAAGCCTTGTTGAACGCCTCCCCGTGATGGTGACCCCCCGCTGGGTGGAAACGCGTAGTCAACCGATTGCCGTTGATGACGTCATTGCATATTTACGTGGCTGTCTGCTCTGCTCTGAGACGACAGGCCAAACCCTCGATATTGGTGGCCCGGAAATATTGACCTACCGGCAAATGATGGAGCGCTTCGCAACAATTCTTGGCAGACGGCGTTTTATTATCCCCGTCCCGTTCCTAACGCCCAAACTTTCGGCATACTGGTTACGTCTTGTAACTCCTGTTTCTTATGGTATCGCCTCAGCCCTCATCGATGGCCTCAAAAACGAGGTGATCTGTGAGAACGATACGATTAAACAACTTATCCCGTTATCCTTAACAAGCTATGATGATGCTGTTCGGCAAGCTTTAGGCATATATAAGAACTAAGGAGGTTTCTATGAAGAAAATTGCTGTTATTCTTGCGGGGTGCGGTGTTCGTGATGGCAGTGAAATTCATGAAGCGGTGTGTACGGTTCTTGCCATAACACAGCAAGGAGCTGAGCCTGTCTTCTTTGCACCCCAAGGCCTGCTGCAGGAAGTAAACCATCTTACAGGTGAGACGACAGGACAGCAACGTGACATTTTAGTTGAGTCTGCCCGGATTGCTCGTGGGGTCATTCAGCCCGTTGAAAAAGCCGACATTGAGCAGTTAGACGGCATCATTATACCGGGTGGCTTCGGTGCCGCATTAAACCTTTCAGACTTCGCCCTTAAGGGGGCTGCCGGCACCCCCGAACCAACGGTTACGGCCCTTGTACGGCAGGCCTACAAAGCAGGAAAACCGGTGGGGGCCATATGTATCGCCCCAGCCACGTTAGCATTAATACTTGGGCCAGATGTTCATCCGACCGTCACCATTGGTACCGATGCAGGCACAGCAGCTGAAATCGAGAAAACTGGGGCTAAACATAGTAGCTGTTCTGCCGATGATTGTATTGTTGATGAAATAAATAAAATTGTTACAACACCCGCGTATATGTTAGCCTCCAATATTGCTGAAGTATATGCAGGAGTCGCAAAATGTGTCAGCGCCCTCCTACGCCTTTGCAACTAAAAACAAAACCGGGTAAGGCATATGCCTTACCCGGTTTTATCTCTAGAGCCGCATGAATCTTATTCAAAAATAGGAACAAGTACCTGATAGACCGTATAAGCCACAAGTGCTGAAGCCGGAATCGTAAGAACCCAGGCAACAAGGATTCTTTGAGCAACCACCCAGTTCACCGCACTCAGACGTTTTGAAATACCCACCCCGAGAATCGTTGAGGTTATGACGTGTGTTGTACTAACCGGCATACCAAGTGATGAGGCGCCTAAAATAACACCTGCTGCTGCTGTTTCGACGCAGAAACCGTGAACCGGCTGCAACTTTACGAAATCCTTACCAATGGTTTTGATAATACGCCATCCACCAGCCGCAGTCCCCAATCCCATAGCTAGCGCACAGGACAGCTTAACCCAAGTAGGCACTTCAAACGTCGGCAAAAACCCATAGGAAACGAGAGCCAAGGTGATAACACCCATTGACTTCTGCGCATCAGCGGTTCCATGGGAAAAAGCCATGAAGGCTGCAGACGCCACCTGCAGACGCCTGAAGTTTTTATTTAAAGGCCCAGGATTTGAATTTTTGAAAAGCCACATAATCAAGACAATACCTAAAAAACCTATAATTACACCGAAAATAGGAGAGATAATCAATGCGGTAATGATCTTTTTCAGGCCTGCCCAATGAAGTGTATGTACTCCCGTATGGGCTATAACGGCACCCATAATACCACCGATAATGGCATGGGATGAAGATGATGGCATACCATAATACCAGGTGATTAGGTTCCATAGAATTGCCCCAAGGACACCAGCAAGGACGACCAGCTGGGTAACATTATTGGCATCAACAATTCCTTTACCTATGGTTGAAGCAACTTTTGTTGAAACCATTGCACCGGCAAAATTGAGAAAAGCAGCCATGAATATGGCCGCTTTTACCGTTAACGCGCGGGTAGAAACACAAGTAGCAATTGCATTCGCAGTATCATGAAAGCCATTGATATAATCAAAAGCAAGAGCTGCGATTACCACTAAAACCAGAAGCACAAGGGCAAGGTCAAGCATGCTTGACCACCACGCTTTCGAGAATGTTAGCTGCATCCTCGCACTTGTCTGTAGCCTTTTCTAGCGTTTCATAAATTTCTTTCCACTTAATGAGGTTAATTGGATCTTTTTCTTCATCAAACAGCCGGCTTACCGCTTCACGGCATACACGGTCAGCTTCATTTTCAAGGGCATTAATTTCAACACAGCAATTATTGATGTCATCAAACTTTCCACCGAGATGTTTCAGGGCACGTTCGACCGTTTGGCAGCATTTAAGTATAATAAAGGCCAATTGCTGCGCTTCAGATGTTGGCCGCTCAACATTATACATGACAAAGCGCTGAGCAGAGGCATCAATCAGGTCAAGAATATCATCGAGTTTTGAGGCTAGTGCATAGATATCTTCTCGATCTAACGGTGTGATAAAGGTTTTATTGAGGGTTTTTATGATGTGATGGGTTTGACTATCCCCTTTGTGTTCAGTTTCTTTGATTTTCTGTTGCCACTCAACAGGATCACGATAATCATCAAGCATATTTTTGAGTTGCTGAGCACCTTCTGTAATAATAACTCCCATGTCTCTAAACATCTCAAAGAACTTCTCTTCTTTCGGGATAAGACCAAACATACCTTCTCCTTTGACCCCACAATAAGTGCTCTTCTAGCGTACGTTTTCATGTTACAGCCATGCGTCAGAGTTGTAAAGGATGTATGGACAAAAATTGTATGTACCCCTAGCAAATAACAGCAGAATCACACATAACTAGCTGTTTCAACACTTGTTAATTAATTGTTACGTCTTTGTTACAAAAAAACGGTTTTGTGAAGCCATGTCAGTTCAACCCCCTGATAAAATTTCGGAGCGACGTCCGTTTATGGAGCCTACTGATAAACCTGTATGCACGCACTTCAGCGCTTCGTTATTTTGTGAAAGGAGACTTAGCGTCACCCCCTACACCACACTATACGACAACCGGATGCGTTTTCCCTTTACATGTGTTATGCAGTAGTTGAATGCCGTGCCACAAACTCGGTAGAGATCCGCGAAATAGGGGAGACGTTCGAATGGAAAATGTTTTTTTTGCTGACATGCGGGCTAATCACAAAAGAAATCTCTTCGACAAACTATCCATACTACTCGCTCAATGCGACTTGCAGTCACGTGTTGCCCCCCACGATCTTACTGCTATCAAGCTTCATTTCGGAGAACGGGGCAATAGCGCATTTATTAGACCGATTTTCGCCCGACGTATTGTTGATGAAATTAAAGCATGTGGTGCCAAACCCTTTTTGACGGATTCATCAACCCTCTATCCTGGTGAGCGAAAAGAAGCTGTGTCTGCACTGGCGTGCGGTATCGAGCACGGCTTCGCCTATGCCGTTGTCAACGCCCCCTTGATTATTAGCGATGGGTTACGCGGCGTTACCGAGACTCGTGTCCCCCTCCACGGTGAAATACTCAGTGAGGCATTCATAGGAACTGAAATTATCGAGGCAGACGCTCTAGTGACATTATCCCATTTCAAATGTCATGAGCTTACGGGTTTTGGTGGTGCCATAAAAAATCTTGGCATGGGATGCGCCTCGCGAAGAGGAAAGCTCGTACAGCACTCTACCGTGGCCCCAAGGGTCACCACCAAAAACTGTACGGGCTGTGCCCACTGCCTTACCTCCTGCGCCCATGATGCCATCACCATGCAGGCAGACGTAGCCGTCATTGATGAGCTAAAATGTACTGGCTGTTCACGCTGTATCACTATCTGTCCTACCAAAGCTATTGCAATCCAATGGAATGAAGCAGCAGATCTCGTCATGCGAAAAATGGCTGAATACGCTCTCGCGGCCATACAAAACAAACGGGCGAAAACATTGCACCTGAATTTTATCACCCAAGTTTCCCCGGCCTGTGATTGTTATGGGCATTGTGATGCACCAATTGTTAACGATATCGGCATATGTGCATCAACTGACCCCGTAGCCCTCGACCAAGCCTGTTGCGACCTCGTCAACAACGCTCTGGGAAATCAGCACTCTGCCCTTACCACTGGGCACCAACCTGGCGGTGATAAATTTCGCGGTGTCTGGCCTGAGATCCCATGGCAAGTACAACTAGAGCATGCTGAGAAAATTGGACTTGGTTCTAGGACATATAGATTGGTAGCCATCTAGAAGAGCAAAGGGACGATTCATTATGAAGACGGTTATTCAAAGAGTTCGAGAGTCCTCTGTCTGGATTCAGGATAAAGAGTATGCTGCCATAGGTAGCGGCCTTCTAATCCTCTTAGGGATTGAGCATGGTGACACCCTTGAAGCAGCACAGCATCTTGCTGAAAAAATTGTACACCTCCGCATCTTCGAAGACCAGAATGGCAAGATGAATCATGCTCTGCGGGAAACAAAGGGTGAGGTCTTAATTGTCTCCCAGTTTACACTGGCCAGCCGCTGTGACTGCGGAAGAAGACCGTCTTTTGACAGCGCTGCCCCGCCTGCCCTTGCTGAAGAGCGCTACAATCAGTTTGTTGGCATCATGCAGGGCCTACTAGGAGAACAACATGTAAAAACGGGGGTTTTTCGTGCTGATATGCAGATACATCTGGTAAATGACGGCCCCGTTACCTTTTTTCTTGAACAAACACCACAGGCGGACTGATGTCTCATAGTGAAAGGCTAAAGAAGTTAAAAAATATCGTACGAATAAGCTGCTATATCATGGTAGGCATCGGGATATTCTCCATGTTACTTCAGCAGAATATCGCTTTAGGACTTGGAGGGGCATTCCTCAGTGTAAGTGCCTCCATCCCCCTTATTGCCCTGGGATCGTTTCAAGACCGTATACTCTCTTTAGTTAATTTGATTGTTAGCCTTGTGTATGTAGCCCACCTCGTATCGTAGCCCATAGTCTCACTCAAAGAGCGAAAGATTTGGTGAAGTGGCCAAGGGCTCTTCTTTCGATTCCTTATGCGTATCTGCAGTCACGGCGCTTAATACATCAGCAGCAGGGTCTTGAGACAGGACTTCTGCCACTTCTTGCTCGTCAGGCACATAAAAATTTAGGTTATACATCCGGTGAAAGGAGGTCCAGTTCCCTTCTAAACCGTCCCGTTCCCTAGCAATATGGGCGCGGACACCATTGACCTTGGAATCCATATCATCAAGGTAGTGCAGCAAGACCGCTTCAACTGTTTTAGGTCTCTTCGGAGAGCCATACTCATACTGCCCATGGTGAGACAAGAGCATATGTTTAACCAACATAGCCAACTCATCCGGAAAGCCACTAATACGCCTGATCTGATCGGTAACCATTTCAACACCCAAGGTTATATGCCCAATAAGACGGCCGGCATTGGTATAATCAAAGCTTCGCTCATACCGCAACTCAAGGACCTTGCCCACATCATGCAACAAGGCTCCTACAACCAACAGATCCCGGTCCATATCCCCATAGAGTGGTACCACAGCATCCACGAGCCTCACAACTGACAGGGAGTGTTCAAGCAAGCCCCCGAGGTAGACATGGTGCATCCCTTTTGCTGCTGGCGCTGACGCATAGGATGATAAAAAAGCTGCATCTTTAACAAAACCCTGCATTAATGCCCGAAGGTAGGGGTTCTCTAAGGTTTTTATGACCTGGAGTAATTCTGCAATGAGCTCTTGCTGTGGAATAGGGGATACCGCCATAAAATCAGCGAGGTTTACATCGCTATCCTTACAATAGACAATATCTTTTATGGTCACCTGCATTTTACCCATATACTGGGATGCTGTTCCACGCACATGTATAAAGTCATCTTTTACAAAGGCCGTTGAAAGCTGTTCGACATTATCCCAAACTTTTCCATCAACCTCTCCGGATTTATCCACAAGCCGGACGTTCATATATGGCTTGCCATTCTTTGCCGTGGCAACAACTTTATCCTTAACCATGAACGTCGTGTCAACAACGCCCTTATCCATTAGATCCGCTACTAATTGCTTCATAACTCCTCACGAACCTCTTCAGCGGGACAGTTCTTCATACCTAAGAAAAATACAAGCGAAACCGCTAAACAAACTACGGGTGCTGCAAATGCCATGCGGAAGCCCTCAAGACTATAACCTCCCGCATAGGCAAGAAGATTACCCATACCCTGCTGCGCGCACGCCGCACCAAGTAGAACGAAGAAATTGAGCGTACTCAAACCTGTACCGACAATTGAGACGGGAACATTTGCTCTAATTATTGGGTAAATCATTATACCGCTTGAGACAGCAAGACCAATACATAAAAAGAATACTGGCAACAAAAAAACAGGAAGGTGGTGGAGCCATCCGAGAAAACCGCTCATGAAAAGCAGTAGTAGGCACTGGCCCGCCCAGAGAGTCTTGGTGTATGATTTAAAAACCCGCTTCGCAATACGGTCAATAGCCAGAGAACCTAAAATAAACCCTACTGAGGTCCACATAAGCATCCCGCCGACAGATTCACGGCTCATATGGCTTAGATGTATTAAATATGGCCCCCCCCACAAACCTTGCACTGCCATATAGTTGCCATACCAGCTAAATGATACCGCTGCTAAAAGCCAAAAAGAGCGGTCTCGAAAGAGCATCCCCCATGCACGTGTCATGCTCGGACGTTCAGACTCGTGTGCAGTTGGTGCATTTCCCTCGTGGTGGTTTGGTGGCAAGTCCCGCACCTTCAAAAAAACAAGTAGCGTAATGGTAGCCTGCAGGAGAGACACCACTAAAAATGACGTCCGCCACCCCATAAAGCCTACGGCAACGGCAAGAGGCGCTGTACCGGCGAGATTGCCAAGGTTACCTGCAGCAACCATAAGTGCAGATATTTTACTAAACTCCTGCTTGCTATACCAATGGCTGAAAATGGTGAAGGAGGCCATTAAGACAGCCGCTGTGCCTATACCGATTAAAACACGTCCCATCATTGCCGTCGACAAATGATCTGCGACTGCAAACAACCATCCTCCCAGCGCTGTCAGCACCCCACAGATTGAAATAATAATACGTGGTCCAACGCGGTCAATGAGTGGCCCAAGGGGCAACTGGGCTAGGGCATAAACGAAAAAAAGAACGCCCGCAAGAAGCCCCAACTGCTCTGGCGCGAGCTGGAGATCCTTTGCTACATCCTCAGACACAACAGCCAAGGAGACTCGATAGAAGTAAACGAGAATATATAAAAGAGCCAAGGTTGCAAATTGGCGCCAGCGTATCGTATTAAACGAGATTTCTGTCACAAAAACTCCACCGAAAACAATCCACCGTATGATCGTTGATGACCCCTATGGCCTGCAGATATGCATAACAAATAGTCGGGCCAACAAATGCAAAGCCTCGTTTTTTCAGGTCACGGCCAACCTTCTGTGAAAGAAGGGACTGAGTAGGGACGTCCTTTGATGTTTGCCAGTGATTTACTATCTGCTTTCCACCGGTAAAAGACCAGATATAATCAGCAAATGTCCCAAACTCCGCCACAACGGCCACAAAGGCACAGGCATTGGGACGGATTGCACGAGCTTTAAGGGGATGGCGAATGAGGGATCCGGTGGCCATTGCATTGGCGAACTCTGCCCACTCCATTTCCATAATCAATGCAGGTTGAAAATTGTGTAAAACCTGCCGATATGCCTCTCGGCGCTTAAGGACATAGGACCAAGACAACCCTGCTTGAGCCCCTTCCAAAATGAGCATTTCGAAAAGATAACGATCATCAAAAGAAGGAACGCCCCACTCTTTGTCATGGTACTGGCAGCTCAGCACGTCTTTTTCCGCCCACTCACACCTTTGTAATGCCACGGTTACCTAGCCTCTGCTCTGCACTTCTCGTACGATAACAACACCGTACTGGTTGAGCTTACGGTCAAGAGTTTTACGCGAAATGCCTAGAAGACGAGCTGCTTGGCTCTTGTCATTACCGACTTGTAACAAAACCCGCCGAATATGCCACCTTTCATGGTCTGCGAGAGTAACTGGCCCTTCTTCAGTGGCTAGGCTCTCACCAGCCTGTGCACTACTCTTGCGTAACGATTCAAGATCGAGGAACTCTCCGTTGCACATAACAACGGCACGCTCAATCAGATTAATCAACTCCCGTATGTTGCCAGGCCAACTCTGTCGCACCAAGTAGTCCATGGCCTGCTCCGTATAGCCATGAACATGTTTGCCCACCTGCTGCGCACTGCGCTTTAAATACATCTCGGCAAGGGGAATAATATCATCAACCCGTTGCCTCAAAGGTGGAATATCGAGGGAAAATACATTGATACGATAGAAAAGGTCCTCACGAAAGTGCCCAGAAGCAACCATTGCAGCGAGACTTGTCGTCGTTGCCGCAATAAATCGGATATCAACTCGTTTCGTTACCGTTGAACCAAGGGGAATAAACTCCTGTTCCTGGATAACTCGTAACAATTTTGCCTGTGCATCCAAGGAAAGGCCATCAATACCATCGAGGAAAAGTGTCCCACGGTCAGCAGCATCAAGCAGTCCACGCTGATTTGTTACGGCCCCCGTAAAAGCACCTCGCATATGTCCGAAAAGTTGGCTTTCCACAAGCATCTCTGAAAGAGTTGCACAATGGAGAGAAAGGAAAGGAAACGCTTTGCGAGGAGACAACCCATGAACCATTTTTGCCAGCCGCTCCTTGCCAACACCTGATTCCCCGGTAATGAGGACACTGCTTGTGGTGCTCGCCACCATCCGTGCAAGGCGGCAAAGTGCTTGTGCAGACGGGGATTGTGCGACAAAAAGAGCATCTGAATTGCAGGGACTATTATCCTCTTTGGTGACATCCGTATGTGCAGGAGTGTGGCCCCTCAGTATTTCAGCAATTCCATGAAGCACGCTGGCCTCATCAGACGTCATAAGCATATGCGTATACGCATCAGTCTTCATGGCTATTCGCCATAGCGCGGAATCACACTTGAAAACAACCAACACGGGTAGTGTCGGAAGCACTTTCCTTAGCTGCATGAAATCAGGTAGCCAACCAACATTATGGCGCCCAACACCCAAAACCATTAGAGATGGAAGCGCAATATCCCCATCGGCAAGCACCGTAAAAAGCTCTTTACCCCCTAAGGTTATGGCGTCATCAGCTAGAAAAGAGCGTAACAACTCCCGAACGCGGCTGAACCCATCTGTACGCTCTTCTGTGCAAAAAAGCAGGTACACTAACGGTCCTCACTTTTTATCTGCGCTCGTCGCCATCCCCTCAGCGAATTGACAAGCCAGATTTCTTCTGCGTCCAGTACGTCATCCTTGTAAAGACACTGTTCCGTTACCTCTCCCGCTTGAAGGAGCGTTTGACGAAAAACACCCGGTAAAACACCGCAGTGTAAAGCCGGAGTCACCAAGGCACCTGCTCTCTTAAGCACAACACTATGATAGCTCCCTTCCGTTAGCTCACCACGTTCGTTCAGGAACAGAACCTCGTCACACTCCGTACACGCTTCCCGGGCCTGATCAAAAATCTGGCGATTCGTTGTTTTGTGATAGCGATACGGGTCATCGCTCGCCACACGCAGTGCCGCAAATGAAACTACAAGATCACGGTTCTCCGGCACAAAAGGTGTTAGAGACAGATCCCACGTCCCATCAGGGGCAACAACAAGCCGGCCTCGATGAGCAGTAACAACCTTAGAGGCACGTGCTAGAATTTGGCATTTAAGAGCCCCCATTTCAAGGGGGTATCCGAAATATATAGCAGAAGCATTTAACCTACTCATATGCTCATCCAGATGCCAGACAGCACCATTCTCAACACGAAAAGTCTCAATGAGGGCGTGCTTTATTCGCGGAGCGGCCGTAGCAAAGCGAGCCTTAGATAGACACTCCCGATACTCAAGCAGCTCGTCAGAATCAGCCGTAATACCACTACCAACACATAGCGTAGCAAAACCACATTCACGGTCAATAACCACCGTTCTTATCGGTACGGAGAAACAGTTTCTGCCTGACTCGGCATAACCAATAGCACCACAGTACACACCACGAGGAGCTGTTTCTAACATCCGGATAATCTCCATACTTCTTTTCTTCGGAGCACCTGTGACAGACCCACAAGGAAAAAGAGCGTGTAGTGTTTCCTTGAGCCCAACGCCTGTTTTTAGTTGTGCTCGAATGGTTGATGTCATTTGCCAAACGGTAGGATACTTTTCAATATCAAATAATGATGTAACCGAGACACTTCCCGGCTGCGCTATTTTTGCCAGATCATTTCTCAATAAATCAACGATCATAAGGTTCTCAGCGCGGTCTTTTTCACTCGCAGCCAAGGCCGCGGCCTGTAAAGTATCGTCGTTTGCCTCGCATCCACGTGCACGAGTTCCCTTCATCGGTCTGGTTGTAATAACATCTTGGTCAGTGCGAAAAAAAAGCTCAGGAGAGGCGGATACAATGACATAGCGCCCCATGTCAATATAGGCACAATAGGAAGATTCCTGCCCTTGGCAAACGGCTTGATACAACCCTTTCGGGTCTCCATGAAACGGTATTATTAGTGGCATGGTATAATTTATTTGATAACTATCCCCCGCCTGAATGAATGATCGTATCGCTTGCACAGCATGACTATAGGCACAATAGGATAGGTCGCTTTCAGAAAACTGAAGTATTTCATTGGAAATACTATCATCTTCAGCATCGTTTTCTACAACATCTGAATACACAGCAAACCAGGCATAGGGAAAAGCATCAAGAACAGCACCCTCAGGAAGGTGGCTATTAATACCACATGCGGCCTCATAACTCAGAAAACCAACCACGATCAGTCCACGGTCACACAGACTCTGTAACGTGTCCAGTAGCGGGGTAACTTCTGACAGAGTAGATGCCGTATAACAACCTTGATATCCCCCAAAACGCAAAGAGCGCTCCCCGGGGATCCCACCAAAGGCATCAAACTGTATATATGGTGGCGTTTGACATGGCATAGAAGCAACTCCTCATAATATCTGCTCAACTTTTTACACGTTTCACAATGGAATCACAACATCGAGACGTTCATCTGTTGTATCTTACGCTTCTTTTAAGTATAACGGGACTGATTCTCTACCGTAAAGGCACTGAGTAACTATTATATGCTCCACTCCCTCGTCCAATGGCTTCTCACGATAATCGGCTCCATGGGCTATGCAGGAATTTTTGCACTCATGGCCCTTGAGAGCTCACTTTTCCCGGTCCCGAGCGAACTTGTCATGCCTCCCGCTGGTTACCTTATTCATGCAGGCGAAATGAGTTGGTTCGGTGTCATTATGGCGGGCACTATTGGTAGCCTTGTGGGAGCATATGCAAACTATTTTGCAGCGCACTATCTTGGCAGGCCCCTTGTGCTCCGCTACGGCAGATATTTCTTTCTCACGGAAGAGAAGCTTTGTACGGTTGAGAGATTTTTCCAACGCCATGGTGCCATTTCCACATTTATCGGCAGACTCCTACCGGTGATCCGGCATTTTATTTCCATCCCTGCCGGACTCGCGGGTATGCGCCACACTACCTTTGCTTTCTATACCCTCCTCGGTGCCGGTATTTGGTGTACTATTCTAACCATTATCGGGTATCTTATCGGTAAGAACGAAGCATTAATTATTTTGTGGACCCATCGGGCAATAAATTGGATAGTTATTGTCTGCAGCCTGCTTATTGTCTGTTATGTCTATGTGCAACGCAGACGAGAGCCTTCTACCTCCACAACACATGAGGAAAAGTATTAAACCATGGATATACAACGCTTAGGACGCATTCATTATGTAGAGCCGATTTTTGAGGCAGCACCTACCAAGACAATGCAGGGATTTACAACCCGACATGAAGGTGTCTCGCGTGCTCCCTACAACTCCTTAAACCTTGGGACAAATACAGAGGATATTCTCCCCTCAGTTGAGGGAAACAGAAATCTCTTTACGCGGACGTTCGGCATCAGCATCGAACAACTGCTAACCGTTCGCCAGATACATGGCGATGATATTCTAGTGATTGATGAACCAAATCTAGATATTGCACACCTAACAACTCTTGAGGCAGATGCTATCATCACTAATCAAGCAGGGCTCATGCTCGGCGTAACGGTTGCTGATTGCACCCCCATTCTTTGCTATGATCCCGTTCATGCGGTAATTGCGGTTATACATGCCGGCTGGAAAGGGACGTCCCTTAACATAAGTGCTAAAGTGGTGCATGGGTTAGCTGCTATTTTTAATACTTCTCCCGACAAACTTCAGATCGCAATCGGTCCATGCATTGGACCATGCTGTTACGAGGTTGACGCGGTCGTTGCCAATGCTTTTTCTGATCAAAAGAGTATTTGGGAGCAATCCAGCACACCATCAACAAGCGGGCACTGGAAACTTGATTTAGCCGCTGCAAACACAGCTCAGCTTCTCCAAGCAGGTGTAAAATCCGAGAACATTCAAAATGCAGCTGCTTGTGTCTGCTGCCAAAAAGATCTTTACTTCTCGTATCGGCGTGACGATGGTGAAACTGGCCGACATCTTGGTTTCATTATGCTTAAGGAAGCAAACTAGTATGACACTGCAACCCATCGCTATTACAAGTGAATGGATTAAACTGGATGCGTTTTTAAAGCTTGCCGTGATTGTTATGTCTGGTGGCGAGGCGAAAATCGTTATTACCGAGGGTAATGTGAGTGTCAACGGCCAGGAGGAACGGCGCAGAGGGCGAAAACTATTCCCAGGAGATACCGTCACCTGTTGCGGCCACAGCTACATCCTAGAAGCTGATGCAGTCAATCAATGAAGACATTGATGATTTTATGGTATTTCTGGCATCGCAACGCAATGCCTCGCCTAATACTATTCTTGCCTACAAAAATGACCTACGCCACTTTCTTGCCTATATAACAGAAAACATCCAGTCTGTTCAGAAGCCAGAGCAGATTGATCACCTTATTATACGAGCCTATCTTGGCTCGTTACAGATGTCTGGCCGCTCAAAGCAGCAACAATATGCTCGTACCAGTGTTGGAAGGCGCCTCGCCTCTCTACGCTCTTTCTTCAAATGGCTACTCAACAGCGGCCGCATACAACAAAACCCAGCAGAACTAGTAGCCACACCAAAGCGTGAACAGCGCCTACCATTCCACCTTGACATCGACCAGACCATGACGCTGATTCAGACAGCCCAGAGCGCTCCCAAGGGTCGCGGCGAGCCACTCCGTGACCTCGCCATTATTGAGCTCCTCTACTCCAGCGGCTTACGGGTCTCCGAATTAACCAGCCTTAACTGGAAAGACATAGACCTTCATCAAGAACTTGTGCGGGTACTTGGTAAAGGCAATAAAGAAAGAATTGTTCCCATTGGCTCCCATGCTATAGAAGCACTTAATCATTACAAAGAAAGCCGGCAACCAACGCAGCCTTATGATCCTGCATTTATAGGTATACGTGGCAAGCGAATTCAACGGAGGGTTGTCGCAAGAATTGTTGAAACATTATCCCTCTTGATAGCAACCTACAAAAATATTACCCCCCATACTCTTCGTCATACATTTGCCACGCATATGCTTGAAGGCGGCGCTGACCTCAGAAGTATTCAAGAGCTTTTAGGGCACAGTTCTCTTTCAACTACCCAAAAGTATACCCATGTCGGTATAGATCGTCTCTTGGCAATCTATGACACTGCTCACCCCCGGGCACAGAAAAAAGTCGACCGTTCATCATAAAAAAAACAGGCCCACTCAAAAGAGTGGGCCTGTCTATTACAACATGATGCTTCAGACGCTGCTATTCGCAGAGGTCGACTTTAACATCCCAGTTTTTAATCTTCATGGTACCGTTCTGAGCCAAGTTCAGGTGCATTTTAAATGCACGATCCCACAATTGTGGCTCATGTCCAATACCCTTAGCAAGGCAATCCTTCTCAGCAATATCGAGATACTCGGTCAGGATTGGCTTATAGTCAGGGTGGGCACACTTCTCAATAATACGACGTGCACGATCCTTCGGTGCCATACCACGAAGGTCAGCAAGGCCCTGCTCGGTAATGACGCAGTCCAGGTCGTGCTCAGTATGGTCGATATGTGAGCAGTGCGGTACAACACAAGAAATACCGTTCGGGTCAATTTTCGACGGACGGCTTGACGGTGTATGCATCATTTTCAGATAACCGTTACGTAAGAAGTCGCCTGAACCGCCCAGACCGTTGATCATACGAGTACCACCAACCAATGTGGAGTTAGCGTGTGCGTAGATATCGATCTCAACTGGTGTGTTCATCGCGATACAACCGAGACGACGAATCGGCTCAGGTGCATTGGAGATAGAAAGCGGGCGCAGAGTACACTTTCCAAAATATTTATCCCAGTTATCAAAGAAGCGTGGGAAGCCCGGGGACTCTGACAGAGACAGTGAACATGCAGATGCTGCATCACACTTGCCTGCATCGAACAGGTCAAGGATGGTGTCCTGGAGAACCTCGGTGAAAACGGTCAGGTTACTAAACGGTCCCTTGGCCAAACCACCGATAACAGCGTTAGCAATTGAGCCAACACCCGACTGAAGCGGGAGCAGGTTCTTTGGCAGACGGCCTGCCTTCACTTCATGAGTGAAGAAGTCGATGATGTGGTTAGCAATAGCTTCGGAAGTATCATCCTGCTCAGCAAAGGCACGGCCTTTATCACGATGCTTTGACTCAACAACGGCGATAATCTTGCTCGGATCACACGGTACATAAGTCGTACCAACACGATCATCAGCCTTGGTGATGTCAATGATTTGACGATTTGGTGGATGGTTGCAGACGATGATATCATGGATACCCTCGAATGAAGGCTGTCCGGTGTTCACCTCAACGATAACCTTGTCACAGATCATCAGGATTTCAGGAATAACGCCACAGGAGGATGTTGGAACCAGACCACCATCTTCAGTGATAGCGGAGACTTCAATAATCGCGAGGTCAAGTTTACCTGTAGCAGAGTCCTTGGTGTAAAAACCGTAACCCAAGTCCTGAGCAAACAGAGAAAGGTGCTTGTCGCCCATCCGAATACGACCAGCATTAATACCTGCAGCGATGTCCTTACCAGTCTGGTACGGCCAGCGGCGGTCAATCATGTCAAGTTGCGCCCAACGGTTTTCAGTCTCAGCACCAACCGATGCACCGATGAAAAGGTTGAACTTCATCTTGCCTTGAAGATTATTCTTCTCAACGTGGTCAGCAAGAGCGATAGGTACAGCTTTAGGGTAACCAGCCGGGGTAAAGCCAGACCAGCCCAGGTTCATACCATCTTTAAAATACTCGATGCACTGCTCAGCTGTCTTAACCTTGTCCAGAAGCGACTTGCAACGGACACGGTCTTGCAAGGTACCGTACTCTGACATGCTTACTTCCTCCTGTTTTGATTTGTTGTCTACACAACGACACATAATGTGCCTATTCAATGCGATGGGCCTAACGAGGCCCCCAAAACCTACCGATTTTATGAAACTTTTTAAATCCTACCGAAATAGAACCTTATTTTAAGTTAGTAAAATCAGTAAAGTCAAGGCAATTTATAAAAACCCCTTAATTTAAACGGGATTAGCAAGAAGACACTATCGCCGTTATGCCACCTCATTATTTATCATAAACCACTGACACAAGGCACAACCCCTGCGGCGGGGCGGTAACACCAGCTTTGCAGCGGTTAGGTTCATCCAGCAGATCCCTGATGCAGTTTTCATGCAAGCGCCCACGCCCTATATCAATGAGGGTACCAACCATAATACGCACCATATTTTTCAAGAACCCCCCTCCCGTTACTTCTATGGCTAGAAGTGGAGGTTCCATCTGTAGCTTTACCCCATCAATGCGACGCACCGTCGTTGCTGCCGTACAGTTCTGCCCACGAAACGCAGCAAAATCATGAACCCCTACAAACTGCTGTGCAGCCCGTTCCATCTTCTGAAAATCTAATGGATACGGAACATGCCAACTTGTTCGACGATAATGGGGGTTACGGAGCCGTGGCATATAGACCATGTAACGGTACGTTTTTGAGAGCGCATCTCCAATGACTTTAAAGTCATCAGCAACCATTGCGGCTTCTTGAACAGCAATATCACGGGGAAGACGGCTGTTAAGCCCATCCACAAAGGCACGCATAGGGATGAGCGTAGGGTCGTCAAAAACGGCCGGCATAGCAAGCGCATGGACACCAGCATCAGTCCTACCAGCAGCCTGTACCCGTACACGGACGCCAAGAATGCCAGCCAGCGCATCCTCAATTGTTTTTTGGACCGTCTGAACACCTGGTTGATCCTGCCACCCGGAGTAATCCGTTCCGTCATATGCAAGTATTAGTCGTATCCGTCGCATGTCCCATAACCGAAAAAGGTGGCAGTCGCCTCACCACTATAGACGACTTACCACCTTAATCATTACAATACGTTAGATTTTACTTCTCAAGTAGGATACGTAACATTCTTCTTAAAGGCTCTGCAGCCCCCCAAAGGAGCTGGTCTCCACAGGTAAATGCCTGGAGATACGTAGGTCCCATCTTCATTTTACGTAAACGGCCAACGGGAACCGTCAGTGTCCCTGATACCGCTGCAGGTGTCAAGTGTGAGAGGGTCTCTGCTTTATTATTGGGAACAAGCTTTACCCACTTGTTGTGGTTGGCAATCATTTTTTCTATCTCGGCGAGTGGTAAGTCTTTTTTCAACTTCATGGTAATTGCCTGGCTGTGGCAACGCATAGCCCCTACACGGACACAGATACCATCAACTGGAATACTTGCTGCACATCCAAGAATTTTATTAGTCTCCGCAAAACCCTTCCACTCTTCTCGGCTCTGGCCATCCTCGACTTCGCGATCGATCCATGGCAAAACATTACCGGCAAGCGGAAAGCCGAATTCTTTGGTCGGCAAAGATCCGTCCCGCAACGTAGCGGTGACCTTACGGTCAATCTCTAAAATAGCGGAACCTGCATCTTTCAACTCCTCGGAGACAACCTGCTGCAATCCACCCATTTGTGAGAGGAGCTCCCGCATATTGGGTGCACCAGCACCAGAAGCCGCTTGATAGGTCATGGAAGAGAGCCACTCCACCATATCCGCCTCAAACAGGCCACCTAAGGCCATTAGCATCAAACTAACAGTGCAATTACCACCAATGAAATCTTTCTGTCCAGCCGCCAGCGCCTTGTCAATTACATTGCGGTTAACGGGGTCGAGAATGATAACGGCATCATCTTCCATCCGCAGTGTTGATGCGGCATCAATCCAGTAACCACTCCAACCCCTTTTACGGAGTTCTGGATGTACCGCTTTTGTATAGTCCCCACCCTGGCAGGTCAGGATGACATCCATCGTCTCGAGTATACTAATATCATCTGCCTTATGGAGAATTCCTCCTCCCATCGGAGCGGCCTGCCCTGCCTGTGAGGTTGTAAAAAAAACAGGCTCAAACCCAAGGTCGAAATCACGCTCCTCCTGCATCCTCTGCATAAGAACCGACCCAACCATACCACGCCAACCGACGATACCGACTTTCATATTGCTTCTCCTCAGGACAATGAGATTAATAACTACAGCGCGGATATAATAGCATCACCCATGGCTTTGGTATCAACAAGCTTTTCACCTGCAAGCCCTTGGAAGATATCGCGCGTTCTATACCCCTGCTCCAGAACACGTGCCACTGCGGCATCAATCGCATCAGCTGCATCGACCATACCGCAAGAGAATTTAAGCATCATGCCTGCCGACAGTATCTGAGCGATGGGGTTTGCAATACCTTGGCCGGCAATATCTGGTGCCGAACCACCGGAAGGCTCATACATACCAAAGGTACCTTCAGCCAAAGAAGCGGAAGGAAGCATACCAAGGGAACCTGTTAACATCGCCGCTTCATCAGAGAGGATGTCACCAAACATATTTTCACAGAGAATAACATCAAACTGCTTAGGCCACTTAACAAGCTGCATTGCCGCATTGTCCACGTACATATGGGTCAACTCAACATCAGGATATTCTTTTGCAATCCCTATCACCACCTCACGCCACAGAACAGAGGTAGATAAGACGTTGGCCTTGTCAATTGAGCAAACTTTTTTGCCACGTTTCTGAGCCGCTTGAAAGGCAACATGGGTGATACGCTCAATTTCTGGCACCGAATACCGCATCGTATCAACACCGATGCGCTCTCTACCAACCCCTTCAATCCCTTTAGGTTGCGAGAAATAAATACCGCCTGTCAGCTCGCGCACGACAAGGACATTAAAGCCTCCAGCGATAACTTCCTCTTTTAGCGAAGAGGCGCCAGTCAAAGAGGGAAAAATAATTGCCGGACGTAAGTTAGCATACAGACCGAAAATTTTACGTAAGGGGAGAAGCGCACCCCGCTCTGGCTGCTCATCAGGAGGCAGTGACTCCCATTTGGGACCACCTACTGAACCAAAAAGAATTGCATCACTTGCCTTACAAATGGAAACCGTCGTATCAGGAAGCGCTTTTCCTTCAAGGTCTATTCCTGCACCGCCCACGTTCGCGAAGGTTTTTTCGAATACAGCATCATATTGAGCGCCAACGGCATCAAGAACACGAATGGCTTCAGCCATAACTTCTGGACCGATACCATCACCCGGTAATACGGCAATTTTAAAAGTTTTCGACATGTACACACCCCTTGCGATAAAAGTGGGTTATCTTACTGTGACAGGCCCTTATTGTCAATCAGCCTCACATCTTACTTAGGCTAAGCCTGCTTTCTGACGCAACTCCCCAACGCGGTCTGTACGCTCCCAGGTAAAAGATGGTAACGCCCGGCCAAAGTGTCCATAGGCAGCCGTCACTTTGTAAATAGGTTTCTGAAGATCAAGCTGGTCGATGATGGCTTTCGGTCGCATATCGAAAACCTCCCGCACTAGTTCAGCAATGCGCTGTTCAGGTAAGACCCCCGTACCAAACGTATTAACCATAATGGAAACAGGGTCAGCCACCCCAATAGCATAGGCAACCTGTACTTCACAGCGCTCACATAACTCCGCGGCAACTAAATTTTTAGCAACATAGCGTCCCATATAGGCAGCAGACCTGTCGACTTTGGAAGGGTCTTTTCCCGAGAAAGCGCCGCCACCATGACGCCCCATACCACCATAGGTATCAACAATGATTTTCCTTCCCGTCAACCCACAGTCACCCATTGGGCCGCCAACAACAAATCGACCGGTCGGGTTTATGAAGTAACGTGTCTGATCATCAAGGAGTTCTGCCGGTACAACCTGCTTTACTACATGCTCCATAACACCTTGTACAATCTCCTCGTGGGTAACCTCAGGCGTGTGCTGGGTCGAAATAACAATGGTATGTACCCTACTCGGACGGCCATCTACATACTCAACCGAAACCTGAGATTTAGAGTCAGGTCGGAGAAACGACAGAGTGCCCGCCTTACGGACCTCTGCAAGACGCTCCACAAGACGGTGGGAGAGCTGGATAGGCATAGGCATCAGCTCCGGCGTCTCATTACAGGCATAACCAAACATCAAACCTTGATCACCGGCCCCTTGGTCTTTATAAAGCCCTTCTCCCTCCGTTACGCCTTGCGAAATATCGACAGATTGACGGTCGAGGGAAACTAATACAGCGCAGGTTTCATAGTCAAAGCCAGTCTCCGAGCCACAATATCCGATCTCCTTAATCGTCTTTCGTGCAATCTCAGTATAGTTAACAACAGCAGAGGTGGTAATTTCCCCTGCTATTACGACCATACCTGTTGTAACAAGCGTCTCACACGCAACACGAGCCTGGGGATCTTTCGCTAAAATGGCATCGAGGATACTATCGGAAACCTGATCTGCGACCTTATCAGGATGCCCCTCTGAAACCGACTCTGAAGTGAATATAAACTTTTCTGACATACGGATAATTCCTTCCCTCGTTTATTGTTTGGTTGTCTTAAACCGAGAATGAATAAAAGCTTGGCCCGCCATATCAATGACACTTGCCGCCATAACAAGATATAAAACTGTCATCTGTTGATAAAACAAGCCGTAACAGTTAAAAAACATATACGCAGCCACTACTACCGCCAAAAGGTTCCGAATTTTTCGGATTCCTTGTTCTGTCATCTCTTCGTCACCACCTGTAGCCTGGAAGAGCGAAGGAGCCCAACGATATCCAAGTGCAGCATCAAGTATGATTGCAACACCATTTATCATAAAGAGTATGTAGAGGTGGGAGTCACCCACGTCGAGCGGGTTTCCTTTTCTGCCCGCCACGTGCTGGTGTGGCAGGTTTCTGAGGGCGTGCAATGCTGACGCTAATCAGCATATCCCCTACGAGGGCGCCATCAAGGCAAGTGATGGCCTCCTGCAGCTGCTCCTCACTTGCCATACGAACATAGGCGCACCCCTTCGACTTTCCTGAAGTGGGGTCCGTTATGACATGCACAGATGTAACCGTTCCGGCTACAGAAAAGAGATGCTTGAGTTCTTCATTCGTACAGGCATAGGGTAGGTGCCCTACATACAACTCTTTAGCCATACAACCTCCTTTAAGGTGCTGTACTGATATCCAGCACCCTTAACAACACATAGGCCTCTTCCCGGCTTGTACCACACACCTCAGAAGAAGGCTTAAAACGACCACAGACTAGTGGCCTTTCTGGGGCATCAAAAATTTTACAATACCCCTGTTCATCAAGTTGAACGCAGGGCACTCCCGCTGGCTTTCCATTTGGCATACCAGGGATCGGAGAACTGATCGAAGGGATGACACAACAAGCTCCACAACCAGGCCGGCATAAATAACCAGTCGTTTCATGCATGCCGATTCACCTCACAGCCGAGTGCTCTAGTAGCGATATCTGTCCGACTTATATGGCCCTTCAGTCGGCACACCTATATAATTTGCCTGCTCTTGCGTCAGCGTGGACAGCTGTGCATTCAACTTTTTAAGTTGGAGTCGTGCAACCTTCTCATCGAGATGCTTTGGCAAGGTATAAACACCAACCGGGTACGCTCCCGGGTTATTGAACAGTTCAATTTGAGCGATAGTCTGATTTGCAAACGAGGAAGACATTACATAACTCGGGTGACCTGTTGCACATCCAAGGTTTACCAGGCGCCCTTTTGCAAGCAAGATAATTTTATGTCCTGACGGCATAGTAATGTGGTCAACCTGTGGCTTAATCTCCTCCCATGGATACTGCTCAAGGGAAGCCACTTCGATTTCATTGTCAAAATGACCAATATTGCAAACAATAGCTTGGTCTTTCATGCACTTCATATGCTCATGGGTAATTACATGGAAATTACCGGTACAGGTGACGAAGATATCCGCTTTATCGGCAGCATATTCCATGGTAACAACACGGTAACCTTCCATTGCCGCTTGTAGTGCACAAATGGGGTCTATTTCCGTAACCCAGACTTGGGCAGAGAGTGCCCGCAGCGCTTGAGCTGAACCCTTACCGACATCCCCATAGCCACAAACTACTGCTATTTTACCTGCGATCATGACATCGGTCGCACGCTTAATACCATCGACAAGTGATTCGCGGCAGCCATATAAATTATCAAACTTTGACTTTGTGACCGAATCATTCACGTTGATTGCAGGGAAGTGCAGCTGACCGCGTTCGTGCATCTGATAGAGTCGTTGTACACCCGTCGTTGTTTCCTCAGTAACGCCTTTTATATGAGCAATACGCTCAGAATACCAGTGGGGACTCACCGCAAGTTTTGCCTTGATAGCTGCGAAAAGAACACTCTCCTCTTCAGAACCAGGACTCGTAAGCACCCCAAGGTCCTGCTCAGCACGGGTTCCAAGGTGTAGCAACAAGGTTGCATCGCCACCGTCATCGAGAATCATGTTTGAAAACCCACCGTCCGGCCATTCAAAAATACGGTGAGTATAGTCCCAATATTCTGTAAGATTTTCACCTTTTTTAGCGAAAACTGCTATTCCAGCTTGAGCAATTGCCGCCGCCGCATGATCCTGCGTTGAGAAAATGTTACAAGATGCCCAGCGCACTTCTGCACCGAGAGCACATAACGTTTCTATTAACACTGCGGTCTGAATGGTCATATGGAGTGAGCCGGTAATCCGAGCTCCCTTAAGAGGTTGTGCCGCTGCATACTCCTCACGAATTGCCATTAAGCCCGGCATTTCTGTTTCTGCAATTGCTATTTCCTTACGACCCCATGCGGCCAGCCCTAAATCAGTAACTTCATACTCTACCTGCATCATTAGTATATCCTTTCATTTAAACAGCTGCGCGTACAATCTGTACAGCAGTCTGACCAGACATTTCAGGGGCAATTGGTTTGCATGTACACGATGCAAACCCCGCTGCAACACACCACTCTGACAATTCTTCTGCATCAAAACCAAGCCATTGGTCTGCTAGGCGCTCACGGGCAGCCTCCTGTTCATGAGTCTGCAATTCAGCGACCACCAAGGCACCATCGGGGCGTAGCACCCGCCGCATTTCGCGTAAAACAACCCGCGGGTCAACGGCATGGTGTAGCACCATGTTTAAAACGACACCATCAAGATAACCATCTGGAAATGGCAGGTGATGCATATCACCAAGCCTGAAGTGGACATCTGTGTAGCCCGCATGTTGTACTTTTTTACGGGCTTCGCCCAGCATCGCTGAAGAGTGGTCAACACCAATAGTTTCATTAGCTTTTTTTACTAGTGACAACAGCAGGCTTCCAGTACCAATACCTACTTCAGCAAGCCGCTGACAGGCTGGGACCTCATCAAGCAGCGCCTGTTCATACCTTGGTACGGGTAGTAAGGTTGCAGCAAGGGTATCCCACTGGCAAGCCACCGTATCAAAGAACGTTTTCGTACGTGTCTTACGCTCTTCAAAAATAGCAGCCACAACCTGACAATCCTCTTTATAGGTAGCGGAACTGGCGAAATCTCGCTCTAAAATAGGTAGAATTTCCTTGAAAATCGATTCACCGAGGGCCAGCTGGTAATAATGCCAAGTCCCTTGACGCTTAATACCGACCGCACCTGCCTCAGCAAGAATCTTTAAATGCCACGATATTCTAGACTGCCCGACACCAAGAATCGTCGTTAGCTCCTGAACGGTGAAGGGGCCATGGAGCAACACCCCCACAATGCGGAGTCTACTAGGGTCAGCAAGTGCCTTAAGAATGGTAAGAAGCATAAATCACGCAAGCCTGTTTCTAAATATCAATTTATATTGATGTATCATATGTCCGCCAATTCAGCAACTAAAACCATCAGGTTCAATCTAAAACAAAACGGCGAAGCATCTATGTGCTTCACCGTTCTCTCTTTAGCGGGATACCACAGAAATTCTCTAGCCGAAAAGTTCGTCAAAAACCTCTTGCACCGTCGAAATTCGTGTTGCTTTCCAGGCATTGGTACCACAGAAAATAAGCCCAGTCTCTGTATCTCCTCGCTGTGCACGGTCAAGTGCCGTTACTATGCAAAAACGCTCACCACTCTCTTTATATGAACATTTTTTCAGACACCCCATGCGACAGGGTGTTTTATTGTCCACATCATAAGCCCTAATTTTATCGGCGTTCGTAATTAAAGCACGGCCTGGCAAACCAGCTGGCGACATGAGAAGGCCAATGTCCTCTTTTTTGCAGGTGATATACGCCTCTTTAAATGCGGGATCCGCATCGCACTCCTTCGTACAGACAAAGCGAGAAGCCATCTGAACACCATCGGCACCCTCTTGCAGCGCGTGCTCAAAATCATGACGATCCCAAACACCACCTGCTGCAATAACCGGAACGTCTTGACCGTACTCTTCACGGAAAAAGGATTTGATAGCTCGCACCGTCGCGTACTGATCATACTCCCCTGTACCGATATGTTCTATTTTCTCTCCCAAGTGTCCACCAGCTGTCTCTGGGTCTTCAACAACAACAGCATCAGGTAGCCGATGGTAGCGCTTTTCCCAGGTACGAGCGATCAGTTGTGCTGCTCGCAAGGATGAGGCTATCGGCACTAAAGCCACCTCAGGAGCGTGCTCAGTAAGCTCAGGAAGATTCAACGGCAGACCGGCACCACACACAATCACTTGTGCACCAGCTTCAATTGCCGCCTCGACCAAAGGGCCAAAATCAGAAAGAGCCACCATAACATTTACCCCGATAACACCATCGGGAGCGATGCTTCGGGCTTTTCTAATCTCATCTTTAAAAGCCAACAGCTCAGCCTGGAAATAGTTCTTCCCCGTATAGTGCTTACTGTTGACAGCGATTCCTGC
The DNA here is from genome assembly GCA_964456065.1 of uncultured Geobacteraceae bacterium. GTDB lineage: Bacteria > Desulfobacterota > Desulfuromonadia > Geobacterales > Pseudopelobacteraceae > Trichlorobacter. The sequence continues at coordinate 57,509 of CAYVYW010000004.1, forward strand.
AGCCGCAACCAGTCCAATACCACCACAGCGCGCGACATGACCGGCAAGGCTACCCCCAGAAATACGTACACCCATACCACCCTGAATAACGGGGTAGGGCACTGTATAACGACCAATGGTAAGCGGTTTTGTGGCCATTGAGACCTCCCTCAAACATAGGTTACATGTATGTTTCTGTAGGTAGCACACATCAGCAAGATTCGATGTAATACTTCTGTAAAATACGCTATACTTGGCTTAATTATATTTCTTATGTATAATGGTCAAGAAACTATGTAAGGAGTCAGTATATGGCAGACACATGGAAAATAGAAACCCAAGCGATTCAAGCAGGGTATGAGCCCAAAGCTGGTGAACCACGCATTGTCCCCATCGTACAAAGTACCACCTTTAAGTATGATGACGCAGATTATGTCGCAAAACTATTTGATCTTGAGGCTCCAGGCTTTTTCTATACCCGTCTTGCCAACCCCACTGCCGATGCTTTTGAAAAGAAAATTGCTGCCATGGAAGGTGGTGTTGCGGCCCTAGCAACTTCATCGGGGCAGGCAGCCATCTCGTTGGCTCTACTGAACATATGCCAGGCAGGACAACATATTGTTACATCAAGCACGCTCTATGGTGGCACCTATAATCTCTTTGCCGCCACTTTCCCTAAAATGGGTATTGAGGTGACCTTCGTACACCCCGATGCCGACGAAGAAACCATTGCTGCCGCCTTTAGGCCCACAACACGCGCACTCTACGCTGAGACCATCGGAAATCCAGGACTTAATGTGCTTGATTTTGAGAAGTTTACACGGATTGCCAGGCGGCACCATGTTCCTTTTATTGTCGATAACACCATGGCAACCCCTTATCTCTGCAGGCCTTTTGAGCATGGCGCCAATATTGTCGTTCACTCTGCAACAAAATATATTGATGGTCATGCAACAAGCGTCGGTGGTGTTATTGTTGATTCCGGCACCTTTGATTGGGCATCAGGTAATTTCCCTGAGCTGACGGAACCTGATACCAGCTACCACGGAATGCAGTACTTCAAAAACTTTGGGCCTGCAGCCTATATCGTCAAAGCACGTGTCCAACTCATGCGGGACCTCGGTGCAACGGTTGCCCCCATGAACGCATTTCTTTTTTACCATGGCCTTCAGACACTGCCCTTACGGATGCAGCGTCACAGTGAAAACGCCCTGACTCTAGCACACTACCTCACCAGCCATCCGCTAGTCAGCTGGGTCTGCTATCCCGGACTGGACTCGCACCCAAGTAATGCCCTCGCACAGCGATATCTTCCTAAAGGGCAAAGCGGACTACTCACCTTCGGCATCAAGGGAGGTGCCCCAGCTGGCAAAAAATTTATGGAGGCCTGCAAGCTAATAGCTCTTGTTGTCCACGTTGGCGATGCACGCTCCTGCGTTCTCCACCCAGCCAGTACGACACATCGGCAACTGAATGAAGACCAGCAGCGATCAACGGGGGTGACCCCAGATTTAATACGCCTATCAGTTGGCATTGAGCATGTAGATGACCTCGTTCAAGATCTAAACCAAGCTCTTGAAGCAAGTCAGTTGACATAGCCTTTCGCAAAAAGACTGGACATATCTGGCTGTTTATTGTAGATGTGTCCTTTCACGGAGAGGTGTCCGAGTGGCTGAAGGAGCACGATTGGAAATCGTGTGTACGCTAACCCCGTACCCAGGGTTCAAATCCCTGCCTCTCCGCCATAGTATCATTAAGACAGAGGTTACATCCCACGTGGTGTAACCTCTGTTTGTATAGTGTCTGGCTTTTTATAAGATTGCGCCGTATAGTGTTTATTCCATACAACGCGTCCGAGCCAGATAACCGATGTTGGTTTGTGGGCGGAGATGATAGCCGGGCCTCGCGCAACAGCAGACTGTGAATCCCGCCAGGTCCGGAAGGAAGCAACGGCAGCAGTTTTACCTGTGTGCCGCGGGTCTACCCGGCTATCATCCCCGCCCATAAGTCATTATGAGGCTACGGTACAATAGGGAGCATCTCGTGTCCTACGAAGTTCTTGCCAGAAAATACCGGCCGCAGACCTTCTCCGGCCTCACCGGCCAAGAGCATGTTAGCCAAACTCTCCAAAACGCCATCGACAGCGGAAGGGTTGCCCACGCCTTTCTTTTTACCGGAGCCCGCGGTGTTGGCAAAACAAGTGCAGCACGTATTCTCGCCAAAGCGCTTACGTGCGAACAAGGCCCTGCTAATGAGCCCTGTAACCACTGTAATATTTGCCAAGAAATTACCGCTGGTACCTGTACCGACGTTTTTGAAATCGATGGAGCCTCAAATACGGGGGTCGATGACATTCGTGAATTAAGGGATAATAGCCGTTATCTCCCGTCCCACTGTCGTTATAAAATATACATTATCGACGAAGTACATATGCTCTCCAACAACGCGTTCAATGCGCTGTTAAAAACACTGGAAGAGCCACCACCCCATGTTAAATTTATTTTTGCAACAACGGAGCCCCACAAACTCCCCGTAACCATACTTTCTCGCTGTCAACGATTCGACTTCAAACGCGTCCCACTACAGCGCATGATTACTAGACTACGTGAGATTGCAGAGGCTGAGCATATCAGTATCAGCGATGCCTCCCTAACCATGATTGCGCATAAGGGTGACGGCAGCATGCGTGATGCCATCACAAGCTTCGATCAGGTCCTGGCTTTTTCCGGTAACACGGTTAGTGATGAGGCTGTTATTACACTGCTCGGTGTTGTGGACCGCGAACTATTGCATACCATCACCATCGCCATACTTCACCATAATCAGCAACAGGTTCTTGAACTCATCGAACAAGTCCGATCCTATGGCTACAGTATCCGCCAATTTTGTCACGAGCTGATTGATTTCATGCGCTCCTTGCTCGTTGTGAGTACGACCCAGCATCCAGAACGTCTTCTGGACCTCCCGATATCAGAACTCGAACGCCTGAAACAACTCACTACACAAGCAGGCCCTGGGTCCCTTGAACGTTACTGCGCCCTACTTTTGAAGGCAGAAGCAGCTATGGCTGGCTCAGGGTTTCAATTTTTACAACTTGAACTTGCGTTGTTAAAAATGTGTCAGCTACAGCCCGTTGTCCCCGTAACAGAGCTTATCGAACGGATCCAACTTCTTGAGACCGGCCGCGCCACAACATCAGGTTCGCTCTTCAGTGAGTCCCCCAAGCCCGTAAAGCAGGTACCTGTCCCAGAGCAGAAGGAACTGTTGCACAAGCAGATAACAACACAGCCGGGGGGAAGTCCTTGGGAGTCGCTCGTAGGCACTTGCCGCCAACGGAAACCATCGCTGGCGGCTCTGATTGAACATGGCACGCCGATTCTTTTTGATGAGGAAAACCTTGAAATTGGCTTTCCAGAAAAGTCGTATTTCCTCAACATGATGCAAGACAGCCAAAATATTGCAGCCCTACAGGAGATCTTAGAGAGTAGCTCCCAAGCGAGTATCCGAATACGGATTACAGCCATTGGAGAGAAACAGGAAACTTCTCCCCTTTCTTCTTCTATTGTAGAAAAAAAAAAGCAGACAGAACTGAGCCATCAGGAGTCCATTGAGCAGACCGTACAGTCCCACCCCCATTTCCGTAGTATCACAGCGGAGCTCGGAGCTGAAACTATTGATATTGTGAAGGCAACACCAAAGAAAATGTCTTTTTACTAAGGAGAGTAGCATGTCGAAAGGTCTCGCAGGCATCATGAAGCAAGCGCATATGATTCAACAGAAAATGGCAAAACTCAAAGAAGAGGCAGAGCTCAAAACTGCTGAAGCAAGCTCAGGCGGGGGAGCCGTACGGGTGTGCGTCAACGGCAAACACCAGATAACTTCACTGACCATACAACCTGAAGCCGTAGACCCGAATGATGTTGAAATGCTCCAAGATCTTATTACCAGCGCGATTAATGAGGCCTTTAAAAAAGTGCAGGCAGAACTATCCTCAGAAATGTCCAAGATCACCGGCGGGATGAATCTACCAGGACTTTTCTAACCTTTACCTTGGGAAGTCCCTTCTGAGAGGTAAAGGCTGAAAGATTGTTGAAGGATGGTTACCAACATGCTGATGGCTTGAAAAGTTAAGCCACACCAGGCCGGCGTCAACTGTGGCATAGAGTGGCCAAAAGCACCCACATCACGTGTGGTCAGAAGTTGCTGCTGTTTATCGTGCGATCTGGTGAAAATTGCGACCACAATGCGCAATCTTTTTTTAGCAAAGAGCTACCGCCGAGTGGGTTCTTTGATTGATGTGTGGCAGCGACTGTTTTTACTCTTGCTGTAACCGCATCTAAAAAACGTACTGGCAATTGGCGCCGAACAAACGGCCTGCAAAAGCCCTTTTTTACTCGGACTATAACTCTAGAAAATTGTTTTATTTGGTGTTTGTTCTATGCTACAAATGGCTCCATCATTGAATCGATTGCTTGGCGAACTCAAAAAACTCCCCAGCGTGGGGGAGCGGACTGCTTTACGCCTTGCTTTTCATTTGTTAAAATCACCCGAACAGATGCTAGAGCTAGCTCAAGCGCTACAATCCGTCCGGGAGCAGGTATATGACTGCCCGGTTTGTTTTGCCCTTACAGAACAAACGCCGTGCCCCATATGCAGCAGCAACCGTGACCGCAAAACAGTCTGCGTCGTTGAGACGCCGCAGGACATGATGGCTCTTGAGCGCAGTAATGCCTTTGATGGCCGCTATCATATTCTTCAAGGGGCTATTTCACCTTTAAATGGCATCAATCCTGAAGACTTACGGATTACAGAACTGTTGGCACGCGTACAGGCTGACGGGATTGAAGAAGTCATATTAGCGACAAACTTTACTGTTGAAGGCGAGGCGACTGCACTTTATCTGGCGCGGAGCCTAAAACCTCTTTCTGTCCGAGTAACAAGACTTGCCCATGGCATCCCATTGGGTAGCGATATTGAATATGTTGACGCAGCAACAGTACAGTGGGCATTACGGGGACGTTCCGAGTTATAGATGCTTCCTACAAGGAAGCGCACAACGAGTCATAAAGCCTTGTGCTTTTGAACTACGAATCCAGGAGGAGCAGCATGAGTAAGAAGATGGTCACTATCGACGGTAACACCGCCGCAGCTCATGTGGCGCACGCTACAAACGAAGTTATCGCAATCTATCCCATCACCCCTTCGTCCGTTATGGGCGAAATTTCTGATGCAAAGAGTGCGGCAGGAGAGCCTAACATTTGGGGCAACGTTCCGACTGTTGTGGAGATGCAGTCAGAAGGTGGTGCTGCAGGTGCTGTCCATGGTGCGCTGCAGGCTGGTGCTTTAACAACAACCTTCACTGCCAGTCAAGGCCTTCTTTTGATGATTCCAAACATGTTTAAAATTGCCGGAGAACTCACTTCAACGGTATTCCATGTTTCAGCTCGTGCTATTGCAGCTCAAGCACTCTCCATCTTTGGTGACCATTCAGACGTTATGTCCTGCCGTTCAACTGGCTGGGCTTTCCTCTGCTCAAACAATGTACAGGAAGTTATGGACTTTGCGCTCATAGCCCAGTCTGCGACCCTCCGCTCACGGGTACCTTTCCTACACTATTTCGACGGTTTTAGAACCTCACATGAAATTCAGAAGGTTGTAGAGCTCTCCACTGCTGAAATGCAAGCCATGCTCGACGACAAGCTGATAGCAGAACACAAGTCACGTGGTCTCTCCCCCGACAAGCCTGTTATGCGTGGCACCGCACAAAACCCTGACGTCTATTTCCAAGGCCGTGAAACGGTTAACCCATACTATCCAGCATGTATCAAAATAGTACAGGAAGAGATGGACAAGTTTGGCAAGATGACTGGTCGGAAGTACAAGCTGGTTGACTATGTTGGTGCAAAAGATGCAGAACGTGTCGTAATTGTCATGGGCTCAGGAGCCGACGTTGCACAAGAGACTGCAGAGTACTTAAATACAAAAGGTGAAAAAGTCGGCGTTGTAAAGATTCACCTCTATCGGCCTTTCCCGCTTGAGGCTTTCATCAAAGCGCTGCCAAAAACCGTCAAGAAAATAGCAGTTCTAGACCGGACCAAGGAGCCTGGTGCACTTGGCGAGCCAATTTATCTCGATGTGCGTACAGCAATCGGCGAGGCAATGGCAAGTGGTCTTATGAAATGCAAAGGGTACCCGACCATCGTTGGCGGACGCTATGGCCTCGGTTCAAAAGAGTTCAGCCCAGCAATGGCAAAGGCAGTTTTTGACAACCTGAAGCTTAAGAACCCCAAGAATAAGTTTGTTGTTGGTATTGAAGAAGATGTCACCAACTCCAGCCTCAAGGTTGACCTCAGCTTCAAAAACCCAATGGAAGGCGTTTACCAAGCGATGTTTTATGGACTCGGTTCTGACGGTACTGTCGGTGCCAACAAAAACTCCATTAAGATTATCGGCGAGGAAACAAAGAATAACGCACAAGCCTATTTCGTCTATGACTCGAAAAAAGCTGGGTCTATGACGACATCCCACCTCCGCTTCGGTAAAAAGCAGATTCGTGCACCATATCTCGTTCAGGAAGCGGACTTCGTTGCCTGCCATAACTTCTCCTTCCTTGAGAAGTACGACATGCTTTCCAAAGCGAAAAAAGGCGCGACTTTCCTGCTGAATGCTCCGTTTGGCCCTGACGCTGTTTGGGAAACGATGCCTAAGGAAGTTCAAGACCAGATTATTGCCAAGGATCTCAAAGTATATGTTATTGATGGCGTTAAACTCGGCAACGAGATAGGTCTCGGACCCCGTATTAACGTTATTATGCAGACCGCATTCTTCAAAATCTCCAACATCATCCCTCTGAAAGATGCTGTTGCCTCTATCAAAGACGCCATCAAGAAGTCATATGGCAAAGCTGGTGAGAAGGTTCTTGAGATGAACTACAAGGCTGTCGATGCCGGCCTGAACAACTTCTACCCGGTAAGCATTCCTAAGAAAGCTACCAGCAAGATCAAAATGGCTGCGGCTGTCTCCAGTAAAGCACCAAAGTTCGTAAAGGATGTTACCGGCGTTATCGTTGCCGGCCTTGGTGATCAGTTACCCGTATCTAAAATGCCTGCTGACGGTACCTTCCCGACAGCAACAAGCCAATACGAGAAACGTAATATTGCAACAGACATTCCGCTTTGGGACGAGAAACTCTGCATTCAGTGCGGTATCTGCTCTTTTGTTTGCCCACACGCTGCCATCCGTATCAAGGCTTATGATGCTAAAGAGCTTAAGAAAGCACCAGCGTCTTTCAAGTCTATTGATTGCAGTATTCCTGACATGAAGGGTAAGAAGCTGACGGTTCAGGTAGCCCCAGAAGACTGTACTGGTTGTGGAGCCTGCGCGTATAACTGCCCGGCAAAAGACAAGCAGAATGCAGGCCACAAAGCTCTTGATATGACATTCCAGCCACCACTGCGTATTCAGGAGTCTTCAAACTTCGAATTCTTCCTCACTATTCCTGATGTCGATGCAAGTCAGGTAAAACTTGACACGCTACGCAGCAACCAGCTCATCAGACCGCTCTTCGAGTTCTCGGGAGCCTGTGCAGGTTGTGGTGAGACACCATACTTAAAACTGCTCTCCCAGCTGTTTGGTGACCGTATGATCATCGCCAACGCAACTGGCTGCTCTTCAATTTACGGCGGTAACCTGCCAACCACCCCTTGGTCACAACGGGCCGACGGTCGTGGCCCCGCTTGGTCTAACTCACTGTTTGAAGATAACGCTGAGTTTGGCTTCGGTATGCGCCTGACTGTGGATCAATTCAACAAGTCTGCTCTTGAGTATCTTGCCATTTTGGCAGGAAACAAGTCCTTTGCAGCCAATGCTAAACTGTTTAAGGATTTGGCAAATGCTGACCAGTCCACCCAGGCTGGTATTGAAGCACAGCGTGGCCGTGTAGAAAAGCTCAAGGCAGCCCTCAAGGGAAGTCGTGACAAGACGGCAAAGTTACTGTTACCGGTTGCTGACTATCTGGTTAAAAAGTCGGTCTGGTGTATTGGTGGTGACGGCTGGGCCTATGATATCGGCTTTGGCGGTCTTGACCACGTCATTGCATCAGGCAAGAATATCAACCTGCTTGTCCTTGACACTGAAGTCTATTCTAATACTGGTGGCCAGGCTTCAAAATCAACGCCGCTGGGCGCCGTTGCACAGTTTGCAGCAGGTGGTAAACCTGTCTCCAAAAAAGACCTGGGCATGATTGCCATGTCGTACGGCACGGTATATGTCGCAACCGTTGCACTGTCGAACCCTGGTCAGTGCATCAAGGCAATGCTAGAAGCAGAGGCGTTTGATGGCCCATCCATCATCATCGCCTACTCGCACTGTATTGCACATGGTATCGACATGACATCCGGTGTAGATGCACAGCGTCGTGCTGTTCAGTCCGGCTACTGGCCACTCTATCGCTACAATCCATTAGCCCTTGCAGAGCAGAAGAATCCTCTGCAGCTCGACAGCAAAGCACCAAGCATTGACTTTATGGAATATGCCAACAGTGAAAACCGTTATCGTATGCTCAAAAAGGCAAATCCGAAGTCAGCTGATGCCCTGTTAAAGCAGGCCAGTAAGTGGGCCAAAGAACATTATGCCTACTACCAGAAGCTAGCTGCCATAAACTTCGAAGAAAAATAGTCATATATTAAGAGGATGCTGTGAGAGGGGGGCACACTTTGTGCCCCCCTTTTGCATTATCTCAAGTAAGAAGTTCATTGGGGGAGTGTTTGCCGATTCAGCAAGAGCATGCTATACAAACAGTACACTCTCAAAGGAGCTTTCTATGCAGACCTGGTTTGTGGAATTATCACCAACCGTACAAGCCGGATGCGCAACACTTTTCACCTGGTTCTTAACGGCACTCGGGGCATCCATGGTTTTTTTCTTCAAAGAAATAAACCGTAAGGTCCTTGATGGGATGCTTGGGTTTGCTGCCGGTGTTATGATAGCGGCAAGCTTTTGGTCTCTTTTGGCTCCAGCTATTGAACTCAGTGAAAAGCAGGGTTACCCTGGCTGGCTCATGACTTCTTTTGGCTTCATGTCAGGCGGTATGTTTCTCTGGCTTGTTGACACATTGCTCCCACACATGCATGCAGGAGGGGCTGTGCGGGAAGGGGTGCAAACCAGCTGGCGGCGTAGTATTCTGCTGGTACTTGCCATAACCTTACATAACATCCCGGAAGGGCTTGCTGTTGGTGTCGCGTTTGGTGCTCTTGATTCGCCGATGCCCATCGCCTCATTTAGCGGTGCCGTCGCCTTAGCCCTTGGCATTGGGCTACAGAATTTTCCTGAAGGTGCTGCCGTTTCCATCCCTTTGCGCCGGGAGGGGTTAAGCCGTTGGCAATGCTTTTGGTATGGACAGCTTTCAGGTGTTGTTGAGCCGATCGCCGGTGTACTTGGTGCACTCTTAGTTGTCTATATCCACAGCATGTTGCCCTATGCTCTTTCTTTTGCAGCCGGTGCAATGATTTATGTTGTGGTTGAAGAGGTTATTCCTGAGTCTCAGCGACATGACAACACTAACCTTGCCACTATGGGAGCAATGCTTGGATTCACGACTATGATGATTCTTGATGTGGCACTCGGCTAATAACAATGGAGAATAAACCCATGCAAGACCATATTGCCCGCGCCATGGCCATGAAGGGACGTATTAGAGCTATCGCCTGTGTGACAACCAAGGTTACACAACAAGTTGTCACCATGCAGCAAACATCCCCCATTGCAAGTATAGCACTGGGGAGAGCCCTGACTGGAGTGGCTTTACTCAGTAGCACCTTGAAGCAGGGGCAAAAGATTGCTTTAAAACTTGAAGGCAATGGACCACTCGCAAAAATCGTGGTCGAAGCTGACTGGGATGGCGCATTACGGGGAACCGTCGGCAACCCCAATGCTGTAGCTCTAAGTGTGCCTGAAGCAATAGGTAAAGCCGGCTTTTTAACGCTTCGTAAAGATCTTGGGTTAAAGGAACCGTATACTGGTATTATTCCGCTTTACACGAGTGAAATCGGCGAAGATATCGCCTACTATCTGACGGATTCCGAGCAGACTCCTTCTGCCGTTGGTGTAACGGTCAGACTCTCAGGGCAGGGCGAAGTAGAGATTGCTGGAGGATTTATGATTCAATCTCTACCCCCTTCCGATCCGGAGGTGGTAGATCAGCTGATGGAGAGCATCCAAAAACTTCCGCCTCTCCACGAACTACTCACCAAAGGTGTAACGCCACACGAGTTACTTGAAAAAATCCTGATCGGTTGTGACCACCATATGCTTGAAACGACGAACCTCCACTTTTCCTGCAGTTGCTCGTTAGAAAAAGTTGAGCAGGCTCTTCTTTTATGCGGCGTCCAAGAACTTAATGGGATGCTTACCGCAGAATCATTACCTGAAATCACGTGTGAGTTTTGTAAGCACGTTTATAGAATTGGAAAGGTTGACATTGAAAGACTCATTCAGCAGCTCAACACCTGAGCTTTTAGCACCCTGCGGTTCACTGGAAGCCTTCTTCGCTGCTGTAGAGGCAGGAGCTGATGCCGTATATTTAGGCCTCAAGGAGTTCTCGGCCCGAGCGCGGGCAAAGAACTTTACCATGAAGCAGCTGAACCTCATGCTCGCCTATGCCCATAACCGCTCCGTACGTATCTATGTCACCCTGAATACCTTAGTTAAAGAAGAAGAACTTTCTACACTGATAGATGTCCTTGGCGACTTAAGCAAAATGCGTATCGATGGAGTTATTGTTCAGGATCTGGCTATTGCGCATCTCATCAGGATGTTTTTCCCTGAGATTCCACTCCACGCATCCACCCAGATGACTATTCATAACCAACTCGGCGTTTCATTTCTAGAAACACTTGGTTTTGAACGAGTTGTGCTTGCTCGCGAATTACAGCTAACGGATATTAAAGCCATTAGTATGGCATCCAAGGCTGAAATTGAGGTTTTTATCCATGGAGCCCTCTGCTTCTGCATTTCAGGCCAGTGTCACTTCTCGTCACTTTTAGGTGGGCACAGTGGTAATCGAGGGCGTTGCGCACAACCTTGTAGACGCCTCTACACGCAAAAAGGGAAAGCGGGATACTTTTTCTCTCCTAACGACCTATCATCGCTCGATCTTGTCCCTGAGATTACCCAAGCTGGCATTTCCTCTCTGAAAATAGAAGGGAGAATGAAATCAGCTGATTATGTTTATAAGGTTGTTTCCGCTTATCGAGCCGTCTTAGATGCTGACCCCCAACATTATCCACAGGCCCTCCAACAGGGTAAAGAGCTTCTGAAAGAATCTTTTGGCAGAACACCAACAAAGGGGTTTCTCCACTCCGCAACCCCCGTAGACATTGCGAACCCCTGGATACGCGGTGGTACAGGACGCTTTTGCGGTGATATAACCATGAAACAGCAGGGCAATATCCGCTTTACAACCAAAGTCGCTCTGCACATAGGTGATCGACTCAGACTACAGCCCAAAAGCGACCAAGCTGGACAAGCGTGGACAATTCGGGAGTTATTTAATAATAAAAAGCGTGTACCGTTCATTGAAGCTGGTGCAACAGTAACGGTTGCTTGCCCCTTTGAAGCTCATCTTGGGGATATCGTATATAAGGTAGGCAGCGCCGATGCTTTTGGCATGAGTGATGAGGCGGCCTTACGGCGGCTCACTGCCGAAGGTCCAGTAAAGACGTCGCTAGACCTCATGATATCAGCAGAAAAAACCTTTGATGACCACTGGTCTTTAAAGGTTCATGTTTTCATACAAGGTATCCACCTTGATTATCAATTTGAGCTTGGCCCCCTTGAGCCTGCAAGGCATGCAGCACTCGAGCAGGTCTTAGCGTCACGATTCAGTGAAACGGGGGACACACCTTTTTCACTCCGCTCCCTCAAAGCGCCCGACTTTCCGGCCCTCTTCATACCACCTGCACTGTTAAAACAGGTACGACGTTCTTTATACGAGAAAGTGGGGCAGGAGTATCAAAAGACGAGCCTCGCTGATCTCGCACGGCGCCGTCAAGAAGCCCATACCTATTGTACCCATTTCAGGGCCTCCCATCGTCTCCGCGAGGAGCTACTCATAAAAGTCGACGCAACTCAAGATGTTCGGTGGGCAATTTCTCAGGGAGCAGATGCTGTCATTGTACCGCTTCACCGCGCGAACATTCACGAACTAAATCGTTTCGTGCACAAACATGCATCTGGAGACAAACCCGTCATTTGGCAGATTCCATTTATTCTCTATGACCATGATCTACCACGTCTTCGCGATGCCATAACCTTTCTAATGACGGCCGGACACCGCCATTTTGAGCTAACGAACCCATCACACTTTATGTTCTTCGAGTCAACCGAAGGGATCATTCTGAGTGCGGGATCGCGGCTCTTTACCCTTAACAGCATGGCGTATGCCCTATGGCAGGACCATGGCATCCAAAGGATCACCGGTTATCTTGAGGATGACATGGCAAACTGGAGCAACCTGCTTGGCAAAATACCCGTCACCATCCCTATCTATGCTCCAATTGACGTCATGACAACTAAGATAAAAATAAAGGATGCCGCCTCAGGCGTACCACTCACTTCAGACCGAGGAGAACAGTATCACCTAAAGGGAAGAGATGGTCTTACGACCATAACCGCAGAAACTCCATTCTCTCTATTGGGATACCTTCAACAACTGCGTGCAAAAGGAGCCGTGTCTTGGTTGATAGACCTTTCAGAGGCGACACCCGAAGAACGAGAAACTATTATGCGGGCTTACCGGACAAACCGACAGCTTCCAGGAACAACTGTATTCAATTTTGAGCGGGGATTGTTATAAAAGAAAAGCCGCACCCAAAGAGATACTTCGGGTGCGGCAATGGTTTCAAGCATAGTTACTTTGGAACTTTTTCCCAATCCTCCAGAAACTTTGCAATACCAGCATCCGTTAATGGGTGCTTTGAAAGCTGTACCATAACACTGTATGGAATAGTCGCAATATCAGCTCCTATAAGAGCACTATTTAAGACATGAATCGGATTACGGATACTTGCTACGATTATTTCTGACGTATAGCCATAATTATCAAAAATAGTCCGTATCTCTTCGATAATTTGCATCCCATCCTGAGAAACATCATCAAGTCGGCCAACGAAGGGAGAGACATAGGTTGCCCCTGCTTTGGCTGCTAACAAGGCCTGAAGTGGAGAGAAAATCAGGGTGACATTTGTCTTAATCCCACATGCGGCCAGCACCTTAGTTGCCTTCAAGCCCTCAGGGGTCATCGGAAGTTTAATGACAATATTTTTGTGTATGGTTACAAGCTCCTTCGCTTCAGCAACCATACCCTCTGCGTCAAGTGCAATAACCTCCGCAGAAATAGGCCCATCGACAATTGCCGCAATCTCCTGAATAACATCCGTAAATTTACGGCCAGAACGTGCAATCAATGAAGGGTTGGTAGTTACTCCATCCACCAGCCCAAGGGCATGAGCGGCTTTAATCTCAGCCACATCAGCAGTATCAATAAAAAACTTCATGTTATCTCCTTTACGTATGTAGTTACAACTTGTCTTAATCCAACGATAACGCCTGTGTATCTAATCAGATAGTGATATTAATAATTCTATCACAGATTTACCCATGGTGGGTATCGTAAGGTTTGGTGCCACTTCTGATAATGGTTCCAAGACAAAACGCCGTTGATGGAGGCGGGGATGGGGAAGTATGAGCTCCACAGAGTTACACACCTCTTCATTATAGAGGAGCAGATCCAAGTCCATCGCGCGAGAACGGTTATGTCCTTTGTCTCCCCGTTTAAAGGTCCCACGTTCGATTTGCTGTAGCGCCGCCAATAAGTCCCTTGAAGAAAGGCCTTTTCCACGTATCTTTGCAACACCATTTAAAAAACAGGGTGTATCAGGCTCCATACCGACCGCTTGCGTCTCAATCCACCCAGAATGAGCAACAACAGTACAACCAGGAATACATGCTAACTTTTCCAGGGCAAGAGCCATATTGTGGTGGCGATCACCCAGATTAGAACCCAAAGCAACAAACGCAATAAAAGGTTGGGAGGATTTAAGCATACTTACCAAGGAGCGTCAATCACGCGTCTCATAATGAAGCAGGAATACCTGCTCGGCTGTCAGGATAACGGAGTCGAACACCGAGTTCTCGAATCATACGGCTGTTATCAACAACACGGGACTCCATGAAATAGTTAAAAAGCAATGGCGGCATACACTGACGGGCTTCTTCAAGTGAAACCTGTGGTTGTCGTGGCTTACCCAAAGCATCTGCACAAGCGTTAAAATAATCCGTCATACTCGAGGGACTACCATCACTAACATTATAGACGCCAAGCCCATGGGTTAATGTTGCCAGGCAAACCTGCACGAGGTCCTCCCCATGTATCCGATTTGAGGGCTTTGCGAGGGAGGCATCCAGAAGCGGTTGCCTTTGAGCTATTTGCATGAGAGGTAAACGCCCCTTACCATAAATTGCCGAAACCCTGAGAACGACAAGCGGCACATCATTTTCGCCCGCATACTCCTGCATCAACTCTTCAGCGTCAAGCCGACGTTTCCCCATTGCAGATGTAGGTTGGACAGGAGAGGCCTCCGTAACCACTTCCCCCCCGGTATCACCATACACACTCGTAGCACTCAGGTAGATGAGCCGTGTCGGAACAACCCCGTCACGTCGACAGGCTGCAAGCATTGCCCGTAGACGCATATCTATGGTGCCCCCGCCTTGAGGAGGTATACTGTAGAGAAGGACCGCACCATGTATCCGCTTGAGTGATGGGATATCATCAAGTTCGTCAGCGCCATAGACTTCAGCCACACACCCCCTTGACCGTAGGGTAACAGCTCGGTTCTCATCGCGAACCTGAACGGTGACGTCCCAACCGTCAGCGAGTGCCCGCAGAGAGAGCTGCTCACCAATATATCCACATCCTGCGATGTAAAGTTTCTTCTCATCCATTTTCACAAATAGTCCCTAGCGTATCAATTCATGTAAAACCGACTTCATGCTATACGGTTGCATGCGAACCATGGCAGCACCTTTACCAAAAATGCCAATTTGTCTTGCTGCCGCCTCTGACAGATCAATCAGCTGAAATCGTCGGCGTAAACAGCGGTCATTAATCCGAACAACTACCTGAGCCCCTGTAATAGCGTTCTCAACGAGCACAAGAGTACCAAGTGGTAGCTCGGCGTGAGCTGCCGTCAGCTTTTGGGGATCGTAGGCTTCCCCCGATGTTGTGCGGCGGCCAATAAAACGTGGGGCATAATATGTCGCAAGCGCATTACCCGCAGTTGTAGCTTCTTGTAGCACCAATGCTTCAAGAAGCTGCGTCTCCGTGTGGATCTCCCGCTGGGAAGCCTCAGCAGAAACCACGTGAATCTGCATTACGAAGAACAGAACAGCAGCAGGCGCGAGCACTAAAATAATCTTTTTTTTAAGGACGTAGATAGGCTTTAATCCCTTCATTAAACCGGATAACCTCCCCAGGAAAAACCTGCTGCCAAAAACCATCACAAATGTTTTCCTCCAACAGCATTTGTAGTTGGTCTTGTGTTATGGGGAAAGCTGCAAATCCTTGGAGCAAACGTATCACAGGCTGCATGAGCCACAAAGGAAGCGCTGGCTTAAGGGCAGGAGCTTTCCCTAACGCATGGGATATAGCATCCAGAATCTCTCGATAGCTCAGACGGTCCTGTCCACAAATAGCATAGGTCTGCCCCACGGTATCTTCTCGCTCCAAAGCATCGAGGAAACAACGAACAACATCTTTGACATGAATCGGCTGAAGGCGGTAGAGTCCATCACCCATTGTTGGCATAATAGGTGTTTTACGTAGGGTATCGGCAAGCATATTGACAAAAGAATCTCGTGGCCCAAAAATTAGTGATGGTCGAAAAATAGTCCACGGCACTGAGCTCCGACGCACAACCGTTTCTGCCGCCCACTTGGTTTGGTGATAGGCCGAAATAGCCCCTTCTCGCGTACCGAGAGCTGACATCTGAATGTATCGGCCTATGCCAGCCTTTTGTGATGCAGTAACCATCGCCTCGGTGGCCTGCACGTGAAGACGCTCAAAGGTAACGTTTCTGCTCCGAACCTCCCGTATAATACCAACAAGGTGAATAGCCGCATCACATGTTGCTAACACCTCCTGGTAGCTACTCGCATCGTTCACATCGCCGACAACGGGGATAACCCCCGGCACTGCAGCATGGCCACGGCGGACATGTGTGAGTGCACAAACCTCGTGGCCACGCTCCAAAAGCCCTTCTACCATATGACTGCCAACAAAGCCATTCGCACCTGTGAGAAAAATACGCACCCTTTACCCCCTATAACAGTCTCAACGCGTCTGTTGCAAAAACAAGAGAAACATAACGAAGAAACTTACCGGTAGCCACTAAGATTACAAAACGTAGCAGATTAATACGCAGCGAGCCCGCAACAAAACACAGTGGGTCGCCGATAACGGGCAACCACGACAGCAACAGGCTCCAACTACCATAACGCACAAACCAGTCGCGAGCTCTCAGCATTGTGGGGGTATCTGCTGCACGGGCCTTAACATACCAACGGGCAAAGCCAGCGCCCATGTACCACAGGGTGAGCCCACCTAAGCTATTCCCTAATGTCGCGACAAGTACTAACATAAGCTTCGGCAGGCCTGCTGCAAGCAATGCAATAACGAGCCACTCCGACCCAAGTGGTACAATAGTTGACGCTAAGAAACTCACTGCAAAAAGCACTAACAGGTGGTACTTGAGGACCATTGGCCAAAGGGGCATAAGATGTGATACTATTATACTATCAAGCATGCCACCTCCCCGTATCTGTTCGACAAATAGTACCCGATAACAACAGGAGTGAAAACCAATTTCTATGACACAGGGGCGTCCCAAAGGCCGCTATACACAAGCTGGCCGTATCCATACCGTCATACGTTTGATAGAGACCCGGAAAGGTGTTTCTACAGAGGAACTCGCCGATGAGCTCCGTGTCAGCAAACGTACCATTTACCGGGATCTGACCCGTATTGAAGAAGCCGGATACCCCTTGGTGAGCGAAAATACAGATGATGGCCCCCGTTATTCCTTTATGACGCAGTTCCATACCCCGCAAGCCATCACCTTCAGCCTTGAAGAACTCCTCTCGCTTCACATTCTCCAAGGGCTCAGTGCCCAACTCCCTGAGGGAGTTTTTCGTAAAGACTTGACAAATATTATTCAAAAGGTGCATGCCTCCCTGCCTCCCCGGTCTGTTGCCCATCTTGAGCGCATAACATCAGTAGCGCTGCCACGGTTCCAGGGGGTCAGTATCAAGGCGCCCGATTATGAACTCCAAGAAGTTATCCGTAAGGCCCTGCTGCTGCAATATCAACTCATTATACAGTACAAAAAAGGCCAGCAGCCCCTCCAGGACTATACACTAGATCCTTATGCTCTCGTCCTTGCTCGGGGAGGCCTATATCTATTGGGGTTCGCCCATAACCGGCAAGCAACCCGACTTTTTGCTCTTGACCGTATTGTTTCCGCCTCTATACAAAAATGTCGCTTTGAAATCCCGGCTGAATTCCAAGCACAGGCTTGTTTTAATGATGCCTTTGGCCTCGTGTCGGAAGCGTCATATCTGATTACCATACGATTTTCTGGTGATATTGCCCATCTTGTAGAGGATAAGCTCTGGCACCCTGGGCAGCAGTGCATACGACAGCCTGATGGCAGCCTACTCCTAACCTTCACATCATCCGGTACCCTCGAGATAATTTCTTGGGTGCTTTCTTTTGGGCGTCATGCCGAGCTCTTAGAGCCACCCCTGTTACGTCGGGAGCTTGCGCTTCATGCCTTTGAACTCAATCAACGATACCGACAAAAAAACACCTAAGAACTTGACCCGTACGTGATGTGACTGCATAATTAAACCCATGGAAAATACATTAGAAAGCATAGTACTTGAGCGGATAGCCACACACGGGCCAATGCCGTTCGTTGATTTCATGGCAGCCTGCCTCTATGAGCCGGGCTATGGTTATTATACATCTGCCGGAAGGAAGGTTGGTTCTGGTGGGGATTTTTACACGAGTATCTCGGTTCATGCAGCATTTGGACGTGTTCTCGCCCGAGAAATAACTACCATGTGGGATTCGATGGGACGTCCCCAAGACTTCACTCTGCTTGAAGTTGGCGCAGGTCATGGCCGCTTGGCATGTGATATCATGGATTATCTACAGCAGGCAGCCCCTGCCTGCTATAACGCAACCTCCATCATTCTTGTAGAACAGGAGCCAAGCTTAGTTGAAGCCCAACAAGCTACTCTTGCTGAGCACCGTAGCAAACTCACAACCCTTTCGCCTCAAGAGGCACGCTCGATTAAGATGCGGGGGGTAATCTATTCAAACGAGCTCATTGATGCTATGCCAGTGCACCGTGTCATTATGGGAGCACAAGGGCTCCAAGAAATATACGTTACCCATGAAGACGGACAGTTATGCGACATGCAGGGACCGCTTTCCACGCCCCGTCTTTCCTCCTATCTGACCACGCATGGTATACCGCTTCATCCGGGGCAAGAGGCGGAGATATCACTCGCCGCTCTGGATTGGCTTTCAGACATGGTCAGTGTTCTGCAAGATGGTTTTATCCTCACCATTGATTACGGATGGCCCAAGGCTCAGCTCTATGCTCCCGAACGAAACCTCGGCACCCTCCTATGCTATTATCGCCATACCGTTGAAGACAACCCCTATATAAGAATTGGTCAGCAAGACATCACAACCCATATAAATTTTAGTGCGTTAATGGAAAAGGGTGAAGAGCTTGGCCTTGCAACGCTATGGTTTGGTGATCAGTCTCGTTTTCTTATGAGTGCCGGTATGCTCGAAGAACTCGAAGCATCTGAAGCCCGTGACATATCAGAGAAAGAAAAGCTGAAGTTCCGTTTGGCAATTAAACGACTTATTATGCCTGAAGGGGGCATGGGGGATACCTTCCGGGTACTGGTACAGTCTAAAGATATTAAAAATGCGCAGCTGCGCTGTATGAAGGGGCTACAGCCATGATACAGCCACGGGACATTCGTGCAATTATCTTCGACCTTGATGGCACCCTCTATGTGTCACCGGGGTTTGAACAGGTCGTGTGGCAATCTGTCTCCAACTATACTGCTCAGTTACTTGGCTGCTCACCCGGTGAAGGAGACGTTGCATTAAGAAACCGTCGCGAAGAGTTAACCAAGGAGCGCGGCACCGTACAAACCATTGCCTCCGCCATAGAGACGCTTGGAGGCTCTATTCAGGAAATGCATCGACGGTTTGCTGATGAGATTGACCCGACTCATCACATACATCCCTCTCCGGATGTAACGCATCTGATGGAAGAGGTCCAACATCGCTATACATCTTGGCTACTTACGAACAACAATGCCGTTCTGACCGGCAAAATTCTTCAGCGACTCGACTTAACACATGTCTTTCATCGCATTATTACCATCGATGACACTTGGCTTCCCAAACCTGACGCGACGGTGCTCACGCAAATCCTCGCAGAGTTGGCACTTGCACCGCACCAGATTCTCTTCGTGGGGGATCGATACGATATTGATCTGAGACTACCAGCAGCTGCGGGCTGTCAGGTTTTTCTAACGCAAGAGGTTGATGAGCTTTTACGCCTCGGGGAGCTACTGTTGCGAGCTTAACTCCCTTACCGGCTTACACGAGTACCTATTATGTCAAAAAAAAGAGCCGAATCTTTACGCATTCTTTTTGCCGCATCTGAAGTGGCCCCTTTCGCTAAAACAGGCGGTCTTGGTGAAGTCACCGGGGATCTCCCACGCTACATCAAAAAGGCAGGGCATGATGTCCGTATTGTTATGCCTCGTTACTACTCTATAGATCCTGTACTGTTTGGGCTAACACGTTTGCCGGGTATTTTGGTTGTTCCCATGGGCAAGTCCAGCCAGATGTATTGCAGTGTATGGCAAGGTCACCTTCCCAAGAGTACGGTACCGGTCTACTTTCTTGAGCATGAGGAGCTGTACGGCCGTGATGGTATTTACGGCGTTAATAATGAAGGTTTCCAGGATAACGACCTGCGTTTCATTTTTCTCTCAAGAGCGACATTGGAACTACCAAAGTTTCTCAACTGGAATCCAGACCTCATCCACGCCCATGACTGGCACACAGCGGCCATTCCCATCTATCTCAACACTCTGTACCGTAAAGAGCCACGATTTGCGACAACAGCGTCTATTCTGACCATCCACAACATGCAGTACCAAGGCAATTTCCCCCCGGCCTGTATGGAAACGCTAGGCATCGACTGGAAGCATTTTAATTTTCTTGAACTGGAGCACCATGACCGTGTGAACCTCCTTAAAGGTGGTATTTATCACGCAACACTCTTAAATACCGTTAGCCGGGGATATGCCCGAGAAATACAAACGCCTGCTTTCGGCTGGGGGCTGGAGGGTGTCCTCTCTGATCGTAAAGTAGATTTACGGGGTATTTTAAACGGCGTAGACTATACGGAATGGAACCCCGAGCATGACCGTTATATACCAGCGCACTATTCTAAAGAAAACCTTACGGGCAAAGCCTTTTGTAAACAGATGCTCCAGCGGCGGTTCGGTCTTCCAGAGCGAGATGTACCACTCTTCGGCATCGTCTCACGTATGGTGCCACAAAAGGGAACGGATCTTATTGCTGAAGCACTCCATAAGATGTTGGCCTTAGACATTCAAGTAGTAATTGTTGGAAATGGAGAGCCCTGGGCACATTTCTACTTTGGTGAAGCAGCATATAACAATCCCAACAAACTCGGCTGTTATATAGGATATGACAACCCTCTCGCCCACCTAGTAGAGGCGGGAAGCGATTTTTTCATCATGCCGTCATCATTTGAACCATGTGGACTGAACCAAATGTACTCGCTAGCTTATGGCACCCCACCGCTAGTTCGTGCAACAGGTGGATTAGATGATAGCGTAGAAAATTTTGATGAAGAAAGGCTTACGGGGGATGGGTTCAAGTTCCATAGCCATACTGCAGCCGCTCTCTATGACACCATCGGGTGGGCTACTTGGACATATTTCCATAATAAAAAAGGGCTTACAGCTCTGCAACATAACGGCATGACGAAACGTTTCACATGGGAGGCGGCAAGCGAAGCTTATCTTACCATGTATCAAGAAGCGTTACGCCGCGTACGAACACACTGATTGAGGTTTTTCACTATGTCTTTTTATCCTATATCGCGCTGGATTACGCTGGTAGCACTTGCTATCATCATTACGTCTGGAACCGTGTCTGCGGCCGATATTGTACCGTCATATCCCCTTTTGCCCGAAACCTATGGCTCCATTACCGTCTTTGACCATCAAAAACGATATGTCGGCCGTATCATGCCTGAAAAGCGTTACTGGACCCCCATACGACGGATACCAGTTTTTCTGCAGCGGGCTATCGTTGCCGTTGAGGATGCACGTTTTTATGAGCATAACGGCATCGACCTACGTGGCATTGCCCGGGCTGTTGTAAAAGATGTCGTACAGAGAAAGCTCGCCGAAGGTGGCTCTACCATAACGCAGCAACTTATTAAAAACAGATATTTGACAGCTCAAAAGACTGTGGATCGTAAAGTCAAAGAAGGCTTTATGGCCATTGAGTTTGAGAAAAAATTCACCAAACAACAGATTCTAGAGATGTATTTGAACGAAATTTACTATGGTAATGGTGCATGGGGTATCGCCCAAGCAGCTCGAATATACTTCAACAAACTGCCTGAACAGCTTAATGAAGCGGAGTGTGCTGTACTGGCAGGCATCCCCAAAAACCCTGGGCGCTATAATCCACTAGGAAAGCCAGAACAGGTGGGGCAGCGCAAACTGATTGTCTTAAAACGGATGGAAGAAGTTGGTGCCATCAATAGTCGCCAACTGGCACAGGTTCTTAAACAGCAGGCAGCACCCTATCCACTCAACAAGGCAGGCTACTATCTCTCAATGATCCGTAGCCGCTTAATTGACATGTATGGGCCTGGTATCATTGATCAAGGGGGATTGGAAATTGTCGCTGCACTTGATCTGAAACTGCAAGAAATTGCAGAGAATGCGGTAAAAGACGGCGTTCGTAAAATAGCACCCACACTTGAAGGAGCACTGGTCTGTTTTGATGCTGATACGGGTAATTTGCTCGCCGCCGTAGGAGGCAGCGACTTTAAGGCCTCACCCTATAACAGGGCTTTGGTTGCCCAGCGTCAACCGGGCTCTTCAATTAAGCCTATTATTTATGCTGCGGCCTTTGAGCAGGGGCGCCAAGACACAACCACCCTCGTTGACAACGCGGTAAGTTTTAACCCTGGTCCGGGACAACCCCGCTGGACGCCACAGAATTACGATGGCAAGCACCATGGGACCCTAACGCTACGTCAAGCACTCGCAACGTCAAACAACATTATTGCTGTTAAGCTCTTAGAAAGTATCACCGTCCCCGTCGCCGTCGAATATAGTCGTAAAGTAGGACTAACACCACCTGCACAACCGGGATTATCCTATGCACTTGGCACCGACGAAGTGACCCTTCACGATTTAACCAGAGCCTATATTCCTTTTGCTGCCGAAGGGCAGCAACCTAATATACGTACTATGATCAGCATCCGGAACTTTAATGACAGCACCTATAAAGAACAGCCTGTTACCAAGGAGCAGGTCATCGCACCGCATGTGGCATATCAAGTAACAGATGTTCTAAAAGATGTTTTGATGTATGGGACAGCAAAAGGCTTGAAGCGTTTCCAGAGTGCTCACCCCGCTGCAGGTAAGACTGGTACAACCAATGATTATCGAGATGCATGGTTTATTGGCTATACTCCGCGTCTTGTCACGGGTGTTTGGGTGGGATATGACCAACCTCGGCCTGGTGGGCGTGGCTTTACAGGTGGCGCTATTGCGGCCCCTATCTGGGAGCAATTCATGAGGGGTGCTGTGCAACAGTATCCTGCAAAGAATTTTGTTACGCCACCTCCTGTTCCAGAAAATCCACTCTTGCCCAAACCTCTGGTCCCACATTTTACATCATGAGTGATAACCCGCTCATCACTACCACATCGGCTTTAGCGGGTTTTCTTAGCAACTTAGAGATGCTTGGAGAACTACGTGTGGTGGCTGGTGTCTCACGAAACCTTGATGCAGCGGGCCTGACACGCCGCATCTGCCAGGAACCCTACGGTGGGCCAGCACTATTGTTTCGTGAACCAAGCCCTGCAGAGGGCTTTCTTATAACTAACCTGCTCGGTTCCCTTAGGCGCCAGGAACTGGGTATGGGACTAGCCGCCGGATCCATTGCCTCATTAGAACAGCGCTTTCTCCCCCTTACCACTAGTCGCGGACTTCAGCTGCCAAACGAATTAGCCCCCCTTACAGCCGTCAGGCCAACAGCCCTAGAGCCGCGGACGCGGTTTTCACTATTTGATTTGCCAACCCTAGTAAATTGGCCTTATGACGGATCGGCAGCAGGATCGGGTCACTATATAACACTCGGCAACGTACATACGATTGATCCAGAGACCTCTGCCGCTAACTGTGGCATCTATCGTTGCCAGATCCACGGGCCACAAAGCATGGCTATTCGTTGGAAACGTGGCAGTGGAGCAGAACAGCACTTCCAGCGTTACCGGGCACTTCAAAAGCCAATGCCTATTAGCATTACCATGGGCGTCCCACCTGCTCTTACCTTATGTGCAGCATGGCCAGTCCCTGACACCATTGATGAAATACATCTAGCCGGATGGCTTCAGGGCAGGCCTGTGGAACGTTACCCCTGCTCACACGGCCCCATTCTGGTCCCATCGGACTCCGAAGTCGTACTTGAAGGCTTTGTTGACTTACATGAAGAGTTACCCGAGGGACCATTTGGCAATTTCAGAGGCAGTTATGACCCTTCTGGAGCTGCAGCCAAAATCACTATCACAGCCTGGTATCAAAGAACGCCCTTTTATATGCCCGCAACTGTCGTTGGCCCGCCACCGCAGGAGGATTGCTTAATGATGCGTGGCTGGGAACGCTTCTTGGCCGCTACGCTTGCCGGTTGTATCGAAGGTTTTTATGATATAAGCTTACCAGCAGCGTGGGTGTTTAATAAAGGGATCGTTCTTGCTCTGAAAGAGCCCACGGCGCAACGTGCAAAGGATGCGATACAGAAACTGTGGGATACTGCGTGGTTCAAAGACGCTCGCATTATTCTTGTAGTGGATTCATCAGTCAACATCCATGACAACCAGATCCTTTTATGGCAGATGGCACAAGGCACAGGTTTATGGGGAAGCCGCCTTCTCGTGCATGCCGATGGGATGCGCTTAGGTATTGATGCAACCGAGACACGAGTATCACTACAGGAAACCATCACAACCACCAAGCGGCTGGCTAACTGGCAAAAGGAGTTCTGTTCCAATGACAGGGACCTATCATAAATTCGTTGTTTTTCTGGAGATGATAAAATTCTCCCATACTATTTTTGCATTACCATTCGCATTGTCTGCTGCGTTATTGGCGGCTGGTGGGATACCGACGCTCAGTCAGACAACATGGATAATCCTGGCGATGATCGGTGCCAGAACAGCAGCGATGGCTCTCAATCGCCTCATCGACGCGAAAATTGACGCTGAGAATCCCCGGACCGCTTCACGGGCCCTGCCAGCCGGCCTGCTTTCCCGTTCATCCGTTGTATTTGCTATTGTTCTATCAATCGCACTACTACTATGGGCAGCCTATAAACTTAATCCACTTTGCTTAACGTTATCACCCCTTGCACTCTTTTTTCTGGTTCTTTACTCCTATTGCAAACGCTTTACCTCTATGGCTCATATCGTTCTAGGTATATGCCTTGCCGGCGCGCCTGTTGGGGCCTGGATTGCTATACGTGGCTCCGTTGATCCCCCCGCTATCACGTTAGGGTTTCTTGTGCTCTTTTGGGTCGCAGGGTTCGATATTCTCTATGCTTTGCAGGACTTAGGCTTTGACCGGGAACGGGGACTGCACTCCATCCCTGTTCGCTTAGGCGTGCAGGGTTCGATATGGCTTGCCCGGGTTTTTCACCTCATTACTATTATCCTTTTAGTAGCTCTAATATATCAAGTCGGACTGGGTATATGGTTTAGCCTAGGGGCTCTGTGCATGACGGGCATGCTACTGTATGAACACTGGCTTCTACGGGGCGGCAACTTGGAAAAGTTAGATGCAGCCTTTTTCACTATGAACGGCTACATAAGCATAACCTTCCTGCTGGCAACCGTACTGGATCTCTCTTTGAGGTAATACGCATGGACATCTTATTAGCCATAACCGGAGCATCAGGCAGCATCTATGGACTGCGATTGGCCGAAGAACTTGCCAAAAGACAAATTCCTTTAGGCCTTGTTCTTTCTGAACAAGGGGCTGCTGTTATGCAGTATGAAACCGGTGTAACAATGGACCAGCCCTTTGCAAGCGCGCTTGCCAATCAATACAATACGACGGTGGTACTACATGACAACCATAACCTCTGGGCAACAGCCGCCAGTGGCTCTGCTGGCCCGAGTCATATGGTTATAGCGCCTTGTAGCATGGGGACACTCGGACGAATATCCCATGGTGTTTCATCGACACTCATAGAGCGAGCCGCTGATGTAATGCTGAAAGAGCGTAAGCCGCTTATCATGGTGCCACGGGAAACGCCCTTGTCAGCCATCCACCTGCAAAACATGTTGGCCCTTCATCAAGCAGGTGCAGATATTCTGCCGGCCTGCCCAGGTTTTTACCAGAAGCCGACAAGCTTCGAAGCATTGGTTGATTTTGTTGTTTCTAAAGTTCTGGATCGTCTTGTGATACCGAACAACCTCGTCAGTCGTTGGCAAGGGAGGTAACTGTTCAGGAGGATGCCCTCCCCCTGAACAGCTCTTTTTGATTAAGGTTAAGGGCGCTTTGCCACCTGCTCTGCTGTCAGTGCCCCAAGCTCTCTGCATAGCGTCAAGGTTTCCTCCGTCGGCGTGAACATCGTACGTACCGGGTCCGTTACTAATTTGAAGCCCATCCCCTTGAGACGCTCTTCTACCATTTTGCAAGCCTCACCACTCCAACCATAACTTCCGAAGATTGCGGCGATATTTGTTTTGAGCTTTACGGAGCTTAATAATGCAAGAACATCCCACATTGGTTTTGGCACATCACGATTAACCGTCGGCACACCAAAGACAAGGGCATCGGCCTCTTCCATCAGTTGGCGAAGTGCATTTTCAGAAAGACCAACAATGTGATGTCGCGTTACCTCAACACCATCAAGGCGAGCCCCTGTAGCCACAGCATGGGCCATTTTCTCCGTATTCCCGTGGGGAGAAATATAGAGCAGTACAACTTTTTTCGAAAAAGAGGTCGGCTTGCTCCACAGTTCGTATTGGTGGATTGCCTGCCAAGGATCTCTTCTCAATATAGGGCCATGACTTGGACAAATCATGGTAATGGTGTCGTGTCTGATTTTCTCAATAGCCTGTAGAACCTTGTCTTTGAAAGGACGCATAAGGCAATCAAAATAGAACTCACGGGCAGAGCTAAAATCTTCCATTTCGTCATTAAAAATATGGCCGTTCGTTGCACAAAAATGGGCACCAAAAGCATCACAACTAAAAAGAATCGTATCCTCTTCGAGCTTGGTGAACATCGTGTCGGGCCAGTGTAGGAACGGAGCCATTACAAAACGTAGGGTGCGACCACCAAGCTCTATGGTATCACCTTCCTTAACCACCTTGGACTGAAATGGCTTATGCATCATGTTACCAAGAAAGTTCTTAGCGGCCTGAGTAGACACCACCGTTACATTCGGACAGTGTTCAAGAAGATAGGAAAGTGAGCCTGAATGATCCGGTTCTGCATGGTTAACCACAATGTAGTCAAGCTTTTCCAGTGGGATGAGCGCCTTAACCTTATCAAGAAACTGATCGACAAACTTTGCTTTTACGGTATCAATCAGTACGTTCTTCTCAGTACCTTTAATAAGATAACTATTATAGGTCGTGCCATGCTCCGTTGGAAAGAGGTCGTCAAAGACCCTCAATTCTGGGTGTCTTGCCCCCAGCCAATATATACCGTCTTTAATCTCTATGGTTTCGGTCATCTCCATCACCTTAAGCTTTTTATTTACAACTTCTAATTATATCATTACCTTAATCCGTATACAAGACGCAAATAGTAGCTATTCGTAGCTTGAGCACGATAGCCTAGTCTGGTACACTACCCTAAAAAGAGTTTACGCAAACATTATGAAGAAAAAAACATATTATACCTGTGCACACTGTGCACACCAATCGCCCAAGTGGCTCGGTCGCTGCCCTGACTGTGGTACCTGGAATTCCTTCACTGAGGAGTCCATTCCCATCAGCCAGACAAAACACGCTCGCGGCCTCCAACTCGGCGTGCACCAATCTAAACCTCTTTCCATATGTGACGTTCCTCTTTCGGCTGGAAACAGGTTAGATTGTGGTATTCAGGAATTCAACCGTGTCCTGGGCGGTGGGCTTGTGCCCGGATCATTAGTACTGATTGGTGGTGACCCTGGTATAGGTAAGTCTACGTTGCTCCTCCAGGTTATGCATCATCTCACCCCACGCGGTATAATCATGTATGTCTCCGGCGAGGAATCAGCAGCACAGACGCGCCTGCGCGGCGAGCGTCTTGGTGTGCAGGCCGCAAACCTCATGGTCCTGGCAGAGAACAACCTCGAGCAGATTCTAGAACACTGCGAACGGATACAACCTCAGGCTGTTGTCATTGACTCCATTCAAACCATCTGGACCACCAGCATTGAATCAGCCCCTGGTAGCGTCAGCCAAGTTCGTGAGACTGCCGGGAGACTCATGTCCTATGCAAAGCAATCAGGTACCCCCACGCTACTGGTGGGACACGTTACCAAAGAAGGCTCTTTAGCCGGGCCACGCGTACTTGAACATATGGTGGATACAGTGCTTTATTTTGAAGGAGACCGCGGCCACCCCTATCGCATCCTGCGTGCCGTTAAAAACCGATTCGGATCAACGAATGAAATCGGCGTGTTCGAAATGAAGTCTGGCGGATTAATGGAAGTACCGAATCCATCTGAACTCTTCTTGGCCGAGCGCCCCCTAAATACGCCAGGCTCCGTTGTAACAGCCACCCTAGAGGGGTCACGAACCGTTTTGTTAGAAATCCAAGCTTTGGTAACCCCAACAGCTTATGGGACACCCCGCCGCACAACACTGGGTGTTGATCAGAGCCGAGTCGCACTGCTACTAGCAGTCCTTGAAAAGAAGGCCGGTCTCCAACTGGGAAGTCAAGATGTCTTTGTCAACGTTGCGGGGGGCGCAAAGCTCTCAGAACCTGCTGCTGACCTCCCCATTCTTATAGCCATAGCTTCAAGCTACCTTGACAAAGCGGTCCCTCCAGATATGGTTATCTTTGGCGAGGTTGGCCTTGCAGGGGAGATCCGCGCGGTAACGCAACCAGAACTACGTCTATCCGAGGCAACAAAGCTTGGCTTTAGCCAGTGTGTTGTCCCGGCCGGCAATAAACAGCGGCTTAGCGAAGACCAAACCACCATACAGTACGCATCACACGTTCTAGATATTCTTCCAACGCTTTTGTAACTTTTTACTAGACGAACTGACTGAAAATACTTACATTGACATATATCGTTCTGGCACGAGGGTACTATGGACGCGGATAAAAAAGAGATGTTTCGTCAACTGCTTTTAGAAGAGATGCGCAGCCTTCTCACTGAAGCGGATAAGACTGTACATGGCATGTCCACAGATGATGCCGAGCACTTCCCTGACCCTACTGACCGTGCGACCCAGGAATCTGACCGGACTTTCGAATTACGTATTCGGGATCGAGAGAGAAAACTCGTTAATAAGATTCGCGAGGCTCTTGACCGCATAGATTCTGGCACCTATGGCATCTGCGAAGACTGCGGTGCTGAAATTGGCGAAGGGCGCCTTAAGGTCCGCCCCGTAACCACCCAATGTATTGACTGCAAAATAGAAGAAGAACAACGAGAGAAACGCTCCTAGCCCCCTGCAACAAACACCCCTTTTTATAGCGTTCAAATCGAACTGTGCTTTTTATGGCACAGTTTTCTTTGTTGCGGTATACTAACACTATGCAACCAATTATAACCTACAAAGAACGTTGTAAAACATGTTATTCCTGCGTTCGGAACTGCCCGGTGAAAGCCATCAAGGTGGACAGTGGTTATGCAGAAATTATGTATGAGCGTTGCATTGGTTGCGGAAACTGCCTAAAGTGTCCTCAAAAAGCAAAAGTCGTCGTTGACCGCATGGTCAAAACACAAGAACTTCTCACATCAAGCGACCCTGTGGTTGCCATATTGGGGTGCTCTTTCCCAGCTTTTTTTCATGCGTTTACTCCCGGGCAACTCGTTGCCGGCCTCAAAAGCCTTGGGTTTCATGAAGTTCATGAAGGGGCTTTTGGTGCCCGCATGATTGCGACTGCCTATACTGACCAGATAAGCACAACGACAAAACCACTCATTGCAAGCCACTGCCCTGCTGTTGTCGATTTAGTTGAGCGCCATTACCCCTCGTTGGTACCCAATCTCATCCCCGTCGTCTCACCCATGATTGCCATGGGCAGATTCATTAAACAGACTTTAGGCACAAATGCTAAGGTTGTCTATGTCAGCACCTGTATTGCCGCTAAATTTGAAGTGCAGCCCCAGGCGGAGTGTGACGACGTAGATATTGTTTTGACCTATGCGGAGCTAGAGTTGCTCTTCAAGCGTCGCGGTATAGCACCAGAACACTTAGCTGAAGCTGGATTTGATGGCATAAACCCCCATCAGGGCAGAATGTTTACCCTTGCCGGAGGCCCCCTCAAAGCGCTTAATATTAGCTCTGATTTTCTTGACACTGAGACCGTCAGCGCTGAAGGGGAGCAATACACACTTGAGATTATCAAAGACCTTCATGCTGAGCGCATCACACCACGCTATGTTGACCTTCGCTTTTGCAATGGTGGCTGTATTGATGGCCCTGGCAAGAATAAACAGCTTACCCATCTGTACAAACGTAACTTGATTATTAAATATAATAGTGGCGCAGTTCCCTACCGAACAGCACAGCATTACATTCAGCCCTCTCCTATCATAAATCTGTCGGCACGCTTTCATGATAAGTGCGTCAAGCTGCCCACCCCTAGCCCAGATGATATTAAGCGCATTCTTCATCTAACAGATAAACAGGGGAAAGGAGATGAACTTAATTGCCGTGCCTGTGGATATCCAACCTGTCGCGAGCATGCGGTTGCCGTCTACCAAGGGCTCGCTGATATAAGCATGTGCCTTCCCTATAATTTGAAGAAAATCGAAGAAGATCGAGGCCTTCTACAGCAAAAATATGATCTTGTCTCCCGAGAGCTGGACCGCCAGGTCGGTGATGACATCATGATTGGTGACGAAAAGGATAACGCGTCGGTTATTCAGCTTATTCGTCAGGTGGCACCAACGCCAACGACCGTGCTTATTCGTGGCGAAACCGGCACAGGTAAAGAACTGACAGCACGAGCCATTCATCGTCTTAGCAGTCGCGCAGACAGGCCGCTAGTAACGGTCAATTGCACAACTTTTAGTGATGCTTTACTTGAAAGTGAGCTTTTTGGGCACAAAAAAGGGGCATTTACTGGAGCTGTTGCAGATAAAAAAGGGCTTTTTGAGGCGGCTGATGGCGGCACCATCTTTCTTGACGAAATAGGCGATATAACCCCAAAGCTCCAAGCAGAACTGCTCCGGGTTCTAGATTCTGGGGAGTTGCGACCTGTAGGCGGGACTGTCGTAAAAAAAGTTAATGTACGTCTTATCGCGGCTACCAACAAACCGCTTGAAGATGGCATAAAAGAAGGCTGGTTTCGTGAGGATTTATATTATCGCCTCAACGTATTCTCCATCCAACTTCCCCCCTTACGGGAAAGACCTTCTTCCATACCGATACTTGCAAAGCATTTTCTTGCCATGGCGAGTAAAAAACTGAACAAACCACTACACCAAATAGAGTCCAAAGCTGTCGAAGCCATGAAGCTCTACCAATGGCCCGGCAATATTCGTGAAATGCAGAATATAATTGAACGAGCAGCGGTTTTAACTGAAGATGCCTGTATCTATCTTGACTTCTTACCTTCAGCCTTTCGCACACTCCTTGCTGCGGGTCGTATGGGTAGTAGCGCACCATTTAAAACAGAACGGGCTTCCCATGTCGACAAAGTTGAGCAGGCCCTGCTCGTACACTACCTCACAGAAAGTCAGGGAAATGTCTCGCAAGCCGCCCGACTTGCCAAAATACCGCGCAGAACATTCTACCGCCTTTTGAGTAAACACAATATTGCGGTGGCAAGAAAGCAGCATACAAGCCACTAATGACTCACGCGTGCCGCTTTTGGCGCACAATTTTCACCCCACTACCATTAGCTTATACGTATACTATAGCCTAACAACATGATATCATGGGTTCTCTTCCCTGATGTTTTTTTTGGCACACTCCTAGCAATACTGTATACAGTTTGCAAAAAGGAGGAAGTTATGGGAAGAATGAGAGAGAATCCACGTTATAATGTCATTTCCATGAGGGTGAGTGATGAGGAGCGTGAGCAGCTGGAGTATCTCATGATGAGAACCCAAAAATCTGTCTCTGACATTATGCGTGAAGCGATGGCGACCTTTGCCCTGCAGTTAAGCCATCATGACATACGAAGCGGCAGAACAATTTAAACAGGCTGTACGCTAGCTAATGACAATTTCGAATTGTTCTTGATGGAAACCGGGCTTCGCCCGCACAGTTACCCGCTTCTTGAATTTACGTTCAAGCTCTTCAAGGCCCCGCCTTTCCTCATCGTAGAGGAGGTCGGCAACCTGAGGATTTACCGTCAGCAATACTTTAGTTCCGCGAATATCGAGCATCTCACGGCGCAACTCCCGAAAAATCTCATGACAGATGGTTGTCTTAGACTTTACATACCCACGCCCCTCGCAGTATGGACAGGGCTCGCACATCAAGCGCCCAATACTCTCCCTGACGCGCTTCCGCGTCATCTCAACAAGACCAAGCTCAGATATTTTGAGGATGTTTGTCTTTGACTTGTCACAACGTAACGCTTCTTCAAGTGCTGCAAAGACCTTCTCACGATTGACTTCTTTTTCCATGTCTATGAAGTCAATAATGATGATACCACCGATATTACGCAGCCTTAGCTGGTAAGCAATCTCCTTCACCGCCTCCAGATTGGTCTTAAGAATTGTATCCTCAAGATTGTGCTTACCAACAAAACGCCCCGTATTGACATCAATGGCTGTAAGAGCTTCCGTCTGTTCAATAATTATGTAGCCACCCGATTTCAACCACACTTTCCGGCCAAGCGCGCGACTGATCTCAACTTCCAGACCATAGTGATCGAAAATAGGTTCTTCTTCATCGTAGAGCTCAACACGAGATTCCATTTTTGGCATGAACATTTTCATGAACTGCACAATTCTATCGTAGTCTTGACGGGAATCGACCATGATTTTCATGACATCCTCTGTCACAATATCACGCAAAACCTTCTGTACCACGTCGAGATCAGCATGGATCAGACTCGGTACAGGCGCCTGCTCGCGCTGACGAGAAACCTCTGCCCAGATAGCGGCAAGATATTCCATGTCGGATGTCAGTTCTGCTTCACTTTTTCCCTCAGAAGCAGTCCGCACGATATACCCTGACCCTGGGATTCGCAGACGCTCGACAGCCTCGCGGAGGCGCTCACGCTCTACCTCATCTTCTATCCTTCTCGAAATGCCAACATGATCAACCGTCGGCATGTAAACTAAATGCCTACCAGGAAGCGAGATGTGGGAGGTGATTCTGGCACCCTTGGTACCAATAGGCTCTTTAGAAACCTGGACAAGCAACTCCTGTCCCTCTTGTAGCAATTCTTCTATCGGATGAATAATTCTGAAGTCCTGATGGTCATGGGGGACATCCGCACCGGCCTGATTGGTATCATCAAGTAATCGTTCATACTCTTCAATAGCGTCAAAAACATCTGCTACATATAAAAATGCGGCCTTTTCCAGGCCAATATCCACAAATGCCGCCTGCATACCAGGAAGTACCCGCACAACACGTCCTTTATAGATGTTACCCACAATACCTTTTTCACGGGTTCTTTCTATATAGAGCTCAGCAATCGTGCCGTTCTCAATCAAGGCAATCCGTGTTTCTTGAGCAGTTACATTAATTACGAGTTCTGACGCCATATATCCCCCTACCAGCCTTCCGATGTATCAGAAAACTGGACATTCTTCTTAAGTATCGTGCCCGCATGAAGAGCCTCTCCCGTTAATCCAGTTATTGCCTGGATATACTCAAGCGGCTTTCCTCTGCGGATTGTAAGTTGCAGCCCCTCTGCATCAACATAGGCATGAACCAGTTCCTGCCTTAAATCGATATGCTGCTCCTGACCTTTTTTGTGCCGAACCAAAACATGGGACTCTAACTTTAGAAAACTAGTTACCATACCGTCAAATTTATGATGATCAAGCCCTGGAATCTGTATTGTATACGACGCCGAAACAATAGCTGGCGCCAGAGCATCCGCCTTGAGCGGAATATCATAGGCAGCAAGAATTTCCATACCCTGAGGAAGGGTCATGTTTAAACGCTGCATAACCTCCAGAGCCGGCATGGCATGTACAAAAATATCCATATATTCTGCATATGATTCAACCCCAACCGACGTTGCCGTCGCAAAGGAAAACCGTGGATGGGGATGAAAACCATTACTATAACAAACTGGTACACCAGCACGCTGAACCGCTCTCGTCATAAAGTTTATTAATTCGAGATGGCTAAGATACCGTAGAACGCCCGTCTTGCTAAAACGCATGCGGACACGTTGCTGCTCGCCTTTTGTCTTCGCCATATCGTGCACAGGCTCACACAGTGTACCTGTCGGAACCGTATCATTTTTGACCAATGAGAAATCGCAGACACCACACGCAGAACAAGCCCCATCACGGCAGTCAATTGTTGCGGCGGCAGCAAACGCCTCTTGACGTTCTTTCAGCAAGAACTCTCTGGTTATTCCTGCATCCAAATGGTCCCACGGCAGTATTTCCTCTTGGCTCCGCTCACGCAAATACCATTCAGGATCCAGTTGTACATCTGCAAAAGCAGTTAGCCAGCGTTGCAGAGAGAAATGTTCACTCCAGCCATCAAAGCGGGCGCCCATTGCCACCGCAGCCTCAATAACGTCTGCTAAGCGACGGTCCCCACGGGCAATAACCCCTTCCATAAAGGATAATGCAGCATCCTGATACTTAAAGTTAAGTTTCTTTTTACGTAACGTCTCTTTAAGAAGGACTTGCCGTTCCTTCGTTTCCACCATGGATAGTTGACGCTCCCACTGGAAAGGCGTATGGGGCTTTGGCACAAAAGTGCTGACGGCAACATTAACCTCACCACTCCCGCCGGCAGCTTTTGCTTGTCGTTTCACCCGTGATGCAAGGTCTGGAATGGCGGCAAGATCTTCGAGGCGCTCCGTCGGGAGCCCCATCATGAAATACAGCTTTATAAGTCGCCAGCCGGCCTTGAAAACGTTAAAAGCATTTTCAATTAAGTCTTCCTCAGCAATACCCTTGTTGATAACCTGGCGCATCCGTTCCGTTGCGGCTTCAGGTGCCAACGTAAAACCCGTTTTACGAACTTTTTTTATCTCATCTATCAGCTCTTCCGTTAGGGTCCCAACACGTAGGGAAGGTAACGAAACAGCAACGCGGCTTTGCTCATACTCCTTCATGAGCGACTGAAGCAGATCACCAATACAGCTATAGTCACCTGTTGATAGAGAGAGTAATGAGATTTCATCATACCCAGATGCCACAAGTGACTGTTTAATCAGTTTTTTGATGGTATCAGGGTGACGTTCCCGTAATGGGCGGTAGATATAACCAGCCTGACAAAAACGGCAGCCACGGGTACAACCACGGGCAATTTCAATTGCTACACGGTCATGAATTGCCTTCATGAAAGGCACAATTGGGTCGATGGGGAAGGGTGCTGTATCAAGATTATGAAGATAGCGGCGCTTTACACGAGTATATCCCTGACGTTGCGCCTTAATTTCCTGAACTTCTCCTTGACAATTGTAGCGCACCTGGAAGAAAGAAGGGACATAAACACCTTGAATACTTGATAGTTCTTCAAGTAATTGTTCTTTGTTTAACGACCCACACTCCTTCCATTTCTTAACAGCCTCAACGATCTCAACGACAGCTTCTTCGCCGTCTCCAAGAAGTATGGCATCAAAGAACGGGGCGAGGGGCTCTGGATTATAAGCCCCTGGTCCGCCAGCTATAATGATGGGGTGCATAACGTTTCGACTACTGGCCCGCAAAGGAATACCGCCAAGCTGTAACATGGCGAGGATATTGGTACAAGCGAGCTCATACTGCAGGGTAAAACCAACGATATCACAGTCCGAAAGCGGCGTGCTCGACTCTAACGTAGACAAGATTGTGCCAGAATGTAGCATCTGGGCTTCCATGTCTGGCCATGGCGCATAGACGCGTTCAGCCGCAATACCAGGCATCCCATTGATAATGGCGTAAAGAATCCTAGAGCCAAGATGACTCATGCCGACTTCATAAACATCAGGGAATGCTAAAGCACACCGCAAAGAAGCCGTTGGCTTTGTGGTCGCCCCCATCTCACCACCCATATATCTGGCCGGCTTTTCAACATTAAGCAAATCTATCGGCATTGCTTCCCTTCTAAATAAAAAAGCCTTCTCACTTACAAGGTGATGAGAAAGCCTTGGTGACACGGTGAACAGCACATTACAACCAGGTTAGAAAAAGAATGAGATCTAACTGTAACTCGCAACCCCTGCTAAAACTGCATTAGCGACTTAACATAGCAATATATCGACTTAAAAACAAGAGGCAACTGATTGCCAACATTTAAGAATTTCAGATTATTCAAAGAAAAGCGCCCCCTAGGAAAGTAAGGGGGCGCCGGTGATGAGCACATGACAACTCATCACGTGGAGGATCGAGCCGACATTTAGAATTTATAGGTAGCTGTCACATAGGCGCCACAAAAAACAAGCTAGGGGCAATAAAGATAATGCAGGATCTCACAGAGGGAATTTGCTTAGGGTGCATTCAAGAAAACAA
This sequence comes from uncultured Geobacteraceae bacterium, assembly GCA_964456065.1. Lineage (GTDB taxonomy): Bacteria > Desulfobacterota > Desulfuromonadia > Geobacterales > Pseudopelobacteraceae > Trichlorobacter. Next base: position 93,750 of record CAYVYW010000004.1, read on the forward strand.
CCGATAGATGTTATAGCCAAAAGGAGTACGGCCCTGGAAACTCAAAACTGAAAAGCATATACCGGCCCAAAAAAGAAAAACCGCTTTTGCACAGATTAACGTGCCAAAAGCGGTTAGACTCTAAACATATATTTTATATACTGTAACTTCAAATTGGTGCCGAGGACTGGACTCGAACCAGCACACCCTTGCGAGCACAAGAACCTGAATCTTGCGTGTCTACCAATTCCACCACCTCGGCACAGAACAAGTTAACTATCACTAGTTCGTGAAATTTGCAAGTTTTTTTAGTTCTGAACCCAACGGGGTGCCCATACAACTGGGCACCCCGCGGAATATTGGGTTTTTCGTATTTACGTACATCGTATAGTCTTTACATATTATAGCCTGACTCACTGTGCTGCGTCTGGTCAAGACCCATGATCTCATCTTCTTTTTCTACACGTAGCCCAATTGTTTTATCAAGGATGAACGTTATCACGAAAGTAACAACAACGGCATAAACAGCTGCAGCCACAACTGCAACAACCTGGGTTACAAACTGCTTGACGTTACCCGACATCAAACCAGTAGCGCCTACTGTTGCGAAAACACCCGTCACGAGAGCACCGAAAGTACCACCAATACCGTGAACACCAAAGGCGTCCAGTGAGTCGTCGTACTTAAACTTGGCTTTTAAAAGAATACCACCATAGCAGACCAGTCCAGCTAAAACGCCCATGATTAATGCAGCACCAGGCTGTACGAACCCCGCAGCTGGTGTAATGACGACGAGGCCGGCAACAACACCAGATCCGAAGCCGAGCGCTGAAGGACGCCCCGCATGAATCCACTCTGCGAACATCCAGGACAAACCTGCAGCTGCTGGGGCGATCGTTGTTGTAGCAAAAGCCAGACCAGCTAACCCACCAGCAGCATCTGCGTTATTTACACCCACAACCGCAGAACCCGCATTGAAGCCATACCAGCCGAACCAGAGTAGGCCCACACCCAGCAGAGTCAGCGGCAGGTTATGGGGAGCCATCCGCTCGTTAGGGAATCCATGACGCTTGCCAAGAAAGGCAAGGAAGACCAGAGCGGAAATACCAGATGATAGGTGAACAACGGTTCCGCCTGCAAAATCTAGTGCGCCCTTTTTAAACAACCATCCGCCAGAGTTCCACACCCAGTGAGCCAGCGGATCATAGACTAAGGTAGTCCACAGCAGTACAAAGAGACAATAGGCCGAGAACTTAACCCGCTCAGCAACAGCACCGGAAATCAAGGCAACTGCAATCATGGCGAACATGGCCTGATACATAGCAAAAACCATTTCTGGTATTGCGCTTGCTTCTTTTGTGTAGTTTTGAAACAAAGCCCAATCAACCGTACCAGAAGCCGCATCTTTCATTATAACAAGACCATTCAGCATGACCTTACTGAAGTCACCGATTAAACCATACCCACCAAAGTCAGGCGCGAAAGCGAGAGAGTATCCAACAACAGTCCACTGAACACCAACAATGCCCATAGCAACAAATGAGTGCATAATAGTAGAAAGCACGTTTTTCTGCCGAACCATACCACCATAAAACAGAGCAAGGCCGGGCAACATAAGCAGGACGAGGGCGGAGGAGACCAGCATCCAAGCAGTGTCACCTGTATTCAATACCGGCTTGACATCAGGCAGATCAGTTGCCGGGGGAGAGGCTACTGCTGCAGGAGCGGCTGCTTCTGGGGCCGCTACCGTAGTACTGACAGCGATGGGTTCTTTTTTCTCTTCTGCCATGACGGCCAAAGGCACCAGGACCGTACATAGAGAGAGCACTGCTACAATAATTGAGTTCTTCAGCTTCATAAAATACCTCCTCTGTATCTCTGTATCTAAATAGCGTTTGCGCCGGTTTCACCAGTTCTGATCCGAACGGCTTCTTCAAGACCGAGAACAAATATCTTGCCATCACCAATCCTGCCGGTTTTAGCGGCGTTCTGTATGATGTCAACGACCTGGCTCACTTGCTCATCAGTTACCGCCAGCTCAATCTTGACCTTCGGAATAAAGTCAACGACATACTCAGCGCCACGATACAGTTCGGAGTGTCCTTTCTGTCGACCAAAGCCTTTTACCTCGCTGACGGTAATCCCTTCGATACCGATTTCCATGAGCGCCTCTTTGACTTCATCAAGCTTGAAAGGCTTAACGATCGCTTCCACAAGTTTCATAGTATCCTCCCTGTTCGTAATTGTGGCACCGCTGATTCTTCTGTTGCCATTGACCTGCGTTAGCAGTAAAAGTTTAGCAAGAGATTTCATTCAGCATGTCGATGCGTACAGACCCATAAAGCATCTGGCATGCCAAAAACAAAAAACACGTCATAACAGCAATTTACAAACAACTAATTCGCGTGACACCTGCTTGCCTGCCCAATTATTGGGCACCAAAACATATCTAAAAGGTAACGAAACGGGCAGTTATGATGATAAGCAGCATAACGTGCAGAGGAGGTTGTACATGATTCTTGTTGGAAAGGTTTCAGATGTGCCTGCAGGCATGAAAAGAGAAATCTCTGTTAACGGTATTTCCATCCTACTGGTAAATCAAAAGGGCAGTATCTATGCGGTTGAGAAGGAGTGCCCCCACCAGGCAGCACCACTACAGCAGGCAATTGTTAAGGATGATTATATTGCTTGCCCACGGCATGGATACCGCTTCAAGCTCTTAAACGGCCTCTGCGCTGAGCACCCAGATTTTACTTTGAAAACCTGGCCCGTAGTAATCGAAAATGGTGAGATCTACCTTGAAATGGGGTGACAACTCCATACTTGATGAAGTGATTCTTATCACTTTTGGGAGCACACTTGTCATCTTAAGTCTGCTGGGTGCAGCCCATGCTATTTTACACAAGCGCGACCCACGCTCTGCTTTGGTCTGGTTACTTATCAATATAGGGGTTCCTTTATTCGGACCTTTAGCCTACTGGCTTTTAGGCATCAATCGCATCAGCAGGAAAGCACACCGCCTTCACCGAGGACTCCATACCCACGGCAGAGCACTGCAAACACCACACGATACAGCCTACTCACTACCTGAACGTTTCAGATCGTTTAGGAAACTTGAGCACCTTGCTGATAACATCATAAGAACGCGGGCACTCAACGGGAATACTATCTTACCGCTTTTTAATGGTGAGCAGGCATATCCTGAAATGCTCAAGGCTATCAATCTGGCACAACACAGCATTCACATGAGCAGTTATATCTTCGATGGTGATGGAGCTGGTGAGGCCTTTGCCAAGGCACTAGCCTCGGCAGCATCACGGGGAGTCTCCGTGCGTATTATCGTAGATGCTCTAGGCGAACTCTATAGCAAGCTTCCCATACGCAAAGCGCTGCTCGGAACAGCTGTTGAGGTCCATCCCTACCTGCCCCTACATAAAAGCCCCTTCATTAATTTACGCAATCACCGTAAGCTACTGATTGTAGATAACAACCTTGCGTTCAGTGGTGGCATGAACATACGCTCGAACCACTGCATTACTCAAGTTACTGCAGATAAGGGGACACGCGACATTCACTTTCAAATCTCTGGTCCCGCCATTCACGAACTCCAGCAGTCGTTTATCGACGACTGGCATTTTGTGACAGGGGAAAAAATTGCCGTTACCCCGCTGCCACAAGGCACTGTGGCGGCAGGCGAAGCAGTCGTACGGGTAATTAGTGATGGCCCTGACCGGAATCATCGCAAGCTTGAATCGCTCATTACCGGTGCATTATCGGTGGCTCAAAAGAGTGTCTGGATTATGACCCCCTATTTTGTCCCAGACCGAGCTATGATTTCCGCTTTAAAAACAACCGCGCTGCGTGGTGTAGATGTTACCATTATTCTCCCTCAGCACAGTAACCTCCCCTTTGTTAGTTGGGCCTCACGGGCAAGCTATTGGGAATTATTACAAAACGGTGTGACCATTTTTGAACAACCACCACCATTTAATCACACCAAACTCATGACTATTGATGGCCTTTGGTCGCTCATTGGCTCCGCAAACCTTGACACACGGAGCCTCCGCCTCAATTTTGAGCTGAATATGGCAATATATGACACCTACTTGGCCGAGAGCCTTAATCAATATGTCGACGATGTCCTCAACTTCTCACACCGGACAAGCCTTAGGGAAATGGACAGTCGTAATCTTGCCGTTCGTCTACGTGACGGCTTTGCACGCCTTTTCTCCCCCTACCTTTAAAAAACAAACAAGACCTAATTTATCCTATTGACAAGATGACTATCCCTTGCTACTTTTCCCACACGTAGCATCTATTTCATATTTAAAGAGGATAGAATCATGTCACTTTGCACGCTAGTAACGAAACAAGCCCCTGATTTCACTGCAGACGCCGTCATGGCTGACAACTCTTTTGGCCAACTTTCTCTCTCTAGCTATCAAGGGAAGTATGTCTACCTGCTCTTCTACCCCCTTGATTTTACCTTTGTCTGTCCTTCAGAAATTTTAGCTTTTAATAAAAAACTTGATGAGTTCAGAAGCCGCAACTGTGAAGTTATTGCTGTCTCCGTTGACTCTAAGTTTACACACCTAGCTTGGAAAAATACTGCTATTGATGATGGTGGTATTGGCAATGTTCAATTCCCAATGGTTGCCGATATCAGCAAAGAAATAACCAAAGCATACGGCATTGAGCACCCAGCTACGGTTGCACTGCGCGGCCTGTTCCTAATCGATCCGAAAGGTGTAGTGCGTCACTGTGTTATTAACGACCTCCCACTGGGGCGCAGTGTTGACGAGGCCCTGCGTATGCTTGACGCCCTGCAGTTTACGGATACCCATGGCGACGTCTGTCCAGCAAACTGGAAGCAAGGCGACGAGGCAATGAAGCCAACCAGTGAAGGTGTTGCCAGTTATCTTGCCAAGCACGCCAAGTAGCATTGCTAATAGTATCAATATAAAAAGAGCAGTATGCATTGCATACTGCTCTTTTTATTTGACCATCTTCCCAAACCACCGTATTCATGAACGAGGATGCTCATCTCCATGAACCAAGGTAGGGCGTACCGATATGTCCTCAAAGCACAGGGTTGCCCCGATGCAAGGCATTGTCGCCATAGAGCCCCACCATGGCTTCGCCCGCTTTTTTGTTCGGGAAGGAGACACTGTCCATTTTCAAGACATCCCTTTTCACCCCTATTTCGCACTATCTCCGTTTTACAAACATCTCCGCTTCCCCGTTCAGGTTGCATCTCGCATTCCCCTGACCGGTGCAGGCCCCTTTCATGAGCTACTCTTACTGCAAAATTGGCAGACATGGGTAGACACAAGAGAAGTATTGCAGCGTTCAGGAGCCCAATCAACGTGGTATGGCGATCATGATTTTCAATTACAGGCCCTGACATTTTTTAACCGAAGGCTGTTCATCGGCATCGACGAAACGCTGCGAATCATGAGCTGCCATATAGAAACCGTTTGGGACGGCCCCATTCAGCGCATTGAAACACTACGCATTACCAACCAACAAGGCCTAAACCCAACATTCGTGCAACCAAGCGCAAAGTAGCACTAAATATTCTTTACAACATAACGGTATTACTTACTTATTCCTCGCCAGTGCATACATTTTTTGCTGAAGGTTACTCGTTCAAGCCGCAAGCGGCAGCCGAGCCTCCATATCCAGCTCAAATCGCCCATAGGGGTTTATATGCAGGGTAATTAGAGGACTCAGCGCTGCCAGGTCACGCGGTGTCATCCGTTCCACCCATCCCGGTTCTTTCAGCACCTGCTGAATCATCAAGGTATTTATGTAGACCATGCTCGCTTGCAGCAAGTGCAGACAAAGCAGGCCCATCTCCTGGTGATCCTTTCGGTTCGTCGAAATCTCACCCCGTTTGCCGTAGTAAATGAAGCCATTGGTGCTGTTCCAACTCTCAACCACGTTAAGGCCCTCGTGGATCTCTCGCCGCAGTTCTTCTGAATTCAGGTACCGGCAAAGGAAGATGGTCTTGATGGCTTTCCCCAACTCACCCAACGCCTTATAGGCAGGGTGCTGACTGTTGTTTCGACAAAACCGCCGTAAAAGGCTCTCCGCATCGGCCATTCCCATTTTCAGGGCAACGGCGTGCTTTACCATGGTATCCAGTTGCTCTTCGATCAGTTCCCAGTTGATCGCCTTGTTTGCTATCACCGCGTTGATGTTCGGAAAACTCTGACCACTCTCTGCCTTGTACAGTTTCTGCCGGTTGATCCCTTTGAGCCGAGGCATCAGGTCGAACCCCAGCAGTCGGCAGAACGCGAAGGCCACCGCATTCTGTCCGTGGCTGTCCACAAACTGGCGGTCAACCTCCATTTCGGTGCAATGCCGGAGTACCCCCTGGATCATTGCCGCGGCTTCCGATGATGAAACCCTTTTGAACTGCGAGTAGATACAGGTTGCATTCTTCTCGACGTGCCAGTAAACCATGACCCCCCGACCGCCATAGCGCAGATGCCATTCAGTCAGGAGGTTCTGATCCCAGGCCCCGAACTGTTTTGAATCTGCGGCGCAGGCTGTCGTGGCATCCCCCCATATCCCCGGTTGCCGTACCGCCAGGGTGGCGTTCACCACCTGGGCGATGGACTGGCGCAATCCTTCGCTTGAAATGAACCGGCGGCGAACGTAGAGCAGGTCCTTATAGTCATCGTCCGGCAGCGACTCCATACTCTTGATGCCGGTATTGGTACCCATTCCGAACAGGGAAAGTAAGAGTCTGCGTTGAAGGGTGGCCTTGTCCATGTGGCTGCGTTCGGTGCCGCTTTGTATGAACCGGGTAAAGTCAGTCCTCAGGTCAGTTTCTTTCAACATATCGAGCAGGCTGGTTCCGGACCAGCGATGGGTAATCTCCCGCTTGAGCGTTGCCAGGTTCTCCGGTTCGGCTTGTGGTTCGAAGGGGGTAATCGATATTTTGTGGCCATCCTTCTTGGAGACGATCTTCACCTTGGGGTTAGAAGATATGCCTTCGTCAAGGGTTTTCAGGTGGTTGGTCAACTCCTCCCGCAGAGAGGCGGTGAACGTCTTTGCGTCCATCGGGATATCCAGTTCCGCGAAATAGTATTCCTTGCGATCCTCAAAATCCTGAGGCAGGTCCTCTTCCGGATTGCGGTACCGCCGGCTGCCCACCACCCAGATTTCCCGGCAGCGAAGTTGCTCGCGTAGCGTCTTCAGGACGCAAATCTCGTAGGCGATCCGGTGAACCTTTCCGTCCTCTACGACCAGCGGCATCCAGTTTGCCGGTACGATACCTTTCAGTGGGATCTCAACACCTTCCGGAAAGAAGGGCTTCCTGAGTTCCATCTGTGATTTTATCAATACAAGAGCCTGCAACACCGGTTGGTGCTGGGCGTTTGTGCTGCAAAATTCCAGATTGTCCAGCAGATCCGGCAGCATTCTCCGGTAGTGATGATTGTAAGAGCGCTGCAAAGCTGTCTTGACCTTACCAGTATATCCCGACCCGGCCTCTACCTCCTGGATCAGGGTGAGAAGCCATTTTTCAGGGGCTTCGGGAAAGATCACCTCTTCAACGACACCCTGGGGAGCTTCTACCGAAGCCTTGGCAATCCGATAGAGTTTTGCCATCTTGCTGGGAGCCTTCTGAAGGGCGTCGCCCAGGCTATCGTCGATGCGCTTTTCAGCTTTCTTGCCCATCTTGTGGACGGTTTCAACCAGCAGGTCTACCAGGTGATCGGTAAGCTCCTCTTCCCGGCGGTGGAGGAAGGTCGCCATCAGCGTCAAGCGGAGAGGGGCCATATGGCGCCTCAGTTCGAACGGTTCTTCTACGGTAGCCCGTTTGGCGTACCGCTCCAGGAGTTTTGGATGGACCGCCTTGAAAAGTTCGGCTGGCAACCCGATGTCTCTCACGGAATTCAAGCGGGCAACCGCCTCTTTGATGCTTTCCAAGCCGGCCTTGCCTGGGTCGCTCTTGATGTTCTGCCAGGCGGTCCATTCCCCATCGGCCGAGGGCTGAAGCTGCAAGAGTTTGTTCATGCGATCGGTCATTCTTGCATTGAAATTTCCCCCTATAGAATTACAGAACCGCATTTCATGATCGGCAATCGCGGACTGGATCATTCTGTTGATCTGGTCCATGGTAGGAGGTTCAATGTGGAGGTGCCGATATCGTTCTAACACTGCTTCCTGAAGACGGTCCGGCCGGTGTTCATTGTTGAGGAGGTCGGCTGTCAGCCAACGCTGTATCGCCTTTGCATCGTGGAGGGACGCCTTTCGGAAACTGAAGAACTCGCGAATTTCATTGCGGTGATATGTGGTAACGCGTCCACTCCACGGATACTCTCGCCATTCTTTGATTGACAACTCAAGCTGGTCTGCAACAAAACGGATGCCATCTCGTGGTACTTCACGAGGGCCATCGGGGAATCGCCCCGTTATGTGAAAATATTTCATCAGCACTGCAAAGCCCAGCCGAGTTGGGCCAGTCTTATTCTTGAGCAGCTTCCACTCCTCGGCTGACAAGGTCCACCGCTGCTTCAGCTCTTTCCTTTTCCAGTTGAGTTTCATCCCGTCTCCTGACGTCATCGCGAATAAACCAATTGTCACTTAATCAACATCGTGACATTTTGCAAGACATAGTTTAAAGTACTGATAAAGTGACAACATAAACACGCAAAACTAGCAACATCTTGTCGTTTTCAGAAGACGGCTGCACTGAACGTCAGAAGCCGACTGCACTATAG